>NZ_JBDFPL010000005.1:0-490889 GCF_039672565.1 Pseudomonas sp. Ps21-P2
ATCACGAAGGCGCCGTCGATTACCCGGAGAATCGTCTGCACCTGGAGGTATTCAGCGCGGGCGACGTGAAAACGTTCCTGCGCCTGAGCCGCCTTTGGGCAGACAAACTGCCCGCCAGCAGCAGGACCTGGCTGAAGCTCGTCAAAGGCACTCGCGTAATCGCGCATCAGGGCACGTTCAGCAGCAAAAAACCGCCGACGTTGAAGGGGGCTGGCACGCCCAGCGCCGCGCAGTTGTTGCTTCCCAAAAGTCTGATCGACGGCTTGCCGGCCGAACGAAAAATCGCGGTGCCTGCCAGTGGTGACAGTAAAGCGTGCAACTGGTATCGCCTGGACGGGCTGCTGCACGACGCCGACAACAACCTGCTCGACGGTTGGGTGCGTGAAGAAGTGGGCGTGACGCCGTGGCTCAGTCCTTGGTCGTGGGAGGGTTACGAGACCTTGGCAGACTACGATTCACCGCGGAGCATGCTCGCCTCTTTTATGCGTGCATCAGGCCGGTTCAACGAAGACGAGATCACACGCCATGGCGCGGCTGCTGACAAGGCCGACCAAGGCCCGATCAAAAAGCGCCTGTTCGACATCATTGACCGCAACCGTGACGGCAAACTGAGCGGTAGCGAGATACAAGCCGCGCTAAGACTGCCAGCCCACGCGCAGTCGATTTCGCAGTTGATAGTTCGCTACCAAAGCGAATGGCATCACGTCCCGGGCAAGTGGGATGCGCTGGACGACTTGCTGGGGCACGGCGGCTCGACGCCTAACCTGAACTGGTTGGCGGAGAAGGAGCGGATCAAGGCGATGAGTTGGTGGGCAGAGGTGGCCGGACGGCTTGGGTTGCCCGCAGATGGGAAGTTGCATCATCTGCATCCGATCGGGTTGATCGGGTGTTTTGAAAAGACAGGTGGCCTGATAGATGTCGAAGCATTTTTGACGTTGTATGCCGCGGAACACACTTGCTTCGCTCCGGGCACGCCTGCGCTTACGGCGGGCTCAAGAGAAAATCTGCGCAGGACTGTCCTGGCGATCAACAAGTATTACGAGGAATCGACCGACGTCGCGAGCGTTTACGAGGTTGCTTATATGTTGGCAACGGTCAGACATGAAACCTATCACTGGCCGTCACGCGAGTTTTTCAGCGAAAAACCTGAGATTGGAGAGCTTTCTTACTTTAATAAGTACGACCCTGTACTTGCTCCTAACCCAGGCCAGCGAGCGGAAGCTGTGAAATACGGAAATACCAGTAAGGGCGATGGGTTTAAATATCGAGGGCGCGGTTGTGTGCATCTAACATGGAAGACTAATTATCGAAAGTTTTCTGATTTGCGAGGCTTCGATTATGTCGCTGATCCGGATGCGGCGGCTAAAGTCGAGCATTCAGTGCCTATTATGATCATTGGTATGACCAAAGGGCTTTTTACAGGGAGGAAACTCTCTTATTATTTCAAAGGTGATACGCGCGACTATTTATATGCTAGGCAAATTATTAATAAGATGGATAAAGCAGCGTTGATTGCTTCCTATGCAGAGCGCTTTGAAAAAATACTACAGCAGTCATCAAGACTGTCGGGAAAGCTATTATGAAAATTGAGCGCGCGACACTGATGTTCATGTGTTTGTCAATGTCTACTGGGCTAAGCGCGGATTTTTCCTTATCATCTAGTGCCGATAATACGATCTTAACAGCGCGTGTGGATGGTCATGAATTTAAGTACCCGGATATTATTGGTGACCAAGATGGTCTCTGGACGACGGACGGGCTGATCAATAATGCGCCCGCGCTCTACGTTTTGGGTCGAGATAGCTATTACTACACTTTAAAAACGCATGCAGGGGGTGTGCATATTGACTGTGCGTATGCCGATGCCAGAAATTCCACAAATGGGGCCAGAGTGCTTGCTGGTATGTGCGGGCTCGATGAGAGAATTATCGAAGACTTTCAGGTGATCGCTCAGAACTACTCAAACGACTGGCAAGACTCTGTCTACGGATTCGACACATGGCCAATGATCAGCAATAAAACCAGCGGAGACTTTCTCCTGGGAAAAATTGGCAAGGTTGAGGTATACGATCGATATGCCTCCATGGATGATCTGTTGAATGCAAAGCCCGAGAAGTACGTGAAAACGTCTTTGGGCTGTTATTACTTCAAACAAAAGCTGGCCTTCCTGGTGTTTAACAAACCTCGGCCGGATAAGCCTGTATTTCTAGACGTAATCCGCTCTCACGATCCATTTTTGTTAGATCGGTTAACAGAAGCCAAATTAACAAAAATGGCCGTCAGAAAGTGCCGTTAACAGGAACGGCACTAAGGCATTGACGCGTGCAAAAAAAAGACAGTTACGGCTAGCAAATAATTGATCCCGATGCACGGGACCTTTTAAGAAGAAAATTAAAGCAGTCACGAAGGCTGTCCGGAGAAATCGCTATGAAAATCGTGAAGGTGTTACTGGGGCTTATGTGCCTGTCGATGGCAACCGGGGTGAACGCAGCCTTTTCAATTTCTTCCAACGACAAAGATGGAACCCTGACAGCACATGTTAGCGGTCAGGAGTTTCAATATCCCAATATTATCGGCGATCGATATGGCTTATCGACAGGCGTAAAGCTCATCAATAATGCGCCCGCGCTGTTCGCTTTCGGAAGAGACAGTTATTACTACACTTTAAAAGCAGATGCGCGCGGTGCGTATATCGATTGCGCGTATGCCGATGGCAGAAACTCGAGAAATGGCGCTGGAGTGCTTGCGGGGATGTGCGGTCTGAATGCAAAGATCGACGAAGACTCTCAGAGCATTGCACAGGAGCTCGCTAATACTTGGATGCATTCGGTCTACGCATTCGACACATGGCCAATGATCAGCAATAAAACTAGCGGAGACTTTCTCCTGGGAAAAATTGGCAAGGTTGAGGTATACGATCGATATGCCTCCATGGATGATCTGTCGAATGCAAAGCCCGAGAAATACGTGAAAACGTCGTCGGGCTGTTATTACTTCAAACAAAAGCTGGCCTTTTTGGTATTTAACAAGCCTCAGCCGGATAAGCCGGTATATCTAGATGTCATCCGCTCTCATGATCCGTTTTTGTTAGATCGGTTAACAGAAGCCAAACTGACAAAAATGGCCGTCAATAGATGCCGTAAATCCAAATAAAACCTGGGTGCGGGCGCACGAGCAAGCGCTACCCATAGGCAGTTTTCAGAGGCATCTAAAAATGCCTGAAGGACTACCAAACGCACGTTCTGAAGGGCTTTTCCTGCAATGCACTTTTTTGTGCAAAGCACTGTTACGTCCCCGACCTCTATGAAGTCGGGTGGATTCGATCAACTTTTATTTCTGCCATCAAGAGACAAACATCGTGAAAAACATCATCCGCATAGGCGACACACACACCGGAGGCGGCCAGGTGCTTTCGGGTTCCGGGGTCATGAAATTCGGCGGCATTGGGGTCGCCCGGCTGAACGATCCTGTCTTTTGTCCGCTGCCCGGGCATGGCCCGACGTTCGTGGCCGAAGGGCACGCCACCTTCAATGACAACGGTATCCCGGTCGCCTTTCACGGCCATCGCTGCGCATGCGGATGCCTGTTGATTTCGTCCATGCCACAAGCGAGCGCACGTTAGTCATGCCGGTCAGACTGGATCAAGTGCCGCCCGTTGCTCAGCGACCGGGTCGGCCCCGGGTGTGGCTGTGGATTGGCGCACTCGTCTTGCTGGTGATGGCGGGCCTGGCCGCACAGGTGCTGTTGATCCCGCCACCGGAGGAGGGCCGGCCAATCATCCTGGGGCCGGTGGTGTTTTTGTCGCTCGTGGTATGGGCCGCCGTTGCCGGTTTAAGGGCGATGATCTTCGCCGGCCAGCAGCGTTCCGCCGATGGCTGGGATGAGGTGCGGGACGAGGACCTGGCTCAGCGGATCAGCTGTGGTCGCCGCTCGCTTGACGTATTGGGCGCAAGCCTGCACATCGCGTTGCGAGCGCCGGACTCAGATACACACCCTCTGCTCGATCTGATGCTCGTGGACGAACCCGCCATCAAATCCCAGGTAACAAGACTTGGCGGTGTGGCACGTCACAGTCGCTTGCCCGGGGATGTAGCCGAAGCGCCTGAGGATGTGCTGGATGGGGCCTTGCGCAGAGTGCTCGGTGATCTGGCACCTGCATTGGCGCAGTTCCCACAAGACAGCCCGATTACGTTGCTGCTTACGGTTGAGACCTGTGTACCCGAGGAAACGCTTCAAGACATCTGGAAACAGGCGTGGCAACAGTCAGGCATCCGGCACGCCCCAGTGCCTGTTGCCGAAACAGGCATGGCCGCTGTCGACCAATGGCTCGACCAACGTGCTGCGGACCAGAGCCCACTGATGGTCATCGCGCTGCAGATCGCCCCCTCGAACGCCGATGCAACGGCTGAGGCCGCCGTTGGGCTGTTGCTTGCAAACCCCACGAACCATAGCGGTGTGGCGACGCTTGCCTGCCTTCATCGTCCTGAACCGGAGCACGAGCAAGAAGACACCTCATTGATCCGGGCAATGCGTCAAGCGCTGGACTGGGTGCCGCTGCAGCCCGAGCAGGTCGGTCAGGTCTGGCGCGCAGGTGTCGATGGGGCGCGCAACGCCGCAATTGCTGCACAGATCCCAGCGGCCCTGCCGACGGCGGACGCTAAACCGGAGCTGATCGATCTCGACGCGTTGCTGGGCCACGCCGGACCTGCCGCGCCGTGGCTGGCCATCGCCGTCGCTGCGCTGAATCTGCAGCACGAAGCCAAACCTCAATTTGTTTTGTCCGGGGAGGGTTCGGGTGAAACCGCACTCTGGGGCATGGTCTTGACGCCCGTCCCCGCGCGTCCCTAGCAGGAGCTTTTTTATGCGTATTCCACGTTCTATCGGGTTTGTTGTTCTCACGGCCATTTTGGTGGTGGGCTTCGGCCTGATAATTCTGATATGGCAGTTCCCTCACCTCATGGGCATCGCTGCCGGCAGCGAGGAACAAACCGCATGGCTGCTGGGTGTTGCGGCCGCCACAATAACGGCCTGTGCGGGCGCGGTGAGTTTTCAGTGGCTGACGCAACGGTTGGGGCGGGCGGAATATCTCAGAAAAGCCAGTGAAATCTCTCCCCAGCCAGCGTCTGCCGAAGGGGCTGGACCGGGCGAGGACAAGGCGCTACAGATCGCCGATGCGCTCAAAGAGCACCTCCACCACCAATACACCCCCTTCCAGCGCACCCGCACCCGCTTCATTCTGGTCGTCGGCGAGCCCGAACAGATCGAAGCCATCGCCCCAGGCCTGGCCGACGCCCAGTGGCTTGAATCCCAGAACACCGTGCTGCTGTGGGGCGGCAGCCCGCAATCCCAGCTCTGCAAAACCGCCACCCGCTGGCACGCGCTAACCCATCGGCGCGGTCCGGACGGCGTGGTCTGGGCCCTTGATAAGCAGCAAAGCGCCAACGCCGCGACGATGGCCAGTGGCGTCGACGGTCTGCAACAACTGGCGCGAACCCTGGGCTGGCAGTTGCCACTGCACCTGTGGGAGGTCTGCGAGAGCAATCGGACGCAGCAAAAGCACGCACGCGGGCCCGCTGGGTCGCTGCTGCCCCCGCGCTTCCGCGGCTCGCAACTGCAGACAATATTGGCCCCCATTGACGACTCGTTGCACCAGATGGGCCTGGCCGAGCTGGCGGTCTACGCTGACCATGACTTTCTCTCCCGGTTGTCCTCCAACCTGAAAGCAGAGGGCATCGCCCGCTGGCACCAGGCCCTGACGCCGTTGCTGGGCAAGTTCGCGCGGGGCGTGCCATTACGCGGGCTGTGGTTCAGTTTGCCGGCGCTACCGACCGAGTCCGTCGGCAATCTGTGGCTGCCGGGTCCGGCGTGGGCCGGTGTTCTCGCGGGCACACCTCTCGACGCCCGGCGCCTGGGCTGGCCGGTCACTCGCATCACCTATGCACTGACCCTCGGCGCCCTGCTGATCGGGTTGACCGGCCAACTGCTGTCGTTTTCCACCCACCGCGCGCAGATCCTCGACATTCAGTCGTCCCTCGCGGCCGTGGAGCCGTCGGGCAACGGCGATGAGCCGTTGCTCGCCCTCAACGCGCTGATCCTCGAAATGGGACGGCTGAAGGACCGCGCGCGGCGGGGAGAGCCATGGTTTCAGCGCTTCGGGCTGAGTCAGAACGATGCCTTGCTCGCGGCGATGTGGCCGCGCTACGTGGAAGCCAATAATCGGCTGATGCGCGACCCGGCGGCGGAGAACCTCAAGCGCCAACTCGCCGCCTTGGTGGCATCGCCCGCCGACAGTCCTCGGCGTGCCAAGGGCGCGCACAACGCATATGTGCAGCTCAAGGCCTATCTGATGATGGCCCGCCCGGAGAAAGTGGACGCCGGGTTTCTGGTCACGGCCCTCGGTCATGCCGAACCGACGCGCATGGGCGTGTCTCCGGGTTTATGGAAAGGGCTATCACCGACGCTGTGGCAGTTTTATGCCGAGCAACTGAAGGCCAATCCCCAGTGGCAAATCGAGGCGGATAACGCGCTGGTGGCCCAGGCGCGGCAGGTGTTGCTGGTGCAACTGGGCCAGCGCAATGGCGAAGCCAGCCTGTATCAGCAGGTGCTAGAGGCCGCCGCGACTCACGCTCCCGATCTCGGGGTTGAGCAGATGGTCGATGACAAAGAGGCGTGGCCGCTGTTTTTCACCGAGGCGCGTGTGCCGGGTGTCTTCACGCGGCAGGCGTGGGAAGGGCAGGTGCGTCAGGCGATCGACGACATTGTCGCGGCCCGCCGCGAGCAGATCGACTGGGTGCTCAGCGACCGGGAAAACAGCGGCGTTGCGAATACCTCGCCGGAACAGCTGCGAGCGCGGCTGACCGAGCGCTACTTCCATGATTACTCCGGCGCCTGGCTGGAGTTTCTCAACAGCGTGCAATGGCGGCGGGCCGACAGCCTGGCCGACGTCATCGATCAATTGACGTTGATGAGCGACGTCCGCCAGTCACCCTTGATTGCCTTCATGAACACCCTGGCCTGGCAGGGTCAGGCCGGCCATCGCAGTCAGGGGCTCAAAGACTCGCTGATGCAGTCGGCGCAGAAGCTGATGGGCAGCGAGCGCCCGTCGCAGGCCCCTGGCATCAGCCAGCAGCTCGACACGCCGGCCGGGCCGCTGGATCCGACCTTCGGCCCACTGTTGGGGTTGCTGGGCAAGGACGCGGAAGGCAAGGGCGGCGATGACGACCTAAGCCTGCAAGCGTTTCTGACCCGCGTGACGCGGGTGCGCCTGAAGCTTCAGCAGGTCAGCCATGCCGCCGATCCCCAGGGCATGACCCAGGCCATGGCGCAAACGGTCTTTCAGGGCAAGAACATCGACCTTACCGATACTCGGGCCTACGGCGAACTGCTGGCGGCCAGCCTCGGCGAGGAGTGGGACGGCGTGGCCCATGCGCTGTTCGTGCAGCCGCTGGAGCAGGCGTGGGGCAAGGTGCTGGAACCTTCGGCGATCGCACTGAACCGGCAGTGGCAGCAGGCGGTGGTTGATGAATGGGATAAGGCATTTCTCGGCCGTTATCCTTTCGCCGCCACCGGCAGCGACGCCTCGTTGACGATGCTGGGCAAGATGATCCGCGCGGACTCGGGGCGTATTGAGCAGTTCTTGCAGCGGGAGCTGACCGGCGTGTTGCGCAAGGACGGTGGCCGCTGGGGGGTGGACCCGGCCCACGGTCAGGGCCTGCAGATCAACCCCAGGTTTCTCGCGGCGGTCAATCAGCTCAGCCACCTGGCCGACGTGCTCTACACCGACGGCGGCATGGGCATCAACTTCGAGCTGCAGGGCAAGGCGGTGCGCGACGTGGTGCAGACCACCTTCGTGCTCAATGGCGCGCGCCATCAGTACTTCAATCAGAAGGAGAGCTGGCAGCGCTTTGCCTGGCCCGGCAGCAGCGATTACCCCGGCGCCAGCCTCACGTGGACCAGCGTGCGCAGCGGCGAGCGTCTGTACTGTGACTTTCAGGGCGCCTGGGGGCTGATCCGTTTGCTGGACGCCGCCACGGTCAACGCGCTGGACGACAGCGACAGCCGCTACCGCATCAGCGTGCCGGCGCCGGACGGCCTGGACTTGACCTGGCACATGCGCACCGAGCTGGGCGCGGGACCGATGAGCCTGCTGGCGCTGCGCAATTTCAAACTGCCGCGACAGATCTTCCTCAACGGCATCGCCAGCGCGCAAACCCCGTCGCGCGCCGAGGTGACGGAATGAGCCTGCAAGCGTTGATCGCCACGACGCTGGGTGAGCGCGACGCGGTGGCCCTCGCCAAGGCCCACGCTACCGAGTGGGCGTCATGGCTGGCGCCGATCAGTGGTGACTCAAATGTGGGTCAGGACCCCGGCTATGACGATGATTTCCAGAGCATGCGCGAGGAGGTCAACAAGCTGTCCGGGGCGGACGCCGATCGGGTCATCGTACTGGCGGAAAAACTCCTCAAAGGCACCTGCAAGGACCTGCGCGTGCTCACCTATTACCTGTGGGCGCGCCTGCAGCGGGACGGCGAAGCGGGGCTGGCGGACGGTTTGAATCTGCTGGCCGCCATGGTTGATCGCTACAGCGTCGAGGTGCTGCCGGCGCGGCCCAACAGTCGCAAGGTCGCGCTGGAGTGGCTGGCCAGCGCCAAAGTCCTCGACAGCCTGACGCTGTACCCGGAAGTGGTGAAGGCCGAGGCCGAACGCACGGTCGCCGCGCTCGCCTGGCTGGATGAGGTGCTTGAACAATGGCCCGTCGACCAGCGTCCTGAGTTGGGCACGCTGTACTCGGCGCTGTCGGCACGACTGGCCCAGGCCGGCGGACTCGATGCCGTGGTGCCGCAATTCAGTGCCAGCCATGATGCTGCGAACCCTCAGGCCACCAAACAAGCCGCCACCCACGGCGCCGGCCCCGTGCCCAATACCATCCGCTCGGGCCGCGACCTGCTGGACAGCGGCCGCGCGCTGGCCAGCTATCTGCGCGAACAACCCCAGGGCTGGCTGGCCGCCCATCGGCTGATGAAAAGCCTGCGCTGGGACACCGTGCACCAGTCGCCGCCCCAGGACGCCACTGGCCGCACGCGCCTGGCACCGCCCCGATCCGAATACCGCGCGCAACTCAAGCGGCTGTACCTGCAACAGAGCTGGAACGAGTTGCTCGATCAGGTGGAGCGCATGTTCGCCGAGGGCGTGAACCATTTCTGGCTCGACCTGCAATGGTTTCTGTACCAGGCGCTGAGCCGGCAACCGGCGCCGTCCGAGGTCTGGGCGCGCATCGTCAAAGAGGATCTGGGCCTGCTCCTGGAGCGACTGCCGGGCCTCGAAACCTTGTGCTGGGAAGACGGCTCGGCCTTTGCCGACGAGACCACCCGCGAGTGGATCGATCAGCACGTCAGCACTCAAAGCGTGGCTGCCTGGCTGCCCGCGACGGCCGCTTCCAACGCAGACGAAGCCGACATTCTGGCCCTCGAAAGCGAGGCACTGGCCCAGGCCGATCGCGACGGCGTCGAGGTGGCGCTGAGCTGGCTCGACACGCGCCCCGACATTCACGGCGGCCGGCAGCGCTGGCTACTGCGCCTGCTGATGGCGCGGGTCGCCGAACAGTACGGCAAAAGCGAGCTGGCGTTGCACGTCCTCGGCGAACTGGACGCCACGGCCCAGCGCCATGTGCTCGCTCAGTGGGAGCCGGCGCGGGTGTTTGAAGTCAAGGCGCGGCTGCTCAAGTTGCTGCGCATGAAAGCCCAGCGCAGCGACGCCGACAAGGCTGCGCTGGGCAAACGGATGGAGCCGCTGCTGGCGGCTCTGGTGGCTATGGACCCGGTGCGCGCGGCAGTGCTGTGCGGCTGACACTTTCAACCAGGAGGTTTTTTTTGAACACGGACAATCTGACCCTGCGCTACTTCGATGCGGAAATGCGCTACCTGCGCGAGGCCGGCAAGGAGTTCGCCCAGGCGTTTCCCGACCGCGCCGCTTCGCTGAATCTAGACAAGCCCGGCGCCCACGATCCCTACGTCGAGCGGCTGTTCGAAGGCTTCGCGTTTCTCATGGGACGGCTACGGGAAAAACTCGACGATGACCTGCCGGAGCTGACCGAAGGCCTGGTCAGTCTGCTGTGGCCCCATTACCTGCGCACGATTCCGTCGCTGTCGATCGTCGAGCTGCAGCCCGACGTGCACCAGATGAAGCAGAGCGAGCAGGTCGCGACCGGCTTTGAAATACAGTCGCAACCCATCGGCCCCCAGCGCACGCGCTGCAGTTACACCACCACCCAGGACCTGACCCTGCGTCCGTTGGCGCTGGATTCGGTGCGCCTGGCTCAGGAACCGGACGGGCGCTCGGTGATTCGCCTGCGGTTTTCCTGCGGGGCGCTGAGCAACTGGGGCCAGCTGGATTTGCGCCGCATCCCGCTGTACCTCAACGCCACCCCGGCGGTGGCCAACGCGTTGCATCACGCGCTGACCCTGGGCACTCAGGCCCTCTATGTGCGTCAGCCCGGGGACGCGCAACGTCAACCGCTGCAAGGACGTTTTGGGCCCAAGGGCTTCGGCGATGACGACCGGCTCTGGCCGAAGGGCGACAGCGCCTTCAGTGGCTATCAGTTGCTGCTGGAGTACTTCAGTTTTCGCGAGAAATTCATGTTCGTGACCCTGCACGGGCTCGAAAACATGAGCATCGCGCCGGACGCGCCGTGGTTCGAACTCGAGGCTGTCCTGAGTGTGCCCTGGCCCCATGCATTTTCGCTGAGCAGCGAGCACATTCGCCTGCACGCCGTGCCGGTGATCAATCTGTTTCCGCTGGAGGCCGACCCGCTGTCCCTTGATCCCTTGCAGACCGACTATTTGCTGCGGCCCATGCGCCTGCAGGACGGCCACACCGAAATCTATTCCGTCGACCGGGTAACGGCGTCCCGCGACTCGGGGCGGGAAGAGTACGTGCCGTTTTCCAGCTTCCGGCACAAGGGCGGCATGCTCCGTGACGAGGCGCCCGAGCGTTATTTCCACACCCGCCTCAAGCGCGGCGCGAACGGGCTGCACGACACCTGGCTGATACTGGGCGGCGAGGGCGCCGACCTCGATCGATTGACCGAGCGGCCGTGCCTGTCCCTGCGCCTTACCGGCACCAATGGGCAACTGCCTAGAAAAGCGCTGCAAAGCACGATCCTTGACACGCCGCTGCACACGACCCAGTCCGGTCTGCGGGTGCGCAACCTGTGCGCGCCGACCCTGCCGTGTTATCCGCCCAGCCGCGACCGCTTTCACTGGCGGGTGTTGAGCCATCTGGGCTCGAACTTTCTGCCGATGCTCGACAGCGCCGAAGTGCTGCGCGGCACCCTGGCGCTGTACGACTGGACCGGCAGCGAGCTCAATCGCCGGCGTCTGGAAGCCATCGTGGAAGTGCGTCACCACCTCATTCAGCGCTTCGAAAAAGGCTTTCTGCTGCGCGGCGTGGACATCGAAGTGACCCTCGATGCCAGCGGCTTTGCCGGCGAGGGCGATATCTGCCTGTTCGGCGAAATGCTCAACCGGTTCTTCGCGCTGTACGCCGACATCCATCTGTTCACCCAGATCACCCTGATTCTGCAACCGACCGGGAGGAGCCTGCGATGGAGCGAAAACCACAGCCAGCGGATTCCCGGTTAAGAGTCGCCGAATGGCTCGCTGCCGTGCAGGGGCGGGTGGCCGAGGCGAGCGTCTACCGCTTCTGCCAGTTGCTGGAAAACGCTGCGCCGGAGCAGCCGCCGTTGGGCAGCTCGGAAGATCCGGCGGATGATCTGGTGCGCTTCCGGTCCGATCCCGGCATGGGTTTTCCGGCCAGTGAACTGAAAGCAGTGGAGTGGTCGTCTGAGGATCAGGCGCTACCTGCAACCGTGCGCACCCGCTTGCTCGGCCTCTACGGCGTGGACTCGCCGATGCCGACGCGCTACCTCGACGACATCGCGCAAAAGCGGGAAGGCCACGAGGCGCTGGAGGGGTTTCTCGACATCTTCAACCACCGGGTCTTCACCCAGTTCTACCGGATCTGGCGCAAGTATTCCTACCCGGCCTCGTTCGCGCCCGCTGGGGCCGACCCCACCTCGCAGTGCCTGTTCGGGCTGATCGGGATGGGCATCCCCGGCACCGCGAAACGCATCGCCACGCCGCTGTCGCGTTTTCTGGCGTTGCTCGGCGTGATGCGTCTGCCAACCCGCAACGCCGAGGGCATTTCGGCGCTGGTGCATTTGCTGGCGTCTCATACTCAGGCGTCGATCAAGCCGCACTGGCCGCGAAACATTGCCCTCGACGCGCCTGCCAGCCTGTCGTCGGTGCGGCCGGTGAGTCTGTCCCAGGGCACGCCGTTGGGCTGCGTCGGCCGCGACGTCAACAGCGAACTGTTGCTGACGCTGTTCACCGCCGACCACGACGAGGCGCGGGAATGGCTGCCCGGCGGTGGTTTGCACAGCGACCTGCGGGTGCTGTTGCAGGTTTACCTCGGTTGGCGCTGTACTGCGCGCTTGCGCCTGTCGCTGCCCATCGGCTGCCTGCCGGTGCCAGCGCTCGGCGGACGAGGTGTGCTGCTGGGCATGACCGCCGGACTCGGGTTGCAGGGCAGCGCTGCCGGGATAAACGACATCATCACTATCCATCTGGGCCGTTATCAGGGGCTCCACATCAATCCTCAGGAAAGAGAACCCACCCATGTCGCCTATTTTTTATAAAGCGTTGTCCATCATCGTCCTCGGCCTCTTCGTCAGTGGCTGCGGGGTGACGCAGAGCGTGTCCGAATCCACCGCAGCAATGACCCAGGCGATCTTCTACAAACAGGTCAGAACCCTGCGTCTGGACTTCGACGGCCGCCTGGCCCTGAACACCGACGGCACGGACATGCGCGCGCTGTCGGTGCCGGTCATGGTGCGGGTGTATCAGCTGCGCGATGGCAAGTCGGCGAGCAAAGCCACCTACGACGACCTGCTGCGGGACGCCGACCAGGTGCTCGGCGCTGACCTGCTGGATCAGCGATCGCTGGTGATCAAGCCCGGCGAGGGCGCGCCGCTGGATGTACCGCTGAACGAAAACGCCGGAGTGGTCGCCGTGGTCGGGTTATTCCGCGAGCCCGATATGCAGCTCAATGAATGGCGCTTGCTGCTCACCCGCGACGACCTCGACCCGGACCGGCCCCGGGTCATCGAGCTGGGCGAAAGCCGGCTGACCCTGCGCCCCCTGGCCGAGGGTTGAGCCATGAGCGAGCTCAACCCTTCGCTGTACGAAACCCTGCTACAGAATTTCAGCGGCGAGCTCGACCTGTCCCGGGTGGGGGAAAACGATCAATACGTGCTCTCGGTGCTGGACAATGTGCAACGTGTGCTCAACAGCCGCGCGGGCACCCTCGCGCACTTGCCCGATTACGGCCTGCCGGACATGGGCGCTGTGCTCGAAGGCTTGCCCTCTGCCGCCCATGGGCTGATGCGAACCATCGCCGACACGCTGCTCAAGTACGAGCCGCGCCTGTTGTCGCTGGACATCGAATTGTTGCCCCAGACCCAGCCGGGCCATCTGGTCTACGCCCTCGACGCCACCCTTGAAGGGAACCGCACCGCGACGTTCGGCACGACCTTGAGCCCGGAGGGAAGGGCGGTGGTGCGTCATCTCAAGCGCCATGATGTGCAGGCCCGAACGTGAGCGGCCAGGCAAAAGAGCGGTCGGGCCTGGACATCCAGCCTGGGGGCGATCCGCGCGCACTGCCCGAATACCGCGTGCTGTGCACGGAGATGGCCCGACTCGCTCATCCCGCCTGCCCGGATGTGGATTGGCGAACCGTCGAGCAGTGTTGCCTGGATGTGTTTGCCCGCAATGGCGCCGATCTGCAAACAGCGGCTGCCTATGCCCTAGCCCGCAGTCACCGAGCCGGGGTAAAAGGGATGTACGAAGGCCTGTCGGTCCTGGAAACCCTGTTGCGGGCAGACGCCCAACCCTGGCCCCGAGGGGTGTCGGCGCGGGCGGAACTCCTCAATGGACTGTTCGGCTCTTGGCAAGCGGTGCTGCGTGAACTGCAGATCAATGTCGGCGATCTGGCGGACCTCGGTCTGTTTTGCGTGCAGCTTGAGCACGTGCGCCGGACGCTGCTTGAGCGGATTCCTGTGTCCATCAATAGCCTGGAAGGCTTGCGCACGCAGGTGGCGCAACGGGCGTCGCGGATCGAGCGCGAAGCTCAGGCCGCGGTGCTGGTCGCGCCGAACGCCATGCCGCCCCGATCGCTGCACATCGGGACTCATTCCTCAACCCAGAGAAACACCCCAACCCACAGAAACATCCCAACCCAGAGAAACATCCCAACCCAGAGAAACTCTGCAGCCACGCAGCCAACGTCCACCGACATCAAGGTCACTGCAGAAAAACGCACCGCGATGTGGATCGGATTACTCATCGGCGGATTGCTCGGCCTGCTCGCCGCATTGGCCTGGCTGTGACAATACCCGTGTATCAAGGCTTGCCGACGGCCAAGGTCGCGCAGAGAACGTACCGCCCGGCCGAACGTCGGCATTTCCCCGTCAGCCATATTTACAGCCGGGCACTGTCTCCATTAGTGTGCGCGCATCATCTGCCTCAACAGCGGCTGCCGCATGTTCAGGCACGTCCGCTCAGACCGGACACTTTCGCCCTTGGTTGAAATCACCCCTGCGTTGCGCGACCCTTGCGTCCCGGCCCCCTATGCCAGTGTCCTTCAGCAATTGCGAACGGCTACCGCCGTCCAGCACTCGACACTCGAAGCCCGACTGCCACTGACCCACCCCCAGCTTGATCTCGGCACCTACAAACGGATCATCGCGGCCTACTACGGCTTCCATCTGCCCTTGCAACAATCGATTGAGCGCTTTCTTGCGCCCCAGGCCATCGACCCCGCCCGGCAGAAAATCCCCGCGCTGATCAAGGATCTGCACGCCCTCGGCCTGGACGACCTGCAGATTCAGGCGTTGCCGCTGTGCACCGAACTGCCCGCCATCGACAGCGTCGCGCAGTTGCTCGGTGTGATGTATGTCATGGAAGGGGCTACGCTGGGGGGGCAGGTGCTGCGCCGGATCATCGCCAACAGGCTGGGCGTCGACGCCGACAGCGGCGGCGAGTTTCTGGACGTGTACGGCCGCGACACCGGGCGTTTGTGGAAGGCCTTCCTCAAGCAACTGGCCGAGTTCGATACGCCGCTGCACAACGCCGAGGTGGTGCAGGCGGCCTGTGCCACTTTCCACTGCTTTCAAACCTGGCTGGAGCAAACGGGAGTGTTGAATGACGCTTGACCACACGCTGAACATGGATGAGCTGCTGGACACCTGTGCCAATGAACCCATTCGTATCCCCGGCGCCATTCAGCCCCACGGCGCTCTGCTGACCCTGCTCGAAACCGACTGGACCGTGCAACAGGCCAGCGCCAATGCCTGGCAGATGCTGGGCATCCCCGGCGACGTGCAGGCTGGCGACTCGCTGGTACGCTGGCTGGGCGAGGCGCAGGCCGACGCTTTGCGCGACGCCGTTCAGGACGCGGATCTGCACAGCCTCGATCCATTGCCGATGCAATGTGCCGGGCAGGCATTCGATGGCCTGTTGCATCGCCACGACGGCCTGTTGTTTCTGGAACTTGAGCCCGTCGCCACACAGGCATCGATGCAGCACTTGGGGCCGCGCCTCACGCGCACCTTGCGTCGCCTGCAATCGGCCAAATCGTTGGACGATCTGTACGCCATCAGCGTCTCGGAAATCCGTGCACTGACCGGCTACGACCGGGTCATGATCTATCGCTTTGAAGAGGAGGGTCACGGGCAGGTCATTGCCGAGTCGGCGACGGCCGAACTGGACGCCTACCTGGGGCTGTTTTTCCCCGCCACCGACATCCCGCAGCAGGCCCGCGAGCTGTACCGCCTGAACTGGCTGCGCATCATCCCCGACGCCGCGTATGTGCCAGCGCCTTTGGTCCCGGCCCTGCGCCCGGATACCGGCGAGCCGCTGGACATGAGCCACGCGGTGCTGCGCAGCGTGTCGCCGATCCATTGTCAGTACATGCACAACATGGGCGTGCGCTCATCAATGAGCATTTCCCTGCTCAAGGATGAACGCCTCTGGGGCCTGATCAGTTGCGGCAATCGCGAGCCGCTGCAGGTGCCGCACACGCTGCGCTCGGCCTGCCAGACCATCGGGCAAGTGCTGTCGATGCAGATCAGCCTGCTGGAAGATCAGCAGACTCAGCGCCAGCGACTGGCCAAGCATCACATGCTGGACAGGCTGTCCAGGGCGATGAACGAGTCCGCTGACGACGTCTACAACGGGCTGCTTGAACACGCCCAGGCGCTGCTGACACTGGTCGACGCCAACGGTGCGGCGGTGATCATCGACGGTCAGGTACACCTGATCGGCCAGTGCCCGAGCACCGAGCAAGTGAGCGCGTTGCAGCAATGGCTGCAGAACCGGCCCGGATCGGTGTTCGAGACGTCCAGCCTTGGTGCCGTGTTCCCCGACGCGCAAGCGTATCAACGCGTGGCCAGCGGACTGCTGGCGTTCAGTTTGCCCAAGCCGGTGGCCAACGGGGTGCTGTGGTTTCGCGCCGAAGTCAGGGGCAGCGTGGAGTGGAGCGGCAACCCGCAACAGGCCAAACGGGTCGTCAATGATCGCCTGCAACCACGGGAATCCTTTGCCCTGTGGGAACAGCAGGTCGAGGGCAAGGCCAGAACCTGGAGCGCTGGTGAGGTCTACGCGGTGTCCGATCTGCGTCGCTCTGCGCTGGAGGCAGACCTGTCACGGCAGGTGCTGCGCGAGAAAGAGGCGGTGCGTGCCCGCGATGAACTGGTGGCGGTGGTGTCCCACGACCTGCGCAGCCCGCTGACGGTTATCGTCATGCAGTGCGGCATGATGCAGCGAGTCATCAACGCCGACGCCACAGCATCTACCAAACGACTCAGCTCTGCCGTCGACATCCTGCAGCGCGCGTCTTCGCGGATGAGCAGCCTGCTGGAGGATTTGCTCGATACGTCAAAGATCGAAGCCGGCCGCTACTTCATCGACGCCGAGCGGCTGGAAGTCAGCCAGTTGTTCGAAGACGCCTGGTCACTGCTCACGCCACTGGCACTGAACAAATTCATCGACCTGACCTTCCACGCCGAACCCGAGCTGACGGTTTTCGCCGATCCGGAGCGCATGTTTCAGGTGCTGTCCAACCTGGTGGGCAATGCGATCAAATTCACCCCCAAGGCTGGTAGTGTGAAGGTCACGGCGGCAGGTGCGGGCGACCATGTGGTGTTCACCGTGGTGGATACCGGGGAGGGTATTGGCAGCGATCAGTTGCCCCATGTGTTCGAGCGCTACTGGCGCAGACGTGAAGGCAACCCGAATGGCACCGGCCTTGGGCTCTATATCTCCCAAGGGATCGTCAAAGTTCACGGCGGTGAACTGACGGCCACCAGTGAAGAGGGCGTTGGCAGCGAATTCCGTTTCACGATACCGCGCGCGTCCATGGCGTCGTGAATCGGGTGCGCCCGCTTTAGCGGCAGGGGGTTATTCCTGACTGGAATCCCCCGCATGAAAAACATGAATTTTATTTATGGCCGTAGCCCCTCTACCGTGAGCGTATTCCGTTCACGGTAGAGCCGTCATGACCACGCCCTCTCAATCTCAGCCATCCCTCGTCGAAGAACACTGGAAGCGCAACCTGGCCGTCTGTGTGTTCGGCGCGTTCACCACCATCGTTGCGATGACCTTGCTGCTGCCGTTTCTGCCGCTGTATGTCGAGCACCTGGGCGTCACTGATCAGGCCGCCATCGTGCAGTGGTCAGGGGTGGCGTTTGGCGCGACCTTTCTGTCTGCCGCGCTGACCGCGCCGCTGTGGGGGCGGCTGGGTGATCGCTACGGGCGCAAGCTCATGCTGATTCGCGCCAGCCTGGGCATGGCGGTGGCGATGTCGCTGATCGGGCTGGCAGAGAACATTTACCAGTTGGTCGGGCTGCGTTTGCTGGCGGGGTTGCTCGGCGGCTATGCCTCCGGCGCGACCATTCTCGTGGCCACGCAGACGCCCAAGGCGCGCACCGGCTGGGCGCTGGGCATGCTCTCGTCGGGAATCATGGCCGGTAATCTGACCGGACCGTTGATTGGCGGGCTGTTGCCGCCGCTGATCGGCATCCGCAGCACGTTCTTCCTGGCCGGGGGCGTGATCTTTCTGACCTTCCTTGCCACGCTGTTTCTGATGAAGGAGGCACCTCGGCCCAAGCGTCAGACTGGCGTGGCGAAAGCGCCGGCTGTGCGGGCCTGGGACGTCATCGCGGACAGGAAACCGGTGCTGACCATGCTGGTTGTGGCCTGTCTGGTGATGTTTTCGATCATGTCCATCGAGCCGATCATCACCGTGTACCTGACCCAGATGCACAGCGAAAACGTCACGCTGATGGCCGGGCTGGTGATGTCGGCCACTGCACTGGCCAGTGTGTTGTCAGCCTCGCGTATTGGCAAACTCGCCGACCGCATCGGCCACTGGAAAGTGGTCATCGGCTGTCTGACGGCGGCGGCTGTCTTGCTCATTCCCCAGGCGTTCGTCACCCATGCCTGGCAGCTGGTGCTGCTGCGCTTTCTTATGGGCATCGCCCTGGGCGGCCTGTTGCCGTGCATTGCGGCGATCATCCGCCATTCCGTGCCCGACGCCGTCGCCGGGCGCATGCTCGGCTACTCCACGTCCTGCCAGTACATCGGTCAGGTGCTGGGGCCACTGACCGGGGGATACCTGGGCGGGCATTTCGGCATGCCGG
Source organism: Pseudomonas sp. Ps21-P2 (assembly GCF_039672565.1). Classification (NCBI taxonomy): domain Bacteria; kingdom Pseudomonadati; phylum Pseudomonadota; class Gammaproteobacteria; order Pseudomonadales; family Pseudomonadaceae; genus Pseudomonas; species Pseudomonas sp. Ps21-P2. The sequence continues at coordinate 18,755 of NZ_JBDFPL010000005.1, forward strand.
TGGTCTTCATCGTCACCTGCCTGCTGATGGGCGGGTGCGCGGCCGGCATGTTGCTCATGCGGCCGCTGATTTCCAACGGGAACGGCTTCAGCCGGAAAGAGCGCGGCATTTGACAAAACCATGACATCCCGCACCGGATAATCGCCGCCGGTGGGGCCACGCCCCGGATTCGAGTACCGCCATGCACGGACCTTCATGGACATCAAACACAGCCTTAAACAACGGATTGTCATCGTATTTGCGTTGATGAGCGCGCTGGTCGCCGGGGTATTCGCCGTCGGCATCATCGCCACCGTGCACGTGGTCGAAAAGCGCCTGACGATCATGAGCCTGGGCGGCAATCTGCACCGGCTGCTGGCCGTGGACAGCGTCAACGACTGGCGCCACCGGCCGGAAAAAGACGAGTTGTTCTACGCCGACGAGGGCGTCGGTGACCTCGCCATGAGCGACGACCTCAAGGGCCTGCGCCCGGGATTTCAGGAGTTCTTCCGTGGCAAGAAGGCCTATTACGCTATGGTCTCCGAGGTAAACGGGCGCCACTACGTGCTGCTGCGTGATCAGCGCAAATTCGAAAAGCGCGAGCGCATTCTGTTCGGTGTGGTGCTGGTCGGTTTCTTTCTCAGCGTGCTGTTGGCGGTGCTGCTGGGTCGGCTGCTCGCGTCCCGGGTGATTACGCCGGTGTCGCGCCTGGCCGGCCAGGTGCGTCATCGCGATCAGTTGCTGGAGATGGCGCCGGTGCTCGCCAGCGACTACGCCAACGATGAAGTCGGTGCGCTGGCCCGCTCATTCGACGAAACCCTGGGCCGGCTGCGCGCCGCATTGAGCCGCGAGAAGCTGTTCACCAGCGACGTCAGCCATGAACTGCGCACGCCGCTCATGGTGCTGGCGACGTCCTGCGAATTGCTGATGGAATACCCGGCGCTGGACGACCGCTCCCGCACGCAGGTAAAGCGCATCGGCAAGGCCACGGCGGGGATGAACCAACTGGTCGAAACCTTCCTGCTGCTGGCGCGCACGGAGGGCAAGAACACGCCTCAGGGTCAGCGTTCTTCGCTGGTGCTGATTGCCGAGGAGCTGGTGGACACCTGGCGCACGCCCATCGAAGCCAAAGGTTTGCGCTTCATTTATCAGCGCCACGACGAGGACGGTGAGGTCTACAACGCGCCCTTGCTGCGCTCGGTGATGGGCAATTTGCTGCGCAACGCCTGGCATTACACCGATCAGGGGTTCATTCAGCTGACCCTGCGCAGTGATGGTTTCAGCGTCGAGGACAGCGGCATCGGCATCCCGCTGGAAAAACAGCAGGCCATGTTCCAGCCCTTCGTGCGCGGCGACGAGCAGCGCGGTGAGGGGCTGGGCCTGGGGTTGTCGCTGGTTCAGCGGATCTGCGCCAATCAGCACTGGACCGTGACCCTGACCAGCCGCGATGACGGCGGATGCTGTTTTACCGTGTTGCTGAATCTGGATGAGGCCGGGGAAAAACGGGTGTGAGCGCCCTCCGTTTTGCGTTGTAACGACCTACGCCTTCCCGGCAGTAGGACCGGCTTCAGCCGGGAAGAGGCCAGTGGGTACAGTCTCAATTTTGCAGTGGGGGTATTGACGCCTTCCCGGCTAAAGCCGCTCCTACAGTTGAGGTCGTAGCCAATCCAGCTCGGTGCACACGACACCGTTCACTCCATTGGTCCGGTGAACCGCACGAGTGCCTGCCGGTGCGCTCCAACACCTGCCTCCCTCAATGGACCTGCAACCATGTGCCCAGACCGCTCATCACTCGTTCGCGGGGCTGCTGACGATCAACCGGCTGACCGTGACGACACGCCTGAATACCCGTTGTCCGCCCCCATCAAGCCCGACGATCCCGAGCGGCGCACCGAGCAGTCCCAGGCCGAGACGGACGGTTGTGCCCCGGAACCCGGATCCGATTCGGTCGAGTGATAAGCACTCGTTCGAATGGGTTTGCCGCGATGTCTGTCGGCGAATGCGTGTGAATCTGTCATGAGAATTGATGATTGCCCTTGGAAAGCTTCCTTAAAAACTCAATAATCCGCGATTAGTCGCGGTCTTAACTCGCAATATTCACGACGCCAATACGGTGGCGGAGGAAGCAAATTTGAATCAGCTAAAACGCCTTCAGAGCGGAATTGAAGGGCTTGATGAGCTGCTAATGGGCGGTTTCGTTGCCGGATCCTCGTACATCATTCAGGGCCGACCGGGCTCCGGAAAAACCATTCTGGCCAACCAGATCGGTTTCAATCACATCCGCAATGGCGGCCGAGTGCTGTTCGCGACCCTGCTCGCCGAACCCCACGAGCGGCTGTTTCAGTTTCTTTCCACGCTGAGCTTCTTCGACAAGGACCGGGTCGGCGACCAGATCCAGTTCGTGAGCGCGTTCGACACCATGGAAAACGACGGCCTCGATGAAGTCGTCAAGCTGCTGCGCCGGGAGATCGTCCGCCAGAAGTCCACGGTGATGATCCTCGACGGGTTGCTCAATGCCCGCTCCAAAGCCGAATCCACCCTCAACACCAAACGCTTTATCTCCGAATTGCAGGGCCATGCCGCCTTCGCCGGTTGCACGGTGTTCTTCCTGACCAGCTCCCAGCTGGATGACGGCAGCCCCGAACACACCATGGTCGACGGCGTGCTGGAAATGGGTGAAGAACTGGTCGGCAACCGTTCCGTACGCCGCATCAAGGCGCGCAAGACCCGCGGCAGCGGCGCCATCCCCGGCGCCCACGAATGCGAAATCACGGAAAACGGCCTGGTCGTCTACCCGCGCCTCGAAAGCACCATCACCCACTCGGCACTGCGCGACAGCGCAGAATTCAGTGTCGTCCCCAGCGGCATCGACACGCTGGACCCGTTGATTGGCGGTGGTCTGGTGGAATCGTCGGTGACCTTGCTCCTCGGCCCGTCGGGCACTGGCAAGACCACATTCGGCCTCAATTTCCTCGCTCGCTCGACGCCCGACGAGCCGGGGCTGTTGTTTGGCTTCTACGAGTCGCCCCAGCGCCTTCGGGTGAAGGCGGCGGCGCTCGGGCTGGACTTCGAAGCGCTGGAACGCGCCGGTGCGCTGCACATTGCCTGGAAATCGGCGAGCGCCGAGTTGATCGACAAACTGGCCCTCGACCTGCTGAGGATCGTCGAGCAGCAGGGCATCAAGCGGGTGTTCCTCGACAGCCTCGGTGGCATGGCCCGCGCTTCGGCCGATCAATCGCGGATTCTCGACCTCTTCAGTGCCCTGATGAGCGAGCTTCGCGCCCGTGGCGTCACGGTGGTCTGCAGCTGGGAAATCCGCGGCCTGATTGGCGGCAAGATCGACGCCCCGGCCCCGGACATGTCGGGCATTGTCGACAACCTCATGCTGATCCGCTTTGCGCAATCGACAGCGGGGCTGACCCGGCAACTGTCGATCCTCAAAATCCGCGATAACCCCTACGACCCGGCCCTGCTGGACGTCTTGATTGGCGAGCAGGGTCTGACTGTGAAAAAGGCTGCGTTTCATGCCCTCGACGATTCAGGCAATGCAACGGCGTAGAAGTCGTCATCGAGCCGATGATCGCTCGTTCGCGCGGAGGGCTGCATGACCACGATTCTGATTGTCGATGATGAATACCTCATCGCCGACATACTGAGCTTCGCGCTGGAAGACGAAGGCTACCTGACCGTCACCGCCAGCAGCGGATTGAAGGCCCTCGGCATTCTCGAACGCGAGCGCCCGCAGCTGATCATCACCGATTACATGATGCCCGGGATGAACGGCATCGAGCTGGCGGAAGCGGTTCGCATGAATCAGAGCCTGGGGCAGATTCCCATTGTGCTGATGAGCGGTGCGCAGTCCCATCTGGGCATCGCCCGGCCCGATCTGTTCAGCAAGGTGTTCGACAAGCCCTTCGAGATCAGCGCGGTGCTCGACGCCGTGCGCGCGTTGCTGGGCACCTAGGACCGGCTTCAGTCGGGAAAAGGCCGGTACCGACGCCATCGATATTGCGGCGCGGCAGATGTTGCCGGGAGTGGATACACGTTCAGGAGGCAGGGCGGCTGTAAGGCCGCCCGGATTGAATCAACGGCCGTCAGCAACCTTGCGTTCGATTTCGGCGGATTTCTTGTTCAGCTCTTCGGCGTCCTGTTCCTTTTCCCGAATGGAGGTCGGCGTGATGACTTCGTCCACCGCGCGGGTGTCGTCGTCCGGGTCGTTGAGGTCACGCTGCACGACATTGACAGGTTTGCCGGCGCTGTCGAGGGTTGGCGCGTCGGGCTGGGTGACTTTGCGTGGGTCGACTGGGGTGTCATTGCTCATGGATTCATCCTCGCTGTGGGGTATGAAGGTTGGATGTGTGAGCGGTCGGCGAGTTCGGTTTTTTTCGACGGCGCACGAACCTGATCCGCGGCCGATCAACGTTGCTCCACCAGATTGAGAAAGCGCCGCGTGCGCTCGTTGTCCGGGTCGACCAGCACCTCGGTCGGCGAGCCGTCGGCGACGATGCGCCCGGCCTCCATGAACAGCACGCGGTCGGCGATGTCCTGAGCGAACTTCATTTCGTGGGTCACCAGCAGCATGGTCATCTGCTGCTCGTGGGCGATGGCGCGGATCACCGCCAGCACTTCACCGACCAGCTCCGGGTCCAGCGCGGAGGTGACCTCGTCGAACAGCATCACCTGGGGCCGCATGGCCAGCGCCCGGGCGATCGCGACGCGCTGTTGCTGGCCGCCGGAAAGCTGCGCGGGATAGGCATCGGCCTTGTGGCTCAAACCGACCAGCCCGAGGTATTGATGGGCGCGCTCCAGGGCCTCTTCGCGACTGAGCTTGAGCACCTGAAGCGGCGCTTCGGTGACGTTCTGCTGCACGGTCAGGTGCGGAAACAGGTTGAACTGCTGAAACACCATGCCCACCCGGTGCACCACCGGTGGCTTTTTCGCGCCGGGCCAGTGCCAGCCGCCGGATTTGGCCGGCACCGGCGCGCCGGCCACCTCAATGCTGCCGTGCTGATAGGCCTCAAGGCCCTTGATCAGGCGCAGCACCGTGGATTTGCCCGAACCGCTAGGGCCGATCAGCGCGACTTTCTGGCCGGCGGGAATGCTCAGGTCCAGGTGATCGATGACCCGGGTCGCGCCGAAGTTTTTCACCACTTGCTTGAGGATGATCTGCGGCGAAGCGCCGGGCAGAGCGTGTGCGAGATCAGACATGGCTGCGCCTCTCGAAATATTTGAACAACAGGGAGGTCGGCACGCTGATCGCCAGAAACATCAGCGCCATCACCGTGTAGGGCTCGTTGTAGCGGTAGGTCATGCCGGCGATCTGTTTCGCCGCCTGGAACAGCTCGGGAATGGTGATCACCGCCAGCAGCGGGGTTTCCTTGAACATGCCGATCAGGTAATTGCCGAGCACCGGCAGCATCGGCTTGAGGGCCTGGGGCAGGACGATCCGCCGCCACGTGGTGGCGCTGTCGAAATCCAGTGCCCTGGCCGCTTCCCATTGACCGGCCGGCACGCCTTCGATGGCACCGCGAAAGGCTTCGGCAATGTAGGCCGCGTAGTACAGCCCCAGCCCGATCACTCCGGTGGAAATCGGCGGCAGGGTCAGGCCGGCCAGGGGCAGGGCGAAGAACAGCACGTACAGCTGAACCATCAGCGGCGTGTGCCGAAAGAAGCTCAGGTAGCCGGCGCTCAGTCGTTGCACCAGCGCTTTTTTCGAGCGCTGGGCGATGGCCAGCAGCAGACCGAGCAGCACCGCCAGCAGAAAGCCGAGGATCACCACTTGCAGCGTCACCAGCAGCCCCTGAAACAGATCGGGGACGATGGACCAGGCGAAGGCGTAATCGAAGTTCATGGCGCCACCCCGCGACGCCAGTGGGTGACCCGTCGCTCGTAGCGCTTGACCAGCCAACTGAGCGGCCAGGCCATGACGAAATAACACACCAGCACAATGCTCCAGATCAGCGTCTGCTGACCCAGGGTGGTGATCAGTTGACCGCCGGAAAAGGTCAGGTCGCTGAGGGTGATCAATGACACCAGCGAGGTGGTCTTTAACAGTTCGACCAATTGATTGCCCATCGGCGGCAGCATGAAGGGCAACGCCTGAGGCAGGATAATTCGGCGAAACGCGGTGATCGCGTCGAAGTCCAGGGCCTTGATCGCGTCGCGCTGGCCCCGGGCGACGTTGCTCAGGGCGGAGCGGACGATTTCCGAACCGTAGGCGGAGAAGGTCAGGCCCAGGCCGAGAATGCCGGTGGTCATCGGCGCCAGGGTGATGCCGAACAGCGGCAGGATGAAGAACAGGTAAAACAGCAGCACCAGGGCGGATATGCCACGCAGGATTTCGACGTAGACCGTCGCGATCCAGCGCAACGCGCGCCACGGCGACAGGCGCATCAGCGCGATGACAAACGACATCACCACCACGACGACTTGGGCGAAGAAGGTGATTTCAAGGGTGACCAGTGCGCCGTTGGCCAGTTGGCGGGCGATGAAGCGCGCGGTGTCCAGGGTGGAAGCATCAAAAAGCATGGGCCGTACTCGTATGGGCTGGGGCCGTTATGTTGCGGGGTGAAAAATCAACTTTGCGGTGTGCCTATCGACGCCTTCCCGGCTAAAGCCGGTCCCACTGAATGCACGCGATCCCGCTGTAGGACCGGCTTCAGCCGGGAAGAGGCCCGTGCTGGCGCCCTCCATTTTGCGGTGCGCCCACCGACGCCTTCCCAGCTGAAGCCGGTCCTACAATGGCAACAACATCGGCATCGGCATCGGCATCAGCATCAGGTCGGCATCAGGTCGGCATCAGCGGTTGCAGCGTTGCTCGGCCGTCACGTCTGCGGGTGGCAGTTCGTTTTCGGTGTAGCCGTATTTCTGCAGGATCTTCAGCAGGTCGCCGGAAGCGCGCAGTTTCGCCAGTTGCTCATTGAACGCCTGGGTAAACGCCGGATCGTTTTTCGGCAGGCCGTAGGCGTGGTAATTCCAGGTCGGTTTGCCGTCGGCATCCGGGATCTGCTCGAACGGCAGCGCCCGTTCAACCGGCGTGCCTTCGGCTTTTTTGAGCAGGCCGATGATTTCGGCATCCGGGAAGTACACCACGTCGACCCGATCGGCCTGCAGCGCGGCGAGGGCTTCGGTGTCCTTGTCGAAGAGCACAACGTTGCCATTACTGATGCCGCTGTCCTTGGCTTCCTGCACCTGATTGCTGCCGGGCTGGGTCGCCAGCCGCGCCTTGCCGTTGGCCGCGACGTCCTTGAGGCTGTGTAGCTTCAGCGGGTTGCCGGCCTTGACCAGAAACGCGCCGCCGGAACGGGTGACCGGGTTGGAATAGCCAATCACTTTGCACCGCGCCGGATTGATGAACAGGCCAGCACCGATCAGATCGAAACGACCTGCCGCAAGACCCGGCACCAGCGAGCCGAACTCGGTGATCGGCAGTTCAACTTTGTTGATGCCCAGGGGCTCCAGAATGGCCCGGAGGATTTCGACGTTGGCGCCGACGATTTTCCCGTCAGTGCCCACGTACGCATAGGGTTGCTCATTGGCGATGCCGGCGGTCAGGCCCTGACTGCGGCCCTTTTCCAGCAGGCCGGCGACGGCGGAGAACGAAAACACGGCATTCAGCAGCAGGGCGGAGCCGAGTACGGCAGACAGCGACAGCGGTTTTAAGCCTTTCATCAAGTGCGCTCAAGAGTGGGAATGAAGGGTCAGGTGCAGCGGTTGGCAACGCCAGGTGCTCCATTCATGGCGTCCAGATGTCCACGTCCTTGGCATCCACAGCAGTGGGCAATAGCCCGGCCTTGAAAAAGGCATCAGCGATCTTCTGTTGTTCGCCCAGTTGGTCGGCCTTCACCGGCTCGACCTGATAGCTGCGATGGGCGTTGGCGGCCTCGACGGTTTCCATGTCCAGATTGCCCCACAGCGGGCCGAGCACTTGCGCGGCTTCCCGGGGGTGGCCTTTGATCCAGCCGCCGGCCTGTTGCAGCTGTTCGTAAACCCGCTTCAGCACCTCGGGATGCGCCTTGGCGTAGGGCGTGCTGGTCAGGTAATAGCGCTTGTAACTGGCCAGGCCGACGCCGTCAGTCAACGTGCGCGTCGGCAACTGGCGCTGCACGCTGGTGAGGAAGGGTTCCCACGTCACCCAGGCGTCGACCTTGCCATTCTCGAACGCCGCCCGGCCGTCTGCGGGGGACAGGTACGCCGGCTGGATATCGGAGAACGAAAGGCCGGCCTTGCTCAGCGCGGCGATCAACAGGTAATGGGTGCCGGCCGCCTTGGTCACGGCGATCTTCTTGCCTCTCAAATCCGACAACTGGCGGATCGGCGAATCATTGCGCACAACGATGGCCTGGGCGGCGGGCGAGGGCGACTCTTCAGCAAAATAGGTGAGCTTGGCCTTCGCGGCCTGGGCGAAGATCGGCACGGTATCGGCGACGTCCGCGCTGATGTCGACATTGCCGACGTTCAGGGCTTCAAGCAGGGGCAGACCGCTGGGGAACTCGTGCCAGGTGATGTCAATGTTGTCTTTCCCCAGTGCCTCCTCAAGGGTGCCTTGGGTCTTGAGCAGGGTGATCAGGGTGGAGGATTTCTGGTAGCCGATGCGCACCGTTTCTCGAGCACTCGCCGACAGCGAGAAACCGCTCGCCATCGCAGCGACCAGACCGGTCAGCAATGCGTTTCGAATGAAAGTGCCAGCGATGGTACGAAGAATGGGCATGGCGAACTCGTGGCGAGTGAGGCGCGAAAGGGCGCAAGCCACGAATCATAATGTTCTAAAAAGAAATGGCTAAATATCGTTTGGTTATTAGTTTATGCACGGATGAGACTCGGAAAATGTGCCTCAGCGATGACCGTGATGTTCGAGGGACCGCTCTGGCAAGCGGCCCCCCGTCAAAGTAAACCCAATCAGGCGGTGGTGGCCTTGTCCCGCACCGGCAGTGTCCAGTTTGGGCGAATGAAATGGCAGGTGTAGCCGTTGGGGATGCGCTCCAGGTAATCCTGATGCTCGGGTTCGGCTTCCCAGAACGGTCCGGCCGGGGCAATTTCGGTGACGACTTTGCCCGGCCACAGGCCAGAGGCATCGACATCGGCCACGGTGTCCAGGGCCACGGCTTTCTGCTGTTCGTTAAGGTAGAAAATCGCCGAGCGATAGCTCACGCCCCGGTCATTGCCCTGGCGGTTCGGGGTCGACGGGTCATGAATCTGGAAGAAGAATTCCAGGATTTTGCGGTAGGAAATCTGCTCGGGGTCGAAGACGATTTCGATGGCTTCGGCGTGGGTGCCGTGGTTGCGATAGGTGGCGTTGTCAACGTCGCCACCGGAGTAGCCGACGCGGGTCGAGACGACGCCGGGGTAGCGGCGCAACAAGTCCTGCATGCCCCAGAAGCAGCCTCCGGCAAGCAGCGCGGTTTCGGTGTGGGTGGTCATGGGCAAGTCCTTCCAGCGATTGAACGGTGTGTGTTTCAGACAAGCAGCGCAGTTGCGTGTCTGCGAGCTTGTTTGCGAGTGTGCGGCGCAATGGCCGCCCTTGAAGATCAGATGACTGACGCGCGCACTCGTTCAGTCGCCGCCGAACTGCTGACGGTATTGTCCGGGCGTCACGCCAATGCGCTCGCTGAATGCCTTGCGCATGTGCCGCGCGCTGCCAAAGCCGCAACGACTGGCCACGACCTTGAGGGGCAGGTCGCTGCCTTCGAGCAGTTTGCGTGAATGGTCGATGCGCGCGTTGAGCAGAAATTGCATGGGCGTCAGGCTGACTTCGCGCTGGAACGCCCGGGCGAAATTGCGCGGGCTCATCGCCGCCAGGTCGGCCATGCGCTGCACGGTGTAGGGCTCATCAATGTGGTCCACGACGTAGGCCTGCACCCGGGCGATCGCGCTGTCATCCCGGGGCACCGCCGCCAGCAACGGGCCGTAGGGCGTTTGTCCGCCCTGACGCTTCATCACCACCAGCAGCACTTTGGCGACCTCCAGCGCGACCTCTTTGCCGTGGTCTTCGGCGACGATGGCCAGGGCCATGTCGATCCCCGCTGTAATGCCGCCGGAAGTGATCAGGTTGCGGTCGACCACGTAGATCTGCTCGGTTTCGACCCGGGAGGCGGGAAAGCGCCGAGCCAACCGCTCAACGTAGTTCCAGTGGGTGGTGCAGCGGTAGCCGTCGAGCAGACCGGCGTCACCCAGCAGAAACGCCCCGGTGCAGATCGCCCCGAAACGCCCTGCGCCCTGGGCGGCGGCCGGTAGCCAGGCGGTGAGCTGAGGATGGCTGACGCCATACGCGCCTGGCCCGCCGGGGACCAGCAGCAGGTCGATGTCGCCCGACAGATCGTTCAGCGCCAGGTCCGCCTGAACCTTGAGCCCGCAGGAGCTGCGGATGAGCAGCGGGGGTTCGGCCACGGTGATCAGTCGGTACTGCTTCTCCGGCGCCAGCAGTCGATTGGAAATCGAAAAAACGTCCATGGGGCCGGTCACGTCGAGCATGAGCACGTCGTTGAACAGCACCACCGCCACTGTTTTCTGCTTTGGAATGTCGCGCATGCCTTGATCGCCTTTCTGTTACCGCCACTGCCAGCGCAGGGGGGCACGAGCCTGAATCCAGGCGGCATTCTAGGGGATTGCGCGAACGAATGTGAATGATTGGCGTTTGGACGAAATCGGGGATGTGCGGCGTGCCTGCCGCGGCTGATCGGCACGCGCTCGATGAGGCGTCGTTAGGGGATGGCTAGCTGGCTGGCAGGCTTTCAGTAACAGCACGTCGGCAGCTGAACGCGGATGCGTGCGCCACCGCTGGCCGAGGCTTGGGCCCAGATACGCCCGTGATGGGCGTCCACCACCGCGCGACAGATCGCCAGCCCGACGCCGAGGCCGCTGCTCTTGGTGGTATAGAACGCGCCGAAGATCTGTTCGCGACGGTCTGCCGGGATGCCCGGACCGTTGTCTTCGACGCACACCTCAACGCCGTCATTGAGGGTGAACGAATTGATGCGCAGGACAGCGGCGTCGCGGTTACCGGCCATGGCTTCCACGGCATTGGTGATGAGGTTGACCAGCAATTGCTGCAACTGCACGGCGTCGGCGACGATGGATTGGTCGACGAACAAACCGGTTTCGAGCCGCACCCGCTGGGCGGTAAGCGCAGGCTGGGTGAGGCGGATGGCTTCGCGAATGACGTCGTCAATCTTCAGGATCTGCAGCTGCAAAGGCGCCTGACGGGCCAGCGCGCCCAGGGCCTTGACGATGTTGGCAGCGCGTTCGCAGCCGGCGCGGATGTCCTTAAGACCGGCAATGGCCTCTTCGATCTCTGGCACGTCGCGCTGCAGCCAGCGCAGGCTGGCGGCGGCATTGGCGGCGATGCCCAGCAGAGGCTGGCAGATTTCATGGGCGATGGAGGCGCTGAACTCAGCCATCTTTCGGGCGTGAAGGCTCTGGGCGTAATCGCTTTGCGCGGCGGCGTCCTGATGGCAGATGGGAGTGATGCGCGCGGCCGGGCGCGCAAGGGGCTGCAGAGAAGGGTGCCGAATCGCCTCCGGCCAGTGTTGTTCCGCTGGCGGCGGGAAGCGGTCATAAAGAGGAGATTGATGTTCGTCCAGCATCGTAGCCCCCGGCGGTTCGAAGTCCTGTGCTTCGTCGCGCTTGAGTATACGCAGCGTGTCCGGCTTGAAACGGCGGCGAAGGCGCTTTGGCAGGAACGGGCACCCTGATGTCTGTCAGGGTCCCCACAGCACCCGCCCAATGGGACCGCGCGCACATAGTGGGACCGCGATTACCTTGTAGGACTGGCTTTAGCCGGGAAGGCGTCAGTTGTCACACCGCTAGCAGAACGCCGCGCGTGAGCGTTGCCGGGTGGGCCGGGTAGGGCAGGCCCATCCGTTCGCGCAGGGTCTTGCCGGTCGGCCCATCGGCGGGCACCAGGCCGCGGCGTTTGAGCTCCGGCAGGATCAGCGCAATGAAATCGTCCAGTCCTTCGGGGTAGGTCGGCGGCAGGATGTTGAAGCCGTCGGCACCGTACCCTTCAAACCACGCTTGCAGCTGATCGACCACTTCTTCGGGTGAGCCGACCAGGGTCCAGTGACCCCGTGCGCCGGCCAGCCGCAGGTACAGCTCGCGGATGCTCAGCCCCTCGGCGGCTAATTGCAGAATCAATTGCTGGCGGCTTTTCGAGGCGTTGGTGGCAGGCAGGTCCTGGGGCAGCGGCCCGTCCAGCGGCAGGTGCGAGAGGTCGACGCCGCCGAGCAGCCCGGACAGCAAACTCAGGCCGACTTCCGGGTGCACCAGATTCTGCAGGCGCTGATGCTTGGCGTGGGCTTCGGCGGAGGTCGGCGCGGTGAAGATCGTCACCCCCGGCAGAATCTTGATGTGCTCGGGTTTGCGCCCCAGCACCGCCGCGCGGGATTTGATATCGCTGTAGAACGCCTGGGCGTCGTCGAGATTTTGGTGCGCGGCGAAGATCGCTTCAGCGGTCGCGGCCGCCAGCGCACGCCCATCCTCGGAAGCACCCGCCTGCACCAGCACCGGTTTGCCCTGGGGCGAGCGCAGTACGTTCAGCGGCCCGCGCACATGGAAGTGCTCGCCCCGGTGGTCGGCCCGGTGCAGCTTGCTGCGGTCCAGAAACACGCCGCTGTCCTTGTCCAGCAGCAGCGTGTCGTCCTCCCAGCTGTCCCACAACTTGTCGACCACCTCATGAAATTCCCGCGCCCGGCTGTAGCGGTCGGCGTGCGCCGCCTGCTCGCCCTGATGCCCGCCGCCGAAATTCTTCGCTGCGTCGGGGTCGCTGCTGGTGACCAGGTTCCAGCCCACACGACCGCCGCTGATCTGGTCCAGCGAGGCGAACTGCCGCGCCAGGTTGTACGGCTCGCTGTAACTGGTGCTGGCCGTGGCAATCAGACCGATGCGCGAGGTAACGGTTGCCAGGGCCGACAACAGGGTCAGAGGCTCGAAGCTCAGGCTCGGCGCGATGACCCGGTCGAACGTCGGCGCATCGATGCCCCGCACGGAAACACTGTCCGCGAGGAACAGCGTCTCGAACCCGGCCGCCTCGGCCTTGCGCGCCAGATTGACGAAGTGCTCTAGCCGAATGCCCGCGTCGGCCTCGGAACCGCTGTCGCGCCACGCGGCGATGTGATGCCCGGTGGCCCGCAGGAACAGGCCGAGCTTGAGGGTTTCAGTGCGTTGGGTCATGGGGTGGCTCCTGGATCGGATCGGAACAGGCGAGGTCCGCGGCACGGCTTGTTGTGCGTAAAGCCCGAAAGCGCGGAGTGCTGTGGAGATAGCAAGGCGTATGCCCACGCCGCTGGGTCGGCTAGACGGCGATGCGGCATCGACAAAAAAGCCAGCCATGGCAATGCCTTGGGTAAGCGCGGTGCCAGCCTGTGCTTCGGACCTCCAATCATCGAAGCCGCTGACACTGTTGTCCCAGCAACAGCACTCCACCACTTGCCATGCAAAACAAACAGTTACGCCCCTTAACGACCCTCGATCGCGCTGAATCCCGGGACCTTCCGGCGTGGCATAAAGCCTGCAATGACCCACAAACGAACCCGCGTCGACCCACCCATGGGGTCGCGTTTTACCCGTCATTGGCAGGAGTTAATGTGTCTACCGCCCCATCAACGATCCTTCACAACCTTTCAGCCCCGGGACCGGCCGGTATCGATCCACCCGTCGATGGCGACAACCTCACCAACCAGGGCCAGGGTTGATATGGCGTTCGATGTTGAATTTGCCGTGTCCACGCTGCCCGCGTTCGTCAGCGCCGTCGGGGTCACGTTGCAAGTGGGCTTCATCGCCATCGGTACCTCGCTGTGCGTGGCGCTGATCAATGCCGCGATCACCGCGTTCGGCGTGCCGATCCTGCGTCCGCTGGTGCGCGTCTATGTGGAGCTGGCGCGCAACACGCCGTTGCTGATCCAGCTGTTTTTCATCTACTTCGCGCTGCCCACGCTGGGCATCCGCATCTCCGGGTTTGCCTCGGCGGTCATTGCCATGACCTTCATGGGCGGCGCGTACCTGACCGAGATCCTGCGCGCGGGCATCGACGCGGTGCCCAAATCGCAGATCGAATCGGGGCTGTCCATCGGCCTGTCGCGCTGGCAGTTGCTGCGCCACGTCATCCTGCCCCAGGCCGGGATCCTCAGCCTGCCGGCACTGTTCGCCAACTTCATCTTTCTGCTCAAGGAAACCACCGTGGTCTCGGCGGTGGCGGTGCCGGAAATTCTCTACACCACCAAAAGCTACATCGCGCTGTACTACAAAACCTACGAAATGCTCGCGGTCATGACCGGCCTGTGCGTGCTGCTGTTCGTGCCGCTGTCGCTGCTGCTGCGCCTGATTGAAAGGAGGCTCCAGCATGGCCAGTTCGGGTCTTGAATTGCTGTGGATTTCGGCGCCGCAACTGGCCCAGGGCATCGGTCGCACGCTGGGTATTTCGCTGTTGGCGATCATCTTCAGCAGCGTCGGCGGGCTGACCTATGGCGTGCTGCGCAACCTCGGCGTGCGCTGGGTCGACGGGGTGCTGCTGATCTACCTGGAGCTGTTCCGGGCGATCCCGGTGCTGGTCTGGCTGTACCTGTTCTTTTTCGGTTTGCCGATTTTTCTCGGCTGGAGCATCCCCGGTTTCTGGTGCGCGGTGCTGGTGCTGTCGCTGTGGGGCGCCAGTGAAACCGGCGAAGTGGTGCGCGGGGCGCTGCGCTCGATTCCGAAAGGGCAACGGGAAGCGGGGCTCGCGATTGGCCTCGGCCAGCTGCAACTCTACGGCCGCGTGCTGCTGCCCCAGGCGTTGCGGCGTATGACGCCGCCGCTGATCAATGTCTTCACCCGGCTGATCAAAACCAGCTCCCTGGCGGTGCTGATCGGCGTCGTCGACGTGATCAAGATCGGCCAGCAAATCATCGAGCGGACCTATGAGTCGGTGCTGATCTACGGCTTCCTGTTCGTGTTTTTCTTTCTTGCCTGTTATCCGCTCTCGGCCGCTTCGCGGGTGCTCGAGCGGCATTGGAATCATTCATGAGCCCATTGATAGAACTGACCCGCTTCAGCAAAAAATTCGGTTCGGTGCCGGTGTTGCAAGACGTTGACCTGAGCATTCGTGAAGGCGAAGTGGTGGTGATTCTCGGCCCCAGCGGCTGCGGCAAAAGCACCTTGCTGCGCTGCCTCAACGGCCTCGAACTCGGCCATGCCGGGCAGTACCGCTTTGCCGGTCAGGACCTGCCGGCCAACACCGATTGGCGCCAGGTGCGGCAACAGATCGGCATGGTATTTCAGAGCTACCACCTGTTCCCGCACATGACCGTGCTGGAGAACATTGTGCTCGGGCCGTTGAGCGTGCAGAAGCGCACACGCGTCGACGCGCAGCGACAGGCCGAGACGCTGCTGACCCGCGTGGGCCTGCTGGACAAACGCGACGCCTATCCGCGCGAGCTTTCCGGTGGTCAGCAGCAACGCATCGCCATCGTCCGCGCGCTGTGCATGAACCCCAGGGTCATGCTGTTCGACGAAGTCACCGCGGCGCTTGATCCGGAGATGGTCAAGGAGGTGCTGGAAGTCATCCTGGACCTGGCCCGCAGCGGCATGACCCTGTTGATCGTCACCCACGAAATGGCCTTTGCCCGCGCGGTGGCCGATCGAATCCTGTTCATGGACGGCGGCCGTATCGCCGAACAGAGCGACCCCGAATCCTTCTTCAGCGCCCCGCAGACCGCACGCGCGCAGCAGTTCCTGGAGAAATTTTCGTACGTAGAAAACATGCCAAAAAGGAAAGCATCGTGACCCTTAAATCTGCCCTCGTACTGCCACTGCTCGCCCTCGGATTGCTGGTCGGCTCGGCTGCCGCCCATGCCGCCGGGT
Source organism: Pseudomonas sp. Ps21-P2 (assembly GCF_039672565.1). Taxonomy (NCBI): domain Bacteria; kingdom Pseudomonadati; phylum Pseudomonadota; class Gammaproteobacteria; order Pseudomonadales; family Pseudomonadaceae; genus Pseudomonas; species Pseudomonas sp. Ps21-P2. Next base: position 34,565 of record NZ_JBDFPL010000005.1, read on the forward strand.
CATTGGAAAAAATCAAGGCGCGCGACACGTTGATTGTCGGCGTTTTCAGCGACAAACCGCCGTTCGGGTTCGTTAACGAACAGGGCGACTACGTCGGCTTCGACACCGATCTCGGTCGGCGCTTTGCCAAGGACTTGCTCGGCGACGAGAAGAAGATCGAGTTCGTGGTGGTCGAGCCCGCCAGCCGCATTCCGTTTCTGCAGAGCGACAAGGTTGACCTGATCCTCGCCAACATGACCGTGACGCCGGAACGGGCGCAAGTGGTCGATTTCACCCACCCCAACCTGCGCGTCGCCGTGCAGGCCCTGGTGCCCGACAGCAGCCCGGTGAAGACGCTGGATGATCTGGCGAGCAAAACCGTCATCGTCACCACCGGCACCACGGCGGATATCTGGCTGACCAAGAACCACCCGGACTGGAAGCTGCTCAAGTTCGAGAAGAATTCCGAGTCGCTGCAGGCGCTGGCCAACGGCCGAGGCGATGCCTACGCCCAGGACAACCTGGTGCTGTTCAGCTGGGCCAAGCAGAACCCCGGCTACCGCGTGCTCGCACAGAAACTCGGTGAAGAAGCGCCGATCGCCCCGGCGGTGAAGAAGGGCAACACTGAACTGCGCGACTGGGTGAACACCGAACTGGCCAGCCTCGGTCAGCAGAAGTATCTGCTCTCGCTGTACAACCAGTACGTGCGCGATCAACTGGCGGCGGACACCGATCCGTCGGCGGTGATCGTTGAAGGCGGGGCGTGGAAGCCTTGATTGATCGAGCTTGTGGCTGGTAGCCGGGAAGCGGCGATTTCGAACACCCTGGGTTTAGCGGTGTGATATCCGACGCTTTCCCGGCTAAAGCCGGTCCCACTAGGGTATGCGGGGCCACTGAATGCGCGCGGTTTCCAGTGGGACCGGCTTCAGTCCCACTGGATGAATGCGGTGTTTAGTGGGACCGGCTTCAGCCGGGAAGGGGCCCGTCCAGGCACCACCGCTTTGCAGTGATCAGGCGGCCTGGCTCAGACGCTGCCTTCGCTTTCGATCACCAGAATCCGCGCTTCACCCAACGGGTGGGCAACGTGGGCGGTGCCGATGGAGGCGTAGAAAATATCGCCGATGTGCAGCAGGGTTCTTTGCTCGACGCCGTCCTGCTTGAAGCGCATTTCCACTTGCCCGTCCAGCACCACAAAAACCTCCTGACCATCATTCACGTGCCATTTGTAGGGCTGATCCGTCCAGTGCAGTCGCGTGGTGATGCCGTTCAGGTTGGCGATGTCCAACGCGGCCCATGGGCGGTCACCGGTGAAGTCTTTGCTGCGGATGATGTTCATGGAGTGCCTGTTCAGGATGTGGGGTGTTGACCAATGAGCCCACTGGCATTGCCGAGGGTCGACCAACGTTCGATGCGCGGAATCATAAGCGCGGGACGACCGACTGCAACGGGTTGTCTGGGTAGGTGAGCTCAAAAGCGCAAGATTCTGCAAGTGGCGTTGTCTGCGGCCGATGTCCGGAATCATTGCGGATCTGACATTGCCGGGTCTGCACGTGCGCTTTAGACTCCCGGCCATCCACTAGACGACTGGTCTACGCAGTGCGATCTAGCCAACACTTTCAACGACTTGAACGGAGTATTACCCATGTCCACTCAACCCTTGCTCACCCACGTCAAGCTCGGTCGGCACGTGCTGAAAAACCGCATTGCCTTCCCGCCGTTGACCCGGCAGAGAAGCCTGCAGCCGGGCGATATCGCTTCGGACCTGATGGCGAGCTACTACCAGCAACGGGCATCCGCCGGTTTCATGATCACCGAAGGCACCCAGATCGAGCCGCGCGGCCAGGGCTATGCATGGACCCCGGGCATCTACAGCGCCGAGCAGGTCGAAGGCTGGCGCAAAGTGACCGATGCGGTACATGTAGAAGAGGGCGTGATTTTCGCCCAGCTCTGGCACGTCGGCCGTGTGTCCCATCACGCGCTGCAGCCCAACGGCGAAGCACCGGTTGCCCCTTCGGCGATTCCGGCGGCCAACTCCAAAGCGTTCATCGAAACGGCGCCGGGCGCAGGGCAACTGGTCGTGCCGCCAACGCCTCGCGCGCTGACCGTCGAGGAAATCCGCGAGCTGGTCACGCTGTATGCCCAGGCGGCTAAGAATGCGATCGAAGCGGGTTTTGATGGCGTGGAAATTCACGCCGCGAACGGTTATCTGGTCAACCAGTTCATCTCCGAGCACGCCAACCACCGCGATGACGAATACGGCGGCTCGCTGGAAAACCGCCTGCGCTTCCTGCGCGAGATCGTCACTGCCGTCGCCGAAGCCGTAGGCGCGGACCGTCTGGGCGTGCGCTTCTCGCCGCTGTTCGCCAGCACCGACGAAGAACGCGTCTACATCGGCCTGGTGGAAAGCGACCCGCACCACACCTACGTCGAAGCCATCAAGGTCCTGGAAAACGCAGGCGTCGCCTACGTCTCCATCGCCGAAGCCGACTGGGACAACGTCCCCGAACTGCCGGACACCTTCCGCAAAGCCATCCGCGAAGCCTTCAGCGGACGCATCATCTACGCCGGCCGCTACACCGCCAAACGCGGCAACCGCCTGATCGACGCCGGCTTGGCCGACCTCATCGCCTTCGGCCGCCCCTTCATCGCCAACCCCGACCTGCCGGCCCGCATCGCCAACGGCTGGCCCCTCAACCCCGTCAACCCGGCCACGTTGTATGGCGGGACGGAAGAGGGGTATATCGACTATCCGGTTTATAACGCGGGTGAGTGAAGCCAGGGCCGTTAGCCGATTGGGGTGACGCGGAGCGTCGGAGGATGCATTCTCACGCGGAGCGTGGGAACGATCTGCGCGTCGAGTCTGGAGCCGGTTTCAACGGCCAAGATTAGTGGCGCATGAACTGGCCTCTTCCCGGCTAAAGCCGGTCCCACTAAGAGCAGCGCGTGCATTCAGCAAAATTGGGAGTGATTCGGCCTGCGCATTCCCGGCTAAAGCCGGTCCTACCAAGAACGCGTTAGCTCTGCTTTTGATCTTCATACACAGAAGGTTCAGTCACTGCGAAACGCGACTTGGGTGCAGGCTGAACGCAGGTCTCGCGCAGTGGGCCGAGCCGCATGGATGCGGCGAGAGCGCCGTCAGGGCATGGATGCCCGTTCGGCGCGGGCCCACGGAGCGGGACCGGAGTGAAGGAACCCGACGAAGTCGGGCCCAACCGAGAGCAAGCACCCTTGGTTACTTGGGGTGCTTTGCCAAGTAACTCGCCGAAGGCGAAACAGTCTGCCCCTAGGCAGACGCTTTTAAGCTTCTAATCCCGCGTAGCGATCTCATCGAGATGGTTGAGCAGCGCCAGCGGATCCTCATACACCCGCAACGCCCCGGCCCGCTCCAGCTCACTCACATCGTAGCCACCCGAAAGCAACCCAATCCCCGTCGCCTTGCACCGCCGCGCCGCCAGCATGTCCCAGATCGCATCGCCGATCACCAGACAATCCTCAATCTTCGCGTCGATCTTCTTCGCAGCCGTCACAAACAAATCCGGGTCCGGCTTGCCATTCTTCACATCATCGCGCGTGATCAGATTGATCTTCTTCGGGTCCAGCCCCAACGCCTTCAAATTGATCTCCGCCGTCGACATCTCCCCACTGGTCGCGATGCACCAGGGGAAGCCCTCATCGTCCAGCGTCTTCAGCAAATCAACAGCGCCAGGCAAAGCAATGATCTGATCCTGAGTTCTCTCATACGCCTCGGCGTGCCTTTTACTCAACCGCTCGGCCTGCGCCTCGGTGATTTCCATCCCGGTTTCCCGGGACAGCATCTTCAGCATCAAACCGCCGCTCATGCCGATCTTGCGGTGGATCCGCCACATCGCCAGGGGAATGTTTTCCGAATCGAGGGCTTCTTTCCACGCCGTGACGTTCTGATAAACGCTGTCGGTCAGGGTGCCGTCGAGGTCGAAAAGAAAGGAAGTATTGGATCGCATGGTGTGGCTCCGTTGGTAAACATGTCATCCGCTGACAATGGCTAAAAATAAAAGGGACGCGCCAGGCGCTCAGGCAAGCCGCATAAAGCTGCTCAGGACAAACCGAGTGTCAGCCGTTTCAACCGCGACTCCACGACGGCGTCGTAGAACTCGGAAAGCTGCTCGGCCTGCTGCGCGTCGATTCCCCCGCAGCAACGCAAACCGAGCACGAAGCCATTGGCCTGAGCGCCGCTCTTGACCACATCGATGGTCGAGCCAGAGGCGCGTATGTCGGCCAGGATCATTTCGCTTTGCGGTCGTAGCACGGGGGGCAAGTGATCAAGGATGTCGGTCATGGGGAGGCTGCCTTTCAGTTCTCTGTCCGCCTGTCAGTGCCTGCACAGAAGCGGGTGAATGCTCATGCAAGACCTGACCGGGAGAGGGACGCAGCGGTTCCGACAAATTTGCCGAAATGGCCGCGAACGGCAGGGGATACCGTCGCGGCGATCTGTTTGGATAAGTTGCTGTCAATCTATACGAGGGTGCTGCTGAACCAGGCTCTCGCGTTTGGCTTGCAACTCGGCAATCTGCGTGTCGATGTCTTCGATCTTCTGTTCGATGTTGTCGTGGTGCTCCTGCAGCAGTTCACGGGCTTCGTTGAGGTCCGATGCCGCCGGCGCTGCGCCGCGCAAAGGCTTATTGGCGGTTTCCTTCATGGTCAGGCCGGTGATCAGGCCCACCACCGCGACGACCATCAGGTAGTACGCCGGCATGTACAGGTCCTGGGTGGTTTCAACCAGCCAGGCGACCACGGTCGGGGTCAGGCCGGCGATCAACACCGACACGTTAAAGGCACTGGCCAGCGCGCTGTAGCGGATGTGGGTGGGGAACATCGCCGGGAGTGTCGAGGCCATCACCCCGATGAAGAAGTTGAGGATCACCGCGATCATCAGCAGGCCGGCGAAGATCAAGCCGAGCTGGCCGCTGTTGATCAGTTTGAACGCCGGAATCGACAGCACCAGCAGGGCGATGCTGCCGGCAATGATGAAGGGCCGACGGCCGATCTTGTCGCTGAGGAAACCAATCAGCGGCTGCACGAACAGCATGCCGACCATGATCGCGACGATGATCAGTACGCCGCGGTTCTCGCTGTAATGCAGGTTGTGCGAGAGGTAGCTGGGCATGTACGTCAGGAGCATGTAATACGTGACGTTGGTCGCCGCGACCACGCCGATGCAGGTCAGCAGGCTGCGCCAGTGCTTGGTGGCGACCTCCTTGAACGACACTTTCGGGCCGTGGGCCAGGCCTTCGCGGTCACCCTGTTCGAGTTTTTCCACGTGCTGCTGGAATGCCGGGGTTTCTTCCAGGGCGTTACGCAGGTAGAGGCCGATCATGCCCAGGGGCAGGGCGAGGAAGAACGGCAGGCGCCAGCCCCATTCGAGAAATTTCTCCTCGCCGACGACGGAAGAGATCAGCACCACGACGCCGGCACCGAGTACGAAACCGGCGATCGAGCCGAAATCCAGCCAGCTGCCGAGGAACCCGCGTTTGCGGTCCGGCGCGTATTCAGCCACGAAGATCGAAGCGCCGGTGTATTCGCCCCCGACCGAGAAACCCTGGGCCATCTTAGCCAACAGCAGCAGGATCGGCGCCCAGATGCCAATCGTTTCATACGAGGGGATCAGCCCGATGGCGAAGGTGCTGAGGGACATGATGACGATGGTCGCGGCGAGGACTTTCTGTCGCCCGTATTTGTCGCCGATGGCGCCGAAGAACACGCCGCCAATGGGGCGAATCAGGAAGGGCACGGAAAAGGTCGCGAGGGCCGCGATCATCTGCACGCTGGGGTCGGCGCCGGGGAAGAAGATCTTTCCCAGTGCGTAGGCCACGAAGCCGTAGACGCCGAAGTCGAACCATTCCATTGCGTTGCCCAGGGCGGCGGCGGTGATGGCCTTCCGCATCTTGGCATCGTCGACAATAGTGATGTCTTGCAACCCGATCGGGTTGACGGTTTTCTTGCGTGATCTCATAAAAGTCCCGGCAGGTAGAGGTGTGACGTTGCGACAGCGTGGCGATCAGATCTCTGGCCTTGGCAGCGGACGCCCTCCGTTTGGAGGGGCCGTACTGTCGTAATAGTGGCAGGCTGATCAGCATCAGATAGGCGCAGGGCGTGAATAATTCAGAAGCATCATCATTTTATTCAAAATCCGTACAAATGAATGATTCATCGACCGAACCGATCAACTGATAGATCCAAATAGGTTGGATCCAATAACCTGAGTGCATTACCACTAGTCGGGTGGTAGTTAAACTCTATTGCCAGAGTGATGGCGCAATGACATATTCGCTCCCGTCATCCATCCTCACACACGGAAAACCAGATGCGCCCCTTCAAGTCACTTGTTGCAGCCTCAGTGCTGATCAGCGGGTGCAACGGAATGCCCACCGCTTTTACCCAGGATCCTGTCTTTGACCAAGCCTTCGTCGTCCACTCCGGTGCGCCGTTGCCCTATCTGTTGATGGGCACCGCGATCCAGTGGAATGAAGATTATGCGGTGACCGTCAAACACATCCCTTACATCTCGGGCGCGGTGTTTCAGGGGCAGGGCGACGTGCAGTTCTTCAAGCACAAGGCCGATTCCGTTCCGATGTGGCGTTCATACCAGCCGGGTGAAGAGCTCACCTCCGTGGGCTACAACTCCGCTTACATGTCGGTGAAAGGCACAGGCCATGCGCTGCCGGCGATGGTTCGCCTGGACGCAAAAGAAGGCAACGTGATGTACGGCACCCATGATGGCCCGGTGGCCAAGGGCATGTCGGGCGGTCCGGTATTCGCCGCAGATGGCAAGGTGGTGGGGATCACCGTGGCGTTGCTGACCTCCAGCGACCTGGCCAAGATCAAGCGTCCAGACCTGGCCAACCAGCCACGGATCAGCATCTTCATGCCGTACAACGAAATCAACCGCGAGTGGACCCGTTACATGGCGCAGCTCAAGCCTGCCACGCCAGCGCCGGTTCATCTCGCGGTCAACTGATCAACGCTCGCGCAGGGCTTCACGGGCGCGGTTGAGGGGTTTGATCAGGTAGTCCAGCACGGTTTTTTCACCCGTGCGGATGTCCACGGTGGCGATCATCCCGGGGACGATGGCAAAGGTCTTGCCTGCCTTGTTGCGCAGCACATCCGAGTCCGTACGGATAAACACGCGGTAATAGAAGATTTCCGGCTTGACCTCATCCTGAATCGTGTCCGGCGAGATGGTCACCACCTTGCCGTCGAGGCTGCCGTAGATCGAATAGTCGTAGGCCGTGATTTTCACTTTGGCCTGCTGCTCGGGGTGAATGAAAGCAATGTCCCGGGGCGAGATGCGGGTTTCGATCAGCAGTTGCTCATCCAGCGGGACGATCTGCATCAGCTGCCCATTGGGCGGCACGACCCCGCCGATGGTGGTGACTTTGATGTCCTTGACGATGCCGCGCACCGGCGAGCGCAAGGTCAGGCGTGACAACGAATCGCTACGCCCACGGATCACCGCCGACAGCATCTGCGCCTCGGCATTGGCTTTGGCCAGGTCTTCGCGGGCATGCACCATGTACTCCGAACGCGCCTCGGTCGCCTTGAGCTCAAGCTCGGAGCGCTGGCGGTTCAGGCGCAGCACTTCGACCCGGCTCGACGCGCCGATCTTCGCCAGGTTCTCGGTGATGTCCAGTTCGCTGCGCACCAGCTTCAGCGAGCTTTCGATGCCGGTGAGGGTTTCGCTCAGGCCCCTGCGCCGGGCGTTGAACAAGTCCGTCTCCGCGCGGCGCAGCTCCGGGTACTTGTCCAGCGACGCATCGAAGGTCAGCGGTTTCTCGCTGACTTCCGCCTGCAGCCGATTGACGCTGGCCAGCGCCGCCCGGTATTTCGCCTCGCTTTCACCCACGTTCGATTCACTCTTTACCGCATCCAGTTGCGCGAGCACCTGACCGCGCTCCACCAGCGTGCCTTCGCTGACATTCAGCTCCTTGATAATCCCGCCCTCCATGGACTGAATCAGCTGCTCCCTGGAACTGGGCACCACCTTGCCGGTGCCGGTGGACACTTCCACCACCTGAAACCAGGCCGCCCAGGCGATAAAGCACGCCAGCACCAGCGCGCAGGTCCAGATCACCCGCACGCTTCCGGTGATGCTGCGCTCGTCCTTGCCGTCGAGGTAGGTGATCTGGTCGGCGAGCCGTGGAGTTTGCTCCGTGGTCAGTGCGTTCATGCCTGCGCTCCTTGCGGCTGCCTGAGTCGGGTGAGGGCGGCGTCGCGATGGTCATCGATGACGATGCGGCCGTTGTCCAGCACGATGATCCGTTCCACCAGTTGCAGCAGGCTGACCCGGTGGGTGGCGACGATCAGCGTGCGGCCCTGACACCAGGTCGAGAGTTTTTCCAGCAACTGGCGTTCGGTGATGTCATCCAGTGACGCCGTGGGTTCGTCCAGCAGCAGCACCTGGGGCTGGCGAATCAGCAAGCGTGACAGCAGCAGGCTCTGGCGCTGACCGCCGGACAGGCCCAGACCCCCTTCGAGAATCAGGTGGTCCATGCCCTTGGGCATCTGGCGGACAAACTCCAGCGCGCCGGTCACCGACAGGGCGGCGATGATTTCCTGATCGCTGGCTTGGCCCGCGCCGAGGGTGAGGTTGTCGCGCAGGGTGCCGTGAAACAGCCGCGCCTGCTGCGACATCAGGCCGACGTCCCGGCGCAGGTCGGCCGGGTCCAGGTGAGCGAGGGAGATGCCGTCCACGGTGGTCTCGCCGCTGGACAAATCCATCGAACCCGCCAGCGCCTGCAGCAGCGTCGACTTGCCCGCGCCATTGCGCCCGAGAATGGCGACGCGCTCACCGGGCCGTATGTTCAGGTTGATACCACTCAGCGCGGGCGATGCCTCTTCGCTGTATTTGAAGCCGGCCTGACGCAACACGTAATCCCCGCGAATGGCGGGCACATGCACGCGCTGGCTGCCTTCGGGGTGATCGACCGGCATCTGCATCAGCCGGTTGAGCCCCTGCAGCGCGACTTTCGCCTGTTGCCAGCGGGTCAGCACGTGGGTCAGTTGCGCCATTGGCGCCATCATCCGCGAGGCCAGCATCGAGGCGGCCACCAGGCTGCCGGTGGTGAGGTCGCCGCCAATCACCATGGGCGCACCGAACACGATGACCACGGCAAACACCGCGCCCTGCACGTTCTGGGTCCAGGCCACCAGGCTGTTGGTCAGCGAACGCAATTTCAGGCTGCTGTCGGCAGACGCGGCGTTGTAGTGATTCCACTGCTGCTGGAAACGTTGCTCGGCCTGCAGCGCTTTGATGTCGTCCATGCCTTGCACGGTTTCCACCAGCATGGCGTTGCGCAGCGCGGCTTCGCGCATCGAGGCATTGGCCAGCCGCGCCAGTTTGCGTTGGGCAAGGACGCCGGGCAGCACCATCGCCACCAGCGCGACCAGAGTAATCAGCACCAACGCCCCGCCAATCAGATAGAACACCAGCAAGAACAGGAAGAAGAACGGCATGTCCGCCAGCGCCGTGGCGGTGCTGGAGGTGATCAGGTCGCGGATCTGCTCCAGCTCGCGCAGCTGCGAAATGAACGAGCCGGTGGATTTCGGCCGCGCCGAATTGCGCAGGCGCAGGGCGTGGCCGAACACCAGGTCCGACACCCGCAGGTCGGCGCGCTTGCCCAGTACGTCGGTGATGCGCAGACGCATGATGCGCATGACGAAGTCGAACACCAGCGCCAGCATCACGCCGCCGAACAACACGTACAGGGTCGGCAGCGACTCGGCGGGAATCACCCGGTCGTAGACCTGCATGGAGAACACCACGCCGGCCATGCCCAGCAGGTTGGCAACCAGCGACGCCAGCATCACCTGGCGGTAGGGGCGCAGGTCGCTGAGGACGATGCGCCGGAACCAGTGCTCGTCGTAAGGCTTGATGTAGTCGTCGGTGCGCACGTCGCTCAGGGGCTGGATGGGCCGCAGGATCACCGTGCGCAGCGCCTGCTCGGCAAGCACGGCCGGGTCGATGCGGCTTTGCAGGCCCTGATCGCCGCTGTAGGCGATGCCCAGTTCGCCTTGCTCGCTGACGCTTTCGATCACCCCGACCTGGCCGTCGCGCAGTTGCACCAGCAGCGGCGTGCGCCAGCGCGACAGGCTCTTGCGGTCGTAGCGGGCGAACTTGACGCTCAAGCCCGCCTGGCGCGCCATGTAGCGAACCACTTCTTCGACACGGCCCTCGCTGTTGGTCGATGCCAGGCGAATGCTTTCCGGTGAAACGTCGAGGCGGTAATGCCGGGCGACGGTGAGGATGGCTTCCAGCCACGGCGAATAATCCGGACGATCGGGGCCTGCCGCAGGGGCTTCGGGGATGACGATGGTCTCGGTCATGGCAGGATCTCCACGTGCTGGATGGTGCTGTGATCGATGCCGAACGCGCGACGCAGCGCACCGCTGTTGTACAGGCAGTCGATTTGCAGGCGACGCAGGTCGGCCTGGGTGTTCGCCAGGTCGAAGCGCGACTGGTGGATTTCCTGCTCGGCGTTGAGCAGATCGAGCAGCGGCCGGGTGCCCAGTTCCAGGTACTGCCGGCCATACAACTCGCGGGCTTCGGTGATGCTGGTCTGCCGCGATTCCAGCGAGCTGAGCCGGCGCGTCAGGCCGGATGTCTGTGCCTGCGCTTCGCCCAGCCCTTGCCGCGCCTGCAGGCGGGCGGCGTCTTCGGCGGAATCGGCGGCGGTCAGCGCATAGTTGGCGGCGCGGCTGCGGGCGCTGATGGCGCCACCCTGATGAATCGGCACTTCCAGGTTGAGAAAGATCCCGGCCTGGGTGCGATTGATCCTCGAGTTCTGGTCGTCGTAGTGGTCGTCCAGATACTGGTTAATCGACGGCTGCAACGACAGTGTCGGATAGGCTTCGGCTTTGGCCTGGGCCAGTTCGGCCTGGGCCTGGGTGCGCTGTGCCACGGCTTGCAGCACGGCGGGGAGGGCGTCTGTGCTCACGGGCGCGGTGCAGGCGTCGGTCATCGAGGGCGTGAAGGTGTCGCTGACCTGGGGCGGGGTCTGCCGACCGAGAAGGTTGGTAAGCGTCGACTGCCAGCGCGCGTACAGCGCTTTGTACTCCTGCAGCGTGGCCATGCCGCCCTCGGCGCGGGACTGCGCCTGAACCACATCGGAGCGAGTGCTCGCGCCCATGTCGCTGCGCTGTCTGGCCAGTTCGACGATGTCGCCGATGCCGCGGATCTGCTCCCGGGCGATGTCCACCAGGTGCTGGTAGCGCTGGACCTCGATGTAGGCGAACGCGGTGTCGCGGCTGACCTGATCGATGGTCAGCAGAATGCTTGCCTGACTGCGTGCCACCTTGGCCCGGGCCGCTTCGACCGAGTTCGACACCTTGCCGAAGTCGTAGAGCATCTGTTTGAGGGAGATGCTCACCGACTGGCTGCCGTCATCGCTGCCGTAGCCGCTGGTGTAACCGCCTTTTATCCCGCCGGAGATCTGCGGGTAATAACCGGCTTCGGCCACGTTGATGCCCTCGGCCTGTTGATACAGGGTGCCGATCGCTTCGCTGATGCTGGGGTGCCAGTCAACGGCGAGCCTGACCGCCTGTTCGAGGCCCAGGGTCTGGCTGGCTTCCTTGACCATGACTGCCCCGGGCCCGAAACGGTCATTTGTATTCCCCTTGGCATTGCCTTTGGCACTGCTTTTGTTGCTGCCCTCAGGGCCATTGCCCTTGCGGCGCTGATCCGCAGGCGTTGCCTGCAGGCGCGAAGGGCTGATGCTGCGCAGGCCGGGATCGATCTGATCCTCCGCCAGCGCAACGGAAAACATCGGGTGACACAGGCCGAGGGTCAGAACGACCGCCGGCCATTTCTGCTTGCGAACGCGCTCCACATGGCTTCCTTACTGTACGAATACAGAGCTTCCCTTTTAGTGAATCAACCGGCCGACCCAATCAATCGGCCGGTTGAACCCCGCCGCTGGCAGCGCCAGACGGCGGGCTGATCAAACGACGTGAATACCGTTCTGCACCCACAGATGATGGGTTGTATCTTCCTGCGGCGTGTACTGGGTGTAATCGACGCCATCGGCCTGTTGCGCACCGCCGGCGACCCAGGTGTTGGTCATGTGTACGGTGTCCTCGCTGCCCCCCTTGATGATCAACGTGTTGTTGTCGGCCGAAGTAATGGAGACCAGGTCCGCCAGGCTGATGGTCAGCGCGACGGCACTGCTGTGGTTCAGGTCCAGCACCTCGATGTTGTGGATCCGGCTCTGCAGATCGCCCAGGTTGATGGTCGCATCGCCCCCGGCCCAGAGCAGGGTGTCGGTGCCCGTGCCGCCATCGACCGAGGCGAAATGCTGGTCGGCGATGATCAGCGTGTCGTTGCCGGCGCCGCCTTGCAGGGTGACCGCGCCGCCATGGGACCCGTCCAGCGTGTCGTTGCCCGCCGTGCCTTGAATCAGCTCGGCACCGGTGGTGGCCACGGCCGTAGCGCTGTGATCATCGACGTTCGCCACGGTAGACAGCGCGGCGAACGAGGTAGTGACGACGGCACCGGCCTGTTCCAGATCAATGGTCAACGTCGCCGTGTCGGTGGTGCCGTTGGGGTGCTTGAGCTGGTAAGTGAACACGTCCTCATGGCCGATGACCGCATCGGTCTGCCCCGGCGTCAGCGTGTAGGTGTAGCGTCCGTCGGCCTGCACCAGCAACGAGCCGTAGGTGCCGACAATCGTGGTGCCGTTGTAGCCCGGCGTCACGTAATTGCCGGCCGCCAGCACATTGAGCACGGTGTACGCCGAGCCCAGCACATCAGCGCCGCCGCCGGCGGTGTCGGTGAGCAGATTGCCCGCCACGGGCGTGTAGCTGCTGACCACGAACTGATTGGTGTAGGTGGCGTCGTTGATCAGGCTGGCGTTGACGGTGGTCAGCACACCGATGCCGCCGGAGCTGATTTTCACCTGATAGCTGCCGGCCGTCTGGTCGTCGAAGCGGATGCCGTAGCTGTTGCCGCCCAGGCTCGCCAGGGCACCGCCGCCGTAGCTCTTGACCAGTACATATTGGCCGGTCGCAGTATTGAGCTTGTACAGGCCGACGGTCAGCGAACCCAGCAGGCTGGCCACGTTGCTCGAGCTGACCACTACCGTCAGATCGCTGATGGTGCCGGCCGCCACACTGGTGTTCCACGACCCGTTGCCACCGCCGAGCACTGGTACGCTGAAGCTGCCCAGCGTCGAGTTGGTGATGACCTCCTTGTTGACCAGGGTGATGTCGCTGACCGCGATGTCGTTGGTGGCGTCGACCAGCAAGGCCGGGCTGGCCAGGCTGCTGTCGCTCCACACCTCGGTGGCCTGCGGGCTGTCGATGCGCACGTACAGATTGGCCGTGTCGCTGAGGCCGTTCGGGTGCACCAGCTGATAGCTGAAGACGTCCACTTTGCCGACGCTGGTCGCGGCCCCGTCGGGCCTGTAGCTGTAGTTGCCGCTGGCGTCGATGGTCAACGTGCCGTACAGGCCTTGCACCGTGGTGCCCGCGCTGGCCGTGACGTAGCTGCCGTTTTTCAGCACCTGCAACACCGCGCCGTTGTCCGGGCCGGTCACGTCCGCCTGCCCGTCAACCCCCGGGTTGGTGATGACGTTGCCGGTCACGGCGGCACCGGCCACCCCGTTGAACTGGGTCAGGCTGGTCACGTCCAGCTGCAGCTGGGTGGTGACGTTGGTCACCACGCCGATGCCGGTGCTCGACACGACCAGCCGGTAATCGCCACCCAGCAAATCACCGATGTTCACCCGCACGCCCTGGCCGGTCAGGGCCACGAGGTCGATCAGACCGCCGTTGCCGTTGACGTCCAGCGTGACCCAATTGCCGCTGGCGTTCTTCACTTGCAGCGTGTAGACCACGCCGTCGAGCAAGGACACCGCACTGCCGGTGGTCAGCGTCAGGGTCGGATCAAGGCTGGTGCCGCTGTTGACCGTGAACACAAACGCCTTGGAGAACCCGGCCAGCAGCGTGGTGAAAGAGTCCGCAAAATTCTGCGTGGTCTTCACCGGTACCAGCGTGACCGACGCCGTGGCGAGGTTGTCACTGGCGATGACCGGGGTGTTGACGTCGATGTCCGGCGCGGTGACGTTGGCCACCACCGAGAGGTTGCCCTTGATGTCGGTGAGGCTGACCAGCAGGGTTTCCCCATTGATCTGCGCAGGGGCGAGGGTGACGCTGAACAGCCCCGTGGCCCCGACGGTGCCCGTCCCGAGCACCGCGCCGCCGGTGGATTTGATCTGCACCGTCGAACCGACTTCCCCGGTGCCGCTGACCGTCAGGCCATCGACACTGACCAGCAGCGCACCCGGTGCCGCAGGCGGCGTCAGGTCAGGTGCGATAGCGCTGGCGGCCACCGACACATTCCCGGCGGCATCCGCCTGAGTGATGCTCAGCACCTGGTTATCGATCTGCGCGGCATTCAGTGCCACCGTGAAGCTGCCGTTGGCGGCCACTGTCGTGGTGCCGAGCACAGCTCCCAGCGCGTTGCGCACGGTCGCCGTCGAACCGGCGACACCGGTCCCGGTCACCACGGAACCGCTGGCATTCACGGTCACCGCTGTAGGTGCGCCCGGCGCCGTGATATCCGGTGCCAGAAGGCTGCCGGCAGCCGACACGTTGCCGGCGACGTCGACCTGACGCACCGTCAGCGCCTGGCCGTCCAGTTGCGCAGCATTCAGGGTGACGTTGAACGTCCCGCCAACGCCCACGGTGGTGGTCCCCAGCAGCGTACCGCCGGCGTTGAACACGTTGACCGTCGCGCCGACTTCACCGCTGCCGGTGAGGGTCAGGCCGTTGCCGGCCAACAACAAAGCGGACGGTGCATTCGGCGCCTGAAGGTCGAGGGCATTAACCGTCGTGACGGCCGAGACGTTACTCGCCGCGTCTACTTGCTGGACGCTCAGCACCTGACCATTCAACTGCGCGCTGGAGAGCGAAACGACAAACCCGCCCGCCGCATTGACCACTGCCGTGCCGAGCACGGTGTTGGCTGCGTTGGTCACGCGCACGGTCGCGCCGGCTTCGCCGTTGCCGCTGACCTGCAGGCCCGCGACGTTCAGCGCGACGTTGGTCAGGGCGGCGGGCGGTGTGGTGTCGACGGCACTGACATTGGCCAGCACCGAGACGTTACCGGCGGCGTCACGCTGACTCACCGTCAGCACTTGGCCATTGAGTTGCGCCGCCGACAGGTTGGCGTTGAACGTGCCGTCCAGGGCGACGGTTGCCGTCCCGAGTACGACGCCGAGGCTGCTGCGCACGGTCACTGTCGCGCCGGCTTCTCCAATCCCGCTCAGCACGGTGCCGGCGCCATTGAGAACCAGCGACACCGGTGCGTTGGGCGCGGTGATGTCGGGCGCAGTGACCGGCAGGACGGCCGACGGCAAGCCCGCGGTGTCGGTCTGATAGGCGTTGAGGATCTGACCGTTGGCTTGCGCCGGGCTCAACAGGACGCCAAACGTGCCGCCGGCATTGACCAGCGCAGTGCCCAGGGTGACGCCGTCGGAAGTGGTGATGGTCACCGTCGCCCCGGCTTCGCCACGACCGGTCACCAAGGTGCCGGTTGCATTGACTGCAAGGTCGGCGAGCGCCGCCGGCGGCGTGGAATCGGCCGCCAGCACTGCAGCCGGCAAGGATGCGCCGCCCGCCCCGGTGCTGGCCGTCACGCCCAGGCTTTCGCCGTTGGTTTGCGCGGTATTGAGTGCGACGCTGAAGGTGCCGCCCGCATTGGTAGCCACCGTCCCGAGCACAACACCCGTTGCGCTGTACACCGTGATGGTGGTGCCCGTTGCGGCGCTGCCTGTGACCGTCAGTCCGTCGGCGCTGACCAGCAGATTGGTTGGCGCATTCGGTGGAGGGGTCACGGGGACGGTAAGGCCGAGGGTCCCGGAGGCGTTGCCGCTGGCGTCCGCCTGACCGACCGTGAGGACGTCGTTGGCACTGATGCCGGCAGGCAGGCCCACCACAAACGTGCCATTGGCAGCCACCTGTCCGATGCCGAGCGTGATACCCAGGGAGTCTTTGACGGTCACTGTCGCGCCCGCTTCACCGCGACCCGCCAACAGCAGGTAATCGGCACTGATCGTCAGGTTGCTGACAGGATCAGGCGCCTGAGTGTCCGGCACGGTGTAAACCAGCGGCGCGGAAGCGTTGTTGGCCGCGTCCGTTGCCGTAATGGAGATGACTTGCCCGTTGGTTTGCGCAGGATTCAGCCCGACCTCGTAACGTCCACCGGCGTCGGTCTGCGTGGTGCCCAGCAACGTGCCGTCGGCGGACCGCACGGTCACCGTGCTGTTGGCTTCGGCCGTGCCTTGCAGGATCGTGCCGTTGCCGGTGAGCGAGGTGAACACCGGCACTGCGGGTGGCGTGATGTCCGGCGCGATGACGGGAACCGGCGCCGAATCGTTCAGCGCTGCGTCGACTTGCACCACCGACAACGACTGACCGTTGAGCTGCGCAGTCGACAGCGAAACGCTGAACGTGCCGTCCGCGAGCACGATGGCCGTGCCCAGCGCAGGCGTGCCCGCGCTTGCGCCGGTCAGCGAAACGCTCACCGAAGCACCGGGTTCGCCGCGTCCGCTCAGCGTCAGCCCGTCCTGGCTGACCGAAAGGTTGGTCACCGCAGCCGGATCGGTCACGTCGGCAACCTGGTAGACCACGGTGCCGGAGACGTTGGTCGCCGCGTCGGTCTGGGTCAGGTTGAGCTTCTCGCCGTTCAGTTGGGCAGGGCTCAGCGCGACGCTGAATGTCCCGTCGGCCAGCACCGTGGCGCTGCCGAGGCTGGCGCCGGTCGCGCTGGTCACTTTGACCGTCGCGCCCGCTTCACCGGTGCCGGTCAGCGTCAGGCCGTTGGCACTCAGCGCGGTCACCACCGGCAGCGCCGGGGGCGTGGTGTCCGGTGCCGTTACCGGGGCGCCGGCGGACGGATTGCCCGCGGCATCACGTTGCACCACCGACAGCAGCTCGCCATTGATTTGCGGTACCGACAGCGACACCGCGAAATTGCCGTCTACGCCGACCACGCCTGTGCCGACAATGTTGCCGGCGGCATCGGTGATCAACAGGCTGGCGCCTGCTTCACCGCGACCGCTGACCACCACGCCCGTGTTATCGATTTGCACGTTGGTGACCGCTGCGGGCGGTGTCAGGTCAGGTGAGGCGACGGAGCCGGCTGCCGAGGCATTGGTGGCCGCGTCGGTGAGCACGACGAATACGGGCTGACCGTCGTTCTGAGGCTGGTTCAAGGTGATCAGGAATTTGCCATCGACACCCACGGTGCCGGTGCCCACTTGCGTGCCATCGGCCAGGGTAATGCGCACCACCGCGCCCGCTTCGCCGCTGCCGCTGAGCACACTGCCGGAGGCATTGAACTGCAGGTTGGTGGCGACCGCCGGGGGGGTCAAATCCGCAGCGATCACCGTTGCGGGCACGCTGACGTTGCCGGGCGGATCGGCCTGCTGAACGCTCAGTACCTGGTTGTTGATCTGCGGCGTGGAGAGGGTGACGCTGAACGTGCCATCGGTCAGCACCAGCGTTGAGCCGAGCAGGGTGCCGCTGGCATCACGGACGGTGACAGTGGCGCCGGCTTCGCCGGTACCGGTAATCACCGCGCCGGCTGCGTTGATGCGCACGTTGTCGAGCTGTTCGGGCGGCGTGAAGTCCGGCGTGGTCAGGCTGGCCTGGGGCGACACGTTGCCGGCGGCATCCCGTTGCACCAGCGTCAGCACTTCGGCATTGGACAGCGCCGGGACCAACACCAGGGTAAACGCCCCGGTGCTGCCCACTGTTGCCGTGCCCAGCAGGGCACCGAGGTTGTTGGTCACCGTGACAATCGCCCCGGCTTCACCGCGGCCGGTCAGCGTCGCGCCATCGCTGGAAATGTTCAGCTGGGTCAGGGCGAGCGGCGCCGTGGTGTCGACCGAGGTCAGGTCGGCGGGCAGGGACGTATTCCCGGCCGCATCGGTCAGGGTGACCGCCAGCAGTTCGCCGTTGGCTTGCGGGGTGGTCAGGGTGAGCTGGAAGGTGCCGTCGATGAGCACGCTGCCGGAACCGATCAGGGCGCCGCTGGCGTTGAACACATCGACCGTGGCACCCGGTTCACCGGTGCCCGACAGCACCGCGCCGTCTGGCGTCATCGCCAGGGCGAGCGGCGCATTCGGGGCAATCAGGTCCCGGGCGGTCAGCGCGATGCTGGCCGATTCATTACCGGCGACGTCGGTCTGGCTGACGCTCAGGGATTGGCCGGCAATCTGCGGCGCGTTCAGCGTCAGCGAGAAGTTGCCGTCGACGCCCACTTGCCCGGTGCCGAGGATGACCCCGCCAGCGCCCAGCACCGTCACCGCTGCGCCCACTTCGCCGTGGCCGGTCAGGGAAACGCCGTTGGTATTGAGCACCAGATCGGTCAGCTGCCCGGGCGCGGTGACGTCCGCCGCCAGGTAACCGGTGGACAGCGAATTGATGCCGTCGCTGGACGTGGCGATGGCCGAGAGCGACTCACCGTTGAGTTGCGCGGCATTGAGCTGTGCACTGAACGTGCCGTCGCCATTGACCAGCGCCGTGCCCAGCAGCACACCGGAGGCGGTACGGATGCTGACCGTGCTGCCGGCGTTGGCGGTGCCGCTCAGCGTCAGGCCGTCGGCGCTGAGGGCCAGGTTGAGGGGCGCAGGCTCCGCCAGATTGCCGGGGGCTACCACCGTGCCGGCGTCGGACGGATTGCCAGCGGCGTCGGTCTGAATCACGGTCAGGGTAGAGCCAGCGGTCGCCGCCGGGTTCAGCCCGACGGTAAAGCTGCCATTGGCCGCCACAGTCGCGGTGCCCAGCGCGTTGCCATTGGCATCGCGCACGACCACCGTTGCCCCGGCCTCGCCGGTCCCGCCCAGGGTCAGGCCATCGGCGCTGACGGCCAGGTTGCTGGCAGCCGAGGGCGCGGTGGTGTCGGCGGCTTGATAAGCCGCGGGCACCGAGACATTACCCGAAGCGTCGGTGGAGGTGACGCTCAGGTTTTGGCCGTTGAGTTGCGGGCTGGACAGAGTGACCTGGAACACGCCGTTGGCCCCGGCGACGCCTGAACCCAGCACGTTGCCGGACGCATCGCGGACAATGACGGTGCTGCCGGCTTCGGCGTTCCCCGCCAGTTGCACGCCGCTGCCGCTGAGCAGCAGGGCGGTCGGGCTGTCCGGCGCAGTGAGGTCCACGGACGTCACATTGACCGCCGTCGACACGTTGCCGGGCGGGTCTTCCTGGGTGACGGTCAAGACTTCGGCGTTGATCTGCGCGGTGCTCAGCGTGACGCTGAACGCGCCATTGGCGGCCACCAGCGCCGTGCCCAGAAGGGCCCCCCCGGACGTGCGCACCGATACCGTTGCGCCAGGTTCGCCACGGCCAATCACCGTCAGGCCGTCGGCGTTCACCGACACTTGGGTGAGGGCGGCAGGCGGAGTGATGTCCGGCGCCGTGAGGTTCGCCGACGGCGAAACGTTGCCGCTCGGGTCGGTCTGGCTGATGTCCAGAGCCTGGCCGTTGTTCGGC
This sequence comes from Pseudomonas sp. Ps21-P2, assembly GCF_039672565.1. Lineage (NCBI taxonomy): Bacteria > Pseudomonadati > Pseudomonadota > Gammaproteobacteria > Pseudomonadales > Pseudomonadaceae > Pseudomonas > Pseudomonas sp. Ps21-P2. The sequence continues at coordinate 54,074 of NZ_JBDFPL010000005.1, forward strand.
GCAGGCGCGAGGGTCACGGTGAAGGTGCCGTCATTTGCCACCAGCGCGGTGCCCAGCAGCGTGCCGCTGGCGTCGAGGACTTTCACCGTTGCACCGGCCTCGCCGGTGCCGGTAAGCGTGCTGCCGTTGGCGCTGATCAACAGGTTCTGTGGCAGGGCTGGCGGTGTGGTGTCCACCGTCGCCAGGGCAGTGCCGGCCGAGATGTTGCCCGCCGCGTCGGTCAGGGTGACGGTCAGCGGCGCGCCAGTGGTGACGGCGTTTGGCAGGGTGACCTGGAACTGACCACTCTGATTGACCAGCCCCGTGGCGAGGATGTTGCCCGCGGCGTCGCGGATCGTCACCGTCGCCCCAGCCTCGCCGAGGCCATTGACCACGGTGCCGACGTTGTTGATGGTCAGACCCGTGGCGGCGTCGGGCGCCGTCAGGTCCGGCGCGATGATGCTGCCGGCCTGGGAAACGTTGCCCGCCTGATCGACCTGGGTCGCCGTCAGGGGTTGCGAATCCAGCTGGGACGGGGTCAGCGCGATGGTGAAGACGCCGTTGCTCGCGACGATCCCGGAACCCAGCACCGTGCCGCCACTGTTTGTAATGGTCACCGTCGCACCGGCTTCACCGCGCCCGGTGACAGAGCTGCCATCGGCGTTGATGGTCAGCCCGGCCGGGGCTTCGGGCGCCGTCAGGTCGTTGGCGACAACCAGTGCAGTGACAGAGGTGTGCCCTGCGTCATCGGTGGCGACGACGTGCAAGGTCTGCGCATTCAGTTGGGCGAAACGCATCAGGATGCTGAAGCGGCCGAGGCTGTTGACCCTGCCGCTGCCCAGGCTGACGCCGTTGCTGTCGAGGATGTTGACCGTGCTTCCCGCAGTGGCGGCGCCGGTGAGAATGAAACCGTCGCTGCTGACGGCCAGGTCGCTGGGAGTCGCCAGCTGCGTGCCGTCCGGCCCTGGGAGGGTAACCGGGTTGGACGCGTTGCCGCTGGCGTCGGTGCTGATGACGTCGACGTTGGTGTTGATGGCGGCAGGCGGATTGAGGCCGATGACGAATGCGCCATCCTGGCCGACGGTGCCGGTGCCGAGCAGCACATTGCCCGGCCCGCGAACGGTAACGGTGGTGCCGGGCTCGCCGACGCCGGAGACGCTCGCGCCGTCGGGGCTGATCGCCAGGTTGGTCACGTCGACCGGCCGGGTGGTGTCGGGGGCGAGCACTGGGGTCGCAAGGGCGTCGTTGGTGCCATCGGTGGCGACCACTTGCACCGTCTCGCCGTTTCTCAGGACGGACTGAAAGGTATACGTGAACGTGCCGTCAGGTCCGGCGGTGGCGTTGCCGATCTGAATGCCGTTGGCATCGAGGATTTTCACTGAACCGCCGGGCACGGTGGTGCCGGTCAGCACGCCATTGCCGTCGAGCGTGAGGTCGATGACCGCAGGAGGTGCCGTGATGTCGGGCGCCGTGACAGACGCGGGCGGCGAGGGCAGGGTGCTGGCGTCGGTCTGGGTGACGCTCAGCACCTGTCCGTCCAGCTGCGCCGGACTCAGGGTCAGCGCAAAGCTGCCGTTGGTGGCGACGGTGGCGGAACCCAGCAGGGTCCCGCTGGCATCGCGCACTTGAACGGTATCGCCTGCAACGCCTGTTCCGGACACGGTCAGGCCGTCATTGCTGATGGTGATGCCGGTCGGCGCGTCGGGCGCGGTGGTGTCAGGTGCGGCTAAAGAGGCCGCGGGAGAGATGTTCCCCGCCGCGTCGGTCTGTTTGACCAACAGCACCTGGCCGTCGTCCTGGGCCGAATTGAGCGTGACGTCAAAGCGACCGGTCACGGCATTGGCCGTCGCGGTGCCCAGCAGCGTGCCGTTGGCATCCCGCACGTTGACCGTCGCGCCGGGTTCGCACTGGCCGCTCAGCGTCAGGCCGTTGGCGCTCAGGGTGAGGCCGGTCGGGGCGTCGGGCGCCTGGATGTCCGCTGCCTGCAGTTGCACCGTCGGAGACGCCAGGGCCGAGCCATCCACTTGCGAGACGTTGAGTGCCTGGCCGTTGATCTGCGCGCTGGACAAGGTGACTTCAAAGCGTCCGTCACTGCCCACCACGGCACTGCCGCGGGTCGCGCCGAGGGCGTCCTTGACGGTGACAGTGGCGCCGATCTGGCCGTTACCGGTGACGATCAACCCGTTGGCCGACAGATCGAGGTTGGTCACCGGTGCCGGTGCGCTAAGGTCCGGCGCAGTGATGGGCACCGGCAGCGACTGGTTGCCCGCGCTGTCGGCCTGGGTGACTTGCAACAGCTGACCATCGGTTTGCGCCGCTGTCAGGGTCAGGGTAAAGCGGCCATCGGCGCCGGCCTGGCCGGTGCCGATGATGTTCCCGCCCGCATCACGCACCGTCACGGTTGCACCGGCTTCACCGGTGCCGGTGAGAATCAGCCCGGCGCCGTCGAGGGCAACGCCGGTCAGCGCGGCGGGCGCCTGGGTGTCGGGCGTGACAAAGGTCACGGGCAAGGCCGGGTTGCCACTGCTGTCGCTGGCGCCAATCAGCAGGGTCTGGCCGTTGTTCTGCGGGCTGTTCAAGATCACGCTGAACTGGCCGTTCGCAGACGCAACGGCGGTGCCGAGCACGTTGCCGTTGACGTCGGTGACGGTGATCGTCGACCCGGCCTCGCCGGTGCCCGTCAGCGTGGTGCCGCTGGCATCGATGCTGATGGCCGACGGTTGCAGCGGGCCATCCAGATCCGGCGCGGTGACCGGCGTCGCCAGGGACGGGTTCCCGGCGGCGTCGCTCAGGACCACCTGCAGCGCCTGACCATTGGTTTGAGCGGAAGCGAGGGTGACGCTGAAGTTGCCGGTCGCCGACGTTACGCCGGTGCCGATGACATTGCCCTGGGCGTCGCGCACTGAAACGGTCGACCCCGGTTCGCCGCGGCCGGTCAGGGTCAGTCCGTTGTTGGCCACCGCGAGATCAGTGGCGGCGGAAGGACCGGTGATGTCGGGCGCGGTGACGGGAACGGTGACCGAGCTTTCGCCCTGACCGTCCACCGCGACCACGTCGAGCACTTCGCCGTTGGCCTGGGCCGGATTGAGCACGACGGTGAAGCTGCCGTTGCTGCCAACCGTTGCACTGCCGAGCAGCACGCCGTTGGCATCGCGCACCTGGACCACCGAACCGGCGCTTGCGGTACCGGTCAGCTGGGTGCCGTCGGCGTTGATGACCAGCCCGGAAGGCGTCGCCGGCCCACTGGCGTCAGGCGCCGTGACCACCAGCACGGGGGACGGCAGGCCTGCGGCGTCGGTCTGGGTGACCTGCACCTGATCACCGGGGTTGACCGGCGGCGTCAGGGTTGTGGAGAAGGTGCCGTTGGCGCCGACCACCACAGTGCCGATTGCGGCGCCGGTGGCGTCGAGGAGGGTGACCGTCGCGCCGGCTTCGCCCTTGCCGGACACCTGCGTGCCGTCGGCGCTGATCACCACATCAGTGACCTGGGCGGGTGGCGTTGTGTCGGCCGCGGTCAGCTCGGCCGAGGCAGAGTTGCCGGCCGCATCCGTGGCAATGACGTTGAGTTTTTCGCCGTTGGTCTGCGCGGTGTCGAGGGTCACGCTGAACGTGCCGTCAAGGCCGGCGCGAGTGGCACCGATGACCGCACCCGACGCATTGCGCACAAGGACGCGAGAGCCCGCTTCGGCACGACCGGTGAGGATCAGGCCGTCAGCCGACAGGACGAAATCCGAGGGTGCCGCTGGCGGCGTGGTGTCCGGTGCTTGCAGTGGCACGTTAGGCGAGGTATTGCCGGCGGCGTCGGTGAGGGTGACCTGCAGCGACTGACCGGCAGTTTGCGGCGCGTTCAGGGTGATATTGAACAGCCCGTCGGTGCCCACAACGGCCGTCCCGAGGACGTTGCCGTTGGCATCGATGACGCTCGCGGTGCTGCCGGCTTCGCCACGGCCGCTGACGATCGCGCCGTTGCCACTGATGGCAATGCCGGTAGGTGCATCGGGCGGCGTGACATCCCCGCCGGGCGGAGTGACGTCGATGTCCGGCGCCTGGGCCTGAGCAGGTTGGGAGACATTGCCCGCGGCATCGATCGCATTGACGGTCAGCGACTGACCGTCGGTTTGAGGCGGAGTGAGGCCGAGGCTGAACGTGCCGTCTGCGCCGACCGTGCCGCTGCCCAGCAGGGTGCCATCGGCGGCACGCACCTGAATGGTCGCGCCCGCTTCGCCGGAGCCGTTGATGCGCGTGCCGTCCGCGCTGACCACGAGATTGCCCGGGGCGTTGGGCGCGGTGGTGTCGACCGGTGGAACGTCGATGTCCGGTGCGGTCGCTTGAGCCGGCGCCGAGACGTTACCGGCGGCGTCGGTCGCCGTCACAGTCAACGCCTGGCCGTCGGTTTGCGCCGGACTGAGGGTGAGGCTGAAGGTGCCGTCTGAGCCGACCGTGCCGCTGCCCAGCAGGGTGCCGTCGGCGGCGCGAACCTGAACGGTCGCGCCCGCTTCGCCGGAGCCGTTGATGCGCGTGCCGTCTGCGCTGACCACGAGATTGCCCGGCGCATTGGGCGCGGTGGTGTCGACCGGTGGAACGTCGATGTCCGGTGCGGTCGCTTGAGACGCCGCCGAGACGTTACCGGCGGCGTCGGTCGCCGTCACGGTCAACGCCTGGCCGTCGGTTTGCGCCGGACTGAGGGTGAGGCTGAAGGTGCCGTCTGCCGCTACAACGCCGCTGCCCAGCAGGGTGCCGTCGGCGGCACGCACCTGAACGGTCGCGCCCGCTTCGCCGGAACCGGTCAGCCGGGTGCCGTTGGCACTGACGGCGAGGTTGGCCGGCGCATCGGGCGGCGTGGTGTCGCCTGGCGGAGTGACATCGATGTCCGGTGCCAGCGCTTGAGCCGGCACGGAGATATTGCCGGCGGCGTCGGTGGCTGTCACGGTCAGCGACTGGCCGTCGGTTTGCGCCGGGCTCAGGGTGAGGCTGAAGGTGCCGTCAGCTGCGACGATGCCGCTGCCCAGCAGGGTGCCGTCGGCGGCGCGAACCTGAATGGTCGCACCCGCTTCGCCGGTGCCGGTCAGCACGCTGCCGGTGGGGTTGACCGCCAGATTGGCCGGAGCGCCGGGAGCCGTGGTATCTGGCCCAGGCTGATCACCGCCGGTGTCGGGCGTTGGCGCCTGGGTGGTCGGTGAAACGTTGCCTGCGGGGTCGGTGGCGCTGACCTCCAGTGGCTGGCCGCTGGTTTGCGGCGGGTTCAGGGTCACACTGAACGTCCCGTCCGGCGCCACGACACCGCTGCCGAGCAGGGCACCCGCGTTGTTGCGCACCTGAATGGTCGCGCCGGCTTCACTGGTGCCGGTCAGCAGAGTGCCGTCTGCACTGACGAGCAAGTTTCCCGGCGCCAGGGGCGCGGAGGTGTCAGCGGGAGCACCACCGCCGCCACCCCCACCACCGCCGCCGCCAACGCCAGCGGCGGCCGCACCGCCGGCGCCCAACAGGCCGAGCCCGGCAATCGCAAACGTAGGGGTCGAACCGCTTACTACGCCGGCGTCGGCGATGAGCTGGTCGAGGGAATCGACTTCGTCGAATGTGAAACCGTTGAAGGACTGGGTGTCGTACTGCGCCTGCCAAAGCGTGCCGTCTTCGCCCTGGAACACCATGTCGCTGTTGGGACCGTCGGGCGCGGTATTGAAAAAGTTGGCGACTTTGATGTGTTCGCCATTTTTCAAGTTCACCACTAGGTCTTGCCCATTGCGGGAGACCGAAGCAACTTGACTGGGAGGAACGGGCATTTGAACAACGGACGGTGAGTTGAGTGAAAGATCTCCCCAGGTGTTGGCAGTGAGTTCAGACGTTGCTTTGTTGGCTACAACAATATTATCCATGTGACAGTCCCTTTCTTCGCTTTTAGCACTACAACAACGCGGTTAATGGCGTGTCATACCAGCCGCCCCACTCATAGAGCCAGGCGCAACTTCTTTTCTTGTTTGGGTGAAAGCCGTTTTGCACAAATTTAGAGTGGATCCATCCGATTTCAATAGGAAATTGTTTGACGATCATCTTAGGATTACAAAAATATGGCCGCAAGCTGCTGTTTTAAAAGATCTTCTTACGTAAGTCTGACAGCGCTACCGATCGTCGGCCGATTTCGGGAAATGTTCTCAATTGGAGGTAAATGCTGGAGGCAGTGGCCTGTCGTTGACCTTGCGTAAAACATGTTTAAATCCAAGACCCATTCTTAAACAGTGCGCGAAGGCAGGTTTACCTCGTTTGAATGTTTATCGTATTCAAACGAATTAGTTATCTTTGGCGCACCTGCGCTAATGCACCCACATCGCGTGGGTCGCCAATAAACCCGTCGTCCGGTGCCATTTAAACCCTCTCAAGCGTTAAATGCGGCTGTTGGCGGGATAAACATCTACCCCATCTGCAACGTCCCCAGCGCTATTCATATGGACATAATCAAACTGGCTAAGTACCTCTTTGGCTCGTTGTAAAGGCTGTAAAACTGAAATACTTGTTCGCGAATGTTGCAAACACTGTAAAGTGGTGGGTCCCCACCGTACGAGGCTATTTCGCTAACCCAGGAAGCTCGCACTCCAGCCCCCCATTGCACCCACCGCTCCATCGTGTGGCGTGAATTCAGCAGGAGTTTGCTCATGGAAAAGCTTGGAACGCGTTTGAGAAAAGAACGCAAACGGCTTGGTCTGACGCAAATTGCGTTCGCCAGAATTGGCGGCGTCGAACCTAACGCCCAGGGTCACTACGAAAGTGGCCATCGATCACCCAAGGCCGATTATCTTCAGCGCGTCTGTGACGCTGGCGTTGACATGCATTACCTGTTTTCCGGCAACGCCCTGGCGGGCACTGCGGACAGACTGGATGCGGACGAGCAGCCGTCTGCGGGCAGGACGCTCCCCGGCAATCACCGAGAAGTAACCATTTCAAATCGCAATGCAGTCGGTATTCTGGGCACGCTTCACCAGACCCTCAACGACACGACGCAGGTCATCGCCGACGTTGCCACCTGTTTCAGCACGCGCCACCAGGACGCCCGCGAAGAGCAGTTCGCCGCCCAGGTCCGCGATTTTCAGGAAGACTCGCGACGCTTCATTGGCCTGGCCATGATGAAAGTCCAGCACAGCGTCTGATCGGCAACGTTCGTTGCCATCCTCTCAGCGGCGATAAGCGCCGCTGTTCTCTCCCCGGAACACCTTCACAGAACGACCGCCGCCGCAGGCGCGCTCGACGTTGAGCCGACCCACTCCAGGGTCTGCTCAAGGGGCATCGGCCGTGAGAACAGGTAACCCTGCACCAGCGTGCAGCCCAGGGTCCGCAACGCTTCCAGCTCTGCATCGGTTTCAACACCTTCGCTGACGCATTGCAACTCCATGTCCTGGCTCAGGGCCAGCAGTGATTTGACGATCTTGAAACTCGCAGCGTTCTGATGAATGTCGGTGATGAACGAGCGGTCGATCTTCAGCTTGGTCAGCGGCAGGGCGTGGAGCTGGCTCAGGCTTGAATATCCCGTGCCGAAGTCGTCCAGGGAAATACCGCAGCCCAGTTCACGAAACGCGTTGATCGCCCGTTGTGCCTGAACGAGGTCTTTGATGACGGCGGTTTCGGTGATTTCCAGGTCCAGCCGCGAGGCGTCGAAACCGCTCTGACGGATCACCTCAATCAACTGTTCAACTGCCTCCATCGACGAGCAATCGTGGGCCGACAGGTTGAAGGCGAGCCTGACATCCTCCGGCCACAACTGCGCCGCGTGCAGGGCTTTTTCAAGCAGCGGTGGTGTCAGGCGGTGGATCAGCCCAATCCGCTCGGCCACACCGATGAAGTGGCCCGGCGCGACGTTGCCCAGCTTCGGGCTCATCCACCGGGCCAGCGCTTCGAACGCCACCGTGCGCGAGGTTCGGATGTCGACGATCGGCTGGAACACCAGGGTGAATTCTTCAGCGACATTGGCCTGGCGCAGTCCCTGCTCGGTAAGCATGTCGCGCTTGAGGCGTTGATGCTGGCCGGGCGAGAACATGCACAGCTCGCCGGGTGTTTCGCGCTTGCTGGTGTAGAGCGCGTAGTCAGCGAACTCATAGGCCTCGGTCGAGGTGCTCGCCAGGTCCGGAAACACCACAAGGCCCATGGAGGCGCTGATGCTGACCTGAATGTCACCGATCACGAACGGCTGGCGCATGGTGCGACACAGCGACTGGCCTTGTTTGATCAGGTCGCTTTCATCACCGGCCCTGACGATGATCAGCCCGAACTCATCGCCGCCCAGGCGAGCCACATGCAGCTGCTCACTGGCAAACGCCCGCAGCCGCTGGCCGACCTGGCGCAACAGCTTGTCGCCCACGCCGTGGCCATAGGAGTCGTTGATCGGCTTGAAACCGTCCAGATCGATCATCCCCACCGCCAGTCGCGTGTCCTCGTGCCGGGCGTGGTTCAGTTCACGGTCGAGCAGGTTGAAAAACCTTCGCCTGTTGGGCAGGCCGGTGAGGCTGTCTTCGTTGGCCAGCCGTTCATTGTCATCACTGAGCTTTTCCGTGCGTATCTGCATGTTCACCAGCCGGGTGAACTCGCCGTAATGGTTCTGCAGCACCACGATCATCGCCAGCGAGACGAGAAAGACATTGGCCGCCATCGCGGTGTACGTGGCATTGCCGGCGCTGGCGAAAAACGCCACGAAGGCGATGTTGACCACCGCCGTTGTCATCATCGCTGCAGAAGGCAGGTGCATCAGACAGAAGATGCAGACGATCACCGTGATCGCCATGTAGAAGGCCACGTGGGACTTGGTGTACGTATCGCCGTAGGGAAACAGCAGCAGCGCCCAGATCGTGAAGCCGAACGCAATGACCACCGTCACCTGATTGGTGCGGGTCAGTTTCTTGAAGATCTGCTCGGTGGTCAGGGTCTGACTGCGGCTCTGCCACCAGAGGAACGCGCGTACGGTGCCTACCAGGGTCAGCAACAGCGGGATGTAGACGGTCAGCCACAGCGGAGCGATGCCGTAATGGGTGGCCGCGAGGGCGAGGGTGTTGATCAGCAGGATGACGTACATCATGGGCAACTGTCTGGACAGCGCAATGTATTGCGCTTCCATCAGTCGCGTGTTGTCTCGCTGGACGCAGATCAGCGTTTTCAGTCGATCAAAAGACGGGAATTTCATGACTAGGAACCCAACGCGCGCAAAAGAAAAAAACGGCGAACCCCACAACTTGCAGCGCTGCAGAACGTTATGACTGTTAGAGGATATCGGCGGCAGGGTTGGTTTCTATAGCCATTGCAGCGCTTGAGACGCCGAGCGCTCTGGCTCGCTGGCGTTGTGCAAAAAAATGACTTTTTTCAGCGTTGCCGTGCCCAACGGAAGATGCGCAACACACGGGCGCGTGGCGAAGCTGAAAGAACACCCGCCGTCGAGAAACTTCATGTACACCCTGGAAGGATGCAAAAGCGATGGTAATAGCCTGTTTGGGTTGGGGCTCATTGATATGGAAGCCGGACGCACTGCCGCTCGCCAGTGAGTGGTTTATGGACGGGCCGGCGTTACCGGTCGAATTTTCGCGGATAGGTGATGGCGGTGAGCTGGCCACGGCCATCTGCCTGAACGCGCCGCCATGCCGGGTGCTCTGGTCGGTCCTGGCGACCGATTCATTGGAGCAGGCGTGCAGTGCGCTGCGTGAACGTGAGCAGATCCCTGCAGAACGGGAGGACGGCATCGGCGTGTATCGGGTGGAAGCGTCTTCAACCGGGCCGCTGGCGCAGTGGGCCAGCGAGCGCCAGATCGATGCGCTGATCTGGACAGCGCTGCCGCCGCGCTTTCGTAGCGAGGGGCGCCTGCCAACGAGCGAGGACGCCCTGGCGTACCTGCGAAGCCTGACCGGCGAGAAGCTCGAACATGCCCGGGATTACATTCGCCAGGTACCGGCCCAGATCGACACCCCTTATCGTCGTGACATCCAGAAGCAGTTGGGCTGGAAGTGACAGGCCGGCCCATGCCATGCCGGTGCATACCCTGCAACGGTTGTAAGGACCAGCTTGTTTGGGTGGTTGCTACTGGACGTTCGCTATCAGATGAATGTTCAAGCGTACTGGCCCCCGTGAAACACGGTGAACTAACGAAGCGAGCGATGAACCCATCCCGTTGTTTTCGCGGGTGACCCGCGTCAATCGGGGGGCGTTTTGCCAGTGCAACTAGCGACGGCTATTTATCAATCCAATCAGGAGTTTTTAATGTTCAATCGTGGTGATGTCTATCAGGGCTGGGTGCAACTAACACTCACCGACGAGTCCTACAGCGAGGCGGCGGAAAATGGTTGTCAGCTGGAAGTTCGCGCCCGGGCCAATGGCGACTTCGTCGAAGTATTGGTCTGTGTTTATGCAGCGGACGGGGAAAGGGTGGTGGAGCATCTGTTCAGGCGGCCGGCGTCGGAATCGACCGTCGAGCAAGGGCTTGAGCGGGGTCGTGATCAGGCCGAGCGCATTGCCGTTGGAGAGCCTGTGGACTGGGCGGGCACTGAAGCGGTGAGGCGGGCGAGCGACTGACGTGCTCATGATCGCTGGCGAAGTTGCCCGGGTTTTTCGTTGACGGAAGTCATGATGGCTCCCCGATATCAACTAACGGATTGTGTCGACTGTCACTGACGGACAACTAATCCAGTGAGCCGCGCTGTTCGATGGTTAAGAGGCTTGGATAAGTGTCGGGTTAGCGGTGCGGGCTGTTATTTGACCTGAAGCGGCACCTATCCGAATGAATGATTCGAAGCCGCTGCCGGACTTAATACATCTCTTTGATTGATATAACGCGTCAACTAACAGTCTTAATTCGCCTCTGAGCCGCTCGTCCCGAAAGTTGACATTAGGGATGAACATACGGCTTCGGCACAGGGTCAACTTTTTACCGGCGCATTGTCTGCCCCGGTCTATTTGCATTTGATTGGATCAATGGGTTCCCCGCCCAGTTATAACGCGGCACGAAGCCGCCCTTGAAAGCCTGAGGCCTCAACTATGGAGACTTTCAATGCGGTTATCCCCTGAGAAGACGTTAGCCTGTTTCAGCCCGAGCCTGGCCTTATCGGTCACCTTGGCCTGTGGTGCATTGAGTGGGTGCGCGGGTGATGACACTCGATCCAGTGTGCCGACTCCCGGCAAGCCGACCAGCGCAACCCTCGGCGTGCTCGACGCGGGTGCCGCGACACTGCAGTCGCGTCCGCCCATCGAAGCGCTCAACGCGTATCTGGATGGCTTTCATTTTTATAACGGTCATCCTGACGTGCAGATGGAAGCTCATCACTATTGCTCGGTGCTGAGTGAAGAGTTCATTCAGTGCGTGATTTACGACGGCAATGTTCGGGATGCCAAGTTGATGGGCGTTGAATACATCATCAGCGCTCAACTCTTCGAGAAGCTGCCCGATGGCGAGAAGCGCTTCTGGCACAGCCATGCCCATGAGGTGAAGTCGGGGCAACTGGTGGCTCCTGGTATTCCTGCCACCGCCGAACACGCTTTGATGGCCAAACTTGCCAATACCTATGGCAAGACCTGGCACACCTGGCACACCGACCAGGACAAACAACTGCCATTGGGCGTGCCCCAACTGATGATGGGCTTCACGGCGGACGGCCAGGCGGACCCGGCCATGGTCGAGCAGCGCAACCGCCGCATGGGTATTGATACCCGGGAGAAACGCTCGGAACGCGCGGACATTCAGGCCCAGCCGGTGCTCAAGGGCGCCGACGCCTGGCAGCACGGCGATACGGTGCAGTTGGCAGACCCCGCCGGTCGCGGCCACATCATGCAACCCACCCAACCCTCGCTGCCGGGTACCAACAGTCGATCCGCCGGGCCACAAGCGGATCCCTAGTCTGTCGCTCAACCCGCCTGCGGTGAGTCAGTCGTCCACCCAAGATGGAAATCAAACAACGAAATCGACCCCTGCACGAGATCAAGACCATGCAACATACCCAACACTACCGCATCGAATACCTTTTCCATGGCAAGCCACGCTGGTTCTACGTGTGCGCCACGCAAATGGACAACGCTGAGGCGTGGCACTGGGCTGCGGTGGACGCCGGTGTGGCCGACATCCCCAAATACCGGAGCGACAGAGCCATCAAACTCTCCAAGCCCAAGGCCGAGCGATTGGGGATAGATGCGGTGACCTGGAAGCCGGCGTGAAGCAGTGAGAGGGGGGCGTTCATCAGTGCGCATTCCCGGCTAACGCCGGTCCTGCAACGGCACCGAATTCCCGTAGGACCGGCTTCAGCCGGGAAGCTTTTGGTCGGCTATGCCTCGGTTGGACCCGTTACCCTTAGATTCACACGTTTCAACCAAGCCCTGTTAGAGCCACCTGATTCGGAGCCAACCCATGACGACACCACTTGCTCAGCCAGGCCGAGCACTCAAACGCGCGGTCACAGGCCCGATGCTCCTGCTTTTTATCCTTGGAGACGTGCTCGGCGCCGGTGTCTACGCCCTGGCCGGGACCATTGCCGGTGAAGTGGGCGGGGCGATCTGGGTACCGCTGCTCATCGCCCTGTGCTTCGCGATGCTCACTGCGGGCTCCTACGCCGAACTGGTCACCAAATATCCCCACGCCGGCGCTTCTGCCGTGTTTGCCGGCAAGGCGTTCAAGTCGCCATTGATCTCGTTTCTGGTGGGCTTCTGCATGCTGGCAGCGGGGGTGACCAGCGCGGCGGGGCTGTCGTTGGCGTTCGCCGGCGACTACATGGCGCCCTTCATCGACCTGCCGCCTCACGTCGTGGCGCTGATCTTCCTGGTGGTCATCGCCTTGCTCAACGCGCGGGGCATCAAGGAATCGCTGTCCGCCAACCTGGTGATGACGGTCATTGAAGTCTCGGGCCTGCTGCTGGTGATTGTCGCCGCCGTGTGGTTTTTCCGCTCCGGCGATGGGGACCTGTCACGCGCCGTGCAATTCAAGGCGGGCGTCAACCCCGCGTTCGCCGTGCTCGGCGCTGCGTTGCTGGCGTTTTATTCGTTCGTGGGCTTCGAGACTTCCGCCAATCTGGCGGAGGAGGTGCGCAACGTGCGCACGGTCTATCCCCGCGCGTTGTTCGGTGCGCTGCTGATCGCCGGGGCCATCTACATGGGCGTCGGCATCGCCGCTGCCACCGTCATGCCTATCGAGCAACTGGTGCATTCCTCGGCACCGCTGCTGGAAGTGGTCAAGGCGTCGCATCTGGGCATTCCGCCACAGTTATTCGCTTTCATTGCGCTGGTGGCCGTGGCCAATGGCGCGCTGCTGACCATGATCATGTCCAGCCGTCTGGCGTATGGTATGTCGCGCCAAGGCCTGCTGCCCAACGCGCTGTCTAACGTACTGCCTGAGCGGCGGACGCCGTGGGTGGCCATTGTCGCAACGACAGTGGTCGCGATCATCTTGACCCTGACCGGCTCACTGGCAACATTGGCGGAGACGGTGGTCTTGCTGCTGTTGTTCGTGTTTCTCAGCACCAATCTCGCCGTGCTGGTCCTGCGCAAGGACACCGTCGAGGCTGACCACTTCCGCGTCCCGACGTGGGTGCCGGTGCTGGCGATTGTGTCGTGCCTGATCCTGCTGACTCAGCAAAGTGCCGAAACCTGGCTGCGTGCCGGGGCGCTGATGCTGGTGGGGGTGGCGCTGTATTTCCTTGCGCGAATGGGCGGGACGCGGCCTGCATTCAACACCCATCTGGCGGACGCCGACGCCGAGTACTGATCCGGCGCCATGGGGATCGGTGGCGCAACGCCGCCGATTCCTGCCGGACCTCTGAACACCCTGTCACACCCCTCACTTCCCCGTGACTCCCCATCGCCATCATGCGCAAAAAGTTGCGCAGTGACCGTCGCCAATTGCTGGCTTACCGACCTGCAGGGCACGTCGCTCGTGGGCTGCTGGGGAGTGCGCAAGAACTTGCCCAGGGGTGCGCAACTTCTTGCGCATATTTCCCGTGAATCCTGACCAGGCATCTCGCACAGCCCGCAAGAATCTCCTGCAAACCCTTGTGGCACAAGGGCTCCGCGCCCGCTGGCACGGCCCTTGATATCTCCGTCGTCCTCTGAATGCGCGATCAACCCCGATCAGTCGTGATTTTCAGACCGCGGAGAGCACTGCCGACGCCTGGCGGTTCGCTGTCCTTCCACGCACTTGCAGTCGTTGATCACCCCCTTTGCATCGACGTCTGCCGCAACAGCGCATAAGGAACAAGGGATGTTCGCACCGGCCAACCAAGCCCAATTCAGCCTGACCCTCGACGGGCAGGACACGTTGTTTCAAGTGCTGTCTTTCACCGGTCGGGAGCGCCTCAACCAACCCTACGAATTCGAGCTGGAGCTGGTCAGCGAAAAGCCCGCGCTCGATCAGGAAAATCTGCTGCACGCGCAGACGTTTCTGCAGCTGGCCGAGGACGGCACCGGGGTTCACGGGCTGGTTTACAGCATCGCCCAGGGTGATGCCGGCAAGCGCCTGACCCGCTATCGGATTTCCCTGCGACCGCAGCTGGCTTACCTGGCGCACCGGATCAATCAGCGGATTTTCCAGCAGATGACGGTGCAGCAGATCATCAGCCAGATCCTGGAAGAGCACGGCATTCTTTCCATCGATTACCGGTTCCAGCTTGGCGCGACCTACCCCGAGCGCGTCTACTGCGTGCAGTACGACGAGTCTGACCTGCACTTCATCCAGCGGCTGTGCGAAGAGGAGGGCATTCACTTTCATTTTCAGCACAGCGCCAAGGGTCATCTGCTGGTGTTCGGCGACGATCAGACGGTGTTCCCGAAGCTGGCGCCGGTGCTCTACCAGCAGGACACCGGACTGGTGGCCGACGCCCAGGTGATCAAGCGCTTCGGCCTGCGCATGAACACCCGCACCAGCCGCACCACGCGCCGCGATTACGACTTCACCAAACCGAAGTTCCAGCTGGAGAGCACAGCCAAAAGTGCGGCCGTTCCCGACCTCGAAGACTATGACTACCCCGGCCGCTTCGCCGATCGCGAACGTGGCCGCCATCTGGCCAATCGCGCCCTTGAGCGCCACCGCAGCGACTATCGGCTGGCCGAAGGCAGCAGCGATCAACCGCGGCTGGTCAGTGGCCATTTTCTCGCCCTGACCGGGCACGCCAACCCGCTGTGGAACGACCTGTGGCTGCTGACCGAGGTTTTCCACGAAGGCAAGCAGCCCCAGGTACTGGAAGAGGTCATCACCAGCGACGTCACTGACTTGAAAAGCGATTTCCATAAGGGCTATCGCAATCGTTTCAGCGCGACGCCGTGGGATGTCCACTACCGGCCACCGCTGGAACATCCGAAACCGAAGGTGCTGGGCACACAAAGTGCCGTGGTCACCGGGCCCGAAGGGGAGGAGATTTACTGCGATCAGCATGGCCGGGTGAAGGTGCAGTTCTTCTGGGACCGCGACGGCCAGCACAACGACAAGACCAGTTGCTGGATGCGCGTGGCCTCGAACTGGGCCAGCCAGAACTTCGGTGCGATCAACCTGCCGCGGGTTGGCATGGAAGTCCTGATCACCTTCCTCGAAGGCGATCCCGACCAACCCCTCATCACCGGTTGCCTGTACCACGGCGCCCATTTGCCGCCGTACAAACTGCCCGATTTCAAGACCGTGGCCACGGTCAAGAGCAAGGAATACAAGGGCGGCCGCGCCAACGAACTGCGCATCTACGACACCACCAGCGAGATCAGCATTGCCTTGCGCAGCGATCATGGCGCCAGTGCCATCAACCTCGGTTACCTGACCCATCCGCGCCCCGCCGGCGGCCAGCCCCGGGGCGAGGGTTTCGAGCTGCGCACCGACCGTCATGGCGCCGTGCGCGCCGCTGCAGGTTTGTTGATCACCACCGAGCCGCGTCCCAACGAGTCGAAGCACCATAAGGACTTGCCGGAAACCGCCGAACGCCTGGCCACTGCCGCCGATCAGCAGGACGGCTTCGCGCTGCAGGCCAAGGAATTGCAGGCTCAGGAGCCCGGCGATCAGGATGACGTCGCCAAAGCCCTGCACGCCCAGCATCAGGGCGTACTCGGCAGCGGCCCCGCGAACAAAAGCGCCAACGAGTTTCCCGAATTCACCGAACCGCATCTGGTCCTCGCCAGCCCGGCCGGCATCGCCCTGACCACCCCACGCTCCAGTCACATCGCCACCGGCGAGCACCTGGCGTTGAGCAGCACAGGGCACACCAGCTTTTCCGTGGGTAAACGCCTCTTGGCCAGCGCCAGCCAGGGCATGCGCCTGTTCGTGCAAAGCCTCGGCTGGCGTCTGGTCGCGGCGTCCGGCGACATCGACGTGCGCGCCCTGAAGGACAGCATCAACCTGCTGGCCAAACTCAACATCACCGCCAACGCCGAGCGCATCACCCTCACCGCCAAAACCGAACTGGTGATTCAGGGCGGCGGCAGCGCCACCACCTACAACGCCGCCGGCATCACCCACGTCACCACCGGTCCGTACACCGCCCACGCCGCCAATTTCGCCTATACCTCGGCGAAAAACCTCGCGGGCGTGTTCCCGGAGCGCCCAAAACAGGGGCAGGGCGATCTTGAGCTGTTTAACCATTACGCGGGGCAGCAAGGGATTCAGGGCGGCGGTTTCGAGGTGATCGATGCCCTGGGCCAGCGGCTTAAAGGGTCCCTTGATGCCAAGGGATTCGCGACCGTTCCCGGCGCTGCGCCCGGGCCTGGACGGGTGGCCTTCGGCAAGGACCCGGCGGACACCTGGACGGAGAGCAGCTTCATCGGCAAGCCCGAATGGCCGGTCCTGCCGCCGAGTGCGGGGGAGGTTCCGGCGCTGTTAGAGACGGAGGTTAGCGAGGGGCTGCCGAGCAAGAACTGGGATGTTGCGCACGTCATGACGGCCGCGGTTGACGCTGGGGCGGCGGGATTGGGCTTGCCGCCGCTGGCGACTGCGGCTCTGCCGATCGCTTCAGGTCTTCTGAGCGGGATGATCAAAAGCGAGAAGCTTCCGAGCCTGCCAGTGCCCACGGTGGATGAGGGCTTGCTTGAAGTATCGGGCCTGCTGGCCGGCGAGAAGTTGTCATGAGCGCGGGCATTGCAGAGCGCGAAGCTCAGGTGGCGATTGTTCCGCTTGATCTGATTCAGCTTGAGGACGTTGGCGCCGGTGCGGCGAACGTCGATGCCTGGCTGCAGGACATCAGCGGCGGGGTCGTTTCGCTTGAGCGGATCAAGAACGCTGCGGGATTTTTGCCTGTGGTGGGCAACATCATGGCATTGGTCGATGCGCTGAATGACATCGTTCGGCTGGCCACGAGCGAGAAACGCGACCCGCTGGATTGGGTTAGCTTGGGCATCAATCTGATTGGTGTGCTGCCAACGCCGCCGATCATGGCGGCAGCGCGAATGAGCCTGCGGCCGACGCTGTTTCTGGTGCGCCAGGAGATGCGTCAGGCGGGCAAGATGGTGCTGGGCGATTCGCTGATCGAGGTGCTGATCGGGCACCTCAATGCCGACATCGTCGGGACGCTTGATGATTTTGTGACGCAGGCGCAGGGGAAGCTTCCGGGGATTCTTGAGGATGCCGGGAAACTTGGGGAAGGCGTGCTCTTTGAGATCGCTGCCGGTCTTGAACAGCTGGTTGACCCGAAGCTGAACGCCAAGGCTGATTTGCTTGAGGCCGAGCAGTTGGTTCAGGCCGCTGGGGATCAGTGGGCCTATGACCCCAAGGCTGCCATTGGCAACATTTTTGCGGCGGCTGCGGATGTTTGCGTTGCTGCGGGTAAAGGCGCTGTTAACGGCGCCGTCGAAAATTTTGTGCCGGAGTCGGTTAAGAAAAAGATAGGTAGACAGGCCAAATTGTTGCGCGCCATGGGGCCGGAGCTTCGCACCAGGATTACTGGTCTGGCGGATCCTGGGGTTCAGAATTCCATTGGTTCGCTGCTGCTCACGCTGGGTGACGCCGTGGTCAGTTGGCGTTCGCGCAATGGGCATGGGCAAGCCTTCAACATCAAGCCGGGGGTTGTTAATCAGGCCAGGCGCCAGGGCGGCGAAGGAAAGCTGGAGGCGGTTGGTTTCGAGAAGCCTGCGAAAGCCCGGCCTAACAAGCGGAAGAACTGTACGTGTCCGTGCCCTTGTGAATGCGCCTGTGGGTCGACGGCGAGGAGCATCAGTTTTGCGATGGGTTCGGAGTCGGTTACCCATACCGATTTCAGCCTGCCAGGGCCTTTTCCGATTGAGTGGGCGCGGACCTATTGTTCGAGTCTGGATGCGTTTGATGATGATGTTATCGGTGCGCGGTGGATTACGCCGTTTACTACACGCTTCGATCTCGTCGGCGACGGTTTGGTGTTTCATGACTTCGACGGACGCAGCCATGAGTTCCCCCTTCCCAAGGTAAAACTCTTTCACTTCAACGCCATTGAAAACCTGACCGTTGTTCGCCTCAGCAAGGATCGGTTGTTGCTGATGCGGGGCTTGGAGCACAGGGAGACCTATGTTCGCCGGGGTAACCGTTTTGTTCTGATTAACAAGGTTTTGCCCAACGGCGCCGGTGTTATGTTGCATTACGAGCATCGGCACGGTGGGGGGGCGGTGCTCTCCGAGCTGGTGACTTACTCGGAGAAAGATGTCAACAAAGTGCATCTTCGACTGGGCACGTTGATCGATGATCAGGGGCGTCTGGCCGGTCTTTGGGAGGTTCGTGATGGCGACGTCAAACGCCAACTGTGTGCCTATCAGTACGACGATTTCGGTGACCTTGTTCTGGCCCAGGATGAGAACGGCGCTGCCTGGCGTTATCAGTATCAAGACCACCTGATCACGCGCTACACCGACCGCACCAATCGCGGTCTGAACCTGCAATGGCAGGGAACAGGTCCCGACGCAAAGGCTATTCGCGAATGGGCCGATGACGGCAGTTTCGAAACCCGACTGGCGTGGGACGAAAACATCCGCCTGACCTACGTCACTGACGCTTTGGGTCACGAAACCCGGCATTACTACGACAGCTTGGGTTACACCTACCGCATTTGTCATGCCGATGGCCGTTCCGAATGGTTCTTCCGTGACGCCGCGAAGAACATCATCCGCCACGTCCATACCGATGGCAGCACCGACCGTTACCGCTACGACAAACTCAGCAACCTGACCGAGCACACTCGCGCTGATCACAGCGTGATGAATTACGCCTACGACGATAAAAGCCATCTGATCAAGATCAGCGATGGCGAGGGTGGGTTGTGGAAACGGGACTACGACTTTCGCGGCAATCTCGTTGAGGCGATTGATCCGCTAGAGAACGTCACCGAGTACGCCTACAACACGTTCGGTCTTCCTACGGCGATCAAGGACGCCGACGGCAATACCAAGTCGTTGGCCTACAACGACGCCGGACAACTCGTTAAGTACACCGACTGCTCGGGCAAGGTGAGTAGCTGGGAGTACGACGATCGCGGCCAGATGATCCGCTTCACCGACCCGGCCAGGCATAGCACCGCTTACGAATACAAATCAGGCCATTTGGTGTTGATCAAACACCCGGACAAAACCGAAGAACGCTTTAGCCGCGACGCCGAAGGCAGGCTGCTCGCACACTCCGATGGCTTGGAACGCTGCACCACCTGGCGCTACACCGCTGCGGGATTTATCGCCGAACGCGTCGACGCTGCCGAGCAAACCTTGCGTTACCGCTGGGACAAGCTTGGCCGCCTCGTCGCGCTGGAAAACGAAAACGAACGCCGCGCCCACTTTCACTACGATCCGGTCGGCAGGCTGCTGGAAGACAGCGGCTTCGACGGGCGCTCGACTCACTATCAGTACGACCCGGAAACCGGGCGCCTTGCCGAGACTATCAACGGCCAGCGCTCCATTGCTTTGACATTCGACCCGATGGGCCGCCTCACCGAACGCCGGGCCACGCTAGGAAAGCAATCCCAAAGCGAGACGTTTGCTTATGACGGCAACGGCCATCTGGTCATGGCGACCAACGCCATCAGCAAACTGCAATGGTTCCACGATCCCGCCGGTAACCTCCTGCGCGAGCATCAGCATTACTCGAACCTGGATAAACCACTGGTCGCCGTCTGGCAGCATGAGTATGACGCCCTTAATAATCGCGTCGCGACCATCCGCCCGGACGGCCATCGCGTCTGCTGGCTGACCTACGGCAGCGGTCATCTGCTTGGGTTGAAGCTGGATGAGCAAGAACTGCTCAGTTACGAACGCGATGATCTCCATCGCGAAATCGCCCGCCATCAGGGCAACCAACTCCTGCAAACCCAAAGCTGGGATCCGGCAGGACGGCTTCAAAAACAGCTACTGGGCCGAGCAGACGACAAATCCACACTGCTCAAACGCACTTACCAGTACGACGCTGCCGGCCAACTCACCGACATCAATGACAGCCGTCGAGGCCCGCTCTCATACCGCTACGACCCGGTCAGTCGCCTGCTCAGCGCTACCAGCCGCTTGGGCGTGGAAACCTTCGCCTTCGACCCGGCCAGCAACCTGCTCGACGACAGCGCCGCACCAACACGACGTCCCCTCGAACCCGAGCCAATCCGCCACAAACTGATCGACAACCTGTTGCGCGACTATGCAGGCAACCACTACGAATACGACGAACGCGGCAACCAGACCGAGCGCTGGACCAACGGCCTGCGCAGCGAACTGCACTGGGACCTCTTCGATCGTCTGGTGCACTTCCGCGATCCGCGCCTCACCGTTGACTTCGGCTACGACCCCCTCGGACGTCGCCTCTACAAGCTCTCCAAAGCGCACTACCGACCGCGCCCAGAAGCCGGCACCGGCTGGAACGAAAATGAACACGCCCGCAAGGAGCGCGAGCTCGGCTGCGGCTTCACCCTCTACGGCTGGGACGGAGACAACCTCGCCTGGGAAAGCAGTCCGCCGCCCCACGCCGGAGCCCTCGGCCGCACCGTCCACTACATCCACGAGCCCGGCACTTTCGTGCCAGCGGCCCAGGCCATCCGCCACGAAACAATTCGCCTCGTCAGCCAGCCAACTTACACCGGCCGCTACAACTTCAAGGAAGATCCGCTCTGGACCTACAAACCGGTCGCGCTACCGATTGATGCGTTGGCGTGGTACCAGTGCGACCACCTCGGCACGCCGCAGGAAGTTACTGACCAAAACGGCAACACCGCCTGGAGCGCCCAATACAAAGCGTGGGGTGAAGCAACCAAATAGCGCTCCGAGTTCGCCCAACAAGTCGGCCTGACCAACCCGATCCGGTTCCAGGGCCAATACCACGACCACGAAACCGGCCTGCACTACAACCGCCATCGGTACTATGATCCGAGGGTCGGGCGGTTTATCAGCAAAGATCCGATTGGCTACAGTGGCGGGCTGAATCTCTACCACTACGTTCCGAATCCGACGGGTTGGATCGACCCGCTGGGACTTGCCCGGTTAAAGGGGATAACGCCAAACAATGAAGGCGCGCGTACAGCTATTGAGGCAAAGAACCTGCCAGAAACTCAGTTCGGTTATAGCGTAGGCGCCTTGGGCAACGGCGCTGCGCACCCAGTGGTAAGACAGCTATACGACGACGTTCCGCCAGATGATCGATCCAAATTTCACGGGGGGTGCGGTGAAGCAGATGCACTTAGTCAGATTGCGACCCAGCACGATGTCCGGTGTGCGAATGATTTACGAGCCCTTGTGCAAGGAGGAACCTCAACGACACTTCGAAACGACGGAAAGCCGCTTGTTTTTTGCGAGTCGTGTTTTCCTGTAATGAAAAATCTCGGTGTACAGGATGGAGCTTTGAAATGACCGATGATCAAGTACTAAAAGCAATAAGGGGCATTAACGAGCGTTTGGACGAGCAAAAAATATCCTATGACGAAATTAGGCGCTGCTATGCAAGTTTTCTGATTAAGCTGATTAGCGCTCAAATGGTCCAAGCCCTCCCATCCGACGGGCTAGAGACCATAGCTCGGAATTTACAGCACTTCGCAGATACCGAGTTAATTGATCATAATGATGGGCATGCCCAAGAAATGGTTCATAAACTCTGGACGATCGAGAAAGATTATAGGGAGTTATGCGTGACAACATCAGGCCTCGCTCGCTTCGCTATTCACTGTGCAGCAAGTGAAGCAGAGTGGCTCGAGATGGACCTAGGGGCGCCAACACCTATCTGGAAGTACTTCATTACCTTGAAAAAAGTTGTCCCTGATATAGGTGAAGAGTTTGTTGCGTTCTTTGATAACTTATTGCTTACCCAAGATGACAGAAGGCGATAGGGTAAAGGGGACGCCCCCCTGAAATCCTATTTCTTTTTTCAGCATGCTGATTACGGTGGCGGGAACAGGCTCGATTTGATTTGAAGTGCCATTTGCCTATGTGGGTTAAACGGTAAGGACCTCTTACGTGCTGGGTTGGCGTATTTGAAGGGGGGTGGACTCCTATGGCCTCTCAACTGCACCGACGTCTTAGCAAACTTTGAAGCTAAAATATCAACCGCGAACATTTTAAAAAATACAGCATCAATTCGATCAGGAAACGCTCTAGATGATCACTGGACCCTCACGACGGATCAGAACAAGAGTTGTATCGGCATTCGCAGTCCTATTGATTTACCCACAGTTCGAGGGCGGCCGCACGGCCCATGAGTCATGAATATAGACTGGTGTTTTCCAACGATCTTACAGCTCAGCGCATTATGGATTCTTTAAAGGCGAGTGAGTCTTGCGTTCGGGTAGATCAAGAATTTTTGTACTTGAAAGATCAAAATTCTAAGACTACAGCGGATTATGACGCACGCTTGAGCCATGATGATGACAGTACACTATGGCTTGAGGTCAATTTTAAATCGTCGGCGCTACATGACCTGGTGCGCGCAGCGCTAGAGAATAGGCCATGCAAGTGTTTGAGTGAGGGGGACGTTAATGAGGAAGTTGAGCTGAGCGAGGCATTCCAACTTGGAAATCTTCATATTTTCGGACTGTGACACATAAATCCTAAAGGGGACGGTCCTCTTTAGTCCAAGAGCAGTGCGCAGGTAGACGGTCGTTTGACCGTCTTGTGATCCAGCCAGCCCCTTACACCACAAACCCAGTCCCACGCGTATTCACAAACAACGAATAAATCGAGTGACTGCTCGCCATAAACAGCCGATTCCCTTCGCGTCCGCCGAAGCACAGGTTCGGGCAGCGTTCTGGCAGCGAGATGTGCCCGATGGCCTTGCCCTGGGGGTTGAAGACTCGCACGCCGTCGAGTTTTTCGAGGTCGGCCTTGGGGTCGCCGTTGCCTCCCCAGCCACACCACAGGTTGCCCGCTTCGTCGCACTTCATGCCGTCGATGGCGGCGTAGTCCAGGCCTTCGATGTGTTTGCGGCGTTCGCCCAGGGTGCCGTCGTCCTTGACCGCGATGGCCCAGGTCAGGCGGTTGGGTTTGGCGCGACCTTCGACGACGTACAGGGTCTTTTCGTCAGGGGAGAAGCACAGGCCGTTGGGGCCGGCGAGGTCGTCGATCACCCGGGTGACTTTCCTGCTCTCGCCGTCGATGCGGTAGACAGCGTGGGGTTGGGTCGGGGTGATTTTGTGGCCTTCGTAGTTGTTGCTGGTCTGGAAGGGCGGGTCGCTGAACCAGATCGAGCCGTCGCTTTTGCAGACGATGTCGTTGGGGGAGTTGAAGGGTTTGCCGTCGAAGCTGTCGGCCAGCACGGTGATGGTGCCGTTGTATTCCGTGCGGGTGATGCGCCGGCCTTCGCTGGTGGTGGTCGAACCCTCGCAGACGATGAGGCGGCCCTGGCGATCGCGGCACATGCCGTTTGAGAAGTTGGAATGCTCGCGGTACACCGTGAAAGTGTCAGTGATTTCGTCCCAACGCATGATGCGGTTGTTGGGGATGTCGCTGACCAGCAAGTAACGCCCGTCGCCGACCCACACCGGCCCTTCGGCCCAACGCATGCCGGTGGCGAGTTTTTCCACGCTGGCGTTGAAGACACGCAGTTCAAGAAAGCTGTCGTCGAGAATGTGAATGAGCGGATCCGGGTAGCGCTGGCTCAGGGGTTCTGCGGCAGACGCGAGGCGGGGCAGAGCGGCGCTGCCGACGGTGGCCAGCGTGGCGGAAACAGCGAGGGATTTTTTCAGGAAGCTGCGGCGCGTGTTGCCGCTTGAATGACCAGCGGTTTCAGCGTGCGGGGGCAAGGGGGACAGGGATGAGTCCATGTAGCGATCTCCGTTCTATTATTTTTTTACGGGCCACTAGTAATACCTCCTGATAAGACATCGTACAAGTGAATGATGGGTGGGTATCCAGCTCACCCTCCGACGATATCGGTGCGCAAACAGGCCTCTTCCCGGCTAAAGCCGGTCCCACTAAAAGCAACGCGTGAAGCCAGTGGGACCGGCTTTAGCCGGGAAGCTTTTGATTTGCTTTTGATCTGCTTTTGATCTTCAAACACAAAAAGTTCAGACACCACAAATCGCGACTTGGGTGCAGGTTGAACGCAGGTCTCGCGCAGTGGGCCGAGCCGCATGGATGCGGCGAGAGCGCCGTCAGGACATAGATGTCCGTTCGGCGCGGGCCCACGGAGCGAGACCGGAGTGAAGGAACCCTGACGAAGGAAGGGCCAAACCAGGAGCACAAGCCCTTGGTTACTTGGGGCTTTATCAAGTAACTCGCCGAAGGCGAAACGCCTGCCCCTAGGCAGACGCCCTTGATCTTGATCTCCAACGTCAGGCAGGCGGAAAAACTACTTCGCCCTCAACCCCTCACGCACATCCTTCACATCCGAACCGGACACCGCCGGCGCCGCATTGCCCCACGTATTACGCACATACGTCAGCACATCCGCGACATTCTCATCCGACAGATTCCAGCCAAACGCCGGCATCGCCGGAGCTGTCGGCGCAGCATCCGTCGCACCCGCACGACTGCCCGCCAGCACCACACGAATCAGCGACGACGGATCGTTGCTGTTCACCAACGGTGCCAACGCCAGTTTCGGGAACAGATTGGCCGCGCCTTCACCGGTCGGTGTATGACATGCCGAGCAGCGATCCGCATAAATCGCCTTGCCCGCCACCATCGCCGCATCATCCGCAGCGACTGGCTTGGCCGCCTCAACCGGCTTGGCACCGTCCTTCAAGTACACCGCCACCGCCAGCAAATCCTCATCCTTCCAGTGCTGCGAAGAATGCTCGACTTCCTCGGCCATTGGCCCGGAGGCGATGTCGAAACGGTTTGCGCCGGTCTTCAGGTACTTGACGATGTCCGCCTCGCTCCACGCACCAATGCCATCGTGGCCAGTGGAGGTGATGTTCGGTGCGACCCAGCTCTGCAGATTGGCGCCGGTGAGGAACTGATCGTTCTTGTCACCGCCAATCAGGTTCTTCGGCGTATGGCACGTGCCGCAGTGGCCCAGACCTTCCACCAGGTACGCGCCGCGATTCCACTGCTCGGACTTCTGCGGATCGGCTTTGAATTCGCCTTCCTTGAAGTTGATCAGGTTCCAGCCGATCAAGCTGGTGCGCACGTTGAAGGGGAAGGGCAGCTGGTTGGTTTCAACCTTGTTTTCCACCGGGTCGACCGTTTTCAGGTACGCGAAGATCGCTAGATTGTCCTCACGCAGCACCTTGGTGTACGCGGTGAACGGCATGGCGCCGTACAAACGCTTGCCGTCCAGGCCGTGGCCCTTGGACATGGCGTTCTGGAAATCCTCGAAGCTCCAGCGGCCGATGCCGGTCGCCGGGTCCGGGGTGATGTTGGCGCCGGCCAGCTTGCCAAACGGCGTGTCGAGGATGACGCCACCGGAGAACAGCGGCTTGCCCGGGATCGTGTGGCACGCGGTGCAGTCGCCCAGAGTGGTCAGATAGCGGCCTTTTTCCACGATGTTGTAGGAATCGGCGCCGGTTGCGGCATGAGCCAGGGAAACAGACAGGCCGATAACGCCTGCCCAGACCGTCAGGAGAGTCTTCATACGCTGATCATCTCCCCTGGACGCTTGAGGTAGCGGGTGCGGATGGCATCCGCCGCTTTGAAGGCCAGCGCCGCGACGGTGCCGGTCGGGTTGTAGCCCGGGTTCTGCGGGAAGGCGGAAGAGCCGACCACAAACAGGTTCGGCACGCCCCACACTTGCAGGTGTTTGTTCACCGAGCTGTTTTTCGGGTCGGCGCCCATGATGAAGCCGCCGACGATGTGCGACGACTGATACGGCGCGCTGTTCCAATGCCCTTGCTGGGAGCTGGGCACCATCTGCCGCGGGTTCATGCTCTTGGCGATTTCGCCGACCTTGCCGGTGACGTAAGCGGCCATCTTGCGGTCGTTCTCCGGGAAGTCGAAGGTGATGCGCAGCAACGGACGACCCAGCGGATCTTTATAGGTCGGGTCCAGCGACAGGTAGTTGGTGCGGGTCGCGTAGCTGCTTGCCTCGCAGCCGATGGACATGGTGCTGGCGTAGTTCTTCACCGTGGCTTTCTTCCACTCCGAACCCCAGGCCGGGGTGCCGGGCGGGAGAGGGCGGGAGTCGATGGGCGCAGCGCCGATCGGCGTCACACGGGTGCTGCCGCCGCCGACGAAACCCAGACCCGAGTGGTCGAAGTTGTCGTTGTTGAACTCGTCGATGCCCATGCCGATGGCGCCGCCGCCGATAAACGGGTTGAAGTTCTTGTCATCGAAGAACATGCGCACGCTGTTGGCGGTCTGGTAGGCGTAGTTGCGGCCCGTGGTGCCGGTGTTGGTCACCGGGTCGTACGGCTGGCCGACGCCGGAGAGCAGCATCAGGCGCACGTTTTCGAAGATGAAGGCGCTGATCACCACCAGTTCGGCGGGTTGTTCCCACTCTTCGCCGTTCGAATCCATGTAGACGATGCCGGTGGCGCGCTTGCCACTGCTGTCCATGGTCACGCGCAGGACTTCGCAGTTGGTCATCGCGGTGAAGTTCGGCTTGCGCACCAGCACCGGCAACACCGTGGTGATGGCGCTGGCTTTGGAGTAGTTGGCGCAGCCGTAGTTGGTGCAGAAACCGCAGAAGGTGCAGGCACCCATGGCTACGCCAAGGGAGTTCACGTACGGACGCGAAACCAAGGCCGAGGGCACCGGGAACGGCTTGTAGCCCAGATTCTTCGCGGCTTCGGCGAACAGCGTCGGCGCGTAAGTCTGTGCTGTCGGCGGGTTCGGGTATTCCTCCGAGCGAGCGCCTTCGAAGGTGTTGCCGCCCTCCAGGATCACGCCCTTGATGTTGCCGGCCTTGCCGGAGATGCCCGCCAGTCGATCGAACTTGGCGTAGAACGGCTCCATTTCGTCCCAGTCAGTGCCCCAATCCTGCAAGGTCAGTTCAGGCGACAACTCCTTGCCGTAGCGCTCGGTCAGGTGGCTGTGCAGCCGGAATTCGTGGGGCTGGAAACGGAAGGTGATGCCGGCCCAGTGGTTGCCCGCGCCGCCGGTGCCGTTGCCCGGATGAAACGAGCCCCAGCTGCGCATGGGTAGCGCTGTCTCGGTCACGCTGTTACGAATGGTCGTGGTGTTTTGCCGGGTCCTCAGCATCAGGTCCTGACGGCGGTTGTAGCGCAGTTCGTCCGCCGCTGACGCGACGTTGAAATCAGCGGCGGTGTCACGCCACGGGCCGCGTTCGAAGCCGATGATCTTCAGGTTTTCGTCAGCCAGTTCATTGGCGATGATGGATCCGGCCCAGCCGAGCCCGACAACCACGACGTCCGTGGAAGGTAGTTTTTTGGCCATGTCGAATTAACCCTTCTTGGTCCAGGCGGAGCTGCCGATGATGGAGAGCGGCACCAGATTCAGCTTCTGGTTGTGCAGCCCGATGTACTCGCGGTAGTCGTAGCGGGCACCGGGGAAGCCGATCATTTTCCACGACACCATGTCGCGGTTGCCGCCGTAGACCGGGTCGGCAAAGAAGCCTTCCATGGTGTTGCCGAGCACTTGCTGGAAGAACAGCTTGGCGTCGATGCCGTCCAGCGTGATTTCCGCCTTGTCCAGACCGGTCAGGACTTTGTCCTGTTGTTCTGCGGTCAGGCCGCTGAAGCTTTTCTGAAACTGCTTCTGGCAATAGCCTTCGAGGCCGGCGAGGCCGAGACGGTAGCGCTGGCGCGGCACCAGTTCCGACTGGTCACCCTGCATCGGCGTGCCCTGAACGAACGGGCCCTGCATGTACAGACGGCTGAAGGTGCCGTACTCGCCGGCCAGCTGACGGTCGATGAACACCGCGCACCCGGCGTCCTTGCCGCTGACGCTGAGGTCATCGGCGGGAATCAGTCGGGCGACAATGGCTTCCACCGCAGTGGCCTCGGCGTCGGTGAAGAACTGCCAGCCGGGGGTGTCGTAGTGCATCGGACCGTTGTGGTCGAAGGGCACCCACTGCGGAACGCCAACGACGGTGGCGGCCTGGGCCGTAGCGGCGGCGCCCACGGCCAGCGTCGTGGCTGAACCTTTCAGCAACTGGCGGCGGGTGAGGCCTTTGGATTTCTCTGTCATTCAGGGCTCCTGCAAAACCACGCCCCCACAGGCCATTGGGGAATGGTCCGTGCCGGGGCTGTGCTCTGCGTTCTTTATCACGGGTATTGCCGCGCATACGATGTGCACGGCAAGTGGCTCTTGGCGGGGTGTGACATTGGGTCTCTGGCAGCCCGGCGGCCGAATAGCGCACGCTGAGCGGGGAGTTGCCGTAACTGATCCCTGTTTTTTCACGCCAACTGGCATGATAGATGTGTTACGACGTGTTGCGGCGAGTGAATTCTGTAAATGACTCTTACCGATCCTGTAACAGTCACGGTCCGTTCGAGTAACAATGAGCCGACGACGGCGCGTGTCGTTTCGCCCAACCTGGCCTTACGGATTGAATGTCAGCGCGGGCGGCGGCTCGAACCTGACAGAATCTTCATAAACACCAGGCCGTCGTCAGGACCACTTATTGGTATCGTGCACGCCATTTGCGTCCCGCCTATTCACGCGGGGTGCTGACTGTGCTGTCCATCTGTTCACCGAGTAGCTGCAGAAATGCCCGATCCAATACCTTTAAAAGACCACGAGAAGGAAACCCGGCTGGTCAACAAACGCTTGATCGCCTGCGCCGTGTTCGTGGCCATGCTCAGCGTCGCGCTGGTGTGCCGCATGTACTTCCTGCAAGTCACCGAATTCGCCTACCACTCGACCATCTCCGAAAACAACCGCGTCCATGTCCTGCCGATTCCGCCCGAGCGCGGGCTGATCTTCGATCGCAACGGCGTGATCCTCGCTGACAACCGGCCCAGCTTCAACTTGACCATGACCCGCGAGCGCGCAGGCGACTGGCATGCGGTCATCGACGAACTGATGCAGATCCTCAACCTGCCCGACGAGGACCGCATTATTTTTGACAAGGCGATGAAAAACTCGCCGCACCGCTTCGTGCCGGTGACGCTGTTGTATGAGCTGACGGAAGAGCAGATCGCCCTGTTGGCGGTCAATCAGTTCCGCCTGCCGGGCCTGGACGTCGAGGCGCAGTTCGTTCGCCACTACCCGCTGGCGGAGCACTTCGCCCACTCCATCGGCTACGTCGGGCGGATCAACGAGAAGGAAGCGACTCAGCTCGATCAGGTGGAATACCGCGGCACACAGTCCATCGGCAAGACCGGCGTCGAGCGCTTCTACGAAAGCGAGCTGCATGGCCATGTCGGCTACGAAGAAGTGGAAACCAACGCGCAGGGGCGGGTGTTGCGCGTGCTAAAACACACCGATCCGGTGGCTGGAAAAAACATCACGCTGAGCCTGGACATCAAGCTGCAAGAGGCGGCTGAACATGCCCTGGGCGATCGTCGCGGCTCAGTGGTGGCGATCGATCCGGCCACCGGCGAAGTGCTGGCGATGGTCAGCAAACCGAGCTTTGACCCGAACCTGTTCGTCACCGGCATCAGCTTCAAGGAATATTCGGCGCTGCGTGATTCGGTCGACCGGCCGCTGTTCAACCGTGTGCTGCGCGGGTTGTATGCGCCGGGTTCGACCATCAAGCCGGAAGTGGCGATTGCCGGGCTGGACAGCGGGGTCGTCACGCCGTCTACGCGGGTGTTCGACCCGGGCTATTTCCAGCTGCCTGATTTCGATCACAAGTACCGCAACTGGAACCACAGCGGCGATGGCTGGGTGGACCTGTACGCGGCAATCATGCGCTCCAACGACACCTATTTTTATGACCTGGCCCACAAGCTGGGCATCGACCGCCTGCACGATTACCTGACCATGTTCGGTATCGGCCAGAAGGTCTCGCTGGACATGTTCGAAGAATCGGCGGGGCTGATGCCGTCGAAAGAATGGAAGCGCATCACCCGGCGTCAGGCCTGGTTCCCGGGGGAAACCGTGATCCTCGGCATCGGCCAGGGCTACATGCAGGTGACGCCGCTGCAACTGGCCCAGGCGACGACCCTGATCGCCAGCAAGGGCATCTGGCACCGTCCGCATCTGGCCAAGGAAATCGGCGGCGTGGCGCCGGTGGACGAGCATCCGATGCCGAACATCGTGCTGCGCGATTCCCACGAGTGGGATCAGGTCAACAACGGCATGCAAGCGGTGATGCACGACCCGCGCGGCATCGCCCGTGCGGCCGCGCAAGGTGCGCAGTACCGCATCGCCGGCAAGAGCGGCACCGCGCAGGTGGTGGCGATCAAGCAGGGCGAACGCTACAACCGCGACAAGACGCTGGAACGGCACCGCGACAACGCCTTGTTCGTTGGCTTTGCCCCCGCGGCCAATCCTAAGATTGTCGTCGCGGTGATGATCGAGAACGGCGAGGCGGGCGGACGCGTGGCGGGTCCCGTGGTGCGGGAGATCCTCGATGCCTGGCTGCTGGATCAGGACGGTCACCTGAAACAGCAGTACGCCACCCCAAGTGTCACGCCGATCAACCCGAAAGTGCAGATCGCCGCGCCGAGCACGGCGCCGGGCCAGCCGCCTGTGTGATAGCAGGCAGGTGTGGGTGGGCACGTTTGCCCACACGCACTGAACTGTGCCCGGCGTGACGGGTCGATTTGAGACCACGCGTGATGTCTGTTCCGGCCTCGCGCGCTCATTCGACTCGACAAGGAACTTGCCCCATGTCCAGCAGAACCATCGCCGATTACCTCGCCCAAACCCTCGCCGCAGCCGGCGTCTCGAAGATCTGGGGCGTCAGCGGCGACAGCCTGAACGGTCTGACCGACAGCCTCCAGCGTCTGGGCAAGATCAAGTGGATGCACACCCGTCACGAAGAAGTCGCGGCGTTCGCGGCCGGGGCGGAAGCGGCGTCCACCGGCAAGCTGGCGGTCTGTGCGGGCAGTTGCGGCCCGGGCAACCTGCACTTGATCAATGGCCTGTATGACTGCCACCGCAGCGGTGTGCCGGTCCTCGCTATCGCGGCGCAGATTCCGTCGTCCGAGATCGGCCTGAATTACTTCCAGGAAACTCACCCCACCGACCTTTTCAAAGAGTGCAGCCACTTCGTCGAAACCGTCAGCACCCCCGAGCAGTTCCCTCGGGTGCTGGAGCGAGCGATGCGCGCGGCCATAAGCCAGCGCGGCGTGGCGGTGATCGTGATTTCCGGCGATGTCGCCCTGAGTGCCGCGCCTGAAATCAAGCCCCAGTGGGTCGATCACGCGCCTGCGCGGGTCATCCCGGCCGAAGCCGATCTACAACGCCTGGTGGACCTGCTGGATAAGTCGAAAGCAGTGACGATTCTGGCCGGCGCTGGCTGTGCCGAGGCCCACGATCAGGTGGTTGCGCTGGCGGAGAAATTGTCTGCGCCGGTGGTTCACGCTCTGCGCGGCAAGCAGTACATCGAATACGCCAACCCCTTCGACGTCGGCATGACCGGGCTGATCGGTTTCAGCTCCGGCTACCACGCGATGATGGCCTGCGACACGCTGGTGATCCTCGGCAGCAGCTTCCCATACCGCAATTTCTACCCGGAAAAAGCCACCGTCATCCAGATTGACATCGATCCGACGGCCCTCGGCCGTCGCGTGCCGGTGGCCCTCGGTCTGGCCGGCGGCGTCGCTGAAACCCTCGACGCCGTGCTGCCTCGCCTCAAGGCACACACCGATCGCAAGTTCCTCGACAAGGCGCTGGATCATTACGCCAAATCCCGCGACGAGCTGGATGAACTGGCCACGCCGTCAGGCCATGGCGAGCCGATTCACCCGCAATACCTGACGCGACTGGTCGATGCCTACGCCGACCCGGACGCGATCTTCACCGTCGATGTAGGCACGCCGACCCTGTGGGCCGCGCGTTACCTGACCATGAACGGCAAGCGCTCGCTGCTGGGTTCATTCAACCACGGCTCCATGGCTAACGCGATGCCACAGGCGCTGGGCGCGAAAGCGGCGTTCCCGCAACGGCAAGTGGTCGCGCTGTGCGGTGACGGCGGGTTGTCGATGTTGATGGGCGACTTGCTGTCGATCCGTCAGTTGAACTTGCCGGTCAAGCTGGTTGTGTTCAACAACAGCTCGCTGGGTTTTGTGGCGATGGAAATGCAGGCCGGCGGTTATGTGCCCCATGACACTGACTTCAACAGCACCAATTTTGCCAACATCGCCATCGGCGCTGGGATTCTGGGGATTCGCGTGGAAGACTCGGCGGACCTGCCGAATGCCCTGAAGAAAGCCTTTGAACACCCGGGGCCTGTGGTGGTGGATGTCGTGACCGCGAAACAGGAACTGGGCATGCCGCCGAAGATCAAACTCGCCCAGGCGAAAGGCTTCAGCCTGTTCATGCTCAAGGCCGTGATGAATGGAAAAGCGGATATGGTGCTGGAGTTGGCGAAGACTAATTTGCGTTAAGCGTCTGCGGGTCGACGGGGCGCTGTGTGCAATGCACAGCGCCCTTGGAATTTTTTGGGAGGTTGAGTGCTTACCGCTACACCCTTCTTTTAGAATAAATGGAAATTGCCGGGCGGCATTCAACGCTGTATCTGTCTATATGCTTATACCGTTTGGAAGTTATCCAAATCGCCAGTCGCGATAAGATGTTGCAACTGACTGTTTTCATTAGCATAAATTTCTGACCGGATTTTTATTGGCTACGTCATTCCTTTGAAACTTCAACGACGAATGTTTAAGCTCAAAGCTCGGATTGAATTCAGGATGAAGGATCATGAGCAAAAAACCAGTTGGCGATAACAAAACATCACACGCTCCAGGGAGCAGGGACCTTAGATTCGGCACTGATGGGTATCTCATCGCTGACCATAAGACTCTGATCACCGACATGGCCGTAGATGTCAATCAGAAATTCTACCTTATTGGGTACGAGCAACTGACTGGGCATTTGAATAGTTGGATTTCCCGCCGTGAAGCCGACGGTTCGGCCGATAAAACATTTAATGAAGGAAAGCGTTTGGTGATTCCTTCGCTAATCACCGGCCCCGACAATGAAGCGCACATTCATATCCGTGGTTTCATCTTTCATGACGACGGAGCAATTACCGGGGTAGGTGATGCCACGGCAAAGATGGATCATCATTACTATCATTCACCTGCGGCAATACGGTTCAACCCAGCGGGAGAGATGGACGCTTCTTTTGGGCATAAAGGTGTAGCGATCTACAAAGTCGGTACGCCAACTAATATATCTCCAATCTACGTGTACCCGCCCTTTAATTCGACCCGACGGAGCCGTCAGGCTGAGGGAGACGTTCTGTTTTTATCATATGTCATCGACTACGCCACGCGCACTGAGACTTTTTACCTCGTAAAGATTAAATCCGATGGCGCGCTGGATACCGCATTCCAGACAGGGGGGGTGAAGTTGATTGATCCCTTGACCTTGGGCACGGCTTGGGGTGACTACGTCGCCGACAGGAATGGTGGTTTGATACTCGCAGGCATGAGTGCTCCAAGCGATCAGAATTTCAAGCACCCCGTGCTCGTGAAATTCAAAGCCGATGGCGAGCTTGATCCGGATTTTGGCTCCAAAGGGGTACAAACTTTCGATGTCGCGGACGGCGTGGTGCGGGTAATACAGCTCCATATTCTACCTGATGAAAATATCGCACTACTCGTTGAGGTAGTTCTACAGAACGGTATTGAAATTGCCCTGATGAGACGGCTGAAAAATGGTGCTGCAGATCCCTCCTTTTGTAACGGAGCTCCCTGTGTCGTAAGCGCTAGTCGTCGAGATACTATTTGGCCTGAACTGTGCGTGGATGGCTTGCAGCGATTCATTTTGCTTCAGAACTCTACGGGGGATCGAGAGGGCAGTATAAAACGGTATACGCCGAAGGGAGAGATGGACAGGGCATTTGGCGTGGACGGGACCGTCACATTCCCGGGGTACCCTCGGCTGAAAGATCTCACTGTTCACAACCGTGCTGATCTGCTGGTGGGAATTCGTGACCTCAACTCGTTAGCGCTACTTAACCGGTATTTCGGTTGACATTCGTGATGCGCACTGACTGAGCCGTTCGTACTGAAAGGGCATCAATCGCCCTTTCCGCCTGAATATTTCCCCCGGCCCGTTGGATCTAGAAAACCCAGTGAACCATTCACTGGCTGCAAAAAACACATCTCTACAGCGGGCATATCAGGTTTGCCCGCGTCTCTTTCAGAATGCCGGCAAACGTTTTGAGTAGGCATTCGATCACCTAGGGCCATCGCTGTTAGATGCAGTCACTATAAAGCCAGAGCTGGTCATGCCACCAAAGATCAAGCTCGCCCAGGCGAAAGGCTTCAGCCTGTTCATGCTCCAGGCCATGATGAACGGAAAGCGGACATGGTGCTGGAATCGGCGAGGACGCACTTTGCGTTAACTACCTGCGGGTCGAGTGGGCGCTGTGTGCAATGCACGGCGCCTGTAGGTCAGCCGGCGTGGTTATTGCGAGCAGCGGTACGTTGCAAGAATAAAGGGAATAGTAAGGTAATCCTTATTTCGGTCATTTATACGCATTTAGATTGTTTGGAAGTAAGGTCAATTGCGAATCGCACTATCAATTATCCAAGATAATGTATTTAAAGGGGTTTTCTAATTCGCAGTAAATCAAGTGGATTTTATCCTGTTTGAAAGTGATCGGACGAGCCGCTAGGCTCTGGGAACCGCAAAAACCTTCAAAGGATGGAACGTCATGAGTAACGACAATCGAAATGGAAGCACCCTTCCTGCCAACGCCGCGCATGTTGCTGGGGATCAGGATCTACAATTCGGCGGTAGTGGTTATGTCAGATATATTCGTGATCCGTTTATCACTGATCCAACGACGGATACTGATCAAAGGATTTATGTCATTACCTACGGGACGAGTGCCAGTAACCCAAGTGTGATAGTTGGCCGGTTGCCGACGGGTGCTGTTGATCCTGCTTTTGGGAACTTAATCCTTCCATCTGTCGATGGCAGTTTGAGCGCCGTCATGGATGTTCAGGGGCTGATTTTTAATAACAACGGCAAAATCACCTGTGTTGGCATTACGGAACTTAATACCGGATCCGCTAGATATTTCCAACCTGCGGCGCTCCGTATTACCACCTCAGGCACCTCTGCTGCAATAGATGAGAGTTTCGGGGATAAGGGGCGGAAGATATACGAGGTCGACTTGTCTAAAGAAGCGGCCGGCTACGGCGTTGATTTATCTCACCCTGACGACCCGCGTGCTCCACACACTCAAGCTGTTTCTCATGGATTCGGTTCTATCCGGCGCACTGTACAGTCAGGTGGAAATATACTTTTCTGTTGCAGTCTCTACAAATACAACACCCAGGTTACTTCTTACCATCTGGTAAAAATTGAAGAGAACGGCGCTCCGGTGACTGGGTTTGGGACAAACGGCGTCTTGACGATACCTGCGGCAAGTCCAGAACGCAGGCTGCAATGGTTAGACTACGGGATTGATAGCAATGGGAGCATCACGCTTGCTGGCAGGGGGAAAGGTGTCAATGCTACAGAGGGGGTCCTGGCTCGATATGTCTCGGACGGTAAACTCGATTCCGGCTTCGGCAATAGCGGTGAGCAGATCATCAAGATCGAAGGGGCCAATGTTTCTGTTAAAGAAGCCAAGGTCCTGGATGGCGGCGAAGTCATCGTCTTGCTTGCCGTGGATTACCTACAGTCGCAGGGAGGCGTAGAATTTGGTGTCATGAAGCTGGACAAGAACGGGAAGGAGGATGCAAGTTTCAATGATGGTAAAGCGCTTTTATTGAGTGAAATGGGCGGCATGAACGATGCGTTTGTGTCCATGGAGTTGGATAAACAAGAACGAATCATCGTGGCTGGACAGGATGCCGTATCGAAGCAGTATGCACGCATGACGCGGATAATGCCTGATGGGACTCTGGACAGCGAGTTTGGCATTAACGGCTCCAGAACTTATGACAATCTTAATGGGTTCCGCAGGCTGGGGATTCAAAAAGGTACGGATATACTCGCGGTTGCTCAGGATCGGAAAACGCTTCCATCCGAAGTTTTGCTCTTCAGGTTTTTCGGGGAAGCAGGCAGTGAAAACCCTCCCGCCTCTCGGGCGGGTGGAGAGCTGGACCCCTACTTCTTTTTTAGCGGTCCAGTCCCTGTGGCAGTATTCATCGATCCAAATCCGGATGCCGGTCAACGATTCTACGTGGTCGGCGAAGGGCGTCTACCTAGAAAGAATAGCGACCAAGGGGAACAAACTCTAGAGAGGAAAAGCTGGATCTCTCGCTACAACGCCGACGGTTCTCTGGATACATCCTTCAATGGCGGGAGGCTGGAGTTACCGTCGTTGCTGGTTGGAATCGCCGAATCCGCATACATTGTCATTGACGGCATGATCTTTGATTCGGATGGTTCGATTACCTGTGTCGGGGACGCCATAGCCATCTCCAACGATCCCGGTTATTACACTTCCTCTGCGGCGCTGCGGCTCACTTCAACAGGGGAACTGGACCAAAACTTCGGCAGTACCGGTAATGGCACAGCCATCTTTGAAAACCGCCAGCCATTTCCATTTAGCGACCCCTCAAATGAGTTAAATCTTCGCTTCGCTACCTTTCGACGGAGTGAAAGAAAAGGGGCAGGCGGTAGCTTTTTCCTGTCGAGCATCCCAAGCAATGCCGACCGTCCTGAATATTATTCGGCGAACTATCTTGTCAAAATAACGTCGGACGGATTACCGGATACGGGGTTTCACGGCAGCGGCTTTCTCAAACTGGATTCGAAAACCATAGGTAACAACTGGACTGACTATGGTGTAGATGACCAGGGAAGACTCATTGCGATTGGGGAGACCACTTCGGACGGTACAGTTCAGGGTGTGGTGGTCAGGTTCACGCCCAATGGCACACTTGATTCGACCTTTGGTTCCGGCGGAAGAGTCATCATTACCGGCCAGGGCGGTCGGCATAGATTGCTGCAGCTTGATGTCTCAGCTGACGGCAAAAGTACGGTGCTCCTTACCTTTACTGAACAAGGCGACGACAAGATTGCGCTGATGAGACTGGCCGACAATGGCGCTGCCGACGGCACATTCAATAATGGGAACCCGCTTGTAATAGATTCTGTGGCCACCTATACGACCATGCAAGTTGACGGTGAAGGGCGTTATCTCATTGCTAAATCCGGCAATGGAGAAATTCAGCCTCGTCTATTCAGGGTAACCGCCAATGGCTCGATAGATACTGGTTTTGAAGCAAATGGCTCAGTCGAGTTTCCGGAACTGACGGTGTTGAAGCTGTACGCGGTTCAAAACGGAACGGATCTGCTGGCTGCAGCTTTCAAGTTCAACACAGCAAGAGAATCATTTGCCCGGATTCTCGGGTCATGAGTGCAGCGATTCTGTTGCAGGGCCTTCAGTGTTCACACTGACCCAACAGGGGAATCGCCGCGAAGTCTGGCTGATAGCCAGATATTTAAGGATGAATAGTCGTCCAGAGGAAGAAGGTAAAAACATGCTGTTGCTTACGACGGTCTCGGTGGATCGGCGAGATATTCGCCCTGCGCGGATTCCGTCGAAGCCAGTGGTCAAGTTTGGGGCTCAAACCTGCAGATGTCTGGCCTGAAGTGGTCTTTCCGCAGACCGGTCCGCTCCTGCACGGTCATCCTGTATCATGAATATCCCCCGCCTGCCCCCCCCCCCCCCAGGGCGATGCGCTGGAACGCTCGATGAACTGTGAGGTGGAAGCGATCCTGCGGGTCTACGCCCTGGCCCGTGGCGAAACCTTTGCTCGTATCGTCGAGCGCGGCTGCACAGCCCCGACGCGTTGACTGCTAGAACAGATACTCGTGAGTGGCTTGCCATTTATTGCGATGTTTATTTGCTGCCTAGATTGAATCGAAGTTGCCATAATCGCGATTCGCTATAACCGATGCTAACACTTTGTTTGTATTCGATATTTTCAGTTCTGTATTGAAAATATGAACGATCTCGCTAAGTGGACGGAGATGTTGATTGGGGATAGTCTTTGGTTTCAATAAATCCTCAAGGAAGAACGATCATGAGTAATAAGAAAGCGAATCCTGCCAATGCTGCTCATCAAGCGGGCGATCGAGATGTTGAATTCAACGGTAGTGGTTATATTCTAAACCCCTATCAACTGTATGTGTCTGATCCGCGAAGTGAGAGTGACCAAGGTTTTTACGAAATTCAAAATGGTCAAAGGGGATCCCAGAACGGTAATATCGGCCGTCATAAGTCTGATGGAACATTGGATCATGATTTTGGCAATGGGGGGCGCTTCACGTATCCATTTATGGACGACCTTTACCCCACCGTTCTGGACAGCGAAGGTTTTATTTTCAGCACTGATCAAAAGGAGACAACTATCACCTGCGTCGGGGTTTCGGAGTTCCTGAAGCCAGAAGGTACCGGTTCTCTGGTGAACGTTCCGGCCGCCATTCGGATATTCGCAACTGGCAAGCCAGATATCAAGTTCGGTAAAGACGGCAAGCAGTTGTTTAAGTTAAAGGTAGACGGTGAAGCCGACACCTCCACAAAGGAATACTTCTCCCCTTGGAATTCCGTCCGCGCGTCCGTGCGGCAACAGGATGGCAGCGTCCTATTTCCGTGCAGACTCATCAATAGCCAAGTGGCTACCTTTCACCTTGTAAAATTCGACGTTGACGGCCTTCCGGTTAAGGGTTTTGGCGATAACGGGGTTAAAGCGATTACGCCCACGTCTGATCTTTGGGCAGACTATGCAGCGGGCAGCGACGGCAGTGTCACACTGGCGGGTCATTTCAACAATGGCAGGGTCTTGGGCGTTGTCTCCCGATATACCTCGGCCGGCGAGCTCGACACGCAGTTTGCGGGGGGGCGCAAAATTATCGATCTTCCCCAGTTGCCCGGCGTCACCAGCATCCTGCTAAAAAAGGTCTTTTACGGGGATGATGGCGGCGTAACGCTTCAGGCGAATATTCAAGACAGTGACGGCAAGAATAAGTTGGTGATTATCAAGCTGACTCAATACGGCGAGTATGATCCAGCGTTCCAGGGTGGGCAGCCATTGGTCGTCAGTGAAGTTGATACGTCGCTCCAGGCCTTTGCCTTGATGGCGGTCGACGATCAACAGCGCATGGTCATCTCATATGGTCAAACATCGTCTGATGTCCGATTAATCCGGTTGCTGAAAGACGGGAATCGTGACTTGGCGTTTGGTTCAGGCGGTTCAGTGGTTCACGCAAACATCGGACCGGCCACTGAGCTTATCATCCAGAACGGAGTGGATATCCTGTTGAAGGCCTTCTTCCGGGAGACTGTTAATGATCGCGCTGTGCTTTTCCGATTCTTCGGCGAGAGCGCGGCATAAATAGATACTCTCTCAAAATGGGTTCATTTGTGATTGCAGTGCGCTTTTGCAGATGAACCTTTGTTTTTTGAAAGATACAGGTGGCCTTTTTTTGCCCCCAAAAAGCGCATCGTCCGCAACCTCGCACCACCCTGAAACACGCCGCTTACCCCCTCGCCAATCTCTTAAAATAATCATTGTGCCATCTCGAAACACGATGTTATGTTGCTAACATCCTGTTGCAAAATGACCGCCGGATAACATTATCCTGGTCCACGCAACCCGGCTCCATCAGCGGAATTCCCATGGAAAAGCGTCCCTTCCTCGATGCACTGGAACAGCGGTTCAGCGATCTGACGCCGACGGGGAAGCGCATCGCCGGCTACCTGCTGGCCAATCCGCAAAAGCTGCCGTTCGAAACCGCTGACAGCATCGCCCAGCAGACCGGCACCACCGGCATTTCAGTCGGGCGCTTCCTGCGTTCGCTGGGCTATCGCAATATCGACGACGTCAAACAGAGCCTGCGCGGCGACAGCGCCAGCCCTTGGGTGATCACTGATCGGCTCGGCGCCTTTCGTGAAGAAAACACTCAGGGCGATGCGCTGGAACGCTCGATGAACCGTGAGCTGGAAGCGATCCAGCGGGTCTACGCCCTGGCCCGTGGCGAAACCTTCGCCCGCATCGTTGAGCGGCTGCACAGCGCCGACGCGGTGTTCATCGTCGGCATCCAGACCACCCGCGGCATCCTCAACGCGTTTTTCAGTCACCTGGAGTACATCCGGCCCAAGGTGTACTACGTCGATGGTTTGTCCGGCACCTACGCCGAATCACTGAATTCCCAGTTCGAAAATCCCTACGCCGTGATCGCCGACTTCCGAACCTATTCCGCCGTGACGCGGACCTTCTGCGAAGTCGCCCATCAACAGAACGTAGGCCTGGCGTTTATCACCGACTTTCACTGCCCATGGGCCAGGGATTACCCGAGCGATCTGCTGCAGCTCAATTCCGATGTGGGGCAGTTCTGGGATTCCCTGGCGCCGCTGACCTGCCTGTTCAATCTGATGGTGTCGGCGGTGGCCGATAAATACGGCGAGCGCCTCGACCAGAGGCTGGCGAAAAACCGTGAGCTGCAACAACTGTTTGGCCAGTTTGAATAGATAAGGCTTCCCGGCTAAAGCCGGTCCTACGGGGGGAAGCATCACCCCCAATACATGATGAATGAACACGCTGATCTGGAGTGCCGTTACGTGAATAGCCCCCTCGTCGAAGTCGATGCCCACGCGCTGCAGGTCGAGGTCGACCTGATCTACGCCGGCGTCGACAACCTCGCCGGCAAGCAGATTTACCAGGACCCGCGCTGCCTGCTGCATCGCGACGCCGAGCGCTGTCTGCGCAAGGCCAGCACCCTGGCGCGCCAGTCCGGGTTGCGCCTGCGCATCTTCGACGCCTATCGCCCGGCGTACGCGCAATACCTGCTGTGGCAGGCGCTGCCCAACCCCGAATACGTGCGCGACCCCAGCCTGGGTTCCCACCACACCCGGGGCGTGGCCGTGGACCTGACCCTGATCGACGCCAGCGGCAACGCCCTGGACATGGGCACCGGCTTCGACGACATGCGCGAGCAGTCCCATCAGTTCTTCGCTGATCTGCCCGCCGACATACAGCGCAACCGCCTGCTGTTGCTGGGGATCATGCTGGCGGCAGGCTTCACCTACATCGACAGCGAGTGGTGGCACTACGAACTGCCGAACGCCGAGGACTACCCCTTAATCGACGACGGCTCGATCCAGCCCGCTCACTAAAAACGCATCACGCATCACGTATCACGCAACACCGCACACGACCGGGACAACCATGAATCCCGGCTGAATCTGGCGTCACCCGACCTCGCAAGAGCAGGGCGCGTCATTTCGCAGGCCTGAGGCCTGAGGCCTGTGAGCTTGAACTGCCCGGTATAGCTTCAATAACAAACCTGACGAACTTTCAGACCCCGAACGATCAAGGAACCGGCATGAAATCAATCCTTACCCCACGCACGCTGGCGATGGCAGTCCTCTGCACCGCCATGGGCCTCGGCGCCTGGCAATCGGCCAGCGCAGCCGTGCCCCAGGACACCCTGATGATCGGCAAACCGTCCGACCCGCAAACCCTCGACCCGGCCGTGACCATCGACAACAACGACTGGACCGTGACCTACCCGGCGTACCAGCGGCTGGTGACCTACAAGGTCGAAAACGGCAAGGGCAGCACCGAAGTGGCAGGGGAGCTGGCCAGCAGCTGGGCCACCTCGGCGGACAACCTGACTTGGGAATTCAAGCTCAAGCCCGGCAACAAATTCGATGACGGCGCCGAGGTCAACGCCGAGGCGGTGAAGTTCTCCTTCGACCGGGTGATGAAACTCAAACAAGGCCCGTCCGGCGCCTTCCCCGAGGACATGGCCGTGTCGGTGGTCGATCCGCTGACCGTGCGCTTCACCCTGAAAGCGCCTTACGCGCCGTTCCTCTCCACGCTGGCCCACAACGGCGCGGCGATCATCAACCCGGACGTTGCGAAGAAAACCGAAGGCGCGGACGCCTACCTGTCCAACCACACCGCAGGTTCGGGGGCGTTCAAGCTGGTCAACTGGCAGAAAGGCCAGACCCTGACCATGGAGCAGAACAGCTACTACGCCGGTCCCAAGCCGACCCTGAAAAAAGTCGTGGTGAAGATCATCGGCGAGGCTTCCGTGCGTCGTCTGCAGCTGGAGCACGGTGACCTGGACATCATCGAAGACATGCCCGAAGACCAGCTCGAAGCGCTGGCGAAAAAGTCCGGCATCGTCGTCGGCGATTACCCGTCGCTGCGGGTGACGCTGCTGTACCTCAACACCCAGAAAGCGCCGATGAACAACCCCGATGCGCGGCGCGCGATTGTCGAATCCCTGGATTACGACGGCATCATCAATGGCATCCTGAAAGGCAAAGCCAAGCCGCTGAACGGGCCGATCCCCCAGGGCATGTGGGCCTACGACGAGAAGCTGCCGGCGTTCAAGCAGGACATGGAAAAAGCCAAAGCCGATCTTGGCAAAGTGTCGCCGAAGGTCAGCAACCTGACGTTCATGTACTCCGACAAGGACCCGAACTGGGAGCCCATCGGCCTGACCCTGCAAGCCGGCCTTCAACCGCTGGGCGTGAACCTCAAGCTGGAAAAACTCGCCAACGCCAGCATGCGTGAGCGCCTGGGCACCGGTGATTTCGACATCGCCATCGGCTCGTGGAGCCCGGACTTCGCCGACCCCTACATGTTCATGAACTTCTTCTTCGACTCGAAGCTGAAAGGTCTGGCCGGCAACCGTTCGTTCTACGACAACCCGGCGGTGGACAAGCTGATCCGTGAATCGGCGACCACCAACGACATGGCCAAGCGCACCGAGCTGTATCAGCAGGCGCAGAAGATCGTGCTCAACGACAGCGTCTACGCCTACCTCTATCAGAAGGCCTACACCTTGCCGATGAGCGAGAAGGTCAAGGGCTACGTGTTCAACCCGATGCTGGAACAGGTGTTCAACGTCGGCACGATCACCAAGTAAGCGCTGCATCCCGTAAATCGCTGTGACTCACAGGGCCCTGCAAGGGAGGCGGGGCCCGGTGAAGCAGCGCTGTGTCCGCGAGCTGTTTCGCGTTATTGATCGACTGCGTGACCGAGGTGCCCCATGGCCTTCCTGAATATGCTGCGCAAACGCCTGGGCGGCCTGCTGCTGGTGGTGTTCGGCGTTTCTCTGATTACCTTTTCCATCTCGCACCTGATTCCGGGCGACCCCGCGCGACTGATCGCCGGGGACCGCGCCACCGACGCCATCGTCGACAACATCCGCCATCAGTTGGGGCTGGATCTGCCGCTGTATCAACAATACGGCCGCTACATGCTCGACCTGCTGCACGGCGACCTGGGCACGTCGATTCGCACCCATCGCCCGGTCCTCGAAGATTTGCAGGCGTTCTTCCCGGCGACGCTGGAACTGGCGCTGGCGGCCCTAACCCTGTCGATTCTGGTGGGTGTGCCGTTGGGCGTGCTTTCGGCGGTGTACCACAACCGCTTCATCGACCAGGTCGCGCGAACCCTGGCGGTGACCGGGATTTCGACCCCGGCGTTCTGGCTGGGGCTGGGCTTGATCGTGCTGTTCTACGGCCATCTGAACTGGCTGCCCGGCAGCGGTCGTCTTGACGAAGGGCTGGACCCGCCCCGAACCGTTACCGGGTTCTACCTGATCGACACGCTGCTGGCCGGCGACACCGGGCTGTTTTTCAACGCCGTGCAACACCTGATTCTGCCGGCCATCACCCTGGGCTTCGTCAACCTCGGCGTCGTCGCGCGGCAGATCCGTTCGGCCATGCTCGACCAGCTCGGCGAAGACTACATCCGTACCGCGCGCGCCTACGGCCTGTCGAAATGGGCGGTGATTCTGCGCCATGCCTTGCCCAACGCGCTGATTCCCTCGGTGACCGTACTGGGCCTGACCCTGGGCGACTTGCTCTATGGCGCGGTGCTCACGGAAACCGTGTTCGCCTGGCCGGGCA
Organism: Pseudomonas sp. Ps21-P2; assembly: GCF_039672565.1. Classification (NCBI taxonomy): domain Bacteria; kingdom Pseudomonadati; phylum Pseudomonadota; class Gammaproteobacteria; order Pseudomonadales; family Pseudomonadaceae; genus Pseudomonas; species Pseudomonas sp. Ps21-P2. The sequence continues at coordinate 98,244 of NZ_JBDFPL010000005.1, forward strand.
TGGGCGCCTACGTGGTCAAGTCGATCCAGTCGCTGGATTTCCCGGCGGTCATGGGCTTCGCGATCATGGTCTCTTTCATTTACGTGCTGCTGAACATGGCGATCGATCTGCTGTACCGCCTGATCGATCCGCGCATTGGCGAGGTCAACTGACATGACGACTCCGATCACCGCGCCCGCCGTGGCGCCACTGCCGGCCGCCTCGCGCTGGCAGGACAAATGGGCCTACCTGGCCCATCAGATTCGCCGCAGCCCGCTGACCATGGCCGGGCTGCTGATCACCGTGATGGTGCTGCTGGTGATGGCCTTTGCGCCGTGGCTCGCGTCCCACGATCCGAATGCGCTGAACCTGACCCAGCGTCTCGCCGCGCCGTCGGCCGCCCATTGGTTCGGCACCGACGAAGTGGGCCGCGACCTGTTCAGCCGCGTGCTGTACGGCAGCCGCCAATCCGTCGGCGTCGGTCTGTTCGTGGCCTTTGCATCGTGCTTTGCCGGCGGCTTGCTGGGCTGCATGTCCGGCATCATCGGCGGGCGTTTCGACGGCCTGATCATGCGCCTGATGGACATCATGCTGTCGGTGCCGTCGCTGGTGCTGATCATGGCCCTGGCCGCGGCGCTGGGCCCGAGCCTGTTCAACGCCATGCTGGCGATCACGCTGGTGCGGATTCCGTTCTACGTGCGGCTGGCTCGGGGGCAAGCCCTGAGCATCCGCCAGATGGGTTACGTCAAGGCCGCCGAGACCTTCGGCGCCGGGCGCTGGCACATGGTCATCTGGCACGTGGCGCGCAACGCCATGCCGCCGTTGCTGGTGCAACTGAGCCTGGACATCGGCAGCGCCATCCTCATGGCCTCGGCCCTGGGCTTCATTGGCCTGGGCGCGCAACAGCCGACGGCGGAGTGGGGCGCGATGGTCGCGACCGGGCGCAACTACATCCTCGATCAATGGTGGTACTCGACCTTTCCCGGCGTGGCGATTCTGATCACCGCCACCGGTTTCAACCTTTTGGGCGACGGCGTGCGTGACTTGCTCGACCCACGGCAGCAGGGGAAATGACCATGCAGGCTTCCGTTCAACAACCCCTTGCCGCGCAAGCGCCGGTCTTGGTTATCGACGACCTGCGCATCGAGTTCCCGGCGTACAAAAGCACGGTCAAGGCCCTCAACGGCGTGTCGCTGCACGTCAATCCCGGGGAGATCGTCGGCGTGATTGGCGAGTCAGGCTCCGGCAAGTCGGTCACCGCGATGCTCAGCCTGCGCCTGCTGCCGGAGCGTGCCTATGACGTGAAAAGTGGCAGCCTGAGCATTCTGGGCCGCGACATGCTCACCGCCAAAGAGAAAGACCTGCTGAGTGTGCGTGGCCGTGACGCCGCGATGATCTTTCAGGAACCCATGACCGCGCTCAATCCGACCCGCCGCATCGGTCGGCAGATGCTTGACGTGATCATTCATCACCAGCGACTGAGCAAGGCCGACGCCAAGGCCAAAGCCATCGCGTTGCTGCGGGACATGCACATCGCCGACCCCGAGCAGGTGATGAACAGCTACCCCTTCGAGCTTTCCGGCGGCATGCGTCAGCGGGTGATGATTGCGCTGGCATTCTCCTGCGATCCGCAATTGCTGATCGCCGACGAGCCGACCACCGCGCTGGACGTCACGGTGCAGCGGCAAGTGCTGTTGCTGCTGCGAGAAAAGGCCCGGGCGCGGGGCACGGCGATTCTGCTGATCACCCATGACATGGCGCTGGTGTCGCAGTTCTGCGACCGGGTGTACGTGATGTACACCGGCGCAGTGGTGGAGCAGGGCGTCACCGCGCAAGTGATGGCGGACCCCCGGCATCCGTACACCCAGGGCCTGCTCAGCGGATTGCCGGAGCAAGTCGAACCGGGCCAGGACCTCAAGACCATTCCCGGACAGGTGCCCAATCTGTCGGCGTTGCCGCTAGGCTGCACGTTCCTGGATCGCTGCGCCCATGCCACGGCCCAATGCCTGCAACGCCCGCCGATGCAGACCATCGACGCCGCCGCCGACCGCAAAAGCGCCTGCTGGTTGAGCGCGCCCTTACACGCCACCCCACAGGAGTCGCGGCCATGATCCATTCAGCCCTGCAGACATCGCCTGGCGAGAGCCCGACCATCCTCGGTCTGCAAGATGTGCGCGTGCATTACCCGATGGGCAAGGACTGGCTCGGTCGGCCCAAGGCTTTGGCCCATGCCCTGAACGGCATCGATCTCCAGGTTCGTGCCGGCGAAACCCTCGGCGTGGTCGGCGAATCCGGCTGCGGCAAAAGCACCCTGGCGCAGTTGCTGATGGGCTTGATCAAGCCAACATCCGGGCGACTCGACTGGATCTACAACAGCGACAAGGAACGAAGCAGCAACGTGCAGATTGTGTTTCAGGACCCGCAGTCGTCCCTCGACCCCAGGCTGCCGGTGTGGAAAGTCATCACCGAGCCGTTGTTCGTCCAGCGTTCGGCGCCGCGTCAGGAAATGCGTGGCATTGCGGAGAAGGTGGCGGCCCAGGTGGGCATTCGCACGGAATACCTTGATCGCTTTCCTCACCAGTTTTCCGGGGGCCAGCGTCAGCGGATTGCGATTGCCCGGGCCTTGTCGTGCAACCCGGACATCATCGTACTGGACGAGCCGACCTCGGCACTGGACATCTCAGTGCAGGCGCAGATCCTCAATTTGCTGGCCGAGCTGCAGCGCAGTCGCGACCTGACCTACATCCTGATCTCTCACAACGTCTCGGTGGTGCGGCACATGGCTGACCGGGTGGCGGTGATGTACCTGGGGCAGATTGTGGAGTTGGGTACGGCGGCGGAAGTACTGGAGCGGCCGCGTCACCCTTACACGCAATTGCTGCTGGAGGCGGTGCCGCGTCTCGGGGTGACGGTGGACGACGCCCAGGTGTCGGCGCCGACGGAACTGCCGGGCAATCGGACGCTGCCGACGGGGTGTTTTTTTCGGGATCGTTGTCCGAAAGCCACCCAAGGCTGTGAAAAGCCGCAAGCATTACTACCGGCAAAAGGCGCTGGGGAATCGGTGCGCTGTCATCTGGTGTCGCAGCACTGATGCGCGGCCGCTCGCCCCTTTACTGCCCCCTTTACCTGACGTGAAGGGGCCAATTGGCCCCATGAGTCGATCAATGGCTGATCATCCACGGTCGGCCCGCCGGCTTGCCTTTCAGGGCGTGGGGATTGGCTTTGGTGGGTTGGAGTCCTTTCGTCGGCCCGCAGCAACTGCAGCCGCTGGGGTGCCCCCGGCTCTCTTTGTATTGGTCCATGGTTTTTGGCGCGTGGGTGCTTTGCTCGTTGCGGGCGATGGCGGTGCGGGTGTTGCCGGGCATGGTGCTCAGCCCTGGCGCGGACAGAATCACCCGCAGGCTCGATGCGCCGCATGCCGGGCACTCGCACGGCAGCGCGCTCTCGGCCATGGGCCGCAGCGAGGTGAAATCCCCACAGTCAGGGCAGTCGTATTCGTACAGGGGCATGGCTTAAATCCTCTCGTCAGAGTGCATGCTGCAGGCGCGGATTCATTCGCGCCTGCAGGTCGGGAGTCAGCCCGGCGTTATTTATCCTGCGCGATCGGCAAGTCCACGGTGCCGTCGATGAATTTCGTCGGGCCATTGGCGTTGGGGTTGATGTCGAATTTGAAGATCTCGGTCGGCAGCCACAAGGTGGCGCACGCGTTGGGGATGTCGACCACGCCGCTGATGTGACCCTGCACCGGTGCCGAGCCCAACAGCGAATAACCCTGGGCCGGGGAGTAACCGAACTTGGTCATGTAGTTGATCGCGTTCAGGCACGCCTGGCGGTAGGCGACGTTGACGTCCAGGTAGTGCTGCTGGCCGGCTTCGTCGACCGATATGCCCTCGAAGATCAGGTAGTTGTTGTAGTTCGGCACGATGGGGCTGGGCTTGAAGACCGGGTTTTTGATCCCGTATTTGGCCATGCCGTCCTTGATCAGCTCGACGCGCATGTGCACCCAGCCGGCCATTTCGATGGCGCCGCAGAAGGTGATTTCGCCGTCGCCCTGGCTGAAGTGCAGGTCGCCCACGGACAGACCCGCGCCGTCGACGTAGACCGGGAAGAACACTTTCGAGCCCCGGGACAAGTCCTTGATGTCGCAGTTGCCGCCGTGCTCACGGGGCGGCACGGTGCGTGCGCCCGTGGCGGCGGCCAGGTCGCGGGCCGGGCCTTTGAGTTTGCCCAGGTGCGCCGTCCCGGCGCAGGGCGGACAGGCCAGGGCCGGGACGCGGTCCGGGTCGGTGTCGATCAGTTCCTGTTCGCGGCGGTTCCACTCGGCGAGCATCTTGTGGTCCGGCAGACAGCCGATCAGGCCGGGGTGAATCAAGCCTGCGAACTCGACGCCGGGGATGTGCCGGGAGCTGGTCATCATGCCTTTGAAATCCCAGATGGATTTCTGCGCCAGGGGGAAATGCTCGGTGAGGAAGCCGCCGCCGTTCTGTTTGGAAAAGAAGCCGTTGAAGCCCCATTGCGAATCGGCTCGTGCGCCGATGTCCAGCAGCTCCACTACCAGCAGGTCGCCGGGCTGGGCGCCATGCACACCGACCGGGCCAGACAGGTAATGCACGGTGGTCAGGTCGACGTCGCGCACGTCGCTGGCATCGTCGTTGTTCTTGATCGCGCCAGCGGTCCAGTCGTAGGTTTCGAGGATGAAATCATCCCCCGGCTTGACCCAGCAGGCCATCGGGATGTCCGGGTGCCAGCGGTTGTGGATCTGCTCGTTTTCGGTGACAGGCTGGTTGAGGTCGACTTTGATCAAGGTATCGGTCATGGGGGTTCTCCTTGGGTTCTCGGTAGGTGCTAATGACGCTGCATGTCTCCGGGCCTTGCTACACCGACAAATACCGACTGATCGTCGCTTCATCGACATTGGCGCGGGTTTCTTCGATGACGAAGCGGCCTTTCTCGATCACCAGCAAGCGGTCGGCGATTTCCAGGGTGAAGGACAGCACCTGCTCCGAGACGATGATCGTCAGGTTGCGCAGGGCGCGGATCTCTTTGAGGCTGCGGGCGATGTCCTTGATGATCGACGGCTGGATGCCTTCGGTAGGCTCGTCGAGCAACAACACCTTGGGATTGGTCGCCAGGGCCCGGGCGATGGCCAGCTGCTGTTGCTGGCCGCCGGACAGGTTGCCGCCGCGTCGGCCGCGCATGTCGAACAGCACCGGGAACAGCGCGTACAGGTCTTCCGGGACCTTGCCGCCGGCCGAGGCGGGGAGGCCGGTCTGGATGTTCTCCAGCACGCTCATCGACGGAAAAATCATCCGCCCCTGGGGCACGTAGGCCATGCCCTCGGCGACACGGTTGTGGGTTTCCATGGCGGACACGTCCACGCCGTCCAGCTGAACCTGGCCGCCCCATTGCGGCAGGATGCCCATCAGGCTTTTGAACAGCGTGGTCTTGCCCATGCCGTTGCGGCCCATCACCGCGACGATTTCCTGTTTCTGCACCGAGAGGCTCAGGTCGTGGAGGACCTGACTCTGGCCGTAACCACACGCCAGCTGCTGAATGTTGAACATGCTGCGCTCCTCAATGGCCCAGATAGACTTCGATGACTTTCGGGTTGTTCTGCACCGACTCCATGCTGCCTTCGGCCAGCACCTTGCCCTGATGCAGCACCGTGACCTTGTGCGCGATGCTCTTGACGAACTCCATGTCGTGCTCGATCACCAGCACCGAGCGGCCCTGGCTGATGCGATTCAACAGGTCGGCGGTTTGCGCCCGCTCGCTGACGCTCATGCCCGCCACCGGCTCGTCGAGCATCAGCAGTTCCGGGTCCTGCATCAGCAACATGCCGATCTCCAGCCACTGCTTCTGGCCGTGGGATAACAGGCCCGCCTGCTGCTGCAGCCGGTCACCGAGGAAGATGTCGGCGGCCACTTGATTGACCCGGTCCAGCACCTCTTGGGTGCGCTTGAAGAACAGCGCGCCGAACACCGAGCGCCCCGCCGGAAACGACATCTCCAGGTTCTCGAACACGCTCAGGTTGTCGTAGATCGACGGCGTCTGGAACTTGCGCCCGACCCCGGCACGGACGATGTCGTACTCGTTCATGGTGGTCAGCTCGCGGTCCTTGAACTGGATGCTGCCGCCCGTGGCCCGGGTCTTGCCGCAGATCAGGTCGAGCACCGTGGTCTTCCCTGCGCCGTTGGGGCCGATGACCACCCGCACTTCGTTGCGGTCGATGTACAGGTTGAGGTCATCCACCGCCTTGAAACCGTCGAAGGACACGGTCAGGCCCTCAATGGCCAGGACCGGTTTGTTCATCTGAAAGCCTGTCGGGCGGGTCATGGCTGAATCTCCAACGGGCTGGCGGCTTTCTTGTCGGCGGGGGTGGGGGTTGGCGTGATGACCGGGGCCGGGGAAGCAATCACCGGTGCCGGCTTGCGCGTGAAACCCGACAACCAATTGCGCCCGTGGCTCTCCCAGAGACCGGCCAAACCGTTGGGAAAATACATGACCACGGCGATGAACAGCCCGCCCATGAGGTACAGCCACAATTCGGGGAACGACTCGGAGAAATAGGTCTTGCCGTAGTTCACCAGCAGCGAGCCGTACACCGCGCCCAGCAGCGACATGCGCCCACCGACGGCGGCGAAGATCACCATCTCGATGGACGGCACGATGCCCACGAACGACGGCGACATGAACCCCACCTGCAAGGCGAACATGGCCCCGCCGATGGCCGAGAAACACGCCGCGACGCAGTACACGAAGACCTTGAACGCCGCCACGTCGTAACCGGAAAACCGCACCCGCTCTTCCTTGTCGCGCATGGCCATCAGCAGCCGGCCGAGTTTGGAATGGAGGATGAATTTGCCGAACAGGATGCAGGCGAACAGCAGGCCTGCGTTGATGAAGTACAACAGCAGTTTGGCGCTGTCGCTGCGGATGTCCCACCCCAGCAGGGTCTTGAGATCGGTGATGCCGTTGATCCCGCCGGTCAGGCCTTGCTGGCCGATGATCAGCACCGTGAGGATCAACGCGATGGCCTGGGTGACGATGGAAAAATACACATCGCCCACCCGGCGTCTGAACAGCGCGACGCCAATGATCAACGCCAGCAGCACCGGCACCACGATGACCGCCATCACCGTGAACGTGAAGCTGTGAAACGGCACCCACAGCCAGGGCAGTTCGGTGATCTGGTTCCAGTCCATGAAGTCCGGAATGCCCGGGGTCGACTGGATTTTGGTGCTCTCCGGATCGGACGCTTCCAGCTTGAGAAACATCGCCATGCAGTAGCCGCCCAGGCCGAAGAACACCCCTTGCCCCAGGCTGAGAATGCCGCCGTACCCCCAGCACAACACCAGGCCCACGGCGACGAACGCGTAGGTCAGGTATTTGCCGACCATGTTCAGGCGAAAGGCGTCCAGAGTCAGGGGGAAGACCACCAGGATCAGGGCCGCGAGGATCAGCAGTCCGACCACGCCCTGGCGTCCGCCGAGCATCTTGTTTAGCGCGTTCATGGGGCTACCTCTCTGGCGCACACTTATTTACGAACCTTGCTGGCAAACAACCCTTGAGGGCGCATCAACAGGATCAGGATCACAATGGACAGGGTCAGGACCTTGGCCATCGAGCCACTCATGAAAAATTCCGACAGGGACTGGGTCTGGGCAATGGCGAACGCCGAGGCAATGGTGCCGAACAGGCTGGCCGCGCCGCCGAAAACCACCACCAGAAAGGTGTCGACGATGTACAGGGAGCCGGCGGTGGGGCCGGTGGAACCGATGGTGGTGAACGCCGCCCCCGCGACCCCGGCAACGCCGCAGCCCAGGGCGAAGGTCATGCGGTCGACCTTGCGGGTATTGATGCCCACCGCTCGGCTCATGATGCGGTTCTGCACCGTGGCGCGGACGTGCAACCCCCAGCGGCTGCGGTACAGCATGAGAAAAATCCCGCCGGTCATCAGCGCGGTCAGGCCCATGACGAACAGGCCGTTGCGCGGGATTTCGATGGATTCAGTGAGGTTGACCGCGCCCATCAGCCATTCGGGCGGGTTGGCGCTGACTTCACGGGCGCCGAAGATGGAACGGAACGCTTGCTGCATCACCAGGGACAGGCCGCATGTTGCCAGCAGGGTGTCGAGCGGTCGGTGGTAGAGGCGACTGATCATCACCCACTCCACCACCCAACCCACGGCACCGGCCACCACGAACGACAACGCGATGGCAAAGAAGAAATAGTACGGCTGCATCCACGGCCAATAGGTCTGTACCAGGGTCGACAGCAGGTAAGTGGTGTAGGCGCCGATGGTGAGGAATTCACCGTGGGCCATGTTGATCACGCCCATCTGACCAAAGATGATCGCCAGCCCCAGGGCCATCAACAACAGCACGCAGAACACGGAAAGCCCGTTGAACCCCTGCATGGCCGCGATGGCACCAAATTCCGATAGCCATTCCATGATGATGGTCTCCGAGGTGAAAAATTGATTGGCCATCCACGTGTGCTTGATCGTTCCCACGCTCAGCGTGGTAACGCAGCCGGACGCTCCGCGTCCTGCATGGCCGCAGAGCGGCCGGACCGGCATTCCCACGCAGAGCGTGGGAACGATCAGCGCGCCATGTCAGCAGGTGTTATTGGTAGCCCTTCGGAAACGGATTCGGCTCAATCAAGTCCGACTCGTAAACCACCTTGAACTGGCCATCGGCCTGGACTTCACCGATGCGGGTCTTGCTCCACAGGTGGTGGTTTTCGTGAATCTTCACGTAGCCTTCGGGCGCGGTTTTCAGCTCGATGCCCGGGGACGCCGCCACCACTTTGTCGACGTCGAAGCTGCCGGCTTTCTCGACCGCGGCTTTCCACAACCACGGACCGAGGTAGGCGGCCTGGGTCACGTCGCCCATCACCGAATCCTTGCCGTACTTGGCCTTGAACGCCTCAACGAACGCTTTGTTGTTGGGGTTATCCAGGCTCTGGAAGTACTTCATGGAGGCGTAGAAGCCCTTCATGTTCTCGCCGCCAATGCCCAGCAGTTCGTCTTCGGTGACCGAGAGGGTCAACAGCGTCTGCTTGGTGGAATCAACGCCCGCGGCTTTTAACTGCTTGTAGAACGCCACGTTGGAGCCGCCCACGACCGCCGCGAACACCACGTCAGGTTTCTTCAATTTGACTTTGTTGATCAGCGAGCCGAACTGGGTATTGCCCAGCGGGTAGTAGTCTTCGCCGACGACCGTGCCGTGGAGCACGTTCTCGATGTGCTTGCGGGCGATCTTCATCGAGGTGCGCGGCCAGATGTAATCCGAACCGATCAGGTAAAAGGTCTTGGCGCCCTTGGTCTTGGCGATCCAGTCCAGGCTGGCAAGGATCTGCTGGGTGGCTTCCTGCCCGGTGTAGATCACGTTTTTCGACTGTTCCAGCCCTTCGTAGAAGGTCGGGTAGTACAACAGGCCGTTTTCTTTCTCGAACACCGGCAACACCGCTTTACGCGACGCCGATGTCCAGCAGCCGAACACCGTGGCCACCTTGTCGTTGACCAGCAGCTTGCGGGCTTTCTCGGCGAAGGTCGGCCAGTCGGACGCGCCGTCCTCCTGCACGATTTTGATCTGGCGACCGAGGATGCCGCCCGATGCGTTGATCTGGTCGATGGCCAGGCGTTCGGCCTGGATCGAACCGGTTTCGGAGATCGCCATGGTGCCGGTGGCCGAGTGCAGCTGGCCGACGGTCACTTCGGTCGGCGTGACGGCCAGGCCGGTGGTGTTGACGTCGTCGGCCAGGGTCATCTGGCTGAACACGCTGGCGGCGATCAGCGAAAGGGCTGCCGCCCCCAATGCCAGGCGTCGGGGGAAAAAGCGCGTGGGGCCTGTCAGTCGTGAATCCATGTTCCCGCTCCTGTGCTGGTGATTCGCGGCGGCCGGGTGAGGGTCCGTCGCGAGCTGCGAGCAAGGATGAGGCGGGCGCGGGAATCGAGGTATACGCAGCGTGACGTATGCGCGTACGTCATTTGACGTAGGGCCGGGAACGCCGGGACGAGGCATGATTGCGCCCGCGGCACAGAAGTTGCTGTTTGAACACAGTTCTCAGTTTCGCGCCAGCAAGGACGGTGAGTGGCGAATTCGCTCTCTCTCATCAGGAACCCCTCAGTGCGACCCTCCGGCTCTCAACGCATCATCAAGGTGCGCCGCGATTACAATCGTCTGGTCGCCGACGAGACCATGGAAGACTACGCGTTGCGTTTCACGCCCAAGTCTTTCCGCAAATGGTCGGAATTCCGCATCGCCAACACGGCTGTCGGGGCTGTGTCGTTCCTGGCACTGGAAGCCATTGGCGGCGCGCTGGTGATGAGCTACGGCTTCACCAACACCTTATGGGCCATCATCGCCATGACGGTGGTGATCTTTTTCACCGGGCTGCCCATCAGCTACTACGCCGCGCGCTATGGCGTGGACATGGACCTGCTGACCCGTGGCGCCGGCTTCGGCTACATCGGCTCAACCATCACCTCGTTGATCTACGCCAGTTTCACCTTCCTGTTCTTCGCCCTGGAAGCGGCCATCATGGCGCTGGCGCTGGAGCTGTACACCCACATTCCGCTGGCGCTGGCGTACGTGATTTGCTCGATCATCGTCATCCCGCTGGTGGCCTACGGCATCACCCTGATCAGTCGCCTGCAAATGTGGTCGCAACCGTTGTGGCTGACGTTACTGATCGTGCCCTACGTGTTCGTGATCTGGAAAAACCCCGACGCGCTGTCCGACCTCACCACCTTTGCCGGCCGGGAGGGCGAGGGCGGCACGTTCAATCTGCTGCTGTTCGGTGCCGCGTTCAGCGTGGCGTTGTCCCTGGTGACGCAGATCGGCGAGCAGGTGGATTACCTGCGGTTTATGCCGGAGAAAACCCGCCGCAACCGCAAGCGCTGGTGGGCCGCGGTGCTGATGGCCGGGCCTGGCTGGGTCATCCCCGGCGGCCTGAAAATCATGGCCGGCGCCTTTCTCGCCTTCCTCGCCCTGCAACATCAAGTGCCCATCGAGCGCGCGGCTGAGCCGACGCAGATGTACCTGGTGGCGTTCAACGACGTGTTTGCCTCGCCGGAATGGGCGCTGGCGGCCATGGTGCTGTTCGTGATCATTTCCCAGATCAAGATCAACATGACCAACGCCTACGCCGGGTCCCTGGCCTGGTCGAACTTCTTTGCCCGTGTCACCCACAGCCATCCGGGCCGGGTGGTCTGGCTGGTGTTCAACGTCGCTATCGCGCTGATCCTCATGGAACTGGGCGTGTTCGATGCCATCGAGGAAGTGCTCGGCCTGTACGCCAACGTCGCCATCGCCTGGATCGGCGCGCTGGTGGCCGATCTGGTGATCAACAAGCCTCTCGGCCTGTCGCCCAAGTACATTGAATTCAAACGCGCGCACCTCTACGACATCAACCCGGTGGGCGTCGGCGCGATGTTCATTGCCTCATTGCTGTCGATGTGTGCCCATTTCGGTGCGCTGGGGGAGGTGGCGCGGGCTGCGCCGCCGCTGATTTCCCTGACCAGCGCCCTGATCGCGGCGCCGTTGATCGCCTGGCTGACCAAAGGCCGTTACTACATCGCCCGGGAGAGCGACCCCGGTCTGCTGTTCCCCCTCGGCCGCCAGACCAGCCTGCGCTGCGGCGTGTGCAGCAACCGTTTCGAAACCCCGGACATGGCCTGGTGCCCGGCGTACGGTTCGCCCATCTGCTCGTTGTGCTGTTCGCTGGACGCCCGCTGCGGCGATCAATGCAAAACCCGCTCGCGGCTGTCGATGCAATTCGAGGACCTGATCGGCCGCCTGCTGCCCCGCTTGCCGCGCCAGTACCTGCACACCCGGCTGGCGCACTACCTGGGCCTGCTCACCGTGTTGGTGCTGACCCTGACCGGGGCGCTGACGATGATTTACAGCCAGGTCTCACATGGGCTGATCGATCAATCACCGCAGGTGCATCACACCCTGATGCTGGCGTTTCTCAAGGCGTTCCTGACCTTTTGCGTGTTCGCCGGCGTACTGGCCTGGTGGGTGGTGCTGACCCGGGAGAGCCGGCGCGTGGCCCTGGAAGAATCCGAGCGGCAGACAGCGTTGCTGATGCAGGAAATCGAGGCGCACCACAAAACCGATCAGGCGCTGCAGGAGGCCAAGGAAGCCTCGGAGGCCGCCAACGCCGCCAAGAGTCGCTACGTCACCGGGCTTTCCCACGAGCTGCGCACGCCGCTCAACAGCATTCTCGGTTTCACCCAGATCCTGCAGCGGGACGTCGCCACCCCGAGTAAACACCTGGATTCCCTGGCGACCATCATGCGCAGCAGTTCGCATTTGCTGTCGCTGATCGACGGCCTGCTGGACGTGGCCAAGATCGAAGCCGGCAAGCTGCGGCTGGAGCCGACGGAAATCCTGTTCCAGGAGTTTCTCGACGATCTGGAGAAAATGTTCGCCAGCACGGCCCGGGAGAAAGGCCTGCACTTTCGCCTGGAGCTGATCGGGCGCATGCCGGAAGTGGTGCGCGGCGACGAGAAGCGGGTGCGGCAGATTCTGATCAACCTGCTGGGCAACGCGATCAACTTTACGGACAGCGGAGAAGTCTGCCTGCGCGTCAGTTACCGGCGTGAAACAGCGACCTTCGACATCATCGACACCGGGATCGGCATCGCGCCGGAACAGATCGAACGGATTTTCCAGCCGTTCGAACGGGGCGGGCTGGTACGGCAAGACAACGGCGTGGGGCTGGGGCTGACCATCACGCGGATGCTCACGGCGTTGATGGGCGGCGCCCTGTCCGTCAGCAGCCAGCCCGAGGAAGGGACGCGGTTTCAGGTGCGGCTGTTCCTGTCCGAAGTGCGGGTGCCCAAGGCGATCATCGACGTCAACCACGACGTCATCGGTTACGACGGTCCGCGGCGGCTGATTCTGGTGGTGGACGATCACATCGAGCACCGCAAGGTCATCAGCGGCATGCTCATGCCGCTGGGTTTTGACGTGGCGCAGGCGGCCAACGGGCAAGAGGCGGTCAGGCAGGTGTCGCTGCTGCACCCGGACCTGATCCTGATGGACCTGTCCATGCCGGACATGGACGGTTGGGCGACCAGTCGGATGATCCGCCGCAACGCGCTGTCCCTGGCGCCGATCATCGTGCTGTCGGCCAACGCCAATGCCTTCGCCGATGACAAGGAACGCAGCCTGCAGGTGTGCAATGACTACCTGGCCAAACCCCTGCATTTGCCGCAACTGCTGGACCGCATTCAGCATCATCTGCAACTGACCTGGCAGCGGCGTTTGCGCAGCGCCCCGTTGCTCGTGCAGACGCCGGGGGTGTTGCCGTCGCGGGAGGATCTGGAAGAGCTGTATGAACTGTGCGGCCTGGGCTACATCCGTGGCATTCAACAAAAACTCGACGCCATCGAGCGCGAGAACACCTACAGCGCCGGTTTCGTCACCCGCCTGCGAACCCTGGCGTCCGGTTTTCGCCTGGATGAACTCAGTCTTCAACTGAAGGAGGCCCTTAATGGACGCCATGACCCGAGCCGCTGAAAACGGCGTCATCCTGATCGTCGATGACGTACCCGATAACCTGGCGCTGCTGTCCGATGCGCTGGACGAGGCGGGGTACATGGTGCTGGTGGCGCTGGACGGGCACAGTGCGTTGACCCGCATCCAGCGTCGGCGTCCGGACCTGATTCTGCTGGACGCGATGATGCCCGGCCTGAACGGCTTCGACACCTGCCGCCAGATCAAGGCGCAACCGGACACCGCCAACATCCCCGTGCTGTTCATGACCGCGCTGACCGACAGCGAGCACGTGGTGCAGGGTTTCGAGGCCGGCGCCATCGACTATGTCACCAAGCCGATCGAGTGCGCCGAAGTGCTGGCCCGGGTCGCTTCACATTTGCGCACCGCGCGCATCCTGCAAACCGCCCGCACGGCGTCGCAGCCGGTGACGTTCGAAGACAAATCCGCCTACGGCAAATTGTCCCGCCGCTTCCAGCTCACCGACCGGGAAATCGAAGTGCTGCGCTGGGTGTCCTGCGGCAAAACCAACAAAGACATCGCCGACATCCTGCAACTGAGCCCGCGAACGGTGAACAAACACCTGGAACACATCTACATCAAACTCGGCGTCGAAACCCGCACCGCTGCCACCTCCGTGGCCATGGCAGCGATGACCGATCGGGTGTGATCCCTCAAAAACTTCTCGGCTGAAGCTGGTCCTACCGTCGGAGTCGGTCGCAATTGGCTGCGCAAACAGATTGGCTATTAAACCTGCCAGTATTTAGCTCGGCTATATAAGCCCTATATAACTAACGGTCTTTATTGGATCCACTATTTGAACTAATGCCCCGCAATTGAATTGAAGTTGAACTATTTCTCCCCTCATAGAACAGCACTCAACTTTCATCGACAACCGGCCCTAAATTCCCCGCGTTCGCTGCCGAAACATCTTTCAGGCCGTGCCTTCTCTTTCCTGCAGCACCCGTGCAAAGCGCAGCGCACCTATCGGCATCGCACTCTTGTCGCTGTCATCTCTGTTATGGACACACGCATATGATCAAACGTCTGGGTTTCAGCAAAAAGATCTTGCTGGCCGCTGCACTCATCGTGGTAGTTGCTTTCTCGTGTTTTATTCTGGTGAACGATTATCGCCAGCGCGAAACCCTGAAGAATAGCGTCGCCTCCGAACTTCAACAGATGGGCAGTCTGACCACGCAAAACATTCAAACCTGGCTCGACAGCCGCACGCAGTTGCTCAACTCCATGGCCCAGCAGATCGCGGTCGACGGTCCGGCCCAGGGCAGCTTGCAGCGGGCGATCGGTTTGCCGGTGTATCCGGGCAATTTCCAGCTCAGTTATTTCGGCAGCAAGGACGGCGTGATGTTCTCCGTGCCGACGGGCAATCGCCCGGCCGACTATGACCCGCGGGCCCGTGGCTGGTACAAGGCGGCCGATGCGGCGCAGGGCATTATCGTCACCGAGCCGTACATCGCGGCGTCGTCGGGCAAGCTGGTGGTGACACTGGCCACGCCGGTCCGCCAGCAAGGGCAGATGATCGGCGTCGCGGGTGCGGACATTTCCCTGGACGCCATCAGCAAGACCATCAACTCGCTGAACTTCGGCGGCCACGGTTATGCGTACATCGTCAGCGCCGACGGCAAGATTCTGATTCACCCGGACAGCAAGCTGATCCTCAAGAACGTCAGCGAAGCCTATCCGAGCGGTGCGCCAACCATCGCGCCGGGCGTGGCGGAAATCGAGTCCGGCGGCAAGGCGCAGATCATCTCGTTTACCAAGGTGGAGGGGCTGTCGTCGGCGAACTGGTACGTGGCGCTGGTGCTTGACCGCGACGCGGCCTACTCGATGCTGAGCGAATTCCGCTCTTCGGCAATTTTCGCGATGGTCATCGCTGTGGCGATCATCATGGTGCTGCTGGGCCTGTTGATCCGCGTGCTGATGCAGCCGTTGCACCAGATGGGCCGTGCCATGCAGGACATCGCCGACGGAGAAGGTGACCTGACCATGCGTCTGGCCATCGTGTCCCAGGATGAGTTTGGCGCGCTGGCGCAGTCGTTCAACCGTTTTGTGGAGCGTATTCACGGCTCGATCCGCGAAGTGGCCTCCACCGCCGGGCAGCTGGGTGAAGTCGCGGCCCGCGTGGTCGGTGCCTCGAACTCGTCGATGGGCAATTCCGATCAGCAGACCAGCCGCACCAGCAGTGTGGCCGCTGCGATCAACCAGCTCGGCGCCGCCGCTCAGGAGATCGCCCAGAACGCCGCGCTGGCGTCGCAGCATTCCAGCGAGGCCACGCAACTGGCCAGCGAAGGGCAGGGCGTTGTCAGCCAGACCATCACGGCGATGAATCAGCTGTCGGAGAAGATCAGCGAGTCGTGCGCCAACATTGAAACGCTGAACAACAAGACCGCCAACATCGGGCAGATTCTGGAAGTGATTACCGGTATTTCTCAGCAGACCAACTTGCTGGCGCTCAACGCTGCCATCGAAGCGGCGCGGGCAGGGGAAGCGGGGCGTGGTTTTGCGGTGGTGGCGGACGAGGTGAGAAACCTGGCCCACCGCACCCAGGATTCGGCGCAGCAGGTGCAGGGCATGATCGAGGAGTTGCAGGTCGGCGCGCGCGATGCGGTGATCAACATGACCGAGAGCCAGCGCCAGAGCGAGAACAGTGTGACTATCGCCAATCAGGCGGGCGAACGGCTCAATAGCGTGACCCGCCGGATCAGTGAGATCGATGGCATGAACCAGTCGGTGGCGACCGCGACCGAGGAGCAGACGGCGGTGGTGGAGTCGATCAATGTCGACATTACGGAGATCAATACGCTGAATCAGGAGGGCGTCGATAACCTGAAATCTACTCTGGATGCTTGTGCGCATCTGGAGCATCAGACGGCACGGCTGCAGCATCTGGTCGGCACTTTCCGGATCTAAACGCCTTATCAAGATCAAGAGCGTCGGCCTAACGGCCTCTGTTTCGCCTTCGGCGAGTTACTTGGAAAAGCACCCCAAGTAACCAAGGGTGCTTGCTCCTGGCTTGGCCCCTCGTGCCTCGGGGTTCCTTCACTCCGGTCTCGCTCCGTGGGCCCGCTGCCATCCGCCATCCATGGCGGGGGGCAGCTCTCGCCGCATCCATGCGGCTCGGCCCACTCCGCGAGACCTCCGTTCAGCCTGCACCAAAGTCGCGATTGGCGGTGACTGAGCCTTTTGCGTATGAAGATCAAAAGCAAATCAAGATCAAAAGCTTCCCGGCTGAATCCGGTCCCACTAGGTACGAGGTGATCGTTCCCTACGCTCCGCGTGGAAATGCATCCCCTGACGCTCCGCGTCACAGGTCTCACTGACGGGATACGGTGCTCTTGTAGGACCGGCTTCAGCCGGGAACACGCCAGCCTTCACACCCCTAATCCCGCAGCGCGACCCCCGACGCCTTCCCGGCTAAAGCCAGTCCCACTAAGTGCATCGCGTTCCGCCAGCCCCATCCTGCAATGTTCCGGCTGATGTCATTTCCATTGAATGTACGCGTTGCTTTTAGTGGGACCGGCTTCAGCCGGGAAGAGGCCAGTCTGAACACCCTAAATTCCGCAACGTGACATCCGACGCTTTCCCGGCTAAAGCCGGTCCCACTAGCGGCATCGCATTCTGCCAATGGACCAACGGCACGAATTATTTGTTTCAGCCCTCCCGCAATCCCCTCCACTGAATCCTCAACAACCCTCCAACTTGTCTAGCCCGCACAGCCGCCAGACCGCCCTTTAACCTCGTGATGTCCACAAACCCCCCGAAAAATCCCGCATCAAACCGTCTCCGAAGTGAAACGCCGCCGTCATCGTCGATTCATGGAACTGCCACAGGCTGCCCCTAATGTCACTCGCACCGAACGCGGCCAAGGACGGTCGTGCGGCTGATCATTCATCCCCGGCAGGACGCTGGAATCACAACACCAGAGAAGCCCATGACCGCAGCCATCCACGTCGACCGCTTGAACAAGACATTCGCCCGAAAGACCGCTTTGGTTGACCTTGCATTGTCTATACAACACGGGGAAATGGTTGCGCTGATCGGCGCTTCCGGTTCCGGCAAATCCACGCTGTTGCGCCATCTGGCCGGTCTGGCCTGTTGTGATCGCACCAATGGCGGCAGCGTCCAGGTGCTGGGCCGGGAAGTGCAGGCTTCGGGCCGGCTGAACGGCAAAGTGCGCCGCCTGCGGGCTGACATCGGCTACATCTTTCAGCAGTTCAATCTGGTCAATCGCCTGAGCGTGCTCGACAACGTGCTCCTCGGCTGTCTGGGCCGTATGCCTCGCTGGCGTGGCAGCCTGGGGCTGTTCAACGCCGAGGAAAAGGCCCGGGCCATGGCCAACCTTGACCGCGTCGGCCTCGCCGATCTGGCGCCGCAGCGGGCTTCGACCCTGTCCGGCGGCCAGCAGCAGCGGGTGGCCATCGCCCGCGCGCTGACCCAGCAGGCCGAAGTCATTCTCGCCGACGAGCCCATTGCCTCCCTCGACCCCGAGTCTGCGCGCAAGGTCATGGAAATCCTCGCCGACATCAATCGCCGGGACGGCAAGACCGTCGTCGTCACGTTGCATCAAGTGGATTACGCCGTGCGCTATTGCCCGCGTGCCGTGGCGCTCAAGGGCGGGCGCATTCACTTCGACGGCAACGGCGCCGAGCTCAACAGCCAGTTCCTCAACGACCTGTATGGCGCCGACGCCGATACCAGCCTGATGTTCGACGGCAGCGCGCGAGACACCGAACGACCGTCGCGACTGATGATGGCTCGCGCCTGACTCAGTGGCGGCACCGGTAACAGGCAACACCCAACCCACACCCAAAACCAGCTCCGGGAGTTCCCCATGTTGAACCGTATCGGGCGCGTCTTCGCGTCTGCCGCTGTCGTTGCCGGTTGCCTGCTGGGCAACGCGCAGGCCGACGACAACGTCATCAACTTCGGCATCATGTCCACCGAGTCGTCGCAGAACCTGAAAAGCGTGTGGCAGCCGTTTCTCGACGACATGTCGAAAAAGACCGGGCTCAAAGTCAACGCCACGTTCGCCTCCGACTATGCCGGCCTGATTCAGGGCATGCGTTTCAACAAGGTCGACGTGGCCTGGCTGGGCAACAAGGCGGCCATGGAGGCGGTGGACCGTTCCGGCGGCGAAATCTTCGCCCAGACCGGCGCCGCCAACGGTGCGCCCGGCTACTGGAGTGTGATCATTGCGCGCAAGGACAGCCCGATCAATTCGGTCGAGGACATGCTCAAGCACGCCAAGGAACTGACCTTCGGCAACGGCGACCCGAACTCCACCTCGGGCTACTTGGTGCCGGGCTACTACGTGTTCGCGCAGAATCACATCGACGCCGCCACCGCCTTCAAACGCACGCTGAATTCCAGCCACGAAGTCAACGCCCTCAGCGTGGCCAAAGGGCAACTGGACGTCGCCACTTTCAACACCGAAAGCTGGGACCGTCTGGAAGTCACCCAGCC
Organism: Pseudomonas sp. Ps21-P2; assembly: GCF_039672565.1. NCBI lineage: Bacteria > Pseudomonadati > Pseudomonadota > Gammaproteobacteria > Pseudomonadales > Pseudomonadaceae > Pseudomonas > Pseudomonas sp. Ps21-P2. Next base: position 117,215 of record NZ_JBDFPL010000005.1, read on the forward strand.
GGACAAGGCCGCCATGCTCAAGGTGATCTGGAAGTCGCCGCTGATCCCGGCCGACCCGATGGTCTGGCGCAAGGGCATGTCCGACGCGGAGAAGATCAAGATCCGTGACTTCTTCGCCAACTACGGCGACACCGACGAAGAAAAGGCCGTGCTGAAGAACATGCAGATGGGCAAGTTCCTCAAGTCCTCGGATGACCAGTTGCTGACCATCCGCCAGCTCGAGCTGTTCAAGCAGAAGACCGAAACCACCGCCAGCACCACCCTCAGCGCCGAAGAAAAGGCCACCCGCCTGAAGGACATCGACGCGGGTTTGGCGAAGCTGCAGGACCGTATTTCCGAGCTGGAAAAACAAGGCACCGCCAAGGCGGGTTGATGCACGGGGCGCGCCTGCCTGTGGGGGTAAGCCCCGTGCAGGCACGGCGCGCCAGTCATGACGCCTCACCCGATCGCAACCGGACTTTTTATGACCACTCACGCTGCTTACATCCAGGCCGCTGGCAAGCGCAGCTGGCCGCAATACCTGGGCTGGGGCCTGTTCCTGGCAATGATGGCATGGGCCTGGCACGGCGCGGAAATGAACCCGCTCGCCCTGTACCGCGACTCCGGCAACATGGCGACTTTCGCCGCCGACTTCTTCCCGCCCGACTTCCACGAATGGCGCGCGTACCTCAAGGAAATGATCGTCACCGTGCAGATCGCCCTGTGGGGCACGTTGCTGGCGATCGTCTGCTCGGTGCCGCTGGGCATCCTTTGCGCCGACAACATCACGCCGTGGTGGATTCATCAACCGCTGCGCCGGGTCATGGATTCGTTCCGATCGATCAACGAAATGGTCTTCGCCATGCTCTTCGTTGTGGCGGTCGGCCTCGGCCCATTCGCAGGCGTGCTGGCGTTGTGGATCAGCACCACCGGCGTGCTCGCCAAGCTGTTTGCCGAAGCAGTGGAGGCGATTGATCCAGGCCCGGTCGAAGGCGTTCGAGCCACCGGCGCCAGTGCCTTGCAGGAAGTGATCTTCGGGGTCATCCCGCAGGTGATGCCGCTGTGGATTTCCTACGCGCTGTACCGCTTCGAATCCAACGTGCGTTCGGCGACGGTGGTGGGGATGGTCGGTGCCGGCGGGATCGGCGTGATCCTCTGGGAAAACATCCGCGCCTTCCAGTTCACCCAGACCTGCTCGGTGCTGCTGGTGATCATCGTGGTGGTGAGCGTCATCGACATCTTCTCCCAGCGCCTGCGCAAGCAGTTCATCTAATGACCACGACAGGAGAGGGTGCGAACCCTTTTTTTAGCCATGCAGTTGTCTAGACAATCCGAAGCCCTACACCGAGAACCGATGTACCTCGAACTGGCGCAGACCCTGCGCCGTGAACTCGACCGCTACACCGCCGGTGAATACCTGCCCGCCGAAATCCAGCTGGCGGCGCGCTTTGAGGTCAACCGGCACACCGTGCGCCGGGCCATCGACGAGTTGGTGCGCGAAGGCAGCCTGCTGCGCCGCCAGGGCAAAGGCACCCAGGTGCTGGGCCGTCCGCTGGTGTACCCGGTCGCGGCCGGCAGCGCCTACAGCGAATCCCTCGCGGCGCTGGGCCATGGCGTCGAAGCGGTGCTGCTGCAACGCCGCCATTGCACGGCGACGGCGGAGGAGGCCGGGCATCTGGGCCTCGAACCCCATGCGCCGCTGATCGAACTGCAAACCCTGCGCCGCCTCGACGGCCAGCCGGTCTGCCTGATTCGCCACCGCTACTGCGCCACCCGCGCGTCGTTGATCGCCGACTACGTCAGCGGTTCGGTGCGCCAGTTTCTCACCGAACGTCAGTTGCCATTGACCCGCACCTTCAGCCTGATCGGCGCGCGCCTGCCCAGTCGCGAAGAAGCCAGCGTGCTGCTGATGCCGCGCCACTTGCCGGCGCTGACGGTGCTGACCCTTTCCCACGATGCGCACGGAAACCCGGTGGAGATAGCCCATTCCACCAGCCGCTCCGACCGCTTCCAGTATCAGATCGTCACCTGACGGAGATGCCCTTGATGACTGCCACACCCGTTTCTTCCAGCGCGCCCGACGCCCAAACACCCGGCCACGCTGTCCGCCAGCACTGGATTGGCGTGCTCGCGCGCAGCCGCCGCGCCGAACTGCTGGCCCATGAAGCCGCGTTGCGTGACGCCGACTACCAACTGATCCGTGCGCCGGAAATTGGCATGACCCTGGTGCGGGGCCGCATGGGCGGCAGCGGTGCGCCGTTCAACGTCGGCGAAATGACCGTGACCCGCTGCGTGGTGCGCCTGGCCGACGGCCGCACCGGCTTCAGCTACCTGGCCGGGCGCGACAAGGCCCACGCCGAACTCGCCGCCCTCGCCGACGCGCATTTGCAGGGCGCCCAACAGGCGCACTGGATGACTGACCTGATCGACCCGCTGGCCCGCGCGCAGGATCTGCGTCGGGCTCAACAACAAGCCGAAACCGCCGCGACCAAAGTGGACTTCTTCACCTTGGTCAGAGGAGAAAACTGATGAGCACCTCTCTCGCCACTCAATCCTTGCCCGCTTCGCTGTTGCAGCCGGCATTTGCCGATCCGGTGCTGGATGCCCAGCGCAGTTTTCGCGCCGCCCTCAAGGCGCTGGCCGGTCCCGGTGTCGCGCAAAGCCTGCTCGCCACGCAAACCCCGCCGCACCTCGAAGGCCTTGCTGCGGCCAGCCACGCCCTGTGCCTGGCCTTGCTGGACATCGACACGCCGCTGTGGCTCGCGCCGGCGTTCGACACCCAGGCCATTCGCGCCAACCTGACCTTCCATTGTGGCTGCCCGATCGTCAGCGACCGGCAGAACGCCCGCTTCGCGCTGCTCGACGACAGCCAGTTGCACGACCTCAGCGGTTTCGACCTGGGCAACGACCGTTATCCCGATCAGTCCTGCACGCTGCTGGTCCAGTTGCCGAGCCTGCAGGGCGGCACGCAACTGGCCTGGCGTGGCCCGGGCATCGAAAGCAAAAACCACGTCAGCCTGCCGTTGCAGGAAGCGTTCTGGCAGGAGCGGGAATCGCGCAATGACTTCCCCCGGGGCATCGACGTGTTCTTCGTCGCCGGCAATGAATTGCTCGGCCTGCCGCGCAGCACCCAGGTGCTGTTCAAGCCTCAGCCGTCAAGAGGGGTGGCCTGATGTACGTCGCCGTCAAGGGTGGCGAACAGGCCATCGACAATGCCCACAAACTGCTGGCGAAACAGCGCCGGGGCGACACCTCGGTTGCCGAGCTGGGCGTGGAACAGATCCGTCAGCAACTGCCGCTCGCTGTCGCCCGAGTGATGACCGAAGGCTCGCTGTACGACGCCGAACTGGCGGCGCTGGCGATCAAGCAATCGGCCGGCGATCTGGTTGAAGCTATTTTCCTGCTGCGCGCCTACCGCACGACGCTGACCCGCTTCAGCGCCAGCCTGCCCATCGACACCTCGGCCATGCAGCTCAACCGACGTCTGTCGGCCACGTTCAAGGACGTCCCCGGCGGGCAACTGCTGGGCCCGACCTTCGACTACACCCACCGTTTGCTGGATTTCACCTTGCTGGCAGAAGGCGAATTTCCCGGCCCTGAAGCCCTGGCGGACGCCGCTGTTCAAGACTGTCCGCGGGTGCTGGGGCTGCTCGCAAAAGAAGGCCTGATCAAGGAAGAACAGGACACCGGCGCGCCGGTCGCCGACATCACCCGCGAGCCGCTGGAGTACCCGGCCAGCCGCGCCGAACGTCTGCAGGCGCTGGCCCGGGGCGATGAAGGCTTTCTCCTGGCGCTGGGTTATTCGACCCAGCGCGGTTACGGCCGCAATCACCCGTTTGCCGGGGAGATTCGGGTGGGAGAAGTGGAGGTGTGGATCGAGCCGGAAGAGCTGGGCTTTCCGATCTCCATCGGCGCCATCGAAGTGACCGAGTGCGAGATGGTCAACCAGTTCGTCGGTTCCTCCACCGAGCTGCCGCAGTTCACTCGCGGCTATGGCCTGGCTTTCGGGCACGCCGAACGCAAAGCCATGGGCATGGCGCTGGTGGACCGCTCGCTGCGCGCCGGGGAATACAGCGAGGAAATCGTCTCGCCGGCCCAGCAGGAAGAATTCGTCCTGGCCCACTGCGACAACGTCGAAGCCGCCGGTTTCGTCTCGCACTTGAAATTGCCCCACTACGTGGACTTCCAGGCCGAACTGGAACTGATCCGCAAACTGCGCACGCCCTCCAGGGAGCAGGCCCAATGAATGCTGCCACGCCGCCACGCCCACAGCCTTTACCATCGACGCCGAGAGATGAGGCGTACAACTTCGCCTATCTGGATGAACAGACCAAACGCATGATCCGTCGCGGGCTGCTCAAGGCCGTGGCGATTCCCGGTTATCAAGTGCCCTTTGGTGGCCGTGAAATGCCGCTGCCCTATGGCTGGGGCACCGGCGGCATGCAACTGACCGCTGCGATCCTCGGCGCCGAGGACGTGCTCAAAGTCATCGATCAGGGCGCCGACGACACGACCAATGCCGTGTCGATTCGCCGTTTCTTTGCCCGCACCGCCGGCGTCGCCACTACCGAGCGCACCCCCGAAGCGACGATCATCCAGACCCGCCACCGCATTCCGGAAACGCCGCTGCACGCCGATCAGATCATGGTCTATCAGGTGCCGATTCCCGAGCCGCTGCGCTTCATCGAACCGTCGGAAACCGAGACCCGCACCATGCACGCGCTGAATGATTACGGCGTCATGCACGTCAAGCTCTACGAAGACATCGCCACCTTTGGCCACATCGCCACGGCCTACGCCTACCCGGTGACCGTCGACGAGCGCTACGTCATGGACCCGTCGCCGATCCCCAAATTCGACAACCCCAAGCTGGACATGAGCCCGGCATTGATGCTGTTCGGCGCCGGTCGCGAGAAGCGTCTTTACGCCGTGCCGCCCTTTACCCGCGTCACCAGCCTCGATTTTGAAGATCACCCTTTTGAAGTGCAGAAGTGGGAACACAACTGCGTCATCTGCGGCAGCCAGGACTCGTTCCTCGACGAGCTGATCCTCGACGACCAGGGCACCCAAAGCTTCGTCTGCTCGGACACCGACTACTGCGCGCAACGGGTCAGTCAGGGGAGGGGCACGCAATGAACGCTGCTCAACAGATCGACCGCGATGCCGTCAGCGATCGCACCCAGCCGCTGCTGAAAGTGCGTGGCCTGACCAAGTTGTACGGCCCTGAAAAAGGCTGCCAGGACGTCAGTTTCGAGCTGTACCCCGGCGAGGTGCTGGGCATTGTCGGCGAGTCCGGCTCGGGCAAGTCGACGCTGCTTTCACTGCTCAGCGGCCGTTGCCCGCCCGACAGCGGCGTCATCGATTACCGCCTCGCCGACACCCACAAAAGCGCCGGCCAGTGGCTGGACCTGTACAGCGCCAGCGAGGCCGAACGGCGCACCTTGCTGCGCACCGAATGGGGCTTCGTCGAGCAGAACCCCCGCGACGGCCTGCGCATGGCGGTGTCGGCCGGGGCCAATATCGGCGAGCGGCTGATGGCCCAGGGCGTGCGCAATTATCAGGCGCTGCGGGCGGCGGGGCTTGACTGGCTCAATCAGGTGGAGATCGACCCGGCGCGCATCGACGACCTGCCGCGGACCTTTTCCGGCGGCATGCAGCAGCGCCTGCAAATCGCCCGAAATCTGGTGTCCGGCCCACGGCTGGTGTTCATGGACGAGCCCACCGGCGGCCTCGACGTGTCGGTGCAGGCGCGTTTGCTCGACCTGATGCGCGGTCTGGTGCGCGAGCTGGACCTGGCGGTGGTGATCGTCACCCACGACCTGGCCGTGGCCCGCTTGCTCGCCGATCGGCTGATGGTCATGCGCCGTTCCCACGTCGTCGAAACCGGCCTCACCGACCAGATCCTCGACGACCCGCAACATCCGTATTCGCAGCTGCTGGTGTCTTCGGTGCTGCAGCCATGATCCGCCTCTCGGGATGCCTACAATGAACACGCTGATCGAGGTCCGTGACCTCTCGAAAACCTTCACCCTGCACCAGCAGAACGGCGTCGTGCTCAACGTGCTGCGCGGCTTGAATTTCTCCGTCGGCGGCGGCGAATGCCTGGTGCTTCACGGCCATTCCGGCGCGGGCAAAAGCACGCTGCTGCGCACCCTGTACGGCAACTACTTGCCGGCCGGCGGCAGCATTCGCGTGCAGAATCAGGGCGAATGGCTGGAACTGGTCGGCGCTGCGCCCCGGGAGGTGCTGCAAGTGCGCCAGCACACCCTCGGTTACGTCAGCCAGTTTCTGCGGGTGATTCCTCGCGTCGCCACCGTCGACGTGGTCATGGAACCGGCGCTGGCCCGTGGCTGGAAGCGCGAAGACGCCCAGGCCCGCGCCGAGCATCTGCTCGCCCGGCTGAACATCCCGCAGCGCCTGTGGCAACTGGCGCCGGGGACGTTTTCCGGTGGCGAACAGCAGCGCGTCAACATCGCCCGCGGCTTCATGGTGCCGTGGCCGGTGATGCTGCTGGACGAGCCGACCGCCTCGCTGGACGACGGCAATCGCCAGGTGGTCCTCGAATTGATCAATGAAGCGAAGAGCGCCGGCGCTGCGGTGATCGGCATCTTCCACGACCGACTGGCCCGGGAAGCGGTGTCCGACCGTCATCTGGACATGACCCCGCCCGACCTTGATCCGCAGGCCTCACTGGCATCCATGGCATCGAGCCCGAAGGAGACCGAACAATGCTGAACGAACAGATCCTGACCCACGCCAAGATCGTCACTGCCGAGCAGGTCTTCACCGGCACCGTGGTGCTGCGCGACGGTGTGATCAGTGAAGTCGACGACAGCATCAGCCAGCTGTCCCAGGCGCAAAACCTCAACGGCGATTACCTGCTGCCGGGGCTGGTCGAGCTGCACACCGACAACCTGGAAAAACACCTGAGCCCGCGCCCCGGTGTGGACTGGCCGTCGGCCTCGGCGGTGATGAGCCACGACGCGCAAATCATCGCGGCGGGCATCACCACGGTGTTCGACGCGCTGTCCATCGGCGACGTCAATCCCAAGGGCAAGCGCATGCAGCAACTGCCGGGCATGGTCGACGCGATCGCCAAGGCCAACGCCGCCGACATGACCCGCGCCGAGCACCGCCTGCACCTGCGCTGCGAGGTTTGCCACCCCGACACCCTCAGCGTGTTCCGCGACCTGGTCGAGCAGCCGCTGGTGCAGTTGGTGTCGGTGATGGACCATTCGCCGGGCCAGCGCCAGTTCGCCCTCGAATCCAAGTACCGTGAGTACTACATGGGCAAGTACCACCTGAGCAGCGAGCAAATGGACGCCTTCATTGTCGAGCAGGTCGCCAACTCCAAGACCTACAGCGACCGTTATCGCCGGGCCATCGTCGACATCTGCCTGGCGCGCGGGCTGTCGGTGGCAAGCCATGACGACGCGACACTGGCCCACGTCGAGGAATCGGCGGCCTATGGCATGAGCATCGCCGAGTTCCCGACCACCCTCGAGGCCGCGCAGGGCTGCCGGCGTCTGGGCATGAGCGTGTTGATGGGCGCGCCGAACATCGTTCGCGGCGGCTCGCACTCGGGCAACATCGCGGCGGCGACACTGGCCGAAGAAGGGCTACTGGATATTCTCTCCAGCGATTACTATCCGGCCAGCCTGTTGCAGGCGGCGTTCACCCTGGGCGCCCAGTTGGATGCAGCGGATGACTCGACAGGCGCCGGACTGGCGCGTGCCGTGACCACGGTGAGCCTGGCACCGGCCCGTTCGGCGGGCTTGCATGATCGCGGCGAGATTCGCGTCGGCCTGCGCGCCGACCTGATCCACGCCCGGGCTATCGGCACACTGCCAATCATTCAACAAGTCTGGCGACAAGCGAAGAGGGTGTTCTGATGGCAGGCAGGTTGATCTATATCATCGGGCCGTCGGGTTCGGGCAAGGACAGCCTGCTGGACGCGGCCCGCGAGGCGTTGGCTGCGCGGGACTGCCGCATCGTGCGTCGGGTCATCACCCGTTCGGCGGAAGCCAAGGGCGAAGCGGCCCAGGCCGTTAGCATCGAGCGCTTCGAGGCGCTGCAGGCCGAGGGGGCGTTTGCACTCGACTGGTTCGCCAACGGCCTGCATTACGGCATCCCGAAAGAGATCGATCAATGGCTGGCCGACGGGCACGACGTGCTGGTCAACGGCTCGCGCGGCCATCTGCCCCAAGCGCGGTCGCGGTATCCGTCGCTGTGGGTGGTGCTGCTGACGGTGGATCAATCGGTGCTGCGGGATCGATTACTCAGCCGGGCAAGGGAATCGGCCGAAGACATCGAAACCCGACTGGCGCGCAATGCCCAGTTTGCTGACGATTTGCAGGTTAATGACCCCGCGCTGATCGTGCTGGACAACTCCGGTGCGCTGGAACAAACCGTCGCCCGACTGTTGCAGCGACTGGAGCGAAACCCCGCATGCGCCTGACCCTGCTGGGCACGGGGGATGCGCGGCAAGTCCCGGTTTACGGCTGCGAATGCGCGGCCTGTCGCGCCGCCTACGCCGACCAACGCTTGCGCCGCCGCCCGTGTTGCGCGCTGGTGGAACTAGGGGAGCAACGCTGGCTGATCGACAGCGGCTTGCCCGACCTGACTGAACGCTTCCCGCCGCGCAGCCTCAGCGGCATCCTGCAAACCCACTACCACGCCGACCATGCCCAGGGCCTGTTGCACCTGCGCTGGGGCCAGGGTCTGGTCATCCCGGTCCACGGCCCGGTGGACCCGGAAGGGCTGTCGGACCTGTACAAACACCCCGGCATTCTCGATTTCAGTCAGCCCTTCATGCCGTTCGAAAGCCGCGCCCTGGGCGAACTGCAAGTCACCGCGCTGCCGCTGCTGCACTCCAAGCCGACGCTGGGTTACCTGCTGGAAGGCGGTGGCCGCCGCATCGCCTATCTCACCGACACCGTCGGTTTGCCCCACGACACCCAAACCTTCTTGCAGCGCCAGGCGCTGGATGTGCTGGTCCTCGACTGCTCCATGCCGCCGCAACCGCAGACGCCGCGCAACCACAATGATGTGAATGTGGCGCTGCAGATCATTGCAGCGGTGAAGCCCGATCAGGCCGTGTTGACCCATGTCGGGCATACGCTGGATGCGTGGCTGATGGAGCATGCCGCAGAGCTGCCCGACCACATTCGGGTGGCGCGGGACGCAATGGAGGTCTGAACGTTTGGCCAGTCGTCCTATAACCACCTGTCGCCCATGTCGGTTAAACCTCGGTCCGGCTTCAACTTTTCCCTGTCACGGCCGTTGCAAATGTAGCCCTACATTTCCTTCGGAGCTTGACCATGTCGTTGATTCCCCGCCGTATTGCTGGACGAATGACCTTGGGGATCCTGACATTGCTGATTCTCACGGCCGTCGCGATTTTCGCGGTCATGACCCTGGGGGGCAAACCCCAACTGGTGGCCGCCGGCACCGAGTCGGCGGAGCAGTCAGCCAGCGCCATTACCCGTCAGCTGGCGTTGCCATTGAGCCGCATCGAGGGGACCGCTGCCGCCATGGCGCTGCTGGCCGAGACACTGCCCCACGAAGAAACCCTGTACATGAGCAATTTCCCCGGCTTGATCGACAGCCAGGGGGATTCTGCCATCGCCGGTGGCGGCGTGTGGCCGGAGCCCAATGCCTTTTCCCCAGGCACCGAACGTCGCAGTTTTTTCTGGGCACGGGACGCCAGCAACCGACTGGGCTTCTCGGACGAATACAATCAGGCCAAAACGCCGCCTTATCAGGCTGAATCCTGGTACACCGGGGCCAAGTCCGCACCGGCGGGACGTTGCGTCTGGTCCGATGCCTATCAGGACCCGGTCAGCGGCGTGGCAATGACCACCTGCAGCGTCCCTTATCGGGCGCAGGGCGCGTTCGCCGGTGTCGCGACCATCGATTTGAAACTTGATGGTCTGGCAGCTTTCCTCAAAGAGAAAGGCGGCGTTACGGACGGCTACGCATTTGCGGTCGATCCTTCAGGGAATTTGCTGTATTTCCCCGATGCGAAGGGCACCAAGGGCCTGCTGACCATTACCGGTTTGAGCCAGGAACAACCCTGGTTGAAGCCGGTGGCTGATCAGCTCGCGAGCAACACTTCGGCCCTCTCGACCCTGAGGATTGAGCACGACGGTCGGCTCAACGGCCCGGCCTACGTCACCCTGGCGACCATGGCCGGCACGGGCTGGCGCATTGGGCTGGTGACCCCGGAAGCCCGCGTCGTCGGCCTGGCCAACCGCCTCACCGGACAGATTCTGTTGTTTCTGCTGCCGCTGCTTGGCGTGCTGCTGGGTCTGGCCTGGCTGGCCGGCAAGCGCCTGTTGGCTCAACTGGAGGAAACCACCGCGCAGATATCGAGTCTGGGGCAGGGCGGTCAGATCGATACTCAGCTGGCCATCGTGCGGGCCGACGAGATCGGTGCGTTGCGTGAGTCGGTCAACCGCTACGCCGGTTCCCTGCGCGACATGCTGCACCGCATCGCCGAAGAGTCGGTGTCCCTGGAACGCCAGGCCAACGAGCTGGCGCAGCTGTCCCAAGGCGTCGCCGAGCGGGCCGAATCCCAGCGTCAGGACAACACCTTACTGGCGACCGCAATCACCGAGATGTCGGCCAGTGCCAACGAAGTCGCCCAGAACACCACCGACTGCTCCGACACCGCCCGCCGTTCCCTGGGCGATGCGCAGAAAAGCCAGGATCAGGTCAACAGCAACAGCCAGTCCATCGAAGTGCTGGCAACGGACATTGCCGGCGCGGCGGGCGCGATCACCCAATTGGGCGATGACATCGAACGCGTGGGCAGCGTGCTGGAGGTGATTAAATCGATCTCCCAGCAGACCAACCTGCTGGCCCTGAACGCCGCCATTGAAGCGGCGCGCGCTGGCGAGCAGGGCCGTGGCTTTGCGGTGGTGGCGGATGAGGTGCGCACGCTGGCCGGGAGAACCCAGGCCTCGGCGAACGAAATTCAGGAGATGATCTCGCAACTGCGTCAGGCCTCCAGTGCGGCGGTCTCGACGATGCAGAACGGTGCCCATCGCACCCGTGAGTCGGTGCAGCAGGCGGTCAATGTTGCCGCCACACTGGGCACCACCGTCTTCAGCTTCGACGACATCGTCCAGCGCGCCCATCAAATCGCCGTGGCCGCCCAGGAGCAGAGCCACGTCACCCACGAAATCAACGAGCTGGCGGTGCGCATCCACGCCTCCAGCGAACAAGGCGCCCGGGATGCCGGCACCCTGCGCGAACTGGGCAAAGGCATGCAGTCGATCTCCGGTCGTCTGGGTGCGTTGAGCCGCGGAGGCAGCCAGGGCTGAGGCATCTTGCGCGCTGGTTAGGCCGGGCGTGAGCACGATCAAATCTTCAGCGTCCGACACGCCGTCTTCGTGAGCAAGCTCACTCCCACAGGGATGGTGGTTGCCAAGAGATTGATGGCGTCCACACCGGCCTCTTCCCGGCTAAAGCCGGTCCCACTAACAGCAGCGCGTACAGTCCGTGAGACCGGTTTTAACCGGGTCTGAACGCAGAGCGTAGGCACGATCAGAGATGCGGCCTGTAGGACCGGCTTTAGCCGGGAAGAGGCCAGTTTGAACACCACAAGATTTGCTGCGTGACGCCTTGCGCTTTCCCGGCTAAAGCGTGTCCTACCAACAGCGCCATCTATCTGCTTTTGATCTTCGTACGCAAAAGGCTCAGTCACCGCCAATCGCGACTTGGGTGCAGGCTGAACGCAGGTCTCGTGGAGTGGGCCGAGCCGCATGGATGCGGCGAGAGCGCCGTCAGGACATGGATGTCCGTTCGGCGCGGGCCCACGGAGCGAGACCGGAGTGAGGGTATTCCGACGAAGGAGGAACCCAACTAGGAGCAGGCACCCTTGGTTACTTGGGGTGCTTTTCCAAGTAACTCGCCGAAGGCGAAATAGTCTGCCCCCAGGCAGACGCCCTTGATCTTGATCTGGCTCTAGATCTCGATTTGGCTTCAAGTCTGGCCGCGGCAATTAAGCACATATCTCCAATCCAGCCCCGCCACGAGCGACTACGCTCAACCTTCCCCCCGCACCCTATCCCGAGGACCGCATCCCATGACCACCCTGACCCTGAAAGACGGCACCGAATTCTTCTACAAAGACTGGGGCACCGGCCAGCCGATCGTCTTCTCCCATGGCTGGCCCCTCGACGGCGACGCATGGGATGCACAAATGCTCTTCCTCGGCCAGCACGGCTACCGCGTCATCGCCCACGACCGCCGTGGCCACGGCCGCTCCGGCCAGACCTGGGACGGCAACGACATGGACACCTACGCCGACGACCTCGCCCAACTGTTCGAAGCCCTCGACCTCAAAGACGCCATCATGATCGGCCACTCCACCGGCGGCGGTGAAGTCGCCCGCTACATCGGCCGTCACGGCACCGCCCGCGTTGCCAAAGCCGTCCTCATCGGCGCCGTGCCACCCCTCATGCTCAAAACCGACGCAAACCCCGAAGGCCTGCCGATCGACGTGTTTGATGGCATCCGCGCCGGCTTCACCGCCGACCGCTCGCAATTCTTCAAGGATCTGGCCGTGCCGTTCTTCGGCTTCAACCGCGACGGCGTGAAAACCTCCCAGGGCGCCATCGACTCGTTCTGGTCCATCGGCATGCTCGGCAGCGTCAAGGGCGAATTCGATTGCATCAAGGCGTTCTCGGAAACCGACTTCACCGAAGACCTGAAAAAGATCGACGTGCCAACCCTGATCCTCCACGGCGATGACGACCAGATCGTGCCGATCGTCGCGTCCGGCTACAAGAGTCACGAGTTGGTAGAAGGCTCGACATTGCACGTGGTCGAGGGTGGTTCCCACGGCATGTGCACGGTTCAGGCGGAAGAGATCAACGGGATTCTGCTGGGCTTCATCAAGGGCTGATCAGCCTGTCCGGCAAGGACTGGCGGTCTCGGGGCTGGAGGCTGCCAGGCGTTTCATGAGGCGCTGACAGCTCAGCCCCAGGGCGTATTCAGCCGCCGGTCATGTTCATGAAGCGCACCACCTGCACGTCATCGTTGAGCTCGAAGTTGTGCTTCCACGGCTTCAATTGCATGGCGTTGACGATGGCTTTCTCGAGCTTGTCCGGCTGCCCCGGATTGGCCCGCAGCACGGCTTTCAGATCGGCCGAATGCTCGTTGCCCAGGCACAACAGCAAACGACCTTCCACCGTGACCCGAACACGGTTACAGGTTGCGCAGAAGTTGTGGCTGTGGGGCGAGATGAAGCCGATGCGGATGTGCGGCGCTTCAGCCACTCGCCAGTAGCGCGAAGGCCCGGACGTGGTTTCAGTCGAGTGGACCAGGGTGTAGCGCTCGGCGATGCGCTCACGCACCTGCTCGCTGGAGTAGAACGACTCGGCGCGGCTGTGCTCGCTGATCGTGCCCAGCGGCATCTCTTCGATGAAGGTGATATCGACGCCGCGATCGATGGCGAAGGCGACCAGATCATTAATCTCGTGGTCGTTGCGGCCTTGCATCACCACGCAATTGAGTTTGGTGCGCTCGAAACCCGCCGCATTGGCAGCGTCGATCCCGGCGATGACCTTGCTCAGATCACCGGTGCGGGTCAATTCCTTGAAGCGCGCCGGGTCCAGGCTGTCGAGGCTGATGTTGAGGCGCTTGAGGCCGGCTTCGAACAGCGGCACGGCGAGCTTGTCCAGCTGCGAGCCGTTGGTGGTCATGCACAGTTCGCGCAGGCCGGGCAGGGCGGCGATGCTGCGAACCAGCCCGACGATGCCGGAGCGCACCAGTGGCTCACCGCCGGTCAGACGAATCTTCTTGGTGCCGAGCGCTACGAAACGCTCGGCCAGTTGATGGATTTCTTCGAGGGAGAGAATCTGCTGACGCGGCAGGAACGTCATGTCCTCGGCCATGCAATACACGCAGCGAAAATCGCAGCGATCCGTGACCGACATGCGGACGTAATCGACCTTGCGTGAATAGCTGTCCATCAGGACTCGATCTGACATTGATTAGTCTCACAACGTGACGCGTGGCAGAAACAGGGTGCGCGCCTGCAGCAACGAAGCGCGCGGCTGCAGCGTTAAATCTGGCGACCGGTCTGCTGCTCGATACTCGCTGCAGCGACGCCGGTGGCCGAAGCCTGAATGGCTTTCGAATAGGACACGTAATACGCGAGCCCGACGAAAATTGCACCCCCCACGGCGTTGCCCAGGAACACCGCGACGAAGTTTTCAACGAAATCGGTCCAGCTCAGTGCGTCGGCAAAGATCGCCGCCGGGATCACGAACATATTGGCGACGACGTGCTGGAAGCCGATGGCGACGAAGGCCATGATCGGGAACCACATGGCAACGACCTTTCCGGTCACGTCTTTGCTGGCGTATGACAACCAGACCGCCAGACACACCAGCCAGTTGCACCCAATGCCGGAAATAAACGCCTGGCTGAAATCAGCGCTGGCCTTGGCCTTGGCGATGGCCAGGGTCTTGGCCAGGTACGCACCTTCCGTCAGGCCCAGCACATGGCCGAAGAAGTAGGCGACGAACAGCGCGCCCAGCAGGTTGGCGAAGGTGACCAGCGCCCAGTTCCGAGCCACCGCCGACAGCGGCACCCGACCGGCAAACATCGCCGTCGGCAGGCTCATCATGTTGCCCGTGAGCAGCTCGCCGCCGGCGAGGATCACCAGAATTAGACCCAGCGGAAACACCGCCGCGCCCAGCAGGTTGCCCAATGAGGCCCACTGCGGCGGGATCATCGTGCTGACATGGATGTCCAGCAAAAAGCCCAGGGCGATGAACGCCCCGGCGAGAAAGCCCAGCACCAGGATCGCCGGGGTCGGCAGATGGGTCTTCTTGACGCCGGCCTCGATGGTGATCTCGGCGATCTGCTGCGGTGTATTGATGGACATAGGCTTTCAGGCTCACAAGCAATGAACCGCGCCACGACGGAATGAGCCATGACGCGAAAACGAAGAAGGGGTTCAAGCATCCAGTCTTGGTGCGCGGGAGTGTCAGCCGACACGGCGCCGATCTCTGATGGGCGCGCCGCTGCGACGTTAAACCGCATGGCAGAGGGCGCCCAAAAGGCCTGATCAATTAGTGAGCACGCTACCGATCGGGCTCTTGAGCGTCCAATCGCTTGTTCCGATAGGGTCATCGACGCTGTCTATCACGAGGGTTTTAGTCACAAGGCCAGCTCTGCAAATCAATGCGGTCGCGATCCCTGCGCTAGTCTTTGCTGTCTTTGGTGATGCTGCGCTCGTAGCGCTCCAGCAGCGGCTGAATGCTGATCCCGTGCAAAAGAATGCTCAGCGCAACCACCGACAGCGTCAGGCTGATGGTGGTGTGGACCGCCTCGGTCGGCAGGCCATGGGTCAGCGCATAGCACAGGTAATACAGCGTGCCGATGCCGCGAATGCCGAACCAACCCACCAGCGCTTTCTGCGGCCGAGTCAGTAATTTGCCACTGATCAGCAGCCACACGCTCAAGGGCCGGATCACGCAGAACAACGCCAGGCCCAGACCGACGGCGCGCCAGTCCCAGTAACTGGCGAGGGCCGCGCCGAGAAGGGTGATCAGCAGCACCTCCATGGCGCGCTCCACCAGGCTGCCGAACACCATCATGTCGCCCATCATCACGCCGGCGGCGAGTTGACTGTCGGACAGCGAATCACGGTCACCCATGATCGCCGACTCCGGATCGCTGTGGGTGTGTCCCACCACCGGAATGGCCACGTGTTCCGACGGCACTTCCGACTGGGTGGTGTTGGACTCGGCGTGACGCACGCCAATGCCCGCCGCGAACACCGCCAGGAATCCGTAGGCGCCCAGGCCTTCGGCAGTGACGTAGGCAATGGCAATCAGCGCCAGGGCGAGGAAGTCATTCGGCGACAGGGTGCTGTCGGCGTTCTTGATGCGCAGGTAGATCATCAAATGGCCGACGCCACGGCCCAGGCCGTAACCCAGCATCAGCCCGACGGGCACGCCCCAGATGATGTTTTTCAGCAGCCAGCCCTGGGTCCAGTCGAAATCCGAAAAACCGTGGGTGATGAACATCAGGGCGAAAATCACGAAGGGGAACGCTGTGCCGTCGTTGAGCCCGGCCTCACCGGACAGGCCGAAGCGCACCCGGTCCAGGTCCTGGGCGCTGTTGACCTGGACCAGCCCCGCCAGCACCGGGTCGGTGGGCGAGAGCATGGCGCCGAGCAACAGCGCGATCGGCCATGACAGGCCGAACACGTAATGGGCGGTCAGGCTGACGCCGGCAATGGTCGCCAGCATCACCGGCCCGGCCAGCAAATACGCCGAATGCCAGGCGCCACGGTGCAGGGGCAGGCGCAGCTTCATGCCGGTGTTGAACAGGGAAAACAGCACAGCGATTTCAGTCAGGCGTTCAAGCCAGTGGCGTGCATCGCGAACGTCGAGCTGCGCGATGTCCAGGCCCCAGGGCCCGATCGCGGCGCCAAACGCCAGACACACCGCCGACGTCGTGACCGGCAGCCAGCGCAGGTAAGAAGAAGTCAGTGCCAGCAGCATCAGGAGGACACCGAAGACGGTCATGCAAAGAATGAAACTCATGCGGATACATCATCAGTCAATGGGCGGGAATGACTGTGTGACTGTGAGAGGGGGGGATAGTTGAAATAAATGTGGAATGGATCCCGCGACCGGCGCACTGCCTTGCCTGTCGCCTGTCGCCTGTCGCTCGGTCTGACCCATACGTATTTCCCGACTAGACTGTGCGGCGCCCCCCCTTACTTGGACCAAGTCCCCATGGCCTTCGATTGGCACAGCGAATCGCTTTCCCGAGACACCCCTGTCACCCCGGATTACCGCAATACCCAGAACGTGCGCCGGTTCATGACCGCGCAGTGCGGGCCGGCCTTCAAGTTCGACCGCGACTTCATGGCCTGGATACGCAACGACAGCGCCAAGACCCTGGGCGATGTTGCGGATGAATGGCAGCGGCGCCACGGCAATACAGCCTGATGAGAGCGGGAGACAGCATGTTCAGATTATTTGGGGCCGACAGATCCGGCTCGGCCGCTATTGAGATCGCGCTCACGCTGTGCGGCGCCGATTACCGCTTGATGGGCGCAAGTTCATGGGAAGCCGGTGCAGGGCAGGACGAGCTGAAGCGCCTGAACCCGTTGATGCAGGTGCCGACGCTGGTCATCCCCGACGGCGGAGTGATGACGGAGAGCGCAGCCATTCTCACGCACCTGGGCCTGGCCTTTCCGCTGTCCGGCTTGCTGTCTTCAGAGGCCCTTGAGCGTGCCCAGCAACTGCGGGCCCTGGCGTACCTCACCACCAATTGTTATGCGTCCATCGGCCTGATCGATTATCCGGAGCGGTGGCTGCCTGACGCCGAGCCTGGCCAATTAGACCGATTGGTCGCAGGCGCACGGAGCAAGCTGCACAGTCAGTGGGAGGTGTTCGCCGATGTGTTTTACAACCCGGTGGCTTGGCATCCCCATGCCCCAGGCGCCGTCGAAATTCTCGCCTGCGTGGTCAGCCAGTGGAGTGGGGCGCGGGAACACCTCCGGGCATCCCGCCCCGAGTTTTATGGGTCCCTGGAAGTCGTCGATCATCACCCCGTTATCAAGGCGGTGCTGCAGCGGCACGGCTGGTGAGGTGAGATCAGCGGTTGATGAATCACAACGACGACTGGTTGCGCAGCTTCGCCGGGCTGATGCCCATGCGCAGCCGAAACGCCGTTGCCATATGCGCCTGGGAGCTGAAGCCGCAGGCGTGGGCGATCTCTGCCAGTCGCGCGTTTGAATCGCGCATCAGGGCCCGGGCCTTCGCCATACGCCGGTCGATCAGGTAACTGTGCGGGCTCCTGCCCGTGGTGTGCTTGAACGCCCGAATGAAATAACCCTCGGACAACCCCAGCATCTGCGCCATGGCCTGCACCCCCAGCGGGCCGTCGATGCCGGCGTCGATGAACTCATCGAGTCTGCGCATCCGGCTGCCGTTGATCGAGCCTTGCAGCGGCGCGTCGAAAGCGCTCTTGTTATCGGCTCGTTCAGCAAGGGCCAGCGCCCAGCCCTCCCAGTCATCCGCCGCCGAGCGCTGCAACAATGCCGCGCGCATCCTCATGGCCAGGGTGATCGACTGAGCATCGATGCGGTTGTTGAAAGCGTGATCCCCCTTCAGAGCAAGCCCGTCGGTGCGCAGCAGCCGCAGGTATTCACCGCCCGCGGGCGACTCCGATAACACGTCGCACCCGGCGGGCACGAACGCCAGGCCGTTGGGCACTGCGTCGAAGGGCTGCACCCGGTCGCTGCCGATGGCGTGCAGACCACGCTGGCTTTCGAAGGCAAAGCCGATCGCCGCCTGGGTCGCCACGTAGCGCGTGGCATAACCGGCGGCAGGCAGCAATTCGATCATCCACGGGCCTGCTTCGACACGGCGAACCGGTTCAGACGGGAGCGGGTGGGGCGGGCGTTTTGTCGGTGTCATGGCCCTCATAGTAATCAAGTGATCCAGCAAAAGTCAGGTCAGTTTTTTGAAAGCCGGCGGGGTGAGCGTCTGCCTAGACTGGGCCACATTTTCGAGGAGACAGCCCATGCACGGACTGACACGGGACGATATCGAACAGGCCGCTCGCCAGGTGTACGAGGTCATGCCGGCCACCGCCCAATACCCGTGGCCGTTACTGGCCGAGCGGCTTAACAGCACGGTGTGGGTCAAGCACGAAAACCACACGCCCACCGGAGCGTTCAAGGTGCGCGGCGGAATTACGTTCATGCACTGGCTCAAGCGCACGTACCCGACCGTCAGAGGCATCGTCACGGCGACGCGGGGCAACCACGGTCAGAGCCTGGCGCTGGCCGCCACCGCGCTGGGCTTGAGTGCGTCGATCGTGGTGCCCGAAGGCAACTCGCCGGAGAAGAACAACGCCATGCGTGCACTTGGCGGCACCGTCATCGAATGCGGCCGGGATTTCGACGAAGCCCGGGAAGAGGCCGCGCGGCTGGCGGATCTGCATGGGCACTACCTGGTCCCGCCATTCCACATCGAGTTGCTCAAGGGCGTGGCCACCTATGGGCTGGAGTTGTTCAGGGCCGCGCCCGATCTGGACACTGTTTACGTGCCGATCGGCTGTGGGTCGGGCATTTGCGGCGTCATTGCCGCCCGTGACGCGCTGGGCCTGCAGACCCGGGTGGTCGGTGTGGTCTCCACCGAGGCAGCGGCCGCCAAATGGTCGTTCGAGGAAGGCACTATTTTGCAGACCCCGTCGGCGAACACCTTCGCCGACGGCCTCGCCGTACGCCGGCCCATTCCTGCGGCCTTCGCGATCTATCGAACCGGGGCGGAGCGCATTGTCGCCGTCAGCGAGGAAGAAATCGCCGAGGCCATGCGCGTCTATTACACCGACACCCATAACCTCGCGGAGGGCGCAGGGGCCGCTGCACTGGCGGCGCTCATCCAGGAACGCCGGGCCATGGCAGGGAAGAAGGTCGGTGTCATTCTGTCCGGGGGGAATGTGGACCGGGGGGTGTATGCGCGGGTAATAGGCTGAGGCGGCAAGCTGCAAGCGGTTCAGCGGCGGCCGTTCAGCGGGGCAGTGGGTGGAAGATGTAATCGTCGCTGGGTGAGTCAGCCAGGGGCACGGACTGAGCGTGGAGATAAGCCCTCAACCCCGGGTCTTCTGCCTTGATCTGCCAGGCTTGAGCAGCGGGGCCGGCATTGACCTCAGCGCTTTCGCAGGCGGCGAGCAGTGTTTCGACCGAGGGCTGGTGAATCACCAGACCGTTGCCTTTCCAGCCGGCGACGGTCAGGCCCAGGCTTTCGCACACTGCCACTTTGCGCCGGGCATCCTCGCGGTCGGTCTGGCGGGATTGCTGGACCAGCATCGCCAACCCCTGATCCGAGGCCAGCAGGCTGCCCTGTTGCCAGCTTTCCGGCGGGCAGTCCTTGGCTTCAGGTTTCAGCTCAATGAAAGGACTGATCTCCATCGGGTAGATCCGGCACACCAGCGGCCGCTCAAGATACACCGAGCAGAGCCCGTCTTTTTGAAGGTTCGGGCATTCAGGAATCGCGTTGGCCGCCAGAATCACCGTCACCCGCAGCGTACCCGAACCGCCGGTGACCGGCGCGGATCGCCCGGCGTTGTAGGCATATTCGGGTGAGTCGACCGGCCAGAGTGAATCGTCGAATGCCTCAAGCAATACCCCGACAGGATCGCCGCGTTTCAGCCAGGTCACGGCTTCGCTCAGGGTCAAAGGCACGAAGCGGCCACGGCAGCACCCCCCACAGCCGACGCATTCGAAACGGACGTCGGCGTCTATCGCGAGGCCTTTGGCTGTGGCGATGACGCCTGATCCTCTGATGTCCATGTGACCTGCGTCCCTTTTCATTGAGCGGTCAATCATAACGGGATGTGCGCGATCAGTCAGTGGAGTCGGCTTCAGCCGGGAAGAGGCCGGTCTCGGTATATTCAATTCCACCGGGTCGCGTAAGGCCCGATGCAAAGCAATGCCCGATATCCTGGAGGTCACTCCTTGGGCTCAACTCATCCAGTTACCGCCATCAACGTTGTAGGTCTGGGCGACGACATAATCGCTCTCGGCCGACGCCAGAAAGATCGCCATGCCGGTCAGGTCCTGGGCAGTGCCCATGCGGCCGTAGGGCACTTCGGCACCGACGAGCCGCTTCTTCTCGCCCAGCGGCCGGCCCTCGTGTTTGGCAAACAGCGCGTCCACACCATCCCAGTGCTCGCCGTCGACGACGCCCGGGGCGATCGCATTGACGTTGATCCGGTGCTTGATGAGGTTCAGTCCCGCTGACTGGGTCAGGCTGATGACCGCGGCCTTGGTCGCGCAGTAAACGCCCACCAGTGCCTCGCCACGCCGGCCGGCCTGGCTCGCCATATTGATAATTTTGCCGCCATGACCCTGGGCGATCATCTGCCTGGCCGCCGCCTGAAGGGTGAACAACGTGCCGGCCACATTGATGGAGAACAGCCGCTCGTAACTCTCGCGGGTGATGTCCGTGATGGGCGCCAAATCAAACAATGCAGCGTTGTTGATCAGGATATCCAGCTTGCCGGTGGTGGCGACGACGGCCGCAATGGCCGCGTCGATGGACGATTGATCGGTGACATCCATCCTCACCGGGTAGGCACTGGCGCCCAGTTCGGTGGCGGTCTGGGTCGCGCGCTCCAGATTGATGTCGGCGATGGCCACTGTCGCGCCTTCGCGAATGTAGGCTTCGGCGTAGGCACGCCCGATACCCCGGGCTGAACCTGTGATCAGTGCGCTTTTACCTTCGAGTCGTTTCATTGAAAGAGTCATCCGTTATGCAGAAAGAGGCGGCAGCGGGCTGCCGACAGGGCATTTATTTTTTCGGGTAACCGGCGCGTTTCAGTTCCCGCTCCGTCGTCGACTGCGCGGCCGCCAGGGCTTGCTCGACAGTGGTCTGGCCGGTGAGCGCGGCCGAAAAGAGTTTGCCCACGGACGTGCCGATCGCCTGGAATTCCGCGATGGTCACGTACTGGATGCCGACGTAGGGCACAGGCTGGGCCGACGGGTGTGTCGGGTCGGCGTGCTTCATCATTTCCAGTGTCACTTTGGCGAACGGCGCGGCCTTGAGGTACGCGTCGCTGTAGGTGGAGGTGCGGGTGCCTGGCGGCACGTTGGTGATGCCATCCTTCTGCGCGACCAGCTGGATGTATTCCTTGGAGGTGGCCCAGGTGGTGAACGTCTTGGCGGCATCTTTGTGTTTGGAGGTCGCGGGGATCGCCAGGGACCAGGCGTACAGCCAGGACGAACCCTTGTCGGTCACTTCAACGGGCGCCGGGGCAAAACCCACGCTGTCCACGACCCGGCTCTGTTCTTTGTCGGTGGTGAACGAGCCTGCCACGCTGGCATCGACCCAGATTGCGCATTTGCCGCTGTTGAACAGCGCCAGGGTTTCATTGAAGCCGTTGCTGGAGACGCCGGGCGGGCCGTAGTTTTTCAGCGTATTGACGTAGAAGTTGGCAGCGGCCGTCCACTCGGGGCTGGTCAACTGGGGTTGCCATTGTTCGTCGAACCAGCGGGCGCCAAATGCGTTGGCCACGGTGGTCAGCAAGGCCATGTTCTCGCCCCAACCGGCCTTGCCCCTCAGGCACATGCCGTACTGACCTTGATCCGGGTGATGCAGTTTGGCGGCGAACTCGCCGAGCTGGGTCCAGGTCGGGCGCTCGGGCATGCTCAGCCCGGCCTGTTTGAACAGGTCGGTGCGGTAGTAGGTCACCGTGCTCTCGCCATAGAAGGGCAATGCATACAGGGTGGCGTTGACCGACAGGCCCTGGCGCACGGACGGGATGATGTCGTCCAGGTCGTAGCTGGCCGGCAAATCCTTCATCGGTTCCAGCCAGCCTTTTGCGCCCCACAACGGCGTCTCATAGGTGCCGATGGTCAACACATCGAACTGGCCGCCCTGGGTGGCGATGTCGGTGGTCAGTCGTTGGCGCAGGACGTTTTCTTCAAGCACCACCCAATTGAGCTTGATGTCCGGGTGCTGCTCTTCGAATACCCTGGAGAGCCGCTGCATGCGGATCATGTCGTTGTTGTTGACGGTGGCGATGGTGATCGTCTCGGCAGCCTGACTGATGCCCGCCAGGGACAGACCGGCAGACAGCAGCAGCGCGTGATGGGTGATCTTCATGGTGATCTCCATTCCACGCCGGTGGCGCGGAATCGTTATTGTTGTTTTTGAGCACTACCGGTCCCTCTGACGTCTCACTTCGGGGCAGTGGCGTGCCGATTACAGCAGCTCGCACGCGCTGCAACAAACACGCTGAGGATGTCCCACTGATGCTTTTTTAACCGTGCAGCCCAGCCGTGCGCCCGGCTAAAAAAGTATCAGCGCGCAGTGACAGGCGAGGTGGAGCAGGGGGAAGCAAGAGGGGTATGGTGTGTGGACGCTCGCGCCAACAACGACAAAAAAGGGGCAGACATGCCTGAAAGCCGAACCGCCTTATTCGAGCAGCTGCCTGCCGAGCTGGAAATCATCCTGCCGGCGCCCCAGCAGAGTTTTCGCTGGTACGAGCACGACTATCCCTATCCGCTCGCGCGGTGGAATCATCATCCCGAGTACGAAATCCATCTGATCCGCAAAGGCAGCGGCAAACTGGTGGCGGGCGATTACATCGGCGCTTTCGGCCCCGGCCATGTCGCGCTGATCGGCCCTGATCTGCCCCATGACTGGATGGGCGATCTGGCGCCGGGGGAGCACCTGCAAGGCCGGGACGTCGTGCTGCAATTCGACGGCGCTACGTTGCTGGCGCTGCGCGAGACGCTGCCTGAACTGGGCGAATTGCAGGGGTTGTTTGACCGCGCCCGCCGCGGGCTGGAATTTACCGGCGGTACAGCAATTCAGGCGGCGGAGCTGCTTGAACGCATCGGCATGGCGCAGGGGTTGCCGCGCCTGCTGCTGTTTCTCGATCTGCTCAACATCCTGAGCACAGCGCCTGCCCGTGAAGCTCGCACGCTGGCGAGTTCGTGCTACGCGCCTGCTCTGGATGCCAAAAGCGCCGAGCGGGTTCATCGGGCGTTCGACTACCTGCAACGGGAGCTGACGGGGGATATTAGGCTGTCTGTGATCGCCGAGCGACTGCACATGAGCGAGCCGGGGTTCTCGCGGTTCTTCAAGCGCGCGACGGGCCACGGGTTTATCGACCTGATGCGCAAGCTGCGCATTCAGAAAGCCTGCCGGTTGTTGCTGCAGACACAGATGTCCATCGCCGATGTCTGTTTTGAAGTGGGTTACATCAACCTGTCGAACTTCAACCGACACTTCCGCTACGAGATGAACCAGACGCCGACCGACTATCGAAGAGGCACGGCAGCGACATTGTTCAACTTGAACACGTCGAAGGCGTCTTAGTTATTCTTCATCACACCTTCTATCGAATGTCGCAAGCGAGGCACGGTTGGACAGATTGAACGCACTGGGCGGGCTGGAAATTTTTGTCCAGACAGCACAAACCCAGAGCTTTGTTGCCACCGGACGCAGTTTGGGCATTTCTGCTTCTGCGGTGAGTAAAAGCATCTCCCGGTTGGAGGCGCGGATGGGGGTGCGGCTGTTTCAGCGGAGCACTCGCACCGTTCGCCTCACCTCGGAAGGCGAGGAGTTTCTGCAGCGGTGCCGGCGCATCCTCGACGAAGTCCAGGCCGCCGAAGACCACATGTCCGCGATGACCGGGCGCCCGCGAGGTCGGTTGCGCGTCGGGCTGGCCCTGGCGGGAGGGCTGCCGCTGCCGGTTATCGCCGATTTCATGCAGGCCTACCCTGAGATCGAGCTGGACCTGGACTTTACTGACCGGCTGGTGGATGTGATCGAGGAGGGGTTCGACGTCGTCATCCGGGGCACCGATCTAAGCGACTCCCGGCTCAAGTCCCGGCCTTTGGGCCCATACCGCGCCTGCATCGTCGCCGCGCCTGGGTACCTCAACGCTCACGGTGTGCCGTCCAGCCCCGCAGACCTGCTGGACCATGCGTGCCTTCACTACCGCTGGCAGAATTCGGGAAAGCTGTATCAATGGCCTTTCAAACAGACCGCCGCCCGGTCAACCGTGGGTCAACTGCCCGTCGCCATGATCTGCAGCGATGTCGCTGCCTTGCTGTACATGGCCAAAGCGGGTCGCGGGATTGCGTGTCTGCCCGATTTCGCGGTCCGGGATGCGGTGGCAAACGGGCAGCTTCAGACGTTGCTCCCGACGCACCTGACAGGCGCGAGCACCTTTCATATTGTCTGGCCGAGCAGCCGGCAAATGGCGCCCAGGGTCAGGGTTTTCGTGGACTTCGTCGTCGCTCATTTTGCCCGCGGCCTGGTGATTGAAAAGGCTGGCTAAGCCCGGCCGTTTCTTTACCCATTGCGGACACATTCGTCACCTATGCATGGACGCTTGACCCTCTTAATCGTCTACCTGAGAACGCCTACTCTGTTTCACCAGCGCGTTGTGCCTCTGCGCGATCTCCCGCTCGCTCCGGCAATGCAGGACTCGCAGGTGCCTCGCTCGTCACTTTCATGAACAGAGGAACGCTCAATGACTCATAAAATCCGCGTCGGCATCATCGGCACCGGCGGGTGGGCGCGCTACGGACACATTCCTGCCCTGCAATCCCTTGACGCATTCGAGGTGGTGGCGCTTTCCGGTCGTGACCTGCAAAAGGTGCGCGGCTATGCCGATGATTTCAAGATCCGCCACGCGTTCGACAACGCCGATGAACTGGTCAGCCATCCCGACGTTGACCTTGTGGTGGTGCTGGCGCCCACGCCCGAACACGGTCGGCTTACCCAAAAGGTGATCGAGGCGGGCAAAGACGTGTACTGCGAATGGCCGCTGTCCACTACCACCGCGCAATCGGAGCAGATCCTGGAAATGGCCAACGCCAGAGGCATCAGCCATATCATCGGCCTGCAGCGCCGCTTCTCGCCGAGTTCGCGGTATTGGCACGACCTGATCCGGCAGGGTCACATCGGCAGCATCAGGGCGGTGCGAATGTCGGTGGGCGTGGACGCATTCGGTGCGGTCATGCCGGCATTTGCCAAGTGGGCGGTCAACACCGAAAACTTCACCCACCTGTTGTCGATCTACGGCGGGCACTTTCACGACATGCTGTTTCATGGCGTTGGCTTCCCACAAATGCTCGCGGCGGTTGCGCAGACTCAATTCCCGGTCACCACAATTGAGGAAACCGGCGAGCAGATTCCCTATGACGCCCCGAACGAAGTCATGATCATCGGCACGCTGCCTGGGGGCGGCTTGTTCTCGGTTCAGCTCGAGGGAGGCCAGGACCACAAAACCGGCCTGCAGATCGACATCACCGGCACGGAGGGCGCGCTGCGGATCACCAATCCGCGCGGTTTCCAGAACACTCACGACAATGCTATTGCGTCGATGACCGGCGGCAGCGACAGGTTCGTGGAATTGCCGATCCCTGCGCAATACCAGCCCCTTGACGTGTCACACCTCGATGCCAGTGCGCAGGACGTGGCCTACCTCTACGCCGCCTATGCCGAGGACAAAGCCACGGGCTCCAGCAACGCGACCCGCTTTGAAGACGCCCTCCGCCAGCATCGCCTGATCGACCGGATCACCGAAGCGTCCCGGACGTTCTTCAACGGGTGAGCCCAAGGCCGCTACTCATCGGCGCCTTCCGGCCATTCGGTTGTGTCAGTCAGCTTTGAACCACCTGGGGTGCAACGCGGGGAAGTGTTCACGCAACCGATCGGCAAAGGCATGGGAGGGCAGTCCTGCCCGGATGCCAGGCCGCTAATCCTGCGCCGACAGGTCTCGCTTGCCCAGCAACCAGCAGACCACGCCAAGCACCAGGGTCGCGAAGCCCAGCGCGGCAATGGTCGACGTCGGCGTGGTCAGGGTGTCGAGGATGACGAACTTCCGGCTCAGCGCCAGTAGCGCGATGAGAATCACCACGGCGATGATCAAACTGAGGGCGATGACCACCAGTTGCTCGAAGCGCTCGTAGGCACTCATCAACCGCCACTGGGCGCCCGGGTGCTTGACGGAAGATGGGTCGGATTTTGGGTGGTTGACGGCATTGCCGCGCATGATCTGGCCTCCTTCTCTCTCTCGCAGGCAGCAGGAGACTGGCTCCTGTCCGGTTCAAACCGAATACAGAAGCCCAAGATAGGGACCGCGCCGATGCTTTCAAGAGGAGGTGGTGCCCTGTCATGCTTTCAGGCAGATGATGGCCAAGTGCAGGGGCTGTGCGGGGGAACTTACGAATAATGACAAGGGGAAGAGGAAATACAGCGGCAACTGACGTCAGTCAGCGCCGCCAAACGCTGATATCAGGCTCGGTTCAGCGCCTGATTCACGCCTGTTCTTCTTGCTCTGCAGCATCATCATCGTGCTTGAGCGCGGGCTTCATGCCTGGCTGCGGTGCGTGCACGGCATCCGGTGCGACTTCTTCGCCGTGGTTCTTCTTTTCTTGCTGGACTTTTTTGTCGTGGGCGACATTGCGTGGATCGGTCATGGGAATTCCTTGATCTGGCAGATGATTCGAATGCTCGCCGACGCGACACGTTGGCCGTGAGCGTCGGGGCAAGATTTGGAGTCAAGGCCGGCGCCAGCGTTCAGTGCATTTCAAACCGCACTGACTGAGCCGCGCCGACTGGCCCGCGAAGACCCGGAAGCGCAGACGCTATGACCCGCGCACATGCCGACGATGCCTCAGCCTGCCAGCTGGGCAAACGATGGGTGGTTGTAGCAGAACAGACTCGAAGCAGGCTTCGGGCGGCCGTAGAGGTAGCCCTGGGCATAATCACATCCGCTGTTGGCCAGCCAGGACGGCAGATGGGGCAGGTGGAACTCCTCGACGCCTTCGGCCGTGACCTGCATTTTCAGGCTGCGCGCCATGCCCAGGATCGCTTCGACCATGGGCAGGTGATCGGTTTGCCCGGGTTCAAAGAACGACCGGTCTATTTTGATCTTGTCGATGGACAGGCGGGTCAGGTGATACAGGCTGGAATACCCGATACCGAAGTCATCCAGCGCCACCGTAATGCCGTGCTCGTGCAATTTGCTCAGGTTCTGCCGCGCCACGTCCAGATTGCCGACC
The DNA here is from genome assembly GCF_039672565.1 of Pseudomonas sp. Ps21-P2. Lineage (NCBI taxonomy): Bacteria > Pseudomonadati > Pseudomonadota > Gammaproteobacteria > Pseudomonadales > Pseudomonadaceae > Pseudomonas > Pseudomonas sp. Ps21-P2. Next base: position 144,768 of record NZ_JBDFPL010000005.1, read on the forward strand.
AGGGCTTCCTCGGTGATTTCGACTTCGAAGCGGTGAAACGCAAACTGCTCTTGCCGCAGTTGCTCCAGCAACTGATCGGGAAACAGCGCGTCGGTCACCATGGCGGCGCTGACGTTCATGGACAAGCGCAGGTGATCGTCCCAACGATTCGCGGCGCGACAGGCTTGGCTGATCAGCGAGCGGGTCATGGCCGGGATCAATCCCAGGCGCTCCAGCACCGGAATGAAGTCGGCCGGTGTGGCGGTGCTGCCGTCGGGCTTGAGCCAGCGTGCGAGGACTTCAAACCCCACAACCTCCTGAGAAGGGAGCGCCACGATGGGCTGGAAGTAGGGCACGATTTCGTCTGCTTCAACCGCCCGTCTCAGTGCCAGTTCAAGGTCGGCCTGAGCCCGGCGCTGCTTTTCGTATTCGCTGTCGTAGAAGTTGTAGGTCGACCGTCCGTCCTTCTTGCCTCGGTACATCGCCGTGTCGGCGCAGTGCAGCAACGCCGAAGCCTCCTGTGCGTCGGTCCACGACCGTGCAATGCCAATGGTGGCGCCCAACGCCGAAGGCTCGACGGCGCCGGACAATGGCGCGCCAAGCCCGGACACAGCCGCCTCGGCGATCTGGCAGAGCTCGGCCTGGTGTTTGAACGTGAGAAACAGCAGGCAGAACTCATCACCGCCCAGGCGCACCGCCACGCCGCCGTTATCGTCGGCGATGGCTTCGAGCCTGCGCGCTATTTCCACGAGCACCGTATCGCCGGCGGCGTGGCCGTGCTGATCATTGACCGCCTTGAAGTGGTCCAGATCGATGAGCATGACTGCCGCAGGCCGCTTCAAACCGAGCTGATTGCGAACCATGTCCATGAAGATGCGCCGGTTGATCAGCCCACTGAGCGAGTCATAGGTGGCCAGGGTTTCAGTCTGCGCCTGTGCCTGTTTCAGTCCGCGGAAGCTGGACTGGGCGTTGGCGATCAGGCGTTTGAGCAGGATCGTCGGGATGATCAACGAGATCAGGGAAAACCCTGTGACAGTGAGGACGAATCGCCATCTTTCGGCGTCTTCAAAGTCAGTGTCATAGGGCAAGGCGAGCCAGCGCATCACCCAGGCTTCGAGCTCGAATTCCCACACGATGGAAAGTGCGATCACCGTGGACAGCGTGATCAACAGCAGTACAGGCAGGCGACACGGGTTGCGGCGGTGCAGGTCATTCATGTCAGGCCTCGCAGGGCCGAGAAAATAATATGTGATGTCAGACTGCCATACTGTCACATAGGTTCTGACCGTTGATCGAAGAATTACGCCCGGGACGCTGAACGGTATCTCCGCTCGAACGAGGAAAGGGCCGAACCATGTTCTGCCTCTCTGACAAAGCCTTGGGAGGAGGGCGAAAAACATCAACGAATCATCGGCAGCATGCTTTAAGGTGTCCCTAAAGGCTGACCGATGAGGTTGGTCCAGACATCCCGACCCAGCAAGCAGGAGCCACCCATGACGGATTCTCTGTACGACATTCCCCTCAAGCAAATCGATGGCACGCCGGCCACTCTGGGCCAGTACAAGGGCAAAGTGCTGCTGGTGGTGAACGTGGCTTCCAAATGCGGACTGACGCCACAATACGAAGGGCTTGAAAGCCTTTACCAAGGCAAGAAAGACGCCGGTCTTGAAGTGCTGGGCTTTCCGGCCAACAACTTCAAAGAGCAGGAGCCTGGCAGCGACAGCGACATCCAGTCGTTTTGCTCGACCACCTATGACGTGCACTTCCCGCTGTTTTCGAAGATATCGGTTGCCGGCGATGATACGCACCCGCTCTACCGCGAACTCACCGCCGCCCAGCCCGCTGCCACCGGCGACGGGCCGTTCCGTGAACGCCTCAGGGGCTACGGCATTGAAAGCGGCGCAGGCACCGACGTGCTGTGGAATTTCGAGAAATTCCTGATCGGGCGAGACGGCAAGGTGATTGGCCGCTTTGCGCCGGATGTGACGGCGGATGATCCACGGCTGACTGCCGCCATTGATGAAGCCCTCGCTGTTTAAAGCATGAACCATCCGCTGTTTGTTTCTCTGGATGGGCCAAAGGGGGTGGGTAAAACCACCCTCCTGGAAGCCGTGACGAAATCTGTGAGGGCTGACCACAAGAAAGTGATTCGGCTGTGCGAGAGCAAAAGTGACCCCCACCGGGGTGAAACAATGGCGCTCGTCAATCAACTCGTCAGACACCCCGACCGGGATCTGGAGTGGGAGGTGTGTAAGCGTCTTGCTGACAGCCGTGGCTGGATTTCCCGAAACGTCCTGACGAAGCAGACCGCCGACAGCATCATCCTTATGGATCGCTGGTACCCGTCCGATGCCGCCTTTCGCCGGCTGGTCCCGTTCGCAGAGATTTTGCAGTTGAACATTGATCGGGATGTGCGCGTGCCGGACTTGCACGTCGGGGTGGTCACTGCGGCGGAGATTTCATGGGGGAGGGCCGCCGCTCGACGCCGTGGGTTGAGCAGTACGGTGATTCACTCACTGGACGAACACGCTGCGTGCACCCAGGCGTTCGAGCGGGCGGTTTCAGAGAACGGCTGGGTGTTGTGTCGCAATGAAGGGCTGATCGAGGAGGCAACGAAGCAGGTGGTCTCGGAGATTGACAACGTGCTTCGAGGGTTTGCGCCGTGGAGCGTGCCCGTTTCAGCGTAATCCGGAATGCTTGGAGGTGACAGGGCGACAGCTTTGCACTGTCGCCTTGACCCGGATAGCTCGGGGTTAGCAAGGCGCACCCCTGAAGTGCGCGGCGTCGTCTCAAAACAACGAGATCGGGTAGTCGATAATGACCCGGTATTCGTCGGTGTCGCGCTGCATGTCGGTGCGGAACACGCCCTGGCGAACGGCGGTGCTCAGGCCTTTGGCGGGGCCGGATTGCACCACGTAGGCCAGCGTCGTGTCGCGGGTCCATTCCTTGCCGTCGGCGGCAGCGGTCTTGATGTGATCGCCATTGGTATAGACCGTCTTCAGCGACCAGCCCGGGAAGCCCATTCCGGCGAAGTCATAGGCGTAGCGCAACTGCCAGGCGCGCTCGCCGGCTCGCTGGAATTTACCGGACATGGTTTCCGTCATGAAGTAGCTGGTGGTGCCTGCGCCTTCGTTGAGCCAGACGGCATCGCTGCTGCCGTTGACTTGTTGGTAACCCGCAGAAACAGCGTGCGCGCCCAAGGTGTAAGTAAACAGCCCACTGGTCAAACGGCTGTCGACTTTGCCGCGGGTCACACCGTTGCCGTAATAGCCCGTACTGAAGTAATCAGGGTCATTACCGTTACGGCCATCGGAGCTGTTGTCCCAATGACGAATATCCGACGTTAAACGTCCCGGCCCCAACTGAAGACCATATAAGGCACCCAGAAAGTGCTGTTTGTAAAAGTTGGTCAAGTTGGCGTAATAGTACTGTAGGGTCAAATCAGGGGTGGCTTTGTATGAACCGCCGCCATACCAGAATTCATGGGAATAGGTGCTGCGCGTGGTATTGATGCCTGGATTGACCGGGTCAAACTTGGCATTCGACCCCGCGATCGAAAGACCTTCTTCATCGGTTGAACCGCGCTCTTTGACCTTGTCGATACGGCCGGCGGTGAGGGTCAGGTTATCGATCTCCCGCGACTCTACCTGGGCACCCTGAAAGGTTTGCCAGACCAGACGATCACTGGCGATCAGGATCGGCAGCTTCGGTTGCAGGGTGCCGTAACGGAACTCGGTTTTCGAGACCAGGGCCTTGAGGGTCATGCCGACGCTGCTGAAGTCGTCGACCGCACGGCCATCGCCGTCGGTAGGGAAGATGTTGCCCTGACGAGCGCTGCCGGTGGGGTTGTAGTGCACGCCCTTGCCTGAGTCCAGCTTGATCCCCAGCATGCCCACGGCGTCGACACCAAAACCGACGGGACCCTGGGTGAAGCCGGAGGCGAAGTTCAGAATAAAGCCCTGGCCCCACTCTTGAGTGTAATTAGGCGCTGCGGCGCCATCGCGGTTATCGGCGTTACTGTAGAAGTTACGAGCCAATAACGTCGTGTGGCTGTCATCGATTAAACCTGCTGCCATCGCATTGTGAGCGGCCAGCAAGCCGAGAATCCCCGTGGAGTATTTAATCAAGGTCATGATGCTACCTAATGCCGTTGCATGAAGTGTGGAATACCGTGCGATTGGCAGTGTTGAGCGTGCGCGGTAGTGCGCAGGAATAACCGATTACGGCGCTGAGTCAGCCCCTGTTATTAATTGCCCGCCGTTGCAGGCAGCGTTTCCTTTGCGTGATCTGTGTCACGTCTTGCTGTTCTCGGCACAGCGCAAAACTACGCAAAGTTTTAATCGGCGGGTTAAGACAACTTCGCTCTGGCTGGATAACAAACACTTATGGATGTGCGTTGTGCATTTAATAAGTGCAGCGCCGTGATGGCCGGTGCAAAAGCGGTCATAAGTCGGGCTTATTGCTCCAGTTATAAAGGCTCTTGGCGTGCCACCCGGCAGCCTCGGTACATTGGCGGCAGACCCGAGTCATGACCGCTCGGCCGAGCGAGCAAGAGGCAGAAAAAAGAGATGGATCAACAGCGCATCAAACAACTGATCGACCTGCTTGCCGAGTCCGATCTGAGCGCACTGACGCTTAGCGAAGGCGGCACGACGGTCACGCTGAGCCGCCATGCCGGAGCGCCTGTCGCAACGCCCGTCGTCGAAACCACCGCTGTTCAACCAACCGTCGAGCCTGCTGCGGCGCCCGCAAATGCACCGGCAAACGCCCCGGCAGATGTGAGTCATTCGGAGCCGGTCCGCCAACCGGTGTGTTCGCCGCTGTACGGCGTCCTGCACCTGACCCCTTCGCCGGATGAGCCGCCGTTCGTGGCAATCGGTGATGCCGTGACCGCGGGGCAGACACTGTGCATCGTCGAGGCGATGAAGATGTTTCATCAGGTCACGGCCATCCGCGCCGGGCAGGTCAACGCGATCCTCGCAGCGGGCGGCACCGAAGTGGAATCCGGTCAGCCGCTGTTCGACCTCATTTAGCCCCAGGCAGGTTTCCCATGTTCGACACAGTACTGATCGCCAACCGCGGTGAAATTGCCCTGCGCATTCAGCGCGCGTGCCACGGCCTCGGCTTGAAAACCGTCATGGTCTATTCCCAGGCCGATGCCCAGGCGTCTTACCTGCAGTATGCCGACGAAGCCTTGTGCATCGGCCCGGCCGCGCCCGGACAGAGCTACCTGAATCAGCAAGCGATCATCTATGCGGCACAGGCCTCCGGCGCCCAGGCCATCCACCCCGGCTATGGCTTCCTGTCCGAGAACGCAGACTTCAGTGAGCGTGTCGAAGCCGCCGGCATGACCTTTATCGGGCCGACCGCCACATGCATTCGGCAAATGGGCGACAAGGTGGCGGCCAAGCGTGCCATGCGCAAGGCTGGCGTGCCCTGCGTGCCGGGACCCGAAGGCGCGTTGCCGGACGATCCGTTGCTGATCCAGCGCATCGGCGACGAAATCGGTTATCCGGTGATCGTCAAGGCCGCAGGCGGGGGCGGCGGGCGCGGCATGCGCAAAGTCGAGCGCAGTGAGGATCTGCTGCCGGCCGTCAGCGTCACCCGTGAGGAAGCCCGACGGGCCTTCGGCAATCCCGAGCTGTATATCGAGAAATTCCTCGGCCATCCGCGCCATGTCGAGATCCAGGTGCTGTGCGATAACCATGGCCGGGGCGTGTGGCTGGGCAGCCGTGATTGTTCGCAACAGCGCCGTCATCAGAAAGTGCTCGAGGAGGCGCCGGCGCCGGGTATCGATGCAGCGCTGCTGGCGGCCGTCGGCGAGCGTTGCGTGCGGGCCTGCCAACAGATCGGCTACCGCGGGGTGGGCACCTTCGAATTCCTGTTCGAAGACGACGAGTTCTATTTCATCGAGATGAATACCCGCTTGCAGGTCGAGCACCCGGTGACCGAATTGACCACGGGTATCGACATCGTTCAACAGCAACTGCGCATGGCGATGGGGGAACCGCTGACTTTCGAACAGCGCGACATCCACACGCTGGGTCATGCGCTGGAGTGCCGCATCAACGCCGAGGATCCGCAGACCTTCATTCCCACCCCAGGGCGCATAACGCGTTGGGAAGTCCCCGGCGGCATGGGCGTGCGCGTCGATTCCCATGTAACCGCCGGCTACCAGGTGCCCCCGTACTACGACTCCATGATTGCCAAGGTCATCACCCACGGCGCGACCCGCCACGAAGCGCTGGCGCGTATGCGCACGGCGCTCTCGCAGCTGCGCATCGAAGGCATCAGCAGTAACGTCGCGCTCCATCGCGACATCCTTCAAGACCCGGATTTCTGCGCGGGCTCGGTGGACATCCATCATCTGGAACGTTGGCTCAAGGCCCGACGGCAAGCGGAGTAAGCGCGATGCACATCAGCAAGATTCGACAGATCGTGGAATGGATCAGCAGCGCCAACCTGGCGCAGTTCGAGTTGCACAGCGGCGACTTCAGCCTGCGCCTGACCCGTCCGCTCAATCGCGTCGCGTCCGGGGCTGCGGTGACGGCCCAGGCAGCGGAACCCGCTGCGCCCGCGACCCGAATAGGTGCCATGGCCACGGTCTGCGGACGCTTCCTGTCCCGCCATCCCGGCCGCGACACGCCTGAAGTGCAGCCCGGCGATGTGATCGCCGTGGGTACATTGATCGGCTTGATTCAGGTCGGCGACGTTTTGCTGCCGGTCACCGCCACCGCAGCGGGCACCGTGAAAGCGTTCATGGTCGACGAACAGCAACGGGTCGAGTACGGCACGGCGCTGCTGTCGCTGGTCCACGCATGACAAGCAGGGCATAAGGAGCAGGGCATGAAAATCGATTTGAACGCCGACCTCGGCGAGGGCTTCGCGGCCTACCGGATGGGCGAGGACGAGGCGTTGATGCAGATCATTTCGTCGGCCAACGTCGCCTGCGGCTTCCATGCCGGGGATCCGCTGATCATGGACACCACGGTGCGTCTGGCGCTTGCCGGAGGCATCGATCTGGGTGCTCACGTGGGCTTTCCCGATCTGCTCGGTTTCGGTCGCCGGCCGATGCAGATCGAGCCGCGGGAACTGGCTACGTACGTGATCTACCAGCTCGGCGCACTGGCCGGCTTTGCCGCCGTCGCGGGGCATCGGCTGACCCACATGAGTTTTCACGGGGCGTTGGGCAACATGGCCGCAGCCGACGCCGAACTGGCGGCGCCGCTGATCGCCGCCGTGGCGGCCTTCGATCCGAACATCATTGTCAGTTCGTCCACCAGCCGCGCCATCGAGGGCGCCGCCGAACGTCACGGCTTGCGCGTGGCGACTACTTTTCTGGCCGACCGCGCCTACGACAAGAACGGCCTGCTGGTGCCCCGCAAACTGCCCGATTCGGTGATCAAGGAGCCGGGCAAGGTCCGCGAGCGGGTCCGGCAGTTTCTCGACGACGGCACTGTGACCTGCTACAGCGGCGAGCGCATCAACATCGACGCCTGTTCGATTCTGCTCCATGGCGATACCGCAGGGGCAGTGCAACTGGCGCGGGACATCCGTGAAGAAATCCAGCAGGGCGGCGGTGAAATTGTCCCGATCTCGCGGCTGATCCCCTGAGTTCATTGGGCTGCGGCGGGCCATAAGCAGCGCTTATCGCCACACAGTGATTACGTCTTGGCGCCCGCAATCGTGGCCCAGTAGAGTCGTGACACAGGCCCGGCCCCTATTTTCCGACACCGGCAACACGGGGTCGCCGAACGAATTGATGAGGAATGAGAGATGCCATTTTCAGACTACAAGACCGCACTGGTGACCGGCGCTTCTTCGGGCATCGGTGCTGCCACGGTCGAGCGCCTGTGTCGCGAAGGCATCACCGTGCACGCGGTGGCCCGCAACGCCGATAACCTCGCCGCCCTCGCTGCCCGTACAGGCTGCATTCCCCACGCCGTGGACGTGGCTGACCTGGCGGGCATTACAGCGCTGACCGAAGGACTGGACATCGACATTCTGGTCAACAACGCCGGCGTCGATCGCCCTGGCTCGATTCTCAATGCCGACGCCGAGGGCATCGACGCACTGATCGACGTCAACCTGCGCGCGGTGCTGCACCTGACCCGCTTGCTGGTGCCCGGCATGGTCAGCCGCGACCGCGGCCATGTGATCAACATCAGCTCGATCGCGGCCGCCTACAACTTCGGCGGCAACTCGACCTACCACGCCACCAAAGCTGCGGTCAGCATGCTCTCGCGCAACCTGCGCATCGACGTGTTCGGCAAGCGCGTGCGGGTGACTGAAATCTGCCCCGGCCGCGTGGCCACGGACATCTTTGCCCACGTCCACGGCAACCCGGAAGAAAGCCACAAGAAGTACATCGAAGGCTTCGAGCTGCCGGTCGCGGCCGACATTGCCGACGCCATCGCCTTTGCCATCGCGGCGCCGGTGTCGATGAACGTCGGCCATATGGAAATCACCCCGACGCTGCAGGTCCCCGGAGGTCTGCAAACCACGCGCCCCCAGGGGAGTTGAGGCGGCTGCCGGACAAGAACGGATGCATCCGTCATGCCCCTCCGGGCTCCGGCTTTCGATTGACGCTGCCGCTACAGACTTCCATAGGTGACTCCCATGATTAAAGGTTTCGATCTGGGGCCGATTCTGACCGGCGAATACGCCGCACTGATGCTTCAGGGTGCGCTGTTGACCCTCAAGTTGATGCTCTTCGCCTGGCTGCTGGCCATGAGTCTGGCGTTTTTGCTGGTGGTGGTGCGCCTGACCCACAACAAACTGGCCGAACACCTGGTCGCCGCGTATGTGGCGTACCACCGTAATGTCCCGACCCTGGTGCAGTTGATGCTCTGGTACTTCGGTGTGCCGACGCTCCTGCCGGAAAGCGTGCAGCTGTGGCTGGCCGATTTCAGCTCTGAATTCATCTTTGCGGTGATCGCCCTGGGGCTGTGCCAGGCGGCGTATTTCGCCGAGGACCTGCGCGCCGGCTTGCGGGCGATTCCCGAGGGCCAGACCGAAGCCTCGCGGGCGCTGGGCCTGGGTTATGTGCGTTCGATGCGTTACGTGATCCTGCCCCAGGGCGTACGCAACTCGCTGCCCTCGTTGATCAACCACACCGTCTTGCTGTTCAAGAACACGAGCCTGGCCATGGCCATCGGCGTGGTCGAATTGACCTACGCCACCCGTGAAGTCGAGAACTACACCTTTCGCACCTTCGAGTCATACCTGGTTGCCACAGTCGGCTACCTGGCGGTCTCGCTGGTGCTGATGGGTATCGGGGCGTTGATCGCTCGTCGTTTCGATCTGGCGCGGGCGAGGTAATCCCACATGTTCGATGTTTTTACTATCCTGCGCGGCAACTGGGAATTGCTGTTGATCGGCCAGTACCCGAGCGGGCCGATGGGCGGCCTGGTCAACACCCTGGTGCTGTCGGCACTGGCGCTGGTGATCGCCTTTCCGCTGAGCATGCTGCTGGCCATGGCGCGCATCTCGCCGTTCCGCGTGCTGCGCTACCCGGCATTCGTCTGGGTGTATGTGCTGCGCGGCATCCCGCTGTTGCTGGTGATCTTCTGGACCTACTTTCTGGTGCCGGTGCTGATCGGCCATAACATCAGCGCCTTCACCACCATGCTGTGCACGCTGGTGATTTACCAGAGCGCTTACCTCAGCGAGATCGTGCGGGGCGGGATCCAGGCGCTGCCCACGGGTCAGTACGAGGCCTCCCGAGCGCTGGGAATGGGCTACTGGCGGGCGATGAGTTACGTGATCCTGCCGCAGGCGCTCTACAACGCTTTGCCGAGCCTGATCAGCCAGTTCGTCTCGATCATCAAGGAAACCACGCTGGGCTACATCATCAACCTGCAGGAGCTGACCTTCTCGGCCAATCAGGTCAACAACCAGCTGCTGACCAAACCGTTCCAGGTCTATTTCATTCTGGCGATCAGCTACTTCTGCATCTGCTACAGCCTGACCCGGCTGGCCGGTGCCGTGGAATATCGCATCGAGCGCAAGCGCCAAGGCGACAACGGCAGAGCATCTGCCGCCAAGGCCATTCCCGAACTCGCCTCCACCGATCTGCCCAGGTAATCGCCATGAAACCCATGATCACGTTTTCCAACATCGACAAGTGGTACGGCGAGTACCGTGCCCTGACCACCATCAACGCGGAAATCTCCAAGGGTGAAGTGGTGGTGGTCTGCGGCCCCTCGGGCTCGGGCAAATCGACGCTGATCCGAACCGTCAATCGCCTCGAGGCCATCCAGGGCGGACAGATTCTGTTCGAAGGCCACGACATCCACGGCACCGATGCCAACGTCAATCGCCTGCGCAGCCGCATCGGCTTCGTGTTCCAGAGCTTCAACCTGTTCCCGCATCTGTCGGTGCTCGACAACGTCGTGCTGTCGCCGACCAAGGTCAGAGGCATCAAGGGCTCGGCCGCGAAGAAGCAGGCGATGGAGCTACTGGATCGTGTCGGCATGGCCCACAAGGCGGGTGCCTATCCCGGGCAGTTGTCGGGCGGGCAGCAGCAGCGCGTGGCCATCGCCCGGGCGCTGGCCATGGAGCCGCCGGTGATGCTGTTCGACGAACCCACCAGTGCCCTCGATCCGGAAATGGTCGGGGAAGTGCTGAGCGTGATGCGCGGCCTGGCGAAGGAGGGCATGACCATGATGTGCGTGACCCACGAGATGCACTTCGCTCGCGAAGTGGCCGACACCATCTGGTTCATGGACGCCGGGCAGATTCTCGAGAAAGCCACGCCCGAGGTGTTTTTCAGCGAGCCCGCGCACCCTCGCGCGCAACGTTTCATCAGCGATCTACGTTCTCATTGAGGCGCCGTCAGAGCCGCCCACGACCCTCGCGCGGCATACCCGCGCGCTCAGGCTGCCGCCCACACAACACCATTTTTTGAGGATGGATGCATGCGTATCAAATCGGCCTGTCTGGCCCTGATCGTCACCCCGGTAATCGCCATGGCGGCTCACGCCGATCAATGGGCGGATATCCAGGCGAAACAAACCCTGAGCTGCGGCGTTTACTCCGATGTGCCGCCGTTCTCTTCGCCCAACCCACAAACCCGCGTGCTCGAAGGCATGGACGTGGACTTGTGCAGCACGCTGGCCAAGCACTTGGGCGTGAAGGTTGAACTCAAGCCACTGTCGGGCGAAGCACGGGTGCCGGAAGTGAAGATGGGCCGCGTCGATGTGGTCATCGCCAACCTGGCGTACACCAAAACCCGCGCCCAGCAGATCCAGTTCAGCGACCCTTACTACGTGGCAAAGGAAATGCTCGTGGTAAAGAAGCCGCTGGCGGACCAACCGCGTTCGTACTTCGAAGGCAAGCGCATCAGCGCCACCAAGGGCTCGACCTCCGAGCAGTCGATTCGCATGGCCAAGGCCACCCCGGTGACCTTCCAGGACACCGGTTCGGCGTACCTGGCGGTGCAGCAGAACAAGGTGCTGGGCGTGGTGACCAATGCCATGTCGGCGGCCAAGCTGGTCGCTCAGGCCGGGGCCGGCGGTGTCGAGCTGGGCATCGTCAAAGAGCCGATGGCGCTTGAACCGGTGAGCGTCGGCATGCGCCTGGAAGAGCCCGCCCTGTTGGCGAAGGTCAACGACGCGCTGATGGCCATGGAGACCGCTGGCGAGATCGACCAGATCTGGGCCAAGTGGATCGGGCCAAACACCGAATACAAGATGGTGCGCGAAGAGAAGGTGCAGAAGCTCAGCGCACTGAAGTTCGAACCGCTTGAATGACCACCCGATGGCGGGCCGGGTTTATCCATGAATCAGGGAGACTGCGCAATGAAACGATTAATGGTTGTTGCGGCGATGATGGTCGCCGGCAGTGCGATGGCCGCTGAGGACCTGTGCTCGCTGCAGTTGCAGAAGCTCGCCGATCAAGCGGCGATCACCAAGCCTTCGTCTGTCACCGGCCCTTCGTCCGAGGTCAATCAGCTGATTGCCGAGGCCAAGGCTTACGAGGCCAAGGGTGATCTGGACAACTGCGCGCGCAGCGGCCAGAAGGCCCTGACGCTGATCAAGCAGACCTCGGGCGGCTCGGCCACGCAATAAGCGCCCAGGCTGACTCGCGCCACCAAGGCCCGGCAATCATGCCGGGCCTTGGTGTATCTGCGGCACGGTGAAGGGGGCCATCCATTTAGGTTATGTCACCACAGTAAAGCGCTATTGGAGCCCGTCGGACGTTTGCTTTTATGCTTGTTTTGCCCCCCCGATCCCGCAACCACGAAGACTGATGACAATGCCTGCTATCGCTGATCGCTTGAAAAACGTTTCCGTTTCCGCGTCCGTGGCCATGACCCAGAAAGCCCGTGACCTGGCCGCCCAAGGCATCAAGGTCATTGGCTTGTCGACCGGCGAGCCCGACTTCCCCACGCCCGAGCACGCCATCGAGGCCGCCTATGCGGCGGCCCGTGCCGGTGACACCAAATACCCGCCCACCGACGGCACGCCGGCCTTGCGCGCGGCGATTCAGCGCAAGTTCAAGCGCGATAACAATCTCGACTACGACGTTACCCAGATCCTCACTGCGGGCGGCGGCAAGCAGATCATCTTCAATGCCATGCTGGCGACCATCAACCCGGGCGATGAGGTGTTGATTCCCACCCCGGCGTGGATCAGCTACGCCGACATCGTCAAGTTCGCCGGGGGTGTGCCGGTGCCGGTCAATTGCACCCAGGCCAATGCCTTCAAACTGCGCCCCGAAGACCTCGAAGCGGCCGTCACGCCGAAGACCAAGTGGCTGCTGCTCAACTACCCGAGCAACCCGACGGGTTCGGCGTGCTCGCGGGCCGAGATGGCCGCCATTGCGTCGGTGATGCTGCGTCATGAGCACGTGTGGATCATGACCGACGACATGTACGAGCACCTGATCTACGACGATTTCGAGTTCTGCACCATCGGGGACGTCGAACCGCGTCTGCTCGACCGCGTGCTGACCGTCAACGGTGTGTCCAAGGCGTATGCCATGACCGGTTGGCGCATGGGCTTCTGCGGTGGCCCGGCGGATCTGGTCAAGGCGATGAGCAACGTCAACACCCAGAACAGCGGCGGGATCTGCACCCTGACCCAGGCGGCGGCGATTGCCGTGCTCGATGGTCCTCAGGGCTTGCTCAAGGAGCGCGCGGCGATCTACCAGCAGCGCCGCGATTTCGTCCTCGGGCGGCTGGCGGATATTCCCGGGCTGCAGTGCCACAAGCCGGAAGGTGCGTTCTATCTGTTCCCGAACATCTCGGCGCTGATCGGCCGGACCTCCCGCGGTGGCCGCCGAATCGGCAACGACACGGATTTCGTCATGGCCTTGATGGAGGAGCACCACGTGACCACGGTGCAAGGCGCTGCCTATGGCATGAGTCCGTACTTCCGGCTGTCCTATGCCACCAGCCTCGACGTGCTCGGCGAAGGCTGTGACCGCATTGCCGAGTTCTGTGCGGGGCTGAAGTGATTTGAGTTGATTTGATCTGGCTTGTCGGCGACGGGCCCGCCAATGCCCTGTTGCCGGCAAGCCCGCCTTCTATCAGCGCAGGGCCAGCGCCTGCAGCATCCGGCCCACCCCCTGCACATACCCTTCAAGCGCCTGTTCGGCAGCGATTGCATCCTGGGTGTCTGCCTTGACCAGACGAATCTTGCTGCCGATCGCTGCCTGCCCCAACCGCCACAGGTCCACCTCGATAATCCCGGCGATCTTCGGGTAACCGCCAGCGGTGTTGGCGTCGCTCATCTGAATGATCGGCTCGCCAGCAGGCGGCACCTGGACGATACCGGGGACCAGCCCATAGGAACGCATTTCGACCACGGTTTCCGGCTGGATCGCCAGCCCTGACAGGCGATAGCCGGTGCGGTTGCTTTGCGCCGAGATCTTCCAGCTCTGCGCCCAGAAGCGCTCGGCATCGGCCTGGAACAACGCGTACTCACCCGCCGGAATCGCCCGTAGCAGCAGCGCCCCATCGTCGTCCACCGGGAAGTGCTCGCGCAAGGCCTGGCCTGGCGGTGTCACCCCAAACCCTCCGGCTGGCAACGCTGGCAGAGGTCCGTCGAGCACCGCCAGCGTGTCACCGGCAGTCAGAGTCCGGCCTTCGTGACCGCCGAAGTTGCCCCGCAGCGACGTGCTGCGCGAGCCCATCAGCACCGGCACGTCGATACCGCCGCTGACACACAAGTAGCCACGGGCGCCACCCTTGGGGAAACTGAGCTCCAGTTCCTGACCGGCCTGCACGGTACAAGCCCACCAGGGCAGCATGGGTTGGCCATCAAGACGCGCCTTGCAGTCAGCACCGGTCAGCGCGATTGCCAAGGTGCGGGTAAAGCGCACCTTGAAGGGAAAGGTCTGGATTTCGATGGCGGCACAGTTGTCGGCGTTGCCGAGCATCAGGTTGCCGACCCGCAGGGCGACCGGGTCCATGGCACCGGCGGTTGCGACGCCGATGTTGCGATAACCGCGGCGCCCGAGGTCCTGCACCGTGTTGAGGGGGCCGCTGGCGATAATCTCGATCACAGTTCAATCCTTTCAGGCAAAAAACGTACGGTGTCACCCGGTGCAAGGGTGGCGGGAACGCTGGCATAGGGGTCGAACATCGCCAGATCGGCGCTGCCCAGGGCGTTCCAGCCATTGGGGCCGTCGAGTACCGAAAGCCCTGATTGCATGCCGCCGATGGTGACCATGCCTTTGCGCATGTTCAGCGAAGGGACCTTCTTGCGTGGCATGTAGATGGCCGGATCGAGGCCTGCGAGATAGCCGAAGCCCGGCGCGCTGGCGACCGCAAACACGGTGTAGGTCGCCTGATGATGACGCCGTATCACCTCGGTGGCGGGCAGCCCGGAAAAGTCGCAGATGGCTGGCAGGTCGATGGCGTGTTCGCCCCCGTAGCAGGTCGGAATCTCGATCAGCCGGCCCGGTAGGTCGAGCTCTCGCGCCAGGCTCCAGGCTTCGCGCAGTCGTTCGATGATCAGGTCCGGCGCGGGAGGCGTTTGCTTGAGCACCACCAGCAGATTGGTCATGCCCGGCACCAGCTCCTCGATATCGTCTTCGCGCTGCAGCGCGTTGCTCAAGGCCCAGATGCGCCGTTGCGCGGCCAGATCGAAATCGCCCGGAGCATCGATGAGAAACGCACGACTGCCGATCATCGAGACCTTGGCGGGCCCGTCGGTCAAAAGCAGCGCGGGGGCAGGGGAGGCACCGAGCGGCTGCGGACTGCTGTTCATGGGGAAATTCCTGTAGCGCAGGGGGATAAGAAAAGGGTCGGGTTCATGACGTGGCGCCTGCCGCCTGACCTGGAGCGGGCATCAGTTGCACCGTGGGCAGCCGCCGCAATATCCACAGCGCGATGACGGTCAGCACGGCGCAGGTCGCCAGCCCCATGGACATGGCCTCGACCAATGCCGTGCGTCCGAGCGTCAGCAGTGCAGGACTGAGCAGTGCAGGACCTGGCGCGTTCGCACCCTGGGACAGCACTTGCGGATCACTCAGCAACGACAGTGCCTGAGTCTGACCGGCCTGGGTCAGCAAGCGGCCGAGGTGCCAGGCATACAGCACGTTCACCAGCGCACCCATGCACGCCGTGCCCAGCAGGCCGCCGACCAGTCGCAGCGATTGCTGCAGCGCGGTCGCGATGCCCAGATACTGTCGCTGCACCAGGGTCTGGGTGAACACCGACAGGTTGAGAAAGATGAACCCCAGGCCCAGGCCCGCCAGCAGGATCAACACCAGCAAAGTGTTGAATCCCGCGCTCGGGCCGACCAGCGCCAGGCCGAGGCAGGCGCCTCCCAGGGTGGCAAAACCGGCCTGGGGCAGGCGATTGGGGTTGCGCAGTCGCGTCATGATCCGGCTGTTGACGATCGCCCCCAGCGTGATGCTCAACGCCAGTGGCGTAATCAGCACCCCGGCCTGTTGCGGTGAATAGCCATAGCCCCCTTGCAGCAACAGCGGCAGGTAAAACAAGAGGGTGAACATCACCGCGCCGGCCAGCAGCGCGAGGATGAACAGCACCCGCATGCTCTGATCGGCAAACAGCGGACCGGGCAGCAGGGGCGCCGCACTGCGTCGTTCCTGAAACCACAGCGCCGTGAACGCCGCCAGGCTGATAGCGCCCAGCGCCGTGCACACCGCCGCGCTGGAATGCCCCAGCCATTCGACGAACAGTTGCAGAGCGCCCAGGCCCAGCGCGATCAGTGCCGCCCCGGTCCAGTCCATGCGAATCGTCCCGGTGGCGGCCGGCCGGTACCAAGGCAGATGGCGCCAGGCGAAATACAACGCCAGCGCCCCCAGCGGCAGGTTCAGCCAGAACACCGAGCGCCAGCCAAAATGCGCGGTCATGAAACCACCCAGCCCCGGCCCGATGGCGTTGACCACGCTGAACAGCGCGCTGAGCATGATCTGCCAGCGCAGGCGCTGGCGGGTGTCGGGAAACAGTTCAGGGACGCACGCGAATGCCGTACCGACCAGCATGCCGCCGCCGATGCCCTGCAGCGCGCGTCCGGCCACCAGCGCAACCATCCCGTTGGCCAGCGCGCACAGCACGGAGGCGAAGATAAAGATCAGCGTGGCGGCGATGACGAAAGGCTTGCGCCCGTAGTAATCACCGAGGCGGCCGAAGATCGGAATGGTCACGATCGAGGTCAGCAGGTAGCCGGTTGCCACCCAGGCGTACAGATCAAAACCGTTCAGCTCGCTGACGATAGTGGGCAGCGCGTTGCCGATGACGGTCTGGTCGAGGGCCGACAACATCAGCACCAGCGAGACCCCAAGCATGGCCAGCAGCGCCTGGCGAAACGTCAACGGTCGGGTTTCGGCACGGGTCATGGGTGAGTGCTGCGATACGGATGACAGGCAGGCATGCGGCCGCTCCTCGGGTGTCGGTAGGCTAATTTAAGAGCTGAGGCGCGCAGGCAGAAAGACGTCTTTGTTCTGGACGGATAAGGCCTCCTTATGACGCATCACGGGGGCCGGGCTGCACCAATTTGGTGGGAGGGAGGAGGGTGCCGCGTCCGGGTTCGATGCTGGAGCGCCCGGCGCGGGCCATAGGTAAAGGCGATGACCTGCGCGTGGGCCTGGATTTCACCGGCTGGCGCGGCTCTTGCTCTGGCAAGGCCATGATCTTAAACAAAGGTGTGACCGCGTGAATTTTCGCCGTTTGAAGTACTTCGTCAAGATTGTCGACATCGGCAGCATGACCCAGGCGGCCAACGTCCTGCACATCGCACAACCGGCACTCAGCCAGCAGTTGGTGACGCTCGAGACCGAAGTGCAGCAGCAGTTGCTGATCCGCACCAAGCGCGGCGTGACCCCGACCGAAGCCGGCAAGGTCCTGTACGGGCATGCGCAGTTGATCCTGCGTCAATGCGAACAGGCGCAAAGCGATGTCAACGCCACCGGCCATGCCTTGTCAGGTCAGGTGTCGGTGGGGCTGGCCCCCGGCACGGCGGCCTCGGCGCTGTCGGTGCCACTGCTGCGCCGCGTGCGAGAGCAGCATCCGGGGATCCTTCTCTACCTCAACGAAAACTTCGGCACCACGCTCAGTGAGCTGATCATGAACGGGCGCATGGACATGGCGGTGCTGTACGGCGGTCGCGAAATCCACGGCCTGAGCTTCACGCCCCTGCTGCGCGAGCAGTTGTACCTGGTCAGCGCCGATCCGCAGTTTGCTGCCCAGCCGAGCATACCGCTGACCGAACTGGCCGCGCTCGACCTGCTGCTGCCGCGCACCTACAACATCATGCGGCGGCTGGTGGACGATGCACTGATGAAACTCAACCTCAGCGCGAAGGTGATCGCGGAAGTCGAATCGGCCTCGACCCTTGCAACCGCCGTTGCCGAACGCTTCGGATCGACCGTGCTGCCCGAGTCCGCCGCGCGGGCGATGCAGCAGCACCAGGACGTGCACCTGACCCGCATCGTCGAACCCGAGATCGAGGCGCCTCTGGCGCTGTGCCTGTCCGGGCATCTGCCGCTGTCGGTGCCGGCCCAGGCGGTCAAAATCATCTTGCTGGACATGATCGCCGAAATGCGCGGAAGCCTGGGGGCCTCCCGTTGACAGGGGCATGACCGGTTGATGCGCGGATGACCGTCGCCTTTGACATAGCCCTGAGCGCCTGGGGATTCAGCCGCGCATCAACCCTGAGCGCGATCATCCACCATTCGATTCACAGCAAACCACCGATGGGACGCGCTGGTATGAAGCGGCTTCTATACAATTGCGCCCGTTAATCTTTGCGCAGTACAGCAGACGGTCAGCCTCGGCCATGCTGTCTCTGTGGCTATTTTTGTCAGTCGGGCATACCGCGACGACGCCAGCGCTGATCGTAATGATGCCCAGGGCGCTTGTTGAATGTTGAATCTGCGCCTGTTCTATCGAGCGTCTCACTTTTTCAGCCACCACAATGGCACCCGCCAGCTCCGTTTCAGGAAGCAAAATCACAAATTCTTCGCCGCCGTAACGAGCGGCTATATCGAAAGGCCGGCTGGCACTTTGCGCAATGAGTGCAGCCACTTCAACGAGGCAGTCATCGCCCGGCAGGTGGCCGTAGTGATCGTTGTATTGTTTGAACCAGTCTATGTCCAACAGGATCACGGCAAGACTTGACTGGTTTCTGAGCGCGCGGCCCCATTCTTTCTTAAGGGCAACATCGAAACTTCGCCTGTTGGCCAATGACGTCAAACTGTCCGTCATTGCAATGATTTCCAGTTTGTCCTGCGCCGCATTAAGTTCGCTTTCTGCAACCAGCAGCTGCTGGATCTGGCGGTACAGCAACCCGCCCAGCAACGCCAGCGCTAAAATGATCACCGCCATAACGGTCATGGAGTGGAAAACATAAGACCACCACGGCGCGAACACTTGCTGATATGAGATGCCTGCCGCTGCGACGATGGGCAGTCCCGATAGACGACGATAGGCATATATCCTCTCTACACCATCCACCACCGACTTGATAATCGCAGTGCCGCTATCACTATGGGGAAGATAGCGACTGAAAATATCTCCCTTTGAAATATTGGTTGTCATCAGCGCATCCACCGTTGGACGCCGTGCAAGCAATTCGCCTTTGTCGAGAGCGAGGAAGATGACCCCGTCGTTATCGATGTCAACCCGTTTGAAAAAGCTTTGAAAATAGGCAACAGGAATCGTGGCGAGCGCGACGCCCGCAAATGTTCCGTCAGAGGATTCAATGCGGCGGCTGATGGGGATGATCAGTTCTCCGGTGGTTCTGCTCTCAACGATAGAACCAATATGGATTGCCTGGCTGGTGTTGTCCCGATGGTAAATGAAGTAAGCGCGATCACTGTTGTTTTTGGTCTGTATGCCCTGAGAAAAAGAGTTTGCAACCCAATTCCCCTTTGCATCGAAGATGAACAGCCCTTGAATTCCATCAATACGTTCGACCTGTCGAGCCAACAAGGTCGTCAGGCGAGTTTGCTGATCAGCAATGATCCCGTCATGGGCTACGCGCTCTGCGATGTCCTGTAAGGTGTTATCGGCCTGCAGCATCGTGTCACGCGCCAACTGTTCGGCGGCGAGGACTATGTTCGAGACAGACACTTTCGCCGCGTCCACTCGCTCATTGGCCGATTGCTGCATCTGCCAGGCGGTGGCGAGCACTAAAAGTACACAGACTAATGCGATGAAACCTATTAGCGAGTTGGACAGCGCTTTGGGTGTCAATCTTGTGGAAAAAAATCGAACCAGCGTCATGTCAGGCGTCATCTAATTGGCGATTGGATGAGCAAATGCAGTTTTCGTACCGCGCAGGGATGTGCCTTTGCGCCTCTGGATCAAGGAGAACTGGATCGCCAGGGAAGGGTCGTCGAGGCGCCAGTGTCACAGCGCCTCAACGGAGGGTGCAGAAGGGTTATGCCGAAGGCTTGAGCACCACTTTGGTCCAGCCGTCGTCCCGCTGATCAAAGTGCTTGTAGGCGTCCGGACCTTCGGACAACTTCAGGCTGTGGGAAATGATCTGCGACGGCTTGGCGCGGTCATGGTGGATCAGCTCGGCGAGGCGACGGTTATACGCCTTGACGTTGGCCTGGCCAGTACGGATCTGCTGACCCTTGAACCAGAAGGAACCGAAGTCGAAGGCCATCTTGCCTTCTTTCGCCAGATCACTTGCAGCGTTGGGATCCTGGGGCACGAAGACACCCACGACGCCGATACCGCCGGTGGGCTTGGTGGAGGCGACCAGGTTGTTCATGGTTTCGTGATTGGCTTCATGGCCATGCTTGTCGCAGCACTGATAGCCCACGCATTCGCAGCCACGGTCAGTGCCCTTGCCATTGGTGAGATTCATGATCTGCTCCACGGCCTGGGTCTGTGCCGTGTTGATCGGCGTGGCGCCCAGCTTGGCCGCGAGTGCCAGACGGTCTGGATGGTTGTCGACCACAAAGACTTGCGAGGCACCTTTGATCATCGCGGCATGGGCGGCCATCAGTCCGACCGGGCCTGCGCCGTAGATCGCGATGCTTTCACCTGGCAGCAAGCCGGACAACTCAGTCGCGTGCCAGCCGGTTGGGAGGATGTCAGACAGCATGACGTAGTCGTCTTCTTTCTCCTTGGCATCTTCAGGCAGCACCAGGCAATTGAAGTCGCCATACGGCACGCGCAGCAGTTCAGCCTGACCACCCTCATAAGGGCCCATTTCCGCAAAACCGTAGGCACCACCGGCACTGCCAGGGTTGACGGTCAGGCAGTAGCCGGTCAGGCCGCGCTCGCAGTTTTCGCAGAAGCCGCAACCGATATTGAACGGCAGGCAGACCATATCGCCCACTTTCACGCGATCAACTGCGGCGCCCACTTCGATGACTTCGCCCAGGTTCTCGTGACCCAGAATCCGGCCCGTTTCGAAGCTGGTGCGGCCTTCATACATGTGCAAATCGGAGCCGCAGATGTTGGTCGTGGTAATGCGGACCAGCACGTCGGTCGCCTTTTCAATTTTGGCATCGGGAACGTTCTGAACGCTGACGTCGTAAGGACCGTTGTAAATAATGGCTTTCATGGGTTCTCCAGAAAAATGAGGTGCAGATAGGGACATATATGCGCCAGATTTAGTACGACCGTACCGGCCTGTCGTTCAAAGAGATTGGCCGGGAGTGACGAACGGTAAATACTGGCAAAAGGCTCTGAGACGCGGCTTGTGGCCACTCGATGGCGAAAGACGCGGTTGCGTCGATGCAAGCCGTGGCAGCTCAAATAGGGTGAGTTCTGTACTGCCTGCCCCCCAACCCAAATGTGACGGAGTGGAAATGAACATTCAGCTGAATAGCAAACGTGCGCTGGTCACCGCGTCAACCGGCGGCATCGGTTTCGCGATTGCCAAAGGTCTGGCCGAGGCGGGTGCCGAGGTGGTGATCAATGGCCGCAGTGAAAGCTCGGTCAAGCAAGCAATTGCCCGACTGGTGAGCGCTGTGCCCGGTGCCACGATTACCGGCGTCGCCGCAGATCTAAGTGATGCAGGCGGTGTTGAAACGCTGCTGCAGGGGGCCGGGCCTATCGACGTCTTGGTCAACAACGCCGGGATCTATGGCCCCCAGGATTTTTTTGAAACCGAAGATGAGGTGTGGGACAGCTACTGGCAGACCAACGTGATGTCAGGGGTACGCCTGAGTCGCGCACTGCTCCCGGCAATGGTGGCCAGGAAATGGGGCAGGGTGGTGTTCGTGTCGTCCGAGTCCGCACGCAACATCCCCGCTGACATGATTCACTACGGCGTCTCCAAGACCGCGCAGTTGGCCTTGGCCCGGGGCCTTGCGAAACGGGTTGCGGGCACCGGGGTAACGGTAAACAGCGTGCTGCCGGGGCCGACTTTGTCCGATGGCGTTGCCGCCATGATGCAAAGTGAAGTGGCGCGCACGGGCAAATCCCTGGAGGAAGTGACCAAGGCCTTCGTAACCGAGCACCGTCCAAGCTCGATTATTCAGCGTGCCGCCACCGTCGAAGAGGTCGCCAATATGATCGTCTACGTGTGCTCGCCCCAGGCATCGGCCACTACCGGCGCAGCGCTGCGGGTTGATGGCGGTGTGGTTGACGACATCGTTTGAGCCGCGTAAGCGCTCCCAACTCATACAGCACGTGGCCCTGGCAACGGCAGCTTCAAGTGGCTAACGCATCAAGGGAGGGGCTGGCGTTTGCTCGTCATCAGCATCGCCAGCACATCTTCAGCCAGCACCGGCGGACTGAGCAGGAAACCCTGGGCGTAAGGGCAGCCTAATTCCCTGAGCTGATCCAGCTGGCCAAGGGTCTCGACGCCCTCGGCGACAATCGCCAGGTCCAGTGCCTGCCCCAGCGACAAAATACTGTTGACGATGGCGACGCTGCGTTCATGTTTCATCATGCGCGTGACAAAAGAACGGTCGATCTTGATCGCGTCAATGGGGTAGCGGTCGATGTAACCAAGGGAGCTGTACCCGGTGCCGAAATCGTCCAGCGCAATGCGGATGCCTTGAGCGCGAAGGTCTTCAAGGGTTTTGGCCACAATCTCCGGCTCATGGAGGAACACTGACTCGGTGATCTCGATCTGCAGGGCGTGGGCATCGAATCCGGTCTCGGCGATAATCTCGGCGACCTGCGTGACGAAGTCGCTGCGGTTCAGTTCAACGCCGGACACGTTGACGTTCAGCTTGAGGGTGACTGCTCCGGCGGCGTCACTCCATTTCTTGACTTCGCGACACGCGCTGCGCATGACCCACTGCCCAAGGTCGCAGATGACGCCAATGTCCTCTGCGACGCTGATGAACACATCCGGCGCGATGATGCCGAGAGTCGAGTGGCGCCACCTGACCAGGGCTTCAACGCCTACGATCGTCTCAGTCGCAATGGAATAGATCGGCTGGTACACCAGATAGAACTCATTGCGGGTGATCGCGTGCTTGAGCGCGTTCTGCATCAGCAGCATGTCGATCGACGCCTGACGCATCGAGAGGTCGAAAACGGCCCAGCTGCCACGGCCTTTCTTCTTGGCGGCGTACATGGCCACGTCCGCGTCACGGATCAGGTCTTCGGCGGTGGTGTGCTGAACGTCCAGCGTCGCAATGCCAATGCTGCAGGAGATAAAGAGTTGTTGCCCGTCGATGGCGGTCGGCAGGCTTAAGGCGTGGGTCACGCGCTCGGCCGTCTCGATGGCCTGTTCCTGATGGCCTTCGTCAGTCAAGAGGATCGCGAACTCGTCGCCTCCGATGCGGGCAATCACTGCAGTGGGATCGATGCATTCGCTCAGGCGGAGGGCAACGCTTTTCAGCAGGCTGTCCCCGGCGTGGTGGCCCATGCCGTCGTTGACGTATTTGAATCGATCCAGATCCAGGTACAACACCGTCGCCGCGCCGGGCTTCTGCGTGGTCCCTTTGCTTAGGGCCGAATGGATGCGGGCCATGAAATAGCCCCGGTTTTTGAGCCGCGTCAACTCGTCATGAAACGCCGCGTAGGACAACTCGTCCTGAATACGCTCTCTCTCGATCAACCTCGACTCGAGCGCCACGCGTTCCTCACGATCAAGCTGAGCCTGCCGAAAATGCTGCTCTGCGTCTTTGCGCTCGGTGATGTCGCGCTGAACGGAAACCCAATGGGTGAACCAGCCTTTCTCGTTTGCAACCGGCACGATGCTGAGCTGCACCCAGAACTGAGTGCCGTCACGCCGAGTGTTGATGAGCTCGACTTCAACGGGGTCCCACCGTTGCAGCGCATCCCTGATTTTTTGCAGCGTCTGGCGATCGGTCTCCGGGCATTGCAGAATCCGCGGCGTCTTTCCCATGACCTCGTCGAGGCTGAAACCGGTGGTGGTCAGGAACGCTGGATTGCAATAAACAATGCGTGGGCCCGGCAAATCGATGGGTTCCGCCTCGGTGATCAGGATGGCGTCCTTGGCGTTGACCACCACCGACTCCAGCAAGCGCAGACGTTCGATCACCGCAGACGCGCCGGCCCCGTTGGCCGGGTCCATCTTCAGCGCGTCGTAAAGATCGGCGGCATGGGTTTGCAGGCCGTAGATGTGTGCGGCGCTGAGTCGTGTATGAGGCAGCGGGATTGTCATCAGTACCGCTCCGGCCAGCACCGCGTTGCAATCCCTGATCGCAACGCACACCAGCGATGCGTTGACAATCTGATCGAGCCCGGCAGGCAGTACGGTGTCAGCGGGCATCGCTGCGCCTACGTCGACGACGTCACCGTAGGACAACATCATCTTCAGCCAACCGCCGGTGATTTCGTCCGGACGCACCAGCGGTGCGGCGCCGTGGGTCGCTACCGTGTGCCATTGGTCTTCGTCTTGCAGGATCAGTATGGCGCCCGCCGCCCCGGTCAGGTGCGAAGCTGCGTCTAGAAAATGCCCCAGAACTTCATGATTTTTTAAACCGAGGTGAGCCTTTGCTGCCATGTGCATTACCTGAAAAGGGGGCGAGGTGTCAGGCCATCGTTCGACCCGCATCGGGTCGAGCAAGGGCGTGTACGGCTGTGCGGGAGAGCGGCCGCCCACGGGCAGATCGTTCAGCATCTTCGGTATCGGCGCGGCGATGAAGTTCAACAGGTCCTTCGAACGGACGAACGCGCGTACCGCCGCATCGCCCCGGGGGCTTTCCGGACAACGGAGCATGGACGGGCGCTTGACGGGCGCTCCGCAGCCACAGCCACAGCTCGCATCGCGGGCCGTCAATGCCCCATCAGTGTATGAACGCTGCCCGTTTTGTCATGGATGCCGAAGCGGTCCACCAGGGTGGCAGTCGCCCGGTTCATCCCGATCACGTCCACCTGCACGCCTTCACGGCGAAGCTTCAATACCACTTTGTCCAGAGCCGCGACTGCCGTAATGTCCCACAAGTGGGCCTCGCGCAGGTCAATGGCCAGCGTTTCCAATGGCTCCTTGAGATCAAAGGCTTTGGAGAACCGGTCCGATGAGGCGAAGAACACCTGGCCTGATACATAGTAGGTGCGGTGACGATGTTCAGGGTCGCGGCTGGACGTGACCTCCAGGTCATGCCCGATCTTGTTGGCGAAGAACATCGCCGCGAGCAAGGTGCCGGCGATGACGCCGAACGCCAGGTTGTCTGTGGCAACGACGACCACCACCGTGACGATCATTACGATGTTGGTTGGAAGGGGGTGCGCCTTGAGGTTGCGGATGGAATTCCAGCTAAAGGTGCTGATGGACACCATGATCATGACCGCGACCAATGCTGCCATGGGAATGCGGGCCAGCCAGTCACCCAGAAAAACCATCATGATCAGCAGGGACACCCCTGCGCTGAGGGTCGACAAGCGGGTTCGGCCACCCGATTTCACGTTAATCATCGATTGCCCGATCATGGCGCAACCCGCCATGCCACCGATGAGACTGGCCGCGATGTTGGCGACACCCTGGCCTTTGCACTCACGGTTTTTATCGCTCCCCGTGTCGGTGAGGTCGTCGACGATGGTCGCTGTCATCATCGATTCGAGCAGCCCCACCACGGCCAGCGCGGCAGAGTAGGGCAGCACGATCAACAGTGTTTCCAGCGTCAGCGGGACATCCGGCCACATGAAAACCGGCAAGCTGTCGGGCAACGATCCCATGTCTCCCACTGTGTGGATGCTCAGGCCCATGTTGATTGAAATAGCTGTGAGTACAACGATGCACACCAGCGGTGAAGGAAGCAGTTTCCCGAGCACGGGCAGGCGGGGGAAGAGGTAGATAATCGCCAGGCCTCCCGCGGTCATGGCATAAACCGGCCAGGTAACCCCGGTGAGCTCGGGGAGCTGCGCGATGAAGATCAGGATTGCCAGGGCATTCACAAAGCCGGTGACGACCGAGCGAGACACGAATCGCATCAGTTCGCCCAGCCGCAGGTAGCCAGCCATTATCTGCAGAACGCCACACACCAGGGACGCCACCAGCAGGTACTGAAGGCCATGGTCCTTGACCAGGTTCACCATCAACAACGCCATGGCGCCCGTGGCGGCGGAAATCATCGCGGGACGACCGCCAACGAAGGCGATGACCGTACAAATACAGAATGAGGCGTAAAGACCGACCTTGGGGTCGACGCCGGCAATAATGGAAAACGCAATGGCCTCGGGGATGAGGGCCAGCGCCACCACCAGGCCGGCAAGGACATCCGCCCTGATGTTTGATAACCAGGCGGTTTTGATAGGTTCGCGCATGTATTTACCCATAGCAGGCACGGCATGAGGCCCAGCGCCAAACGCTGAGGCATGCAGGTGCGTCTGTAGTCAATAGAGTTTTTGGGGTCGCCGCGACGATCAATCAGGCACGGCAGAATTAAACCGCAATCAGGGGGCGGTAAGCGTGTTGCGAGGGGGGCGTAGCGCTAAGGCGGCGTAGGCAACCAGAGGGACAAAGACACGGTGTCTCCTTCAATGTGCTTCAAAAAGCCAGTAAATGTTAAAGGCCTGCCGAGGCACCCTACAACCCCCGCCGGTCGACTTGCCGAGGTACAACGTTGTACATGCATAAATAAATGTACAACCCGGGCTCAAGTTCATCCCATTTGCTGCCGATGCGAATAGGCCAGCACGCACGTTTTGTACTGGCCAGGCCCGCCGATTGTTGCCTGGTCAGCGAACAACGCAAGCCGAGTTTCCCCGAGCTTCATCTCAGGCGACGCGCTCGAACGCTGGAAAGTGAATAGCTGCTGCTTGTTACTTTCAGGGAAGGAACCCCGCCCATCCAACTCCAATTAGCGGACCTGCCCCATGAACAACCGATCAAACCCTGCTGCCGAACTTGCCCAGGCCGGCGCTGACTTGAACTCCCTCCTGAGCGCCATCGACCGCTCCCAGGCCGTCATCGAATTCGACCTGCAGGGCAACGTGCTGTACGCCAACCAGAACTTCCTCGATTGCATGGGTTACGAAATCGAGGAAATTCGTGGGCGCCATCACCGGCTGTTTTGCATGCCCGACTATGCGACCAGCAAGGAATACCTGATGTTCTGGGAGAAGCTGGGCACCGGTAAGTTTGACGCCGGTCAGTACCAGCGTCAGGCCAAGGACGGGCGCCAGATCTGGCTGCAGGCTACCTACAACCCGGTAATGGACAACAACGGCAAGCCTTTCAAAATCGTCAAATTTGCCAGCGACGTCACGGAAGTGCGCAATCGCAATGCCGAATGGGAAAGCAAAATCGCTGCAATCGAGCGCTCCCAGGCGTTGATCGAGTTCACGCCTGAAGGTTATGTGTTGAACGCCAACAGCAAGTTTCTCGCGGCCATGGGTTACAGCCTGGAAGAAGTCGTGGGCCAACATCACCGCATGTTCTGTGAACCCGAATACGCGACTTCTCTGGCTTACCGCGAGTTCTGGGAGAAACTCGGCAAGGGGGAATACGACTCCAACGAGTACAAGCGCCTGAGCAAGGACGGTCGGGATGTCTGGATTCAAGCGTCCTACAACCCGATTCTTGATGCCCAGGGGCAGACCTACAAGATCGTCAAGTTCGCCACCGACGTCACCGAGACCAAACTGCGGACGATGGAGCACGAAGGCAAGGTCAACGCCATCAACCGCGCCCAGGGCGTGATCGAATTCGACCTGAGCGGCAATATTCTCTCGGCCAACGCTAACTTTCTGGATCTGGTGGGTTACCGGATGGAGGAATTGAAGGACCGCCATCACTCGCTGTTCTGTGAACCCGAGTACGTCAAGACCACGCCTTATCGTGAGTTCTGGGGCGCGCTGAGCAGCGGCAAGTTCTTCACAGGTCGCTTCATGCGCATCAGCAAATACGGGCAGAAAATATGGATTCAGGCCACCTACAATCCTGTGTTCAACGCGGTGGGGCAACCCTACAAGGTGGTCAAGTTCGCCACCGACATTACCGCCCAGGTCGAGCTGGAAGAAGCCATTGAAGCCAAGACCCAGGCCATGGATGAGTCAGTCACCCGCCTGATGCAGGCCATTGCCGAAGTGGTCAAAACCACTGGCGACGCCAACGATCAGGCACGCATTACCCAGGATGAAGCCCAGCGCGGTTCCCAGACCCTCAACGAGGCGTCGGCGGCGATGGACACCATTGGCAAATCCGCCGAAGACATCCAGGAAATCATTGAGGTGATCAGTACGATCGCCGGCCAGACCAACATGCTCGCGTTCAACGCAGCGATCGAAGCGGCACGGGCCGGTGAACATGGACTGGGCTTTTCAGTGGTGGCGGATGAAGTGCGCAAGCTGGCTGAAAAATCCTCCCAGGCCACTACCAAAATCAACAAACTGATTCAGGAGACGGTCCGCCGCATCAATTCCGGCAGCGAGATCTCCCGCAGCGCGGGCAGTGCGTTCGAGCGGATCGTGGCCGGTGTCGAAAAAACCAATGGCGCGATGACGACCATCGGCGCGGCCACCCAGGAACAGCATCATCTGGCTGAGCGGGTAGCCGAACTGATCGGCGAGCTCAACCGTATCAAGCTGGCGACCGGGTTGGGCAAAGGCCTGAGCGTGCCAGGCCAGGTTGAAAGCCTGTGAGCGACGCCCTGGCTTTTGGGGTCGTCAAAATCGCCGGGATGGAAGTCGCGATCGACGCCCACGCACTGGAACAGGTGATCAACTGGCCCACCTGGCTGCAGCCTCACCCGCAGCAAGGCGGCGCGCTGCTCGGCATGTTCAGCCTGCGCGGGAGGGCGCTGCCGCTGATCGAACTGCGGTCGTTGCTCGGTGAGCATGACGTCTCCTCTCACGATCCGCTGGAGATGGTCGCCATCGTCAATCATCAAGGCCGACGCCTTGGTATTGCGGTCAGCGGCGTCAGTGATGTGATGAAGGTTGAGCCGCGAAATCTGTGCCGGCTCTGCGGGGAGGGCACCGCGGTTGCGCTGCTGCCCGAACTCGCGCTGCTGGACAGTGAGCGAATGATCTACCGGCTCGATCTGCAAGCACTGTGCGGCTTGCCCCAGGTCTTGACTGCGCACTCCGGGGATGTAAACCAGGAGAAGCAGGTTCAGGACCCCGCCCGGGAGCTGCATCACTTGCTGTTGTTCGAGTGCGAAGGAAAGCGCTACGCCGTGGACGCGAAGGCGATCACCGAGCTGGTGGACCGACCGGAGATGCTGCCCAGCAAGCTGGGGGGCGACTATTGCCTGGGCGTGGTGAACCGGCGTGGTGTGGATGTGCCTGCCTTGAACCTGAACCGGATACTGGGCATTGAATGCCCGGCGACTGAGCAGGCGCGCAACCAGACCCAGTTGCTGGTGTTGACCTCGCGGGAGGGCTATCGCATCGGTCTGACCTATGACCGAATGATCTCGATCGTGCGCAAGCGTGCTCATGAAATCCTGCCGTTGCCGCGTTATGGGTTACGGGAGCCCGCGCTGTTTGCCGGTGTCGTCGGCCTGGAAAACGGAGAACAGGCGCTGTTGCTGGAACATCGCGCGCTGGTGGAGCGACAGGAGACGCTCAGTTTCGCCCGGATCTACCAGACCAGTCCGCCGATCCAGGACGCGCTGGGCTCTCGCCTCGCGCAGATGAACCAGACGTGCCTGGTGTTCCAGGCCTCTCAGCCGTTCGTGGTTCCGCTGGACCAAGTGCTGGAAATCCTGGATATGCCTGAGCACTTTGTCCGCTTCGCGCAACAGGAAACCCATTTGCTGGGCAGTTTCAATTTACGTGGCGAACAGATTCCGCTGGTCTGCCTGAGCAGTCTGATAGAAGGCGCAACGCCTCCCGACAATACGCTGGAGCGGGTACTGCTGGTCAAGGGCGAGCTTAATAGCTTCGGGCTGGTGGTCAACCGGACCGACTCCATTGAAACCTTCACCCACCCGGCCTCCGAGCATCCCGAGGGTTGGGAGCAGAGCGTCAGAGTCAGGGGTTCGCTCAACGACCGCATGCGCAGCCTGGTGAGCATCGGCAAGGGTGATCAGGTGCGCTGGATGACGCTGATCAATCTGAGCAACGTCGTCAGGGGATTGGAGATGGCGGCGATTGAAGCGCAGACCCAGCGCCTCGCAGGTTGAGCCAGGGGCATTTGCCTCGCTGACGCTTCACGCATCAGTGAGCAGAAATCGATAGCCCACGCCATACAACGATTCAATGGGCGTCTCACCCGGGCAGGCCTGTTCCAGCTTACGCCGCAGGTTGCGTATATGGCTGTCCACCGTGCGGTCAGTGACCACGCGGTGGTCGGAGTAGAGCTTGTCGAGCAGCTGATCACGGGAAAATACCCGCCCAGCTGAACGTGCAAAGGTGCTGAGCAGCCGCAGTTCAATGCGTGTCAGGTCCAGTTCGACACCATTGAGTGACGCACGGTGTTGTGCTTCATCAATCAGCAGTCGCGGTGGGACGCTGGTCAGCATTTGGGGGCCGCGGCGCAGGATGGCCTTGACCCGGGCGACCACCTCGCGGGGGCTGAAAGGCTTGCAGATATAGTCGTCCGCGCCCAGGTCAAGGCCCCGAAGGCGGTCCACTTCTTCAACGCGGGCGGTGATCATGATGATCGGCACGGCGCTGAAACCGCGCAGGTCCTGGCAGACCTGCATACCGTCGCGCCCGGGCAGCATCAGGTCGAGCAGAATCAAGCGCGGTGTCTGGGCGCGCACGGTCGGCACCACTTGCAAGCCGTTGTCCAGGCATCGGGTCGGGTAGCCCGCCGCGATCAGATAATCCTGCAGCAATGCGGCCAGCTTCGGTTCGTCTTCAACGATCAGGATCGGGGAGTCGTCGGTCATGGTTCAGATATTCCGTGGCAGATGCAGCGTCAGCCAAAGCCCGCCGAGAGGCGAGTGAGCGGCGCTGAGGCTGCCGCCGTGGGCGAGGGCGATGCTGCGACAGATGGCCAGCCCCAGGCCGGCCCCGCCGCTGGCCCGGGCGCGCGACGATTCGCCCCGATAAAAACGTTCGAACAGGCGCGGCAGCTGCTCGTCCGACACCCCAGGACCGGAGTTCAGGAATTCGATGCATACGTTGTCGCGATCAAGGACGGCCCTGATGTGGATCAGCCCGTTCGGGTCGGTGTAGCGCACAGTGTTTTCCAGCAGGTTGCAAAACAATTGCTGCAGGCGATTGGCATCGGCGGACAGTTCCAGGGGCTGGGACGGCAGGTCCAGTTCAACGCGCAGCTGCCGGGCGTTCAAGCGCTCCTGAAACATCGACACGCTGGCCTCCAGCAGTTGATCCACTGCGCACGGCTGTTTTCGGTAGGTCAGTGCGCCTACATCCGCCAGGGACAGCTCATACAAGTCATCCACCAGTTTGCTGAGCATGCTGACCTCACCTTGCAATGACTTCATCGACTCTGGGTTGAGGGTGCGTACGCCATCTTCAATGGCCTCCAGCTCACCGCGCAATACTGACAGCGGGGTGCGCAACTCGTGGGACACATCCGCCATGAACTCGCGACGCATCTGTTCATTGCGTTCCAGGGTGTAGGCGAGCTGATTGAAGTCACGGGCCAGTTGACCCACTTCGTCATTGGAGGCCACCACCACCCGCCCGCCGTAGTCGCCGCTGGCCAGGCGATGCGTTGCGGCGGCCACCCGTTTGACCGGCTCCAGCAATGTGCGGGCGATCCACCAGGCAATCAGCATCGCCAGCAGCAGCGAAAAGGCCCCCATGACCAGGCTGGTCCGCAACTGGTATTGCTGGAACCGTTCACCGCCCGCTTCCGTCACGCTCTGGAACGGGGTAACAGCCAGCCAGCCGACGGTTTCATCCGCCACCACGATCGGGCGTAACAGCGCGTCGTTGCCGATGTCGGGGTAGCCGTTCACGCGCTTTTTGTGTTTATCCAGCAACGCGATGCGAAACAGGGCCCCCGTCAGGTCCGAGGCCAGGGGGGTGCGCAAGTCGTTCTTCGCCGGATCCTCGCCGAGTTCGGGCCGCATGATGTCAAACCAGCGATCCGGCTGGTTGCGCAGGAACTCCCAGCTTCCCTCACGCGCGTAGGCACTTTCCAGGCGCGGTAACACCGGCGCCATGCGGTCCAGCGCCTGCTCATTGAGATAGCCCAGAAAGCCCCTTCCGAAACTCCAGCCCGTCGCCAGGCCCATGCTCAGGATGACCAGCAGCGCGCCGGCCAGTACGGCAATAAACAGCTTGGTGGAGATACTCAACTTCATGGAGGCGGGCCGGTAAGAAGGGATGGGGCATTTAGGCCCTGACCAAAGAAAGATTCAAGCCGGGCGGGCAATCTTCAATTTTCCTGCACATTTGCCTTGCACGATGGCGCCGACTCAAGCCATTCCGTTATGCAGAGGCAGCTATGTCGACGAAAATACTCGCCAAATTCCTGGTAACCGCCGCGGTTCTCCTGTCCCTGATCATTCTGGTTCTGCTGGGCGGTTGCTCCGGCGGCGAGCCTGCACCGCAAGCGGTGATCCCGAAAGTCTCGGTCATCAGCATCAAACCCCAGAGCCAGGTGCTGATCACTGAGCTGGCGGGGCGCACCCAGGCGTTCATGGTGGCGCAGATTCGTCCGCAGGTCGGTGGCCTCGTCCAGCGGCGTCTGTTTGTCGAGGGTGCGGATGTCAATGTCGGACAAGCGCTGTACCAGCTGGATGCGGCGTCTTATACCGCCGCTTTGGCGCAGGCTCAGGCAAGTCTGGCCAAGTACCGCGCCACGCTCAATTCGGCGCAGGCCACGGCCAGGCGCAACGCCGGACTGGCGAAAATCAATGCCATCAGCCAGCAAGACAACGAAGACGCTCAGGCGACCTTGCTGACGGCCGCCGCCGACGTAAAAGTCGCCGAGGCCGAAGTCCAGACCGCCCGGATCAATCTGGCTTACACCCGTATCACCTCGCCGGTCAGCGGACGGATTGAAACCTCCACCGTGACCCCGGGGGCGTTGGTGGTGGCCAATCAGGACAGCGCGTTGACGACGGTGCAGCAACTCGACCCGATCTATGTGGACGTTACCCAGTCGACCACCGAACTGCTGCGGCTCAAGCGTGACCTGGCCCGCGGCGTCTTGCAGTCCAGCGGCGAGGGCGAGGCACGCATCAGCCTGAAACTCGACGATGGCAGCACCTACAACCACGAGGGACGGCTCAAGGTCAGCGGTGTCAGTGTCAACGAGAGCACGGGCACCGTCACGCTGCGCGCTGAGTTCGCCAACCCGGATCACCTGCTGCTGTCGGGAATGTATGTCCGCGGGGTGCTGGAACAGGCGCGCAATGACCAGGCCATTCTGGTGCCGCAAAAAGCCGTAAATCGCAGCGCCAGCGGCGTGACCACGGCGTTGTTGGTGGTCGACGGCAAGGTCGAACAGCGTGAACTGACCATCGACCGCGCCGTGGGTAATCAGTGGTGGGTCACGGGCGGCTTGAAGACGGGTGATCAGTTGATCGTCGAGGGCGGACAAAAAGTCCGTGCCGGGGCCGCCGTGCAGGTGCAGGACGCGAGTGATCAGGCAGCCGCACCGTCTACCCCCGTGAAGGAGGGTTGAACGTGGCGCACTTTTTCATTAATCGACCGATTTTCGCTTGGGTCATCGCCATCGTGATCATGCTCGGCGGCGGTCTGTCCATCAGCCAGTTGCCCCTTGAGCAATACCCGGACATCGCACCGCCCACCGTCAAGATTTCCGCCACGTATACCGGGGCCTCGGCCAAGACCGTGGAAGACTCGGTGACTCAGGTCATCGAGCAGCAGATGAAGGGTCTGGATAACCTGACCTACATGTCGGCCACCAGCAGTTCGGCGGGCAGCGCCAGCATCAGTTTGACCTTTACCGCCGGCACCGACCCTGATGTCGCCCAGATGCAGGTGCAGAACAAGCTGCAACAAGCCGAATCAAGACTGCCGCAAACGGTACAAAGCGAGGGCCTGACCGTGACCAAGGGCGGCTCGGACTTTTTGATGATCGTCGCGCTGGCTTCGGCTGATCCCAGTGTCACCGGCACCCAGATCGGTGACTACATCTCCACCACCCTGCTGGACTCGATCAGCCGAATAGACGGTGTCGGCGATGTGCAGACGTTGGGATCAGGCTACGCCATGCGCATCTGGCTGGACCCTGCGCTGTTGGAAAAATACGCGCTGATGCCTTCGGACGTCAGCAGTGCCCTGGAGGCGCAGAACACCGAAGTCTCCGCCGGCCAGCTCGGTGCCTTGCCGGCCGTCAAGGGGCAGCAGTTGAACGCCACCATCAGCGCACGCAGCAAACTGCAAACCGTCGAAGAGTTTCGTAATGTGGTGGTCAAGTCCGACAGTGATGGGGCTGTGGTCCTGCTGGGCGACGTCGCGACCCTGGAGTTGGGCAGTGAAAGCTACGACATCAGTACGGCGCTCAACGGCAAGCCCGCGGCGGCCATGGGTGTGCAACTGGCGGCAGGCGCCAATGCGCTGAACGTCGGCGAGGCGGTCAAGGCCAAGCTTCAGGAGATGCAGCCGTTCTACCCGGCAGAAATGCAGCTCAAGAACGTGATTGCCTACGACACCACGCCGTTTGTGAGCCTGTCCATCGAGGAGGTGGTCAAGGCCCTGGGCGAGGCGATCGTGCTGGTGGTGTTGATCATGTTTCTGTTCCTGCAGAACCTGCGCGCGACGCTGATCCCGGCGATTACCGTGCCGGTGGTGCTGTTGGGCACGTTCGGCGTGTTGTCGCTGTTCGGCTACTCGATCAACACCCTGACCATGTTCGCCATGGTCCTGGCGATCGGCTTGCTGGTGGATGATGCCATCGTGGTGGTGGAAAACGTCGAGCGGTTGATGGGCGAGCGGCTGTCGCCCATGGCTGCCACGCGACAATCGATGAGTGAAATCAGCAGTGCACTGGTCGGCATCACCCTGGTACTGAGTGCGGTGTTCATCCCCATGGCGTTTTTCGGCGGCTCCACCGGGATTATCTATCGGCAGTTTTCCGTGACCATTGTCTCGGCCATGGTCCTCTCGGTATTGGTGGCCATGACCCTGACACCCGCGCTATGTGCTTCGCTGCTCAAAGCGCATAACGACAAGACGCCGGGTGCTCAGCGCGGGTTCTTCGGCTGGTTCAACCGCACCTTTGAACGGGCCAGCGCCGGTTATGAACGGTGGGTGGGTGTGGTGTTGCGGCGCTGGGGACGAAGCCTGCTGCTTTATGGGCTGGTGCTGGTGGTCATGGCGGTGGGCTACATGAATCTGGCCACCTCGTTTCTGCCGGACGAAGACCAGGGGATTCTGCTGGCACAGATCCAGTTGCCGGTAGGCGCGACGGACAGCCGTACGCAAAGCGTGATCAAGCAGTTCGAGGACTACATTCTCAAACAGCCCGAAGTCGAATCGATGATCAGCATCAGCGGGCTAGGCATGGGCGGCAACAGCCAGAATACCGCGCGGGCCTTTATACGCCTCAAGGACTGGGCCGAGCGTGGTAGCTCCGGCCAGGATGCGGCCTCGATTGCCCAGCGGGCGACCATGGCGCTGTCCAGCATCGGTGATGCCGACGCGTTCGTCATGCAGCCTCCGACGGTGCGCGGCCTGGGCCAGAGCTCGGGCTTCGACCTTCAACTCAAGGACCTCGGTGGCCTCGGCCATGACGCGTTGGTGGCGGCTCGCGAAAAGTTGCTTGAGCTGGCCAGAAAAGACCCACGCTTGCAGGGGGTTCGCAGCAATGGCCTGGACGATGCGCCGCAGCTAAAGATCAGCATTGACGACCGCAAGGCCGGCGCCCTGAGCCTGACCACCAGCGACATCAACGCCACCCTGTCGACGGCGTTGGGCGGTACGTACGTGAACGACTTTCTCAACCAGGGCCGGGTGAAGAAAGTCTATGTGCAGGGGCAAGCCTCCTCGCGCATGCAGGCGGCGGACCTTGATCATTGGTTTGTGCGCAACAGCAACGGTGACATGGTGCCGTTCTCGTCCTTTGCCAGCAGCGCGTGGAGTTATGGCTCGCCGTTACTGGAGCGCTACAACGGTAATGCGTCCCTGGAAATCGTCGGCGATCCCGCGCCAGGCGTCAGTTCCGGGGACGCGATGAACGCGGTACAAGCCATCGTCGGGCAATTGCCTCAGGGCATCGGCTACGAGTGGACAGGGCAGTCCTATCAGCTACGGCTGTCCGGGTCTCAGGCACCGCTGCTCTACGCGATCTCGGTGTTGTTTGTGTTCCTGTGCCTGGCCGCACTCTACGAGAGTTGGTCGGTTCCGTTCTCAGTGATTCTGGTGGTGCCCCTGGGGGTGATCGGTGCAGTGCTCGCGACCCGTGTCGCCGGGTTGAGCAACGACGTGTACTTCCAGGTCGGGCTGTTGACCACCGTGGGTCTGGCCGCGAAAAACGCGATCCTCATCGTCGAGTTCGCCAAGCACCTGCAAGAGCAGGGCAACAGCGTGATTGATGCCACGCTGATCGCGGTGCGCCAACGCCTGCGGCCGATCCTGATGACGTCCCTGGCGTTCATGTTCGGCGTATTGCCACTGGCCTTGAGTACTGGCGCAGGCTCGGCCGGGCGTCAGGCCATCGGTACTGGCGTGCTGGGCGGCATGTTCAGCGCCACGGTGCTGGGCATCTTCTTCGTACCGCTGTTCTTTTTGCTGATCCGCCGCCGCTTTGGGCGCGTACGCAATGCTATCCAATCTGCCCCGACAGGTGATGCATGATCAAGTCACACTGGCCCTTGCTGGCCGCATTGGCCCTGGGGGGCTGCGTCAATCTGGCGCCGCAGTATGAGCGCCCTGAAGCGCCCGTCTCCGAGCAATGGCTGCCGGCCGCCAGCCTGCCGAAAGGGCAGGTCAGCGCAGACATCAAATGGCAGCAGTTTTTCACTGACCGTCGCCTGGCGCAGGTGCAGAGCCTGGCGCTGGCCAATAATCGCGACGTGCGCCTGGCCAGCCTGAACGTTGAAAAGGCCCAGGCGCAGTACCGCATCAAGCGCGCGGACCTGTTTCCCATCGTTGACGCAAGCGTCAGCGGCACCCACAGCCGTACGCCGGGAGGACTGTCCAACACCGGCAGCGCAGTCACCACCCACGATTACAGCGCCGAACTGGGGCTGAGCAGTTATGAACTGGACGTATTTGGCCGGGTACGCAACCTCCGTGACGAAGCGCTGGAAGACTACCTGGCGCTGACGGAGACCCGGCGCAGCACGCAAATCAGCCTGGTGGCCGAGGTCGCCACGGCCTGGCTGACGCTGGCCGCCGACAACGAACGGTTGTCGTTGGCCCAGCAAACCCTGACCAGCCAGTTGGCCACCTACGACCTGACCCAGCGCAGCTATGCCTTGGGCGGCTCTGCGGAGTTGGCCGTGGCCCAGGCACAGACCACGGTCGAAACGGCACGGGGCGATGTGGCTTTCTATGAGAGCGAGATTCTGCAGGACCGTAACGCCTTGCGCCTGCTGGTGGGCATTGATCTGCCCGAAGCGCTTTTGCCGGGCACGCACCTGGAATCGGCGGCGGTGCTGGTGGACATTCCACCGGGCTTGCCCTCCAGCCTGTTGCAACAGCGTCCGGATGTATTGTCGGCGGAGCACACGCTCAGGTCCGCCAATATTGACATTGGCGCGGCCCGTGCGGCGTTCTACCCCAGCATCACCCTGACCGCCAGCGCCGGCTCATCCAGCTCTGCGCTGGCGGGCCTGTTCAAAGCCGGCAGCGGCGCCTGGACCTTCGCGCCGAGTATCAGCGTGCCCATTTTCAACGGGGGAAGTAACCGCGCGACCCTGGATTCGGCCAACGTCGAACGTGACATCCAGGTGCAGACCTATCAGCAAACCCTGCAGACCGCGTTCCGTGAAGTGGCTGACGCATTGGCCGTGCGCAGCACGCTGGATCGCCGTATCGCCGCGCAACAGGCGCTGACCGACGCCAGCAGTAAAAGCTTCGAACTCTCGGATGCCTTGTATCGAGGCGGCTCGAAAAGTTACCTCGAAGCCTGGATGCACAACGCTCGCTCTACAGCGCCCAGCAAGACCTGATCACGCTGCGCCTGACCGAGCAGAGCAACCGCATCACCTTATACAAAGTGCTGGGAGGCGGCTGGTACTGAGGGCTCAGTCGAAATGACGCCGCCACGTGCACACACACGCAACTGCAGCGATGGAACGGCCTGCGCGGATCAAATCGGGTTACTTCACTCACTAGGGAATAAACATGTGCGCTTTTCGTTCCGCACTCAGCCGTCGCCTTCAAGGGCTCACCTGCGCCTGCTTGATCACCGCTTCACCGCTTTGCCATGCGGATCCGGACACGGACCCATGGGAAGGTTTTAACCGGCCGGTGTTTTCGTTCAACGACACCTTGGACACGTATGCGCTCAAACCCTTGGCTCAAGGTTATCAATTCGTCACCCCCCACCTTGTCCAGGATGGGATTCACAACGTGTTGAACAATCTGGGGGAGGTGAAGAATCTGGCTAACAATCTACTTCAAGCCAAGTTTCATAGCGCCGGCGTCGATACGAGTCGATTTCTGTTCAACAGCACGATTGGCCTGGCGGGTTTGATCGACGTCGCCACGCCGATGGGGTTACAGCGCAGTGATGAGGACTTTGGTCAAACCCTCGGTTACTGGGGGGTCGGTAGCGGCCCGTACCTGGTACTGCCGTTTCTGGGCCCGAGCACACTGCGCGATGCACCGGCAATCCTGCCCGATGCCTACGCCAACCCGATTCGCTACATCGGCGACGTCCCTACGCGTAATAGCCTGTATGGCGCGAGCATCATCGACGGACGTGCTCAATACCTGAAGTCTGAAAAACTCATCACGGGCGACAAGTACAACTTCATCCGAAGTGTCTATCTGCAAACCCGAGCTTTCAAGATCAACGGTGGAGAGGTGCAGGATGACTTTTGATCAGTGGGACGACCCGCATAATGGCCGGTGCCAAGATGAGGCACCGTGACGGGCTTGCTCGCTCTCATGCCGCAAGCCCGCGGTGTCTGTCGTCTGCCAGGGATCGAAATCCCTGGCTGGAAACAGTGCTTTCAACTGGCTTTCGGCTCTCCCTGGCCGATTTGCCAGACATAGGGTGGCTCGTTGCCGTTGATACTCCAGTCACCGACGACCTTCGCCTTGTAGATGAGCGGGTTATGGGACGCAACGGTACGCGCGTTTCGCCAGTGTCGATC
This sequence comes from Pseudomonas sp. Ps21-P2, assembly GCF_039672565.1. Lineage (NCBI taxonomy): Bacteria > Pseudomonadati > Pseudomonadota > Gammaproteobacteria > Pseudomonadales > Pseudomonadaceae > Pseudomonas > Pseudomonas sp. Ps21-P2. The sequence goes on from NZ_JBDFPL010000005.1 coordinate 183,717, forward strand.
CAGGGCTTTATTGACGCTGATGCCTGAGGCGCCGAGCGCATTGAACAGGTCGGTAGCGGCTCGCAGAATGAGGTCAGAGACGACGACCTGTGCTTTCGCCGTTTCGATTTCTGCTGCAATGTTTGCCGTTCGCTCTGCCTCGGGGTTCCCCGAAAAGCGAGCTTCATAGGCTTGCTGCAACGGTCTTGCAGAGCGAAGAGTGGTGGCCTGTGCAGCGTAAACCTGGGCGGAAATTTGGCCCACCACCTGCTGGATCTGGACATCGGCGCTGACGCGGCTGGCATTACCGTGGCTGTAAACGCGTGTGCGCTCGCGGATCTGCTGGGTAATGTCGCGTTCTATCGCCCGACCTGTGCCCGCCAATACGGCAAGCAATACCAGTTGATAGAACGCGGTTTGATATTTAAAACGGTTTTCGAAGGGGATGATGTGTGTAGCGGGAACCGGAACGTTATTGAACACCGAGGTCCCGCTGCCGGTAGTGCGTTGTCCAAAGCCGTCCCAATCATCGCTTAGTTGTACGCCGGCGTGATGGGCATCCACCACTGCAATAACGTCGGCACCATTGTCCGAGCGCTGCGCGTACACATCGATCCAGTCTGAAAACAGACTGCCGGTGCTGTAGTACTTTTTCCCGCTCAACAGAAACTGCGCTCCGTCCGGAATCGCTTTGGTGATGACTTCACCGAGCTTCACAGTCCCTGTTTCTGTCCAGGCGTTACCCACCAGATCGCCTTCAACGAAGCGCCGAAACCATGTGTCGCGTTCGGCCGTCGGGGGCGAATTCAGTTGATCTTCCACGAAGGCAAAATGGCCGCGCAGGGATTGCGGAATATTGGAGTCGGCTTCGGCCAATTCGATTAGCAACTCGAACAGTTGCTCAACAGACGCGCCGGCGCCGCCATATTCCCTGGGCACTCGGACAGCGCCGAACCCGGCCTGTTTGAGCCACTTGATGGGTTCGTATGGGAGAGTACGAGCGTTTTCTCGCTCAACGGTGCCCGCTGCAATGTGCTGGAACAGCGGCCGAAAACGATTAACCAGTGCTTCGTAGTCGGTACCCAGAGAAAGCGGATTGTTCGGCGTGTCAGGCATGGGAAATCCCGTGATGATGAAAGCTGTCCGGTGCTGGCGGCTTTGATACACCCGCTTTGCATGCTCCATGCCGAACGATATCGGGCCGATTATTCTCGGTGAATCCGTTGAATGAGCGGGCACAACTGTTGATGCATCAACAGTTGTGCTGTTTCGCTGGCTGCCCTGCGACAGGGTTTCGCGGCGTGCGGGAAACACAACTGTTTGCCTGGAAACACCTGTTCAGCAAAACGGTGTTTGCCGACAAATCCAAACCCCTTACCCGGTCGTTAACCTGTTGAAATTGCAGTAAATAAACAACTGGCACAGTTGCTGCTATTTCCATGGCAGGAAGGTGGGCACACCGTACTTGGCGACCACGCCGGGCGGCTCCCTTGCTCTATTTGGAGATCGGTAGATGAGTCAGAACGCAATTAAATTCGCATACTGGGTACCTAACGTCAGCGGCGGTTTGGTCGTCAGTAAGATCGAGCAGCGCACCGACTGGGGCATCGAGTACAACCGCAAGCTGGCGCAAATTGCTGAAAAGTCGGGCTTTGAATACGGGCTCACGCAAATCCGTTTCACCGCCGGATACGGCGCCGATAACCAGCATGAGTCTGTTGCGTTCAGCCATGCATTGCTGGCGGCGACCGAGAAACTCAAGGTGATTGCCGCCATCCTTCCCGGGCCCTGGACGCCCGCCGTGGTTGCCAAGCAACTGGCGACGATCGATCAACTCACGGCCGGCCGTGTGGCGATCAACATCGTCAGTGGCTGGTTCAAAGGTGAATTCCAGGCCATTGGCGAACCATGGCTGGAGCATGACGAGCGGTACCGTCGTTCGGAAGAGTTCATCCAGGCGTTGAAAGGCATCTGGACCACAGACAATTTCACCTTCAAGGGCGATTTCTATCGCTTCCACAATTACACACTGCGTCCCAAACCGATTCAGCAGCCCCATCCTGAAATCTTTCAGGGCGGCAGTTCCCGCGCGGCCCGGGACATGGCTGCACGCGTCTCCGACTGGTACTTCACCAATGGCAACACGGTAGAAGGTATCAAGGCGCAGGTGGATGATATTCGGGCGAAGGCAGCGGCCAACGGGCATTCAGTGAAGATCGGGGTCAATGCCTTCATCATCGCCCGCGAAACCGAAGAGCAAGCGCGCGCGGTGCTCCAGGACATCATCGATCAGGCTGACCCTGAAGCCGTGAATGCGTTCGGCGATGCAGCAAAACAGGCCGGTAATGCCAGTCCTGAAGGTGAGGGTAATTGGGCCAAATCCACGTTTGAAGACCTGGTTCAATACAACGACGGGTTTAAAACGAATCTGATTGGAACGCCAAAACAGATTGCGGAGCGCATTGTGGCGTTGAAAGCCGTGGGCGTGGATCTGGTGCTCTCTGCCTTTCTGCACTTTCAGGAGGAAGTGGCGTATTTCGGTGAACACGTACTGCCGCTCGTACGGGAGCTGGAAGCTTCACATCAGACTGTTCCTACTGCTCAAAGCGCCTGAGGTACGGGTTACAAACCATGGCCACTGTCCCCACCGATGTAGTTCAGACCAAGAATCTGAGTCATGTCAGGTTTCCTGTTTGGATGAGTAATGAATCTGCGAGACGGGAAGCCCGCTAAATGAAGCGGCTCCGCGTCGTGCTGGACGACGGGAACCCGCGTGTCGAAGGGGATGCAAAAGGGGATGCCAAGGCTTAAGTGATGGCGCCGATCTGCCACGGCACGAACTCGTTCTGGCCATAGCCATGCTGTTCGCTTTTGCTTTTGTCACCCGAGGCGATGCGCAGCATCATGCGGAAGATGTACTCGCCGCGTTCTTCGATGGTCATGGAGCCGTCGGCGATTCCGCCGCAGTTGACGTCCATGTCTTCTTCCTGGGTTTCCCAGAGACGGCTGTTGGTGGCGAGCTTGATGGACGGCGAGGGCGCACAGCCATACGCCGAACCGCGCCCCGTGGTGAAGGCAATCAGGTTGGCGCCGCCGGCGACCTGGCCAGTGGCGGAGATCGGGTCGTAGCCGGGGGTGTCCATGAACACCAGGCCGTGCGCCCTGACGGTTTCAGCGTATTCGTAGACATCCACCAGATCGGTAGAGCCCGCCTTGGCGACGGCACCCAGGGATTTTTCCAGAATGGTGGTCAAGCCTCCGGCTTTGTTGCCCGCAGAAGGGTTGTTGTTCAGCTCGGCGTCCATTCGCTTGCAATAGGCCTCCCACCAGTGGATACGGGCGATGAGCTTTTCACCGACCGTCTGGCTGACGGCGCGACGGGTCAGCAAGTGTTCGGCGCCGTAGACCTCCGGCGTCTCCGACAGAATCGCGGTGCCGCCCGCCGCCACCAGGCGATCGACCGCATTGCCCAAGGCCGGGTTGGCCGTGATGCCCGAGTAGCCGTCCGATCCACCACATTGCAGGCCGATGATCAGGTGTCTGGCGCTGACCGGTTCGCGTTTGACGTTGTTGGCTTCTGCCAGCAGTGACTTGACTTGCGCGATGCCACTGGCAATGGTCTTCGACGTGCCGCCCGTGCCCTGAATGGTGAACGTGCGCAGCGAATGGCTGCTGGTGAGGCCCTGGGCGGCCAGCAGATCGGGAATCTGGTTGGTCTCGCAACCCAGGCCGATCATCAGCACCGAGGCAAAATTCGGGTGAACGGCATAGCCCCCCAACGTCCTGCGCAACATGGCCAGTGCCTCGCCACCCGGGTCGACGGCGCAGCCGACGCCGTGGGTGAGCGCGACGACGCCGTCGACGTTGGGGTATTCAATCAGCGCCTCAGGGTGAATGTCGCGGCGAAAGTAATCGGCAATCGCCCGCGCCACAGTGGCCGAGCAATTGACCGACGTCAGAATACCGATGTAATTGCGAGTGGCCACACGGCCATCGGCGCGCACGATACCCATGAACGTCTCTGCGGTCGGGGCAGGGCTGCCCTTGGCGTCGACACCGAACGCATAGTCCCGAGAGAAATCCCCCATGGCGACGTTGTGGACGTGGACGTGTTGTCCCGCTTCGATGGGCTGGCTCGCGAAGCCGATAATCTGGCCGTAGCGGCGCACGGGTTGGCCCACGTCGATATGGCGCGCCGCGACTTTGTGACCGGAAGGCACAGGCTCAAGCACCTCGATACCTTCGGCTTGAAGCACCAGACCTTTGACCAGTGGTTGCCGCGCGATCAACACATCGTCCAGCACGTTGAGTCGGATCACGGCATTGGCAGCGGTTGCACTGCCTGTTGTAGTTATGAGCTGCATGACGATTGCCTCGGTTTATTCAGTGAGCGCAATGGGAGTGGAGCATAGGGCAGGTCAGGCCAATCCACGCTCGCGGTAATCGATCAGGCTGGAGAACAGCATCAGCCCGGACGCCATGACGACGAAGAAGATCAGCGCCAGGAAGTACGAACCGGTGTACTGCACGATCAGGCCAATCAGGATGGGCACAATCACGCCGACCATGTTCCCGCAGAAGTTCATGCTGCCGCCCAACACGCCCGCTTTGGACTGGCCGCCGAGGATCGCGGGCAGGCACCAGTACATGCCGCACCAGCGAATGAAAAACAGCGCGACGCACAGCAGCGAGATGACAGCGATGGCGTCGCTGGTATAAGCCACGGCGAGAATGCATAGGGCGGCAATGGCTGCGGAGCCTGCGAACATGCTGCGCATGACGGTGTTGGGTTGCCCGCCGGCCGCTTTCCATTTGTCCGCCACCCAGCCGCCAAACAGTTCGCCGATGAACCCGCACATGAAGATCAGAAAGGTCGCGCCGCCCATGGCCTTGATGTCCAGATTATGGGCCTGGTGCAGGTAGCTCGGCATCCAGGTCAGCAGGCCGTAAAACACGCTGTTGTAGCAAGCGAAGCCCGCGAACATGGCCAGCACGGAACGGCTCTTGAGCAATTCCTTGAGGATCGCCTTGCGCCCGCCCGTGGCTTTTCTGGCCGCCTCATTGGCGTCAGTGATGTAAGTCAGTTCTGCAGCATTGACCTTGGGGTGTTCACTGGGGTGATTTCTGATGTACCACCACGCCCAGACGCCTACGGCCATGGTGCCGACACCCGCGATGACGAATGCGATCCGCCAGGAGCCAAACCAGGTGATCAATCCCGCGATGAGGATGGCGCCCAATGCAGTGCCCAGCGGTGCGCCGCCATCGACGAGGGTCGCACCGCGACCGCGCTCGTTCGGCGTCAGCCAGGCGCCGTTGAGCTTGGCCCCGGCCGGCATGATCGGTGACTCTGCGACGCCCAGACCGATGCGCGTGATGAGCAGCGTGATCCAGTTGTGCGCGCCGCCCGCCAAGGCCTGGAACAGGCCCCAGCCAATGGTGGCTATGCCGACAATGTTGCGGGTCTGAAAACGGTCGAGCAGCATGCCGCCAGGGATTTGCATCAGCGCATACGACCAGAAAAACGCGCTGAGCATCAAACCTTCCAGCGCCGGCGTCATGTTGAAATCAGCGGAGATCAGCGGCAGCGCAACGGACAGCGACGCCCGGTCGATGTAGTTGATGGCCGACAGGAGCAGCAGAAGCAGGAATATCCTCCACCGCACCGTGGTGGGACGGGCGCTCGCGGCACTCATCGAAGCAGCAGGCGTAACGGCCTGTACATTGCCAGTGGTCATGTTCATCTCACTCTTATGTTTATTATGAAATGCATCCCTTGCTAAAGGCCCGATGCAGGGCCTGACCTGTCACAGCGACCTCACGTCTCCAATATTGAACGCAGAAGGCGCGACTTCGATGCTGTTGCACAGCGGCTTTCCGAACTCGTTCATGCTGATCTCGAACCGATCACCCGGCTGAGTTTTGACGTTGTCCGCGACTGAAAGGGTGGCCGTGCCGAAGAAGTGCACATGCACATCACCCGGGCGCAGGAACTGGGTGTACTTGAAGTGGTGGTATTCCAGATTCTCCAGGCTGTGACACATGTTGTCCTCGCCGCTGAGAAACTCTTTTTCCCAGAGCACCTTGCCGTCGCGCCAGATCCGGCTGGTGCCCGCCAGGTGCCGGGGCAACTCACCGACGCGCAGCTCTGGCCCGTAGGCGCAGTTGCGCAGCTTGGAGTGGGCCAGGTACAGGTAATTGCGGCGCTCCATGATATGGTCGGAGAACTCGTTGCCCAAGGCGAAGCCCAGGCGGTGAGGCTTGCCGTCATGGCCGATCACGTAGAGGCCGGTCAGCTCGGGCTCTTCGCCCGCATCCTCGGCGAAGCCCGGCGACTGGAAGGCCTGATTCGGCCGTACCACAATCGAACTGTCGCCCTTGTAGAACCATTCTGGCTGAACGCCCACAGCACCGGCTGCCGGGCGGCCGCCGTCGATGCCCCACTGGAACATCCGCGCGGTGTCCGTCATCTCAGCCTGATTGTCGGCTTTTTCCTGGTGCATCTTGTCGCGAGTCGAAGCGCTTCCCAGGTGGGTAAGACCAGTGCCGCTGATCAGGCAGTGGGCCGGGTCTTCATGGTCCAGTGGCGGCAGGACGCGGCCTGTGTCCAATAGATGGGTATAACTTTCGGCACTCAGTGCGGTGCCCGCGCTCTGGACTTCCTGCTGCAGACTGTGGCCATTGGCAATGGCGGCGAGGGCAAGGGTGCGCGTGCTGGATGTGCCGTTGACCACCTGAATCGAGTCGCCCTCGACCACGCCGACACGACGCTGGCCCGCAGAATCTTCAAACTGGATTAACCGCATGGTGAGGCCTCGGCTTGTTGTTATGGTTGAGGCCACTTTAAATTTCCAGCCTGCTGCTGCCTAATGAGAGTTACGACCCAGGCGATAACCTTTAGGTATACCCATGCTGCCGTCCTTCTCATCCATGGTGTCTCGCCTGCGACTCAAGCAGCTGCGCCTGTTGATTGCCCTCGACGAGCATGGCTCGGTGCGCAAGGCGTCCGAGATCATGGCGCTGTCGCAACCGGGCGCCACCAAGGCGTTGCAGGAAATCGAGACGGTTTTCGGTTCAAGCCTCTTCGAGCGCACGAGCAAGGGTCTGGAGGCCAACGATCTTGGCCGCTGCGTGATTCGTTACGCCCGCTTGATTCACACCGACCTTGAGCACCTCCGCGAAGAAATGGTCGGCATCCTCAAAGGACAAGGCGGGCGCCTGGCGATCGGCACCATCATGGGCGCCGTGCCGACGCTGGTGGACAGCCTGGCGCGACTGCGCGACAAACAACCGGAGTTGTCGATTTCCATCGTCGAAGACACCAGTTCGCGGTTGTTGAGCTTGCTGGATCAGGGAAGGTTGGACGTTGCGATCTGCCGAACCAGCGTGAGCCCGCGTCCGGGCGCTTATCAAACACGCTTCCGCGCACAGGAACCGCTGGTGGTGGTGGCGAATCCGGCGCATCGCCTCGCACATGCTCCGAAGCTGCAGTTGGACGACTTGATGGACAGCCGCTGGGTGGTCTTCCCGGTCAACATGCCCATGCGCCTGACCTTGGAGCGCGAGTTTCGCCAGGTGGGGCTGAGCTTTCCGCTTTACGCGATCGAAACCTCGTCGACCTTCACAACGTTGTCGCTGCTGCTCAAGGATCCGAATCTGGTAGCCGTCATGCCGAACGACGTCGCTCAGATGGCGGTGGAGCACGGTATGTTGGTGAAACTGGCGCTGACGATTCAGTCCACTAGCGAGCCTTATGAGATTGTGACGCGATCGAATGTCGAGTACACGGCGTCGATGGTGTTGCTGATTGAGGAGATGACGGGGGTGGGGTTGAATTCTTCACTCAAGCATTGATCACCGCAGCCGAAGGTAGAGAGCTACAGCAGAGCCTGTGATCATCAACGAACGCCGTCGCTCAAAGTGAGCCCGTGTTCTAAGCAAGTTATAGCCTCAGAGAGCGGCCGGGCGACACACTCCAAGGGCAGGAAATGACACTCATAATGAGACAAGCAGTCGTCACCGATCTCCCGGCCATCTACCGGGGAGAGCAGAGCTATATCCGTTCCTGGGAGCCCGACCACGAGGCTTCCTGGAACTCCCAATTCGAGAAGCACCTGACATGCTGGGTGGAGAATTTCGATCGGCTAAACATAGCTCTTTTGAACGGTCATTTCGCAGGTTACTCACTTTGGACTCGGCAGCCCGAATGCGCTGAGCTTTGCACAATCCATGTAGATTCAAGTTATAGGCGCAGCGGCGTTGGAACAGCGCTGCTGGCAGCGTATGCGCTAGATGCCAAGAGTCAGGACTTTAGTCAGTTGCGCTTGAGTGTGCGAGCAGACAACCCTGCAAGGTTGATGTATGAGCGGTTTGGCTTTGTACACACGGGTACCGGCGCACATGATTATCTTACGTATGAGCGCTGTGCTTGATGCGCCTCGGCTACAGCAACGCTTCAGCCAGAAAGCTGGAGAAACCGGTTGGGTGCAGCCGGTCAGGATTCGAAGCGGAATGGATATACCTAGGCGAATGACTGATTACCGGCGTTCGGCTAACATCGGTCGTATCAAAACGACCTTGGAGATTTAAATGTCCCGCCTTGCTGAATTCCGCAAACTTGAACAACAGCTCGCAGCCCAGCTTGCCGAACTTGAAACCCTGAAAAATGACAGCGGTTTGAAGAAAGAAATCGAATTTGAAACCAAACTGCGTGGCCTGCTCGGTGAGTACGGCTTCAGCTTGAGAGAGATAGTCGGCATTCTCGATCCTCAGGGAACCAGCGGTCGGCCGTCTGCTCCAGTGGCCGCCGAGAAAAAGACACGCAAGGCCCGAGAGATGAAGGTTTATAAAAACCCCCTGACAGGTGAGGTCGTAGAAACCAAGGGCGGCAATCACAAGCTGCTGAAAGCCTGGAAAGGCCAGTTCGGCGACGAGGTTGAGAACTGGTTGGTTAAATAACCCGTTGGAGTTGAAACAGCCGTCGTAAGACGGCTTTTTTATGGCTGCGATTGCGCTCTGACGTGAGCTATGAAGCGTCTGGAGAAGCTTTCAGGGCAGGGCCTACCAAGCCTGCGCGCTTAGTACTCAGCTTGCGAACTTGTAATCACCGCCTTTTTTTACCGCACTGACATAGGCCGGCCGCGCCTGGAACCGGTCGATCCACGCGGAGATGCCTGGGTAGTCGTGCAGCATGCCTTGGGACTTTGCAAACTCGCCAATAAAGCTCATCTGGATATCCGCGCCGCTGATTTCTTCACCCAACAAGTAGGGAGTAAGTTTCAAGGCGGTCTCCAGGTAACCTAGATAGTTGGCCAGTTCAGATTCGATTCGCGGCTGCAGCGGCTTGCCAGCTTCCCCAAGGCGCCCGACATAAAGACTCAACATCAACGGCAGCATGGCCGACCCTTCTGCGAAATGTAGCCATTGCACATATTCGTCATAGGTTGCGGTGGCCGGGTCAGGTTGCAAGCGGCCGTCGCCGTGGCGGCGGATCAGATAATCGACGATAGCCCCGGATTCGATCAGCACATGAGGACCATCCTGAATAACCGGTGATTTGCCCAGCGGGTTTATGGCTTTCAGTTCAGGGGGCGCCAGGTTGGTCTTGGCGTCTCTTTGGTAGTGCTTGATTTCGTAGGGCAGGGCGAGCTCTTCGAGTAGCCAGAGGATGCGCTGCGAGCGGGAATTATTGAGATGGTGAACGATGATCATGAAGATCCCTATGAGATGGAAAGGTGTGTAGGGACAGACTGTTGTGTCGCACTGTGGTTCTAAAAGGTTGCGAAATCAGTAGTCAGTAGCCTTCTCGAAGGCCGTGTCTCGGTCAGGATGGCGACGGGTAGGGGTGGTGGGTGTCATGCGGAGGAATCCAGAGGCTCATCCCCGCTGAACTAATCACTGCGCCCGTCCCCTAATTCTGCGCACGTTGCGCCAATCCCAGGCTGATCCTGGGTCACTCACACACGAAGGTTTGGTGAATCATGAAGAGCGAACAGGTAGAAGGCGTTGTAGAGCAGGTTGCCGGCAAAGCACAGAGCGCAGTAGGGAAACTGTTTGGTGATTCGAAGCTGGAGGCGGAGGGTACTGGTCGCCAGGCTTCTGGTCAGTTGACCCAGGCCTATGGCGATGCGATGGACAGCATCTCTGCGTTTGTTAAAGAGAAACCAGTCGCTGCAGTTGCCATTGGTGGAATTGCTTTGCTGATTCTGGACCGTCTCTTTCGCCGCTGAGTGAAGAGCGAGGGACGCTCCTACAGGGGCCTTCCAGTTCAGTTTAGATATGCCTGCCCCCCGATGACTGCCCGCTAGCAGCTTCGGGGGGAGGAAGGCGTGGACAGGAATGTCCTGAGGCCCACCGTTTGTTTTGCTTACGATGCGAGTGTGCCGGAAGCAACGAGCAACTCATTTAATTCATCTTCACATAACATCTTCGCTGGTTTGCATGGCTCGCGCCGTATCCACTTAGAGGAGTTTCTAGGCGTTAGCTAAATCACACAGCACTAGCGTGCCGGGAAAGTCATCGATTGGTTGCCTGGCGATGCCAACCACATCCCATCCTGACTCGGTCAATTGGGAGCTGAGCGCTAAACCTATCCCTTTGGTAGCACCTGTCACCAATGCAGTTCGGGTGTTGTTCATGCTTACCTTCTTTTCATTCGGCACTAAATATCCTGATAACACAGACCTCTCGGCGAACAAAGTGATGCCATTGTGATCTCATTCGTAGATCTCAACTTCTACGTCTCTCGCTCCCCGGGAAGGGCTTTGTGGCCAAACGGTTCCTCAGTACCTGGATTGTCATGTCTGTGATGTTGTGTCTGACCGGGTGCGCCTGGTTTCGAACAGTTCCTCTAACCGGAGCTTACGGGGAAGGTTTTCATCGTGGCTGCGAAGCTCGTGAGCAGGGTTCGGGCTATGAGGCGCGGGATGCTGACGCCCGGGCTCATCTCCAAGGGCGCTACTGGCAAGGGTGGGGACGCGGTTTCAATTCCTGTCTGTCGCCTTGGGAAAAAGTGCAGCAAGACAAATGGCTGCATGGGGATGACAAAAAATACTGCACCAAGCATCAGAAAAAGCGCGGCCACTGCAAAGAGTAATGAAAGGCGACCGCGCTTCCCGGATAAGTTGCCATGTCGCAGCGCTGACATGTGTTCAGCGTCGGATCGACTGCGACTGATCAACCGGCAGAATTGAGTCGTCGCATTGACTACTCAGACCTGGGGGTTAGGCGTTCCAGGCACATTCGAAGCGATGAGTTCGCGTAGCCACATATGGGCGGGGTCTCGGTGCACTCGCTCCGGCCATAGCATGAGCATTTCAAACCCCGGAATGCTGAGCGGCGGCTCTTGGACAAGGAGGGCCGGCTCATCACGTACCAGCCTTTCAGGCACAACTGCAACAAGATCACTGTGCGCCAATGCGGATAGCAGCGAGTTGAAGTTGGGCACCGACAAGACGACGCGCCGCTCCAGACCTTTGGCAGCAAGTGCCTGGTCAGTGCTGCCTACGAAACCCGCTCCGTTTGGAGACATGACCGCATGCTCAAGCTTGCAGAACGCTTTGAGGCTTAGCCTGGACGCCAACGCCGGGTGATCACACCGCCCGGCCAGCACGTAGCGCTCGTGAACCAATGAGCGCTGGCGTAACTTCGGCGGCGCTTCATCGCGGATATGCAAAGCCAGGTCGAGCCGACCGTTCTCCAGATCATGAGCCAGGTCGGTCGGGTATTTGCTGAGCAGCGCCAATCGAGTGTTTGGCGCAAGGCGCCGCATCGGCCCGAGTGACGGCCATACCAGAGCGGCAGTTGCGTAATCACTGGCGGCCACCTTCCAGGTTTGAGTCGACAGTAAGGGCTCAAAGGCCACAGTGGGGCTGAGCGCGCCTTCTAAAGCCGCGAGTGCTTCGCGCAGCGGTCCACGCAATTCGCGACCCCGCTCTGTGGGCAACATCCCTCGAGGGCCAGGCAGCAACAACGGATCGTTCAGCATCTCTCTGAGACGGCCTAGCTGCAAGCTGACAGTTGGCTGAGCAAGGTTCAGCAATCGCGCCGCTCGGGTGACGTTTTGCTCGGCCAACATCGCGTCCAGCGTGACCAAAAGATTTAGATCCAGCCGATGCAAGCTATTGCTCATGTAAATACCATGTGTTTCGGGAATTCATTTCCAACATAGTAGACCCGACGCTACGGTGAGGCCATCAACCCACTCGGAGCCCGCAATGAAGCTACTTCTAATCTATGCCCACCCCGAACCTCGCTCTCTCAATGGCGCATTGAGAGATTTTGCGGTTGCCCATCTGACAGCCGCAGGGCATGACGTCCGAGTCTCGGATCTCTACCAGATGCGCTGGAAGGCCGCCCTGGACCCGGACGACGCACCCGGCTACGCCAGCGATAAGCCCTTCAACCCGGCGACAGAGTCCCATCGCGTATTTGTCGCCGGTACCCAGCCGGCGGACATCGAGACCGAGCAGGCCAAGTTGCTGTGGGCCGATGCCGTGATCTTCCAGTTTCCCTTGTGGTGGTTTTCCATGCCCGCGATTCTGAAGGGCTGGATTGATCGCGTGTACGCCCATGGTTTTGCCTACGGCGTCGGCGAACACAGCGAAAGCCACTGGGGGGATCGCTACGGCGAGGGAAGCATGGCGGGCAAGCGTGCGATGCTGGTGGTCACGATGGGAGGTTGGGAATCCCACTACAGTGGCCGGGGCGTCAATGGTGCCTTGAATGACGTGCTGTTCCCTATCCAGCACGGTGTGCTTTTCTACCCGGGATTCACTGTGATGCCGCCGTTCCCGATCTATAAAACCAGCAAAACCGACGCCGATCGGTTCGAACAGATATGCGCAGCCTATGCCACTCGGCTGGATAACCTGTTCCTTGACCAGCCTTTGCGGTTTCGCAGGCAAAACGCTGGCGACTATGAAATTCCGGCACTGACGCTCAAGCCACACCTTGCGCCTGATCGGCATGATTTAGGAATCCACCTCCTTGGTGAGGAATAAAGGTAGTCGGACCTGTAGACGCGCGGTGCACGCGAACGACCCGCTCGCCAAGGCGCAGATTAGCTGACAAGCGCCTTGGATTCCGGCCCACGAAGTAACAGCACTGAGCTGACAAATCCCAAAAGCCCTACGCTCCCTAATGCTAACCAGGTCTCGACAGGGGTGCGGTTTAGTATGAGCCAGCTACCCACGTAATAACCGGCGGCGCCGCTGAGCGCCCCCACTGCGCTCATCACTCCGAAGAATGTTCCCTGACTCCCTTCCGTTGCCAATGATGCGGTCATGCTTTCGAGCGTGGGCAACAGGATGGTCTCGACGACTGAATAGGCGACGATAAACAGCAGAAACCATTCGATGCCGCGCAGCATAGCGAGACTGGCGAAGCTAGCTCCCGCCCCCAGATACGCCCAAGTGGTCAGTGATGCAGGATTTACTTTCGTCATCCACCCTTTCGCCAGAATGATAAAGGCGAGGCCGGCCACGCCATTGATGACATAAATGGCGGAAGCGGCATGAGGCCCGGCCAGTTGTCCTGCGTACATTGGAAACGCAACGTAGAGCTGTGGGAACAGGAAAAACCACGGTAATGAAACCACGATCAACCGCCATAGCCCGGCATGTGTGGCGGCCGCCTTCAGGCTTTCAATCATGGACTGCCTTCGGAAGCTCACTGATGATCCGAATTTCGACCGGTGGGCGACGACGCTGAGGGTAATGAACAAAATGGCGCTGACTCCGAAAGCCACACGAATATCAGCCAGGCCCGCAAGACCGCCGACTGTAGGACCCACCACTGCTCCGACGTTCAGCATTTGGTTGTTGGACGCGAAGAGGGCTGAGTGGGATTCTTTGGGTTGCCGGCCGAAGAGGCCATACACGCCACCCTCGTAGCATGCGACACCGGTACCGGCGATCACCGCGAAGACTACCCAGGCGCTCACCCCCTCGAAATAGCTGAAACCCAGAAAGCCCAAGCCTCGCAGCAGGAGGCCCAAGGTGATGACCCTGTGTGAGCCGAACCGATCAGTAATCGCGCCTGCGGCGAGCGGCAACACCTGCGCGGAAAGCAAATTGGCGGACATCACCGACGCGAGTGCGGCAGCACCAAAATGAAGGTTCGCCGACATATACAGCGCCAGCAGTGGGATAGTCATAAAATGGGAGGCATTCATCAGACCCTGCATCCACAGCAATCTGCGGATATCGTGGGGCCAGAACGGTCGTTCGGGCTGCACTTCCTTGATCATGTTGAGGCTCCGTAACCGTCAATCTTATTTTGATGGTTACCTAGATAAATGGCGTTTGCAATAGGAGAGGGCGATGCAACCTCAGCATCAAGCAGCACCGGGGGATCTCGAATACGTTCGACGCTTCATTAACACGTGGTCGATTCCAAACCAGACACGCACGGCAACGGATGACCTGCCGCTGCTTGCAAGGGACGCTGAAAGCTGGCGCGAGGCACTTTCGCTTCATCCTCCGGCCGATAAGAATTCCTTGGAGCAGCTACGGGAGTTGCGCTCGGACTTACGTAAGTCATGCGAGGGACTGGATGAGGCGAATGGTCTGCTGAACGCCTGGTTCTCGCGAGTCTCTCTGTCAGTTCGCGTTAAATCTGTGGAGGAGGGGGCGTCCCAACTCTGTGTGATGCCTGCAGACGGCAGTTACATTGCCTATATTCTTGCGGCGGTAGCCAATGCCATTTCGTCAGGTACATGGTCGCGACTTAAAACGTGTGGCGATTGCCGTTGGGCTTTCTACGACAACACCCGCAACGGTAGCAAGCGTTGGTGTGGCATGACCAAAGGCGGGGTGGATGGCAGGGCTTGCGGGACGATTGCCAAAGTTAGCGCCTTCAGGGCAAGAGCAGCCGCCAGAGCGAAGTCGGATCCGGGCGCACACTAAGTGGCGCGCAGAGGTCCGCCGAATGCTTATTGAGGACCACAAACATTCAAACCGTTTTGTTCGCCGCACACTTCTGCGGCACCATACATTCCAACCGCTAAAAACAGAAAAGCCCGGCGAACCGGGCTCTCTTAAACCGAGCGCTACTTATCGAGCGGCTTTCAGTTTGATCACGTCACCGGATACGGTGGTGGTGTAGCCGTTCAGAACCCATGCCCAGAACCACTTTTCCTGCACTTGAGTGTTAATCAGCGCATCGCCACCTTTGGCCTGGATGGCGTAACTCTGCGCGCGGACAAAACGGTCGTTCTGACGAATCGGGATCAGACCGAAAAGCATCAGGCCAGTGGCGCTTGCCTCACTATGGCCAACGACGGTGTACTGGCTGCTGTCGTATTGCTGGGTCTTCATGGCGGTGCCGGTGCAACCCGCGAGAACCAGACCACATGCTGCAGAAACGATGATTTTGCTGAAGGACTTCACTTACAAACTCCATTGAATAAAGCCCGAATCCAATTATCGAGCGGCGCCACTTTACCCGAACGGATAACACTTACGCACACCTTTAACGCTGATTCGACGCCCTCACTGACTGATGACTGCGGCCGTTCCAAGCGCTTGAATATTTGCAGTTTCAGACAAAGCAAAAGTAACGGTAGCGGAAGGATTAGCGTCAGCAGGGCGCGGATGCTCACTGGCATGTCACCGGTTTGCTCGTCAGGGTTGCCATCACCCGCGAGAAAACTCGCCAGCATCTTGAGCCCGGTACTTGAGAAAGACGTTATGGCCTAACCGACATTTTGAGAAAGAACGAGTCGGCATGACAAGGTGGAGGATGCGTGCGCTCAGATCGCCAAGACCTGGAGAGCGTAAGGTTCGGCATCACACATGCTGGTAAAGGCCAGCTGTCAAGAAGCGGCTGAGCTGATCTACAACGTAAAGTGTTTCATAATTTAACATAATATACATTATGCGAACCCTTAGAACAGCCAAGTGAGGGAAACGTCCTGCGGATCTCGAGGACGATCATCCGTCGAAGGACGGTCAAGCTCTTGACGGCAAGGATCACAAAGAACGTATGCAACACCGGCAGTTGAATAGGATCGGGCAGTCGGTTGTTGAGTGCGGCAACGGTCACAGAGCAAGGTCATTTCAAAACACTCCGACCGCCGCGACTGGTGTCCTCGACCACTGTGAAACGTTGGCCAGAGTTACCGGCAAGAGTGTTACCAAAGGCTGGCCGACCCTGTGGCGGCTCAGCGAGCTGAGACGCCGCCGGGTTCGGCCTTTGATCAGCAAGAGACTTGTTGGGAACTCTACCAAAGTTATCGAGCGGCCACGGACGAACCACATACACGACATCTTGTTTGGACAGCTTGATGCCGTACTCAGTGCGTTCGACGGTCCAGCCGAGCGCAGCAATAGAAGCGCGGTTAAATCGCTCCTTGAGACGGTAAGCAGTATCGAGCACGTCAATCTGGAATTCGAGCCATGGCCGGGTATCACCGTCTACGGGCGTACGCTCAAGAATGGCCGACAAGCGCAGATCGTACTGACTGGCGAACTTATCGAAGTAGTCAATTGGTTCTGCCTTGGTGGCTTGGACAGCAGCGGCGACGGAACCACCCTGAGTCTCAGGCGCCGGGGGTTGTTTAGTTTTAACCTCTGGAGCATCGACAGGCTTGGGCTGAACCTTATCAACGACCTGGCTACTGGTTTGATCGGTGCCTGGGACTTTGGCGACCTCAGTGTGATGGAAGAAGCTCCAGAGGTAATAGAGCGCATAGAACAATATGGCGACAAAGAACAAGCCATAAACTTTATGCTTGGTCTGAAAGATGCCGTAGCGCTTATCCTTGTAATTGTCCTTATTCTGAGTTTCATCGCGGTGAGACTTATAGAGTGGAAAAAACTCCTTCTTGTAAGGCTTCTTGCCTTCAGCAGTGCGCTTAAACCTGTTGCGACCAGCATTGCTATAACTGGCCCAGTGGAAGGAGTCCTCCTTCCCCATCATATCGAGCTTGGTATATCGGGTATAACGCTGAAGACGCTTACGCCATGTGGTGTGAAGCTCAGTCAGGTCCTGACCCATGATGAGAACATCAATACCCAAATGACCGTGCTCAGTAACGAACTTTGCCCAGTCTGCGGGCAACGGCTGACGATCAGGCGGCCAGAACTGGTTAACTTCGTCCCATATCCAGAGCGAGTCAGTGATGGCATGTTTAAGAAATTCTGCCTTCGTCCAGGACACGACAAGGTCTTCGTCCAAATCCTTAGGATGCTCCAAAGTGATGAGCAAACGCTCAACAGTGGGCAATGGAATAACGCAATACTCAGAAATCGCCTTCTTGTTGATGCCATGGATGTTGGTAACAACGGTTCGACCCTTTATGAGCGAGTCTACTATGTGTTGCATGGATTCGAGACTTTTGCCAGAACGTGGCAATCCTTCACTACCGAAAATCATATAACCACGCTGCCCTTACCACTGACCAAGGGTCAGCAATTTACGAGTTAAACGAAAGGCGACACCCAAGCCCAATATTCCAAGAGCCTGACCAATGCCGAACAAGCCAACGAAGTACAAAACGGTATCAGGCAACTGATTAAACAACGCCTGCAAACCATACTGTGTCAGGAATTCAGGTGCAGGGATCATACCGAGCAAATAAAGAACACCATCTAAAAAACCCTGCAATACCTTTAGAGGGAAGTCTAGTATGAAGGCCATGAAGTCCTTAAATAGACCTCCAAGCCATTCAAATATTCTGGCAAACCATTTTAGGATGGCGCCACACCAACTAACTATAGTGGAGATAATCGCTTGCATAGATACCTCAGTCTAGAATGGCCTGACGGAATGCCAGATAAGCGCAAACGATTGAAAAGACAATCTTTGCGTACTGAGCCATCGAAACGAACCATGGCTGACAATAAAAGTCGAAAACCAAGTCATAAGAGAACATCGAAGCGAATACTGCGAAGGACACATTAGTAGACCATGAAGGACAGCCAGCAGAGGCACTAACCGTAAAGAAGCCAGCCACGGACGAGACTATCGGCAATGCTTTAACACGGCTGGCATAACTGTCTAACGCTTTTTCCTTAGTATCCTTTGTCGGCTCATACAACTTCTCGTATTTTGGACCGTCACAGCCATCACCTGCACATGGGGACGGAGTAGCTTTGTCATCAGAATCATCATCAGAGTCATCAGGATCAGCCTCGTCGGAAGGTTGATCTGTAGTGGTTGTTATTTCACCGGGCTTACCATCGGTTGATGATGTGGTGGTACTTGATTTGTTATAGGTAAATGTCGATGGCCCATAAGTAATATCGTATTTATTATTAGTAGTAGTAACAGTAGTTGAAGTGGTACCGTCAGAATTGGCATGAGTGCTGGTTGTAGTGGTAGAGCCAGCATCGACAGTCTTAGGGCCGCGCATATCTAGTTGTTTCTGGCGGAGTTGCTCATAACAGCGATTAGGCGCGAGTGAGCCAACGCATTGTTGTTTCAATAGATCTTGGACAAACTTGGAGTCCTGATTATCAATCCACTGCTCCATAGTTATCCAATCTTGATCAGCTATAGGAACAGGTTTCGAATCATTTGAAATACATGAACCTTTGGAGGATGAGTAAGAACTTGATGCAGGGCAATGGGAACCTGCACGAGCCATCTGCATATCAAACGAACCACCTGAATAAGCGTGATAAGTACAAACGGCACCAGTACCGGTGGAGTCCATAGAAGTAATGGAAGAAGTACCACCACTATCGGCTAAGAAATTACAAAGATCTGTAGCGGAAGAAAACTGTTTATTGGCAAAGGACTGAGAATACCAATAGTACTCACCATTGGCAGGAATGGTTGAGACTGATGCACCATCAACAGGTTTTTGAATTTGACCACCCTCGCCCTGAATCCAACCGATCCCCTTGAGCAACTGGTCTAGAGCCGCGCCAATAACAACAGCCTGAAGCCCTCCTTTGAGCAAATTTTTAGTGCCTGCCTTGATAGTGTTTAAACCGAACTCAGTGCCTCCCAATATTCCACGGACGGGGACATTCTTCGTAGGTGCCGGTATGTACTCACCTTCAATGGCACTACTCATGGTAAGTATTCCGCCGCTAAGACTGGGTGTTCCAGTTTCAACCTGGGTGGAAATGGAAGGGACATTGACCTTTTTGGTAGCAGCTTCTACGGACGGAAAAACGCATAACAGCAGACACCACCACAAACAAGACCGCCAAACGCAGCTATAACCAGCCATATCATGAGTCACCAAATTAATTGAGAGAAAAAAAAGGGCTCCCCGCGGGGAACCCTCGGTGCAGCAGGACGCCAATTAGAAGAAGCTGGCAACCTTGTTCACAGCCCACTTGGCGAAGTTCGGGCCGATCTTCACTACGCCCATGGAAACGATTGCAGCGATGGCCGTTGCACCGGCAATACCGCCGATCATGGTGCTGAAGTCGATGTCGTTGCCAGCGGCGAAAGTCATCGGTGCGGCGACAGTTGCGGCGACGGAAGTTGCAACAGCAGCTTGGGTTTTGGACATGGTGAACAGTGCTTTCAGTTGTTTCATAGTTCTTCTACCTGTGACGTACTTGAGAAAAAGCCGGAGACTTCTCCGACAGTAGAGGCAACGGCGGCCAAGAAAAGTACCAGACCGAACGTTGTTCCAAATGCGAGCCCGAATGCGGCGGGTTCCGGGTAAGCAAACAGGCCCGCAATTGTCATTGACCCGGCAAAGTCTGCCGGAGTCTGCAAAACATACCCTGTGCAGTCACCTGAGAACTCACCTTGAGCGACCAGACGGTTATCAGAGTCGAGGACTACACAGAGCGGCAGCATGATTAAGCGTCCCCAGCGGCAGCGAGGCAGGCGCTACAGGCGTAATCATCGGCGCGGTAATTCTCCAGCGCGTTAGCCAGGTCGTCGTCAAACAACTGTTGGCCGCAAATCATGCAATCAGGCTGGTAATCGATTTGCTCATCAGAGTCAGACATAACGACCTCGGGGTTTAAACAGCGGCGGCTTTGCCGGAGTTAACGGTGTGAAGTGGAGGAACATTCTTATGGCGGCCTTGACGGGGGTCGCAAGTGAACTCAAGGCGACCGTCGCGAACATCGGCGATCACATCGCACTCATAAGTACCGGCACGCGGAGCTTCCTGGGGGGTCTGAGCATAGAAGGAAGTCTTCTGCGGATAGGGAACATTCGGAAGATGCACAAACGCCTCATACATGCAGTAAGGGTTGCCTTTGCCAGAAGTGCCGGAGCGTTGATTGCCAGTTACTTCAACTAGGAGTGTCATGGTCATGATAAAGCCCTTTTACAGAGTGGGAAGACGGGAACTTATGCCCGACTTACTGAATGCCCAGCTGGGCGGTTTAACTTTGGCATCTCGACGAAAAGTTGCGAGAGTGCGCTTGGTGGAATTGCGTTTAACCTGTGAAGCTGCAACAGCCTGGAGGAAAGAACGCATAATGCTGTTAACGACAGCATCACGGTCAATGAGGCCAGTATCAAGATCGGCAATTTGCATCTCCACGGAAAAACGGAGGTTCTGGTAATCAACGCGATCCATTAGAATCCCATCCATTCAGCAAAACAGTAAGTGCCCTTCTCTTCACGATCTTTAAACCAGATGCGTTCAGGCTTAATACCCTGTTCTTTGCGATCCTCAATAGCCTTGATAGTGTCATCGACAGATTGAGCAAGTACCGGGTTCATAAATGCGCGAACTTGCTGACGCTGCTCAATCTGACGTCGCTGACCAGGAGAAAGCTGTGAGCCCTGAAAGCTAACAGTTCTCATGCTGCAACCTTAAGATGATTAGGACGCTGATACCACATCGGCACGGGAAGTGAAGATTTGCTAACTTCGCGGCATTGGCGAACAAACACGGGTGCAAAGCGGCTGGTATCACAAGCATTACGAATGTTGATACCTATTTGATTGAGCTTTGCAGCGTGCTCGTTAACTTGTCTTTTTTTGAAATCAAACTGAGCGCCGGTCATCCACTCTAGTGCATAGCTGGCCGTAGTGCGTGCAGAGCGCAGAGTATCACAAACGCCCTCGGCCAAAAGCTGCTGACTAATGCTGACAATATCCATGGCAGTCACCTTCAATTTCTCATCGATTTTTAAAAACTCACTGTGGAGTTCGCCAAGACGGCTTTCATTAAATAAGCCCCAATAACAGAGGCACTCACGCTGGAGGTATTCGCTTTTAAGTTCCTGCTCCATTCGAACAACGCCTTGTTCAGAGCAATAATTACGGACTTTAGTTACATACGCGTATTCAGAAGACAATTCGCCATATAGGCGTTTAATTTTGGGGAGAAGGTTTTGATCCATCTCGAAAGCTTTATCATAAGCTTTTCTATATTGAAGACGACCGCCCTGACCATTACCCTTTGGAGTCCATGCAACAGTACGACCATTAGGGTAAAGAAAACCGATTGAGTGGCCTATGCGCTGACTGGATACGCCACGCAAGTAAGCGAGAACGTTACCAGTTCCAAGCGCAAAGTTTGTAGTCAGGTCAATTCGTTCGATTTTTGCACCGTCGGCAACGCGATCGCCAGACTTAGCGCCTGACGCGCCCTGACGCAATTCAATGCGAGTGCAACGGGTGAAAGGAGGAAGCCCGTATTCACGCAAGAGCGCGTTGTAAACGGAAATACATTGTTCGATGGAAGTGAAACCGAAGAGGTTATCAAGGCGGCCTACTCTGCTTGGGTTGCCCTCGACACGAACCTTGCGACCTTGGACGTGGATTGTCACAGAAGTGGAATGACTGGCTTCGTGCTTGAATCGAGGCTGACGTGTGCTGAGAACTTCATTCGTGTTGGCATCGATTGTGAGCGTGAACACGTCACAGACGACAGGAAGGTCGTGGTCGTGCTCCTGAGAAACGGAAAGCCAATCGATGATCATGCAGAACGTCCTTACACATGCACACAAGTAACATAGGACGCGAATCTACACATGTGGAACTGCACACGTCAATACTTGTCTGCGTGCACACATGTATTATGAGGAGGATATTTGATGAACGGTGATGGCATGGCCACGAACGTAAGACTGACGACAGCGGAGCAGGAAGCAATCCGGCAAAAAGCTATAGAATTCAACAAGATACTGATCAGGCAGGGAAAGCAGCCGCTTCGAGACAGTGAGCTAGTACACAAAATCCTAGAAAAATCAGTGCCTTGCGCTCGACTTACAGACAGTGGTGAAGTGTTTATCGATTGCGAGTGATGCCTGAAATTGCGGTAATCCGCATGAAAGTGGGGGTGTAACAGCACCCCCACCCTCCTCGGCTCGGCGATCGCCAAAGAGCAAGACAGCAAAAGCACGTCAAAAGCCCCTCCGGGGGTCCTACCGGAAGTCTCTCGGCGAGGGCCAGGGATGCGGGAGGAAAAGCGCCTCCCACACCCCAGGCAGAGAGTGAGGGGATTGGGGCTGGTAAAGGGAGCGCTTCGCTCCGGGACTCCGTTTGGCGCGACGGTGAAGCGCGTCACGACAAGCCGGGGTCGCGGCCCTTGACCTGAGCAAATAAGGTAACGGTATTCTGTTACCAGAAAGGCGACGAGCGGCGTATTTATAGTAACGTTACCGGTATCTTATTATTGGTAACGTTACTATAATAGATCCATGGAAACCAAACATGGAGACGGCGAAATGATCGACCAAACCGATACACAAACACAGCAGATCCCCTTCGAGGCAAAGCGCGGCCGTGGTCGTCCAAAGACCGGGAAAGCAATGACGCCTGCCGAAAAGCAAAGGGCTTACCGTGAAAGAAACAAGGGTAACGTTACCGATAATTCGGCAGAAATCAAAGCGCTACAAGCGGAGATAGAGGAGCTAAAAATTGCGCTTGGCAAGGAGGTAATAGCGAGGAAAACAGCCGAAGCGAAGTTAATTTCGGTAACGGATGTCAGCTCTAAAAAAGGAAGAGAAAAAACAGAGCCTGGGTGGCACGTTCAGGGTAGAGCGAGAGGCACAGTAAGGTGGAAGAATCTGTCAAAAATGGCCTCGGAAACAGAGAAAGAGGCTACAGCTAGTATGTTTAAGCTGATTGACAGCGACATAACGAGGTTAGTCGACTACAGAGTCAGAGAGGTAAAAAGCCTCGCATAATGAACGTTACATTAAATCCTAGCCGGGAGGCTGCGCAATTGTCCCGGCGTCGGAATAAACGTAACGTTACAGATATTATGCGAACCCTTAGAACAGCCAAGTGAGGGAAACGTCCTGCGGATCTCGAGGACGATCATCCGTCGAAGGACGGTCAAGCTCTTGACGGCAAGGATCACAAAGAACGTATGCAACACCGGCAGTTGAATAGGATCGGGCAGTCGGTTGTTGAGTGCGGCAACGGTCACAGAGCAAGGTCATTTCAAAACACTCCGACCGCCGCGACTGGTGTCCTCGACCACTGTGAAACGTTGGCCAGAGTTACCGGCAAGAGTGTTACCAAAGGCTGGCCGACCCTGTGGCGGCTCAGCGAGCTGAGACGCCGCCGGGTTCGGCCTTTGATCAGCAAGAGACTTGTTGGGAACTCTACCAAAGTTATCGAGCGGCCACGGACGAACCACATACACGACATCTTGTTTGGACAGCTTGATGCCGTACTCAGTGCGTTCGACGGTCCAGCCGAGCGCAGCAATAGAAGCGCGGTTAAATCGCTCCTTGAGACGGTAAGCAGTATCGAGCACGTCAATCTGGAATTCGAGCCATGGCCGGGTATCACCGTCTACGGGCGTACGCTCAAGAATGGCCGACAAGCGCAGATCGTACTGACTGGCGAACTTATCGAAGTAGTCAATTGGTTCTGCCTTGGTGGCTTGGACAGCAGCGGCGACGGAACCACCCTGAGTCTCAGGCGCCGGGGGTTGTTTAGTTTTAACCTCTGGAGCATCGACAGGCTTGGGCTGAACCTTATCAACGACCTGGCTACTGGTTTGATCGGTGCCTGGGACTTTGGCGACCTCAGTGTGATGGAAGAAGCTCCAGAGGTAATAGAGCGCATAGAACAATATGGCGACAAAGAACAAGCCATAAACTTTATGCTTGGTCTGAAAGATGCCGTAGCGCTTATCCTTGTAATTGTCCTTATTCTGAGTTTCATCGCGGTGAGACTTATAGAGTGGAAAAAACTCCTTCTTGTAAGGCTTCTTGCCTTCAGCAGTGCGCTTAAACCTGTTGCGACCAGCATTGCTATAACTGGCCCAGTGGAAGGAGTCCTCCTTCCCCATCATATCGAGCTTGGTATATCGGGTATAACGCTGAAGACGCTTACGCCATGTGGTGTGAAGCTCAGTCAGGTCCTGACCCATGATGAGAACATCAATACCCAAATGACCGTGCTCAGTAACGAACTTTGCCCAGTCTGCGGGCAACGGCTGACGATCAGGCGGCCAGAACTGGTTAACTTCGTCCCATATCCAGAGCGAGTCAGTGATGGCATGTTTAAGAAATTCTGCCTTCGTCCAGGACACGACAAGGTCTTCGTCCAAATCCTTAGGATGCTCCAAAGTGATGAGCAAACGCTCAACAGTGGGCAATGGAATAACGCAATACTCAGAAATCGCCTTCTTGTTGATGCCATGGATGTTGGTAACAACGGTTCGACCCTTTATGAGCGAGTCTACTATGTGTTGCATGGATTCGAGACTTTTGCCAGAACGTGGCAATCCTTCACTACCGAAAATCATATAACCACGCTGCCCTTACCACTGACCAAGGGTCAGCAATTTACGAGTTAAACGAAAGGCGACACCCAAGCCCAATATTCCAAGAGCCTGACCAATGCCGAACAAGCCAACGAAGTACAAAACGGTATCAGGCAACTGATTAAACAACGCCTGCAAACCATACTGTGTCAGGAATTCAGGTGCAGGGATCATACCGAGCAAATAAAGAACACCATCTAAAAAACCCTGCAATACCTTTAGAGGGAAGTCTAGTATGAAGGCCATGAAGTCCTTAAATAGACCTCCAAGCCATTCAAATATTCTGGCAAACCATTTTAGGATGGCGCCACACCAACTAACTATAGTGGAGATAATCGCTTGCATAGATACCTCAGTCTAGAATGGCCTGACGGAATGCCAGATAAGCGCAAACGATTGAAAAGACAATCTTTGCGTACTGAGCCATCGAAACGAACCATGGCTGACAATAAAAGTCGAAAACCAAGTCATAAGAGAACATCGAAGCGAATACTGCGAAGGACACATTAGTAGACCATGAAGGACAGCCAGCAGAGGCACTAACCGTAAAGAAGCCAGCCACGGACGAGACTATCGGCAATGCTTTAACACGGCTGGCATAACTGTCTAACGCTTTTTCCTTAGTATCCTTTGTCGGCTCATACAACTTCTCGTATTTTGGACCGTCACAGCCATCACCTGCACATGGGGACGGAGTAGCTTTGTCATCAGAATCATCATCAGAGTCATCAGGATCAGCCTCGTCGGAAGGTTGATCTGTAGTGGTTGTTATTTCACCGGGCTTACCATCGGTTGATGATGTGGTGGTACTTGATTTGTTATAGGTAAATGTCGATGGCCCATAAGTAATATCGTATTTATTATTAGTAGTAGTAACAGTAGTTGAAGTGGTACCGTCAGAATTGGCATGAGTGCTGGTTGTAGTGGTAGAGCCAGCATCGACAGTCTTAGGGCCGCGCATATCTAGTTGTTTCTGGCGGAGTTGCTCATAACAGCGATTAGGCGCGAGTGAGCCAACGCATTGTTGTTTCAATAGATCTTGGACAAACTTGGAGTCCTGATTATCAATCCACTGCTCCATAGTTATCCAATCTTGATCAGCTATAGGAACAGGTTTCGAATCATTTGAAATACATGAACCTTTGGAGGATGAGTAAGAACTTGATGCAGGGCAATGGGAACCTGCACGAGCCATCTGCATATCAAACGAACCACCTGAATAAGCGTGATAAGTACAAACGGCACCAGTACCGGTGGAGTCCATAGAAGTAATGGAAGAAGTACCACCACTATCGGCTAAGAAATTACAAAGATCTGTAGCGGAAGAAAACTGTTTATTGGCAAAGGACTGAGAATACCAATAGTACTCACCATTGGCAGGAATGGTTGAGACTGATGCACCATCAACAGGTTTTTGAATTTGACCACCCTCGCCCTGAATCCAACCGATCCCCTTGAGCAACTGGTCTAGAGCCGCGCCAATAACAACAGCCTGAAGCCCTCCTTTGAGCAAATTTTTAGTGCCTGCCTTGATAGTGTTTAAACCGAACTCAGTGCCTCCCAATATTCCACGGACGGGGACATTCTTCGTAGGTGCCGGTATGTACTCACCTTCAATGGCACTACTCATGGTAAGTATTCCGCCGCTAAGACTGGGTGTTCCAGTTTCAACCTGGGTGGAAATGGAAGGGACATTGACCTTTTTGGTAGCAGCTTCTACGGACGGAAAAACGCATAACAGCAGACACCACCACAAACAAGACCGCCAAACGCAGCTATAACCAGCCATATCATGAGTCACCAAATTAATTGAGAGAAAAAAAAGGGCTCCCCGCGGGGAACCCTCGGTGCAGCAGGACGCCAATTAGAAGAAGCTGGCAACCTTGTTCACAGCCCACTTGGCGAAGTTCGGGCCGATCTTCACTACGCCCATGGAAACGATTGCAGCGATGGCCGTTGCACCGGCAATACCGCCGATCATGGTGCTGAAGTCGATGTCGTTGCCAGCGGCGAAAGTCATCGGTGCGGCGACAGTTGCGGCGACGGAAGTTGCAACAGCAGCTTGGGTTTTGGACATGGTGAACAGTGCTTTCAGTTGTTTCATAGTTCTTCTACCTGTGACGTACTTGAGAAAAAGCCGGAGACTTCTCCGACAGTAGAGGCAACGGCGGCCAAGAAAAGTACCAGACCGAACGTTGTTCCAAATGCGAGCCCGAATGCGGCGGGTTCCGGGTAAGCAAACAGGCCCGCAATTGTCATTGACCCGGCAAAGTCTGCCGGAGTCTGCAAAACATACCCTGTGCAGTCACCTGAGAACTCACCTTGAGCGACCAGACGGTTATCAGAGTCGAGGACTACACAGAGCGGCAGCATGATTAAGCGTCCCCAGCGGCAGCGAGGCAGGCGCTACAGGCGTAATCATCGGCGCGGTAATTCTCCAGCGCGTTAGCCAGGTCGTCGTCAAACAACTGTTGGCCGCAAATCATGCAATCAGGCTGGTAATCGATTTGCTCATCAGAGTCAGACATAACGACCTCGGGGTTTAAACAGCGGCGGCTTTGCCGGAGTTAACGGTGTGAAGTGGAGGAACATTCTTATGGCGGCCTTGACGGGGGTCGCAAGTGAACTCAAGGCGACCGTCGCGAACATCGGCGATCACATCGCACTCATAAGTACCGGCACGCGGAGCTTCCTGGGGGGTCTGAGCATAGAAGGAAGTCTTCTGCGGATAGGGAACATTCGGAAGATGCACAAACGCCTCATACATGCAGTAAGGGTTGCCTTTGCCAGAAGTGCCGGAGCGTTGATTGCCAGTTACTTCAACTAGGAGTGTCATGGTCATGATAAAGCCCTTTTACAGAGTGGGAAGACGGGAACTTATGCCCGACTTACTGAATGCCCAGCTGGGCGGTTTAACTTTGGCATCTCGACGAAAAGTTGCGAGAGTGCGCTTGGTGGAATTGCGTTTAACCTGTGAAGCTGCAACAGCCTGGAGGAAAGAACGCATAATGCTGTTAACGACAGCATCACGGTCAATGAGGCCAGTATCAAGATCGGCAATTTGCATCTCCACGGAAAAACGGAGGTTCTGGTAATCAACGCGATCCATTAGAATCCCATCCATTCAGCAAAACAGTAAGTGCCCTTCTCTTCACGATCTTTAAACCAGATGCGTTCAGGCTTAATACCCTGTTCTTTGCGATCCTCAATAGCCTTGATAGTGTCATCGACAGATTGAGCAAGTACCGGGTTCATAAATGCGCGAACTTGCTGACGCTGCTCAATCTGACGTCGCTGACCAGGAGAAAGCTGTGAGCCCTGAAAGCTAACAGTTCTCATGCTGCAACCTTAAGATGATTAGGACGCTGATACCACATCGGCACGGGAAGTGAAGATTTGCTAACTTCGCGGCATTGGCGAACAAACACGGGTGCAAAGCGGCTGGTATCACAAGCATTACGAATGTTGATACCTATTTGATTGAGCTTTGCAGCGTGCTCGTTAACTTGTCTTTTTTTGAAATCAAACTGAGCGCCGGTCATCCACTCTAGTGCATAGCTGGCCGTAGTGCGTGCAGAGCGCAGAGTATCACAAACGCCCTCGGCCAAAAGCTGCTGACTAATGCTGACAATATCCATGGCAGTCACCTTCAATTTCTCATCGATTTTTAAAAACTCACTGTGGAGTTCGCCAAGACGGCTTTCATTAAATAAGCCCCAATAACAGAGGCACTCACGCTGGAGGTATTCGCTTTTAAGTTCCTGCTCCATTCGAACAACGCCTTGTTCAGAGCAATAATTACGGACTTTAGTTACATACGCGTATTCAGAAGACAATTCGCCATATAGGCGTTTAATTTTGGGGAGAAGGTTTTGATCCATCTCGAAAGCTTTATCATAAGCTTTTCTATATTGAAGACGACCGCCCTGACCATTACCCTTTGGAGTCCATGCAACAGTACGACCATTAGGGTAAAGAAAACCGATTGAGTGGCCTATGCGCTGACTGGATACGCCACGCAAGTAAGCGAGAACGTTACCAGTTCCAAGCGCAAAGTTTGTAGTCAGGTCAATTCGTTCGATTTTTGCACCGTCGGCAACGCGATCGCCAGACTTAGCGCCTGACGCGCCCTGACGCAATTCAATGCGAGTGCAACGGGTGAAAGGAGGAAGCCCGTATTCACGCAAGAGCGCGTTGTAAACGGAAATACATTGTTCGATGGAAGTGAAACCGAAGAGGTTATCAAGGCGGCCTACTCTGCTTGGGTTGCCCTCGACACGAACCTTGCGACCTTGGACGTGGATTGTCACAGAAGTGGAATGACTGGCTTCGTGCTTGAATCGAGGCTGACGTGTGCTGAGAACTTCATTCGTGTTGGCATCGATTGTGAGCGTGAACACGTCACAGACGACAGGAAGGTCGTGGTCGTGCTCCTGAGAAACGGAAAGCCAATCGATGATCATGCAGAACGTCCTTACACATGCACACAAGTAACATAGGACGCGAATCTACACATGTGGAACTGCACACGTCAATACTTGTCTGCGTGCACACATGTATTATGAGGAGGATATTTGATGAACGGTGATGGCATGGCCACGAACGTAAGACTGACGACAGCGGAGCAGGAAGCAATCCGGCAAAAAGCTATAGAATTCAACAAGATACTGATCAGGCAGGGAAAGCAGCCGCTTCGAGACAGTGAGCTAGTACACAAAATCCTAGAAAAATCAGTGCCTTGCGCTCGACTTACAGACAGTGGTGAAGTGTTTATCGATTGCGAGTGATGCCTGAAATTGCGGTAATCCGCATGAAAGTGGGGGTGTAACAGCACCCCCACCCTCCTCGGCTCGGCGATCGCCAAAGAGCAAGACAGCAAAAGCACGTCAAAAGCCCCTCCGGGGGTCCTACCGGAAGTCTCTCGGCGAGGGCCAGGGATGCGGGAGGAAAAGCGCCTCCCACACCCCAGGCAGAGAGTGAGGGGATTGGGGCTGGTAAAGGGAGCGCTTCGCTCCGGGACTCCGTTTGGCGCGACGGTGAAGCGCGTCACGACAAGCCGGGGTCGCGGCCCTTGACCTGAGCAAATAAGGTAACGGTATTCTGTTACCAGAAAGGCGACGAGCGGCGTATTTATAGTAACGTTACCGGTATCTTATTATTGGTAACGTTACTATAATAGATCCATGGAAACCAAACATGGAGACGGCGAAATGATCGACCAAACCGATACACAAACACAGCAGATCCCCTTCGAGGCAAAGCGCGGCCGTGGTCGTCCAAAGACCGGGAAAGCAATGACGCCTGCCGAAAAGCAAAGGGCTTACCGTGAAAGAAACAAGGGTAACGTTACCGATAATTCGGCAGAAATCAAAGCGCTACAAGCGGAGATAGAGGAGCTAAAAATTGCGCTTGGCAAGGAGGTAATAGCGAGGAAAACAGCCGAAGCGAAGTTAATTTCGGTAACGGATGTCAGCTCTAAAAAAGGAAGAGAAAAAACAGAGCCTGGGTGGCACGTTCAGGGTAGAGCGAGAGGCACAGTAAGGTGGAAGAATCTGTCAAAAATGGCCTCGGAAACAGAGAAAGAGGCTACAGCTAGTATGTTTAAGCTGATTGACAGCGACATAACGAGGTTAGTCGACTACAGAGTCAGAGAGGTAAAAAGCCTCGCATAATGAACGTTACATTAAATCCTAGCCGGGAGGCTGCGCAATTGTCCCGGCGTCGGAATAAACGTAACGTTACAGATATTATGCGTAACGGGATATTACGGTGCTGGGGCGGTGTGACGGAGAATCGAATGTGCCGCCTCTTGAATCCACTGTCCCTGGTCTTTCTGCATCCGGCCTGACTAGCGACGTCAACGCTTACCCTCGACTTCGGCGTTTCATCGATTGCCAGGTTCCCGGCCGTATCCATCACGGTTACTGTTCGCTGCAGCTGCCCACCCTGCAAAGTCTGAGTATGAATTCACACCGGCACCTGTTAAGCATTGCAACTGCCTGGCACCCGGATGACCGCCGGTGCTCGCATCAAGTGAGCGCCGATGTCTAACCGGCGCCGATGACTCGCGCCGCAGATCGCATCACAGGCTCGGCCCCTAGGACCTATCACAACGCGGTCCAACAACACATGCCTGATCACCCGGATTTAAAGAGCGAACCCGCGATACCCAGTCACAACAGGCCCAGCCGTCCCCAGCCAAAACCCAGGACAGCCCGCACGGTAAGCCAACCAAACCACTTAACCTAAGACAGTCTTGAGCCAAACATCCAGCCTCGGTTACGGCCGAGTATTCCCTGAAAGCCCCGTAATACAGGCCCTGCAGCCCATATACGCGAGACTGATTACGCCGGTACAGCCAGCAAAACCGCCGCATTTACGCGCCAAACTCGCCTAAACCCTCGCAAAACCGCAGCCCGGTACAGAAACAACCAACCCAATGACCTGAGATGCCCAAATCAGCCCACAAAAGCCAGAGATATCCAGGCAATCCCGCTAACACACCCCAACCCACAAATGCAATATCCGATAACTGTCAGACCCGGATATTGCATATGCACGTCACCTGCAGGATCATGCCGGCACCTCCCGCACTCACAGCCAGCGAATTCCATGCCCGCGCCTTCGTCACCCCATCCGCTGTTCGAAACCTACGCGAAGTTCGGTGAGCTGAACTTCAGTTCCTTAAAGGAAGAGCTTCCGGCGATCCGGGATTATCTGGAGCAATTCCCTGCTGAAACCCAGGCGATCGAAGGCTACCGCGCCGTGCGCAGCTTTCTCAAGTCCTACGCCGGCAACGAATCCACGTTCAATTCCTACCGCACCCACGTCGAGCGGCTGCTGCTGTGGACGATGCTCAAATCCAGAACGCCCCTCCTCGCCATGCGCCGCACCCAGGCCGAGAGTTTCATGGAATTCTGCCTGGCGCCCGATCCGGCGTGGGTGGGTCCAGTGGTCAAATCCCGCTTCACCCGCCTCGGTGCACGCAAGAAAACCGCGACGGACACCTACGTGCTCAACCCCGACTGGCGGCCCTTCAGCCAAACCGTCGCCAAGGAAGAACGCAAGCGCGCGCAGGAAGAAAACCGGCCCGCTCTTCAGGACACGTATCGGCTGGCCCAAGGCTCTATCGCGCAGATCTTCGCGGTGTGTGGCAGCTTTTTCCAGCACGCGATCGATGAGGGTTTCTGCGAGCAAAACCCGTTTCGCGCGGTGAAACAGAAGAGCAAATACAAAGAGCGCAACACCGATAACCAGGACACGCGCATCCTGACCTCGCTGCAGTGGGATTTCGTGTTGGAGACCGCCGAGTTGCTGGCGGCCGAGGACGCCAAGTACGAGCGCACGCTGTTCATTGTGGCAACGATCTTCTCCATGTACCTCCGCGTTTCCGATCTGGTGGGCCGCGATAACTGGAAGCCGACCATGGGCGATCTGCGCAAGGACGGCGCAGGGAACTGGTGGTATCACGTGGTGGGCAAAGGTAATAAAGCCGGCAAGATCAGCGTGCGTGACGACTATGTCGAGAACTACCTCAAGCGCTGGCGCCTTCATCAGGGTCTGTCCCCCCTGCCCGGCTTCCGCGAAAGCACGCCGCTGATTGCCACTCAACGTGGACGCGCCGGGTTATCCGACCGGCATATCCGTGTGTTGCTGCAGGAGGTGTTTGATCGCGCGCTGCAGCGCATGCAGGCCGAGCATTGGCCGGACGAAGACGTAGGCCGTCTGCGCGCGGCGTCATTGCACTGGCTGCGCCACACCTCGGCGACCTTCGACGCGCCGCACCGCGACATGAAAGACCTGCAGGTGGATCTGCGCCATAACAGCCTCAGCACGACACAGAACGTCTACTACAACTCCGAGGATGAAAAGCGGGCGTATTCGGTCAAGCGTCTGCCCATGAAAGAGCGATCGTGATCGGTCATTCCTTGGGCAGATGCTGAAGGTCAGCGGTCAGGCTAACTGTTGAGGATTGCCTGATGAATATGCTCCAGCGGCATGATCCGCTGGGCAGCGTTGAGCTTGATGGCCTCCTTGGGCATGCCGAACACCACGCAGCTCGCTTCATCCTGGGCCACGGTGGCGGCGCCGGCGTCGAGCATCTCCTTGAGACCGCGCGCGCCGTCATCGCCCATGCCGGTCATGATGATCCCGGTAGCGTTCTTGCCGGCGAACTTGGCCACCGAACGGAACAGCACATCCACTGAGGGTCGATGCCGGTTTACCTGCGGCCCGTCGATCACTTGGGCGTGATAATAAGCGCCGCTACGGGTGACCATGAGGTGCTTGCCCCCGGGGGCGATCAAGGCCAGTCCTGGGAGGATGCGGTCGTTGTTCCGCGCTTCGCGCACCTCGATCGAACAGATGCTGTTGAGGCGCTCGGCAAACGAGGCGGTGAACTTCTCCGGCATGTGCTGCACGATCACAATGCCCGGACACACCCTCGGCAGCGCCTTGAGCACCGCTTCCAGCGCCTGGGTTCCGCCCGTGGAGGTGCCGATGGCGACGATGCGCTCAGTGGTCTGTGCCATGGCGTGGCCACTGGCGGCAGGCAGGATCGCATCCGCAGTCAACTTCCCGGCCGGAACTGGCAACGGCACCGGGCTGGCGCTGCGCTTTCCCAGGTTCCTGACGTTGGAGTTGGCGGCAGCGCGTATCGCGGCCACCAGCTCGGCCGCCGATTCGATCAGGAAATTTTTCAACCCGGTCGTGGGTTTGGTGATGATTTCCACTGCGCCTGCCGACAACGCCTGCAGGGAGGTTTCCGCGCCTTTTTGGGTCAGCGAGGAACAGATGACCACCGGCGTCGGCCGCTCGCTCATGATTTTCCTGAGAAAGGTGATGCCGTCCATCCGCGGCATTTCCACGTCCAGCACGATCACATCGGGCCATTCCCGGGCGAGCTTGTCCATGGCGAAAATCGGGTCGGACGCGGCACCCATGACGTGGATATCCGGCGTGTCGCTGAGAATCGCCATCAGCACCTGACGCACCACGGCCGAGTCATCGACCAGTAGCACACTGATTTTTTTGGTAGGCATCGTGTTGAAGTGTTCCCATTGGTTGGTGCCGAACCCAGACGTTGCCGTTCCACACGTCGAACATGATCGTGCGGTGACCGGTGCTGCCCATGTCCTGAGCAGCCAGGTGCAGGTGGTAACGCTCGGCTAGGGCCAGCGCCGCGCGAATATTCATACTGGCGACGTCCTGCGTGCGCGGGTCGCGCTGCTGATCGGGAAACATTCTGCCGCCGCCGAACAGCTTGATCTGGTAATCCTCAACCTGCGTCCCGTTGATGAGGACGTGTCGAAGCAGCAACTCCAGCGCCTCATCGCCATATCGGCCGTCCAGCGGCTGATCGTGGCGCAGGCGCCCAGGCAGCATGAAGTGACACATGCCGCCGATCAGCCGTTGCGGGTGCCAGAACGTGATCGCCACGCAGGAACCGAGCAGTGTGCGCAAGCGCGTCGGACGCGTCGCGAAACTGACCTGACCCGGGACCAATACCACTTCGGCGGCGCCGACGGGCATTTTCATGGCTTGCGGTAAATCGAGGGCGCCACCAGCTTCAGGGTGTCATTAACACCGTGGAGGCTTTCCGAGTGACTAATGATCAAGTAGCCACCGGGCTTGAGTAGCGGCAGCATACGTGCGACGACTTGGGCCTTGGTCGGCTGGTCGAAGTAAATCATCACATTGCGCAGGAAGATCACCTCGAATTCACCGAGCGCCGGCAGCGCTTCGTTGAGGTTGACCTGGACAAAATTGACGCGGCTGCGCAGGGTTTTGTCGATCAGGAAGGTCCCCTCTTGGCGCCCGATGCCCTTCAGGCAATACTTGACCAGCAGCGGCTGAGGCAACGTCTCGGCACGGCCCATGGCGTAATGGCCGCTGCGCGCCTTGGCCAGCACTTGAGTACTGATGTCCGAACCCACCACTTCCCAAGGCGTGGTACCCAGGCCTTCCGCCAAGGTCATCGCCAGGCTGTAGGGCTCCTCGCCCGAGGAACTGGCCGCGCTCCATACCCGAAACACCTTGCCCGGCGCAGCCTTGGGCAGCACCTGCTGACGCAAAAAGTCGAAGTGCTTGGGCTCGCGAAAGAAATAGGTCTCGTTGGTGGTCAGCAAATCCAGGGCAACTTGCAGCTCGCCCTTGCGCTGGTCATTCATGATCAGCTTGAAATACTCGCCATAACTCTGCAGCTCGTAATGCTTGAGGCGCTTGAACAGACGCCCTGCCACCAGCGCTTTCTTGGCGGGCGACAGGTTGATGCCGGCCGCGCGGTACAGCCAGCTCTGGAATTGACCGAACTCACGGTCATCAATGGAAGCGGTGTCTGCCATGTTCGGGCCTCAACGCGGGTCGAGATCAAGGGACGGTGCCTGACCGGCTTCGGCAAGGCTGGACATCTCATCGATGGACAGCACGTTGTCCACGTCCAGCACAATCACGAACTTGCCATCGACCTTGGCCATGCCGTCAATGAAATCCGATCGAATCCGTGCGCCGAAGCTGGGCGGCGGCTCGATCTGTGTGGCCGGAATCTCCTGCACCGCAGACACGGTGTCGACCAGCAAACCGATGTCCTGCGCCTGTCCCTCCTCGGTGCTCGCCTCAATGATGATGACGCAGGAGCGCCGAGTGATCGCGGAGTTCGCCCGGCCGAAGCGCGCCGACAGATCGACCACCGGCACCACCGCACCGCGCAGGTTGATCACCCCGCGCACGAAGGCCGGCATCATGGGCACCACGGTCAGGCTGCCGTATTCGATAATTTCCTTGATCCCCAGAATGCCGATGGCAAACATTTCGCCGCCGAGCATGAAGGTCAGGTACTGCGCGTCCTCATCCACCGCAACTGCGGTTTGCCGAGTGGTCGTGACTGCGCCCATGTCGTTCTCCCTGTAGGCCCACATCGATTCGTGTGATCAGAAGCGGGTGAATTCCGATTCGTCCGGGGCACTGGCCATGCTGTACGCAAACGCTTTGCGCGGCGGCTGCGGTTTGACCCGAGGCGGCTGATGGCCCGGCTTGCTGCCGGAGTTGTCCACGCTGTTGCTTTGAGCGGCGGGCCGTGGCGTTGAATCCAGCACGAAGAAACTCATGGCCTGTTGCAGCTGTTCGGCCTGGCTGCTCATTTCTTCGGCGGTGGCGGCCAGCTCCTCGCTGCTCGACGCGTTCTGCTGGGTCACCTGGTTGAGCTGGGTCATCGCCGTGTTGATCTGCGCGACACCGGCGGCCTGCTCTTCGGAGGCCGCGCTGATTTCCTGCACCAGGTCGCTGGTCTTGTTGATGGACGGCACCATTTCACCAAGCAACTTGCCGGCCTTCTCGGCCATGTCCACGCTGCTGGAAGACAGCTCGCCGATTTCCTGGGCAGCCACCTGACTGCGTTCGGCCAGTTTGCGCACTTCGGCCGCGACTACCGCGAAACCCTTGCCATGCTCACC
The DNA here is from genome assembly GCF_039672565.1 of Pseudomonas sp. Ps21-P2. NCBI lineage: Bacteria > Pseudomonadati > Pseudomonadota > Gammaproteobacteria > Pseudomonadales > Pseudomonadaceae > Pseudomonas > Pseudomonas sp. Ps21-P2. The sequence continues at coordinate 219,807 of NZ_JBDFPL010000005.1, forward strand.
CGCCCGAGCGGCCTCGATGGCGGCGTTGAGGGCCAACAGGTTGGTCTGGTAGGCGATGTCATCGATGATGCTGATGCGCTGGGCGATTTTTTTCATCGCCACCACGGTCTGCTGCACCGAATCGCCGCCTTCGGTGGCTTCCTTGGCGGCTTTGCTGGCCATGCCATCGGTCACTTTGGCATTTTCGGTGTTCTGGTTGATGCTGGCGCTCATCTGCTCGATCGAGGCACTGGTTTCCTCGACACTGGCCGCCTGTTCACTGGTCGCCTGGCTCATCGATTGCGCGGTGGCGCTGACCTGCTCGGACGCGCTGGCCAGGTTGTCGGCGGCGTTGCGCACTTCACCGATGATGTGTCCCAGCTTGCCGACCATGTTGCGCATGGCGTTGAGCACCATGCCGGTTTCATCCTTCGTCCCCGGTGCGATAGGTGCACTGAGATTGCCTTCGGCCAACTGCTCGGCGGCGGTGGCGGCTTGTCTCAGCGGACGCGAAATGATCCGCGCGATAAACACGGCCAGGCCCAGGCCGATCAATAACGCCGCCACCAGCGCCACGATGATCGCCAGGCGGGCGCTTTCATACAGCGCCGAGCCCTTGTCACCGGCAGCCGTTGCGCCGCCGTCATTGAGCTCGACCATTTTTTGCAGGCGGTTGGTCACATCATCAAAGCGCGTTTTGGACTCGCCCCTCAGCAAGACGCGTGCCCGGTCTTCCTGATTCTGCCGGGACAGTTCAAGCACCTGATTGCTGGTTGCCAGGTAGGCGGCCCATGCGCTTTTCGCAGCGGCCAAAAGCTGACGATCTTCGTCGTTCGACAGCAACTGCTCATAGGTGGCCACGCGGGTTTCGAACTGCTGGCGGGACTCGGCGGCTTCCCGCTCAGCCTGGGCCTTCTCCTCAGCGACGTCGGTCGTTATGGAGCGGTACTCTTTCAAGCGATAGTTGGCGGCAAAAAAACGCATGCCTGCCGCTGCACGCATGGAAGGCATCCAGTTACCCCGGATGTCCTGGGCTGCCTGGTTCACGGCCCCCAGCTGATGAATGGCGAAGACGCCCATCGCCGCGGTGAGTGCCAGGACCACCAGGAATGAGCTGATCAACTTGGTGGATATTTTGAGATCGTAAAACCATTTCATCGTGGAACCTCCAGGGTGTTGCGAATACGTCAGCGGGCGACGACGGTTGGCGAATAAGGCGCCTGGGTCGAGCGGGCTTCCAGTTGTACGATTTGGTTGAGCAAGGCCGGTATGTCGAGGATCAGCGCCACCGCCCCGCTGCCCAATATGGTGGAGCCGCTGATGCCGCGCAGTGCGCCAAACAACTTGCCCAACGGTTTGATCACGGTCTGGAACTCACCGAGCAGGTCGTCAACGACCAGCCCGGCCTTGTGCTCGGCGTAGCGGACTACCACCACATTCTGGCGTCGGCCGGCGCTGCCTTCGTGGCTGAAGTGCTCGCGCAGGTCCACCAGCGGCAACACCTCGCCACGCAAATCCAGGTAACCCTGGTCGCGGCTCGACTGGCGCTGGTGTTCGTCCAGTTCGATGCATTCCTGAACCATGTCAAGCGGAATCACGTAGGTGGATGTATCGATGCCGACCAGAAACCCGTTGATGATCGCCAGAGTCAGCGGCAAGCGAATGCGCACCACGGTGCCCTCGCCCGGGCGACTGTCCAGATCGACAGTGCCGCGCAGCAAGGTGATGTTGCGCTTGACCACGTCCATGCCCACGCCACGGCCCGACAGATTGGTCACCGCCTCGGCGGTCGAGAAACCCGGTTCGAAGATCAGGTTGTAGATCTCCTGATCAGAGAGCACCGCGCCGCTGGCCACCAGGCCGCGCTCTTGAGCTTTCTCCAGGATTCGTTCGCGGTTGAGTCCGTTGCCGTCGTCGGCGATTTCGATGACGATGCTGCCCGAGTCGTGGTAGGCGTTGAGGCTCAGATGGCCCTTCCCCGCCTTGCCGGCAGCGCGCCGGGCATCGGCGCTTTCGATGCCGTGGTCCATGGCGTTGCGCAGCAGGTGCATCAACGGGTCGCCGATTTTCTCGACAACGGTCTTGTCCAGTTCGGTTTCTGCACCGCTGATGGTCAGCTCGATGTCCTTGCCCAGCTCTTGGCTGATGTCGCGCACCACGCGGCGGAAGCGGTTGAACGTGTCGCCAATGGGGATCATGCGCAGGTGCAGTGCGCCATCAAGAATCTCCTCCACCAGCCCTGATACCGTCGAGGTCGCCTCTTGCAGCGGGTCGTTCTGACAGGAACGTGCCAACAGGCTGGCACCGGCGCTCGCGATCACCAGTTCGCCGACCAGGTTAATCAGCTCGTCAAGCTTGTCCGCATTGACGCGCACGTAGTTGCCGTCCCGGGCTTTCGGCTCACTGGCCGCCGGTAACCGCTGCACCGAAGCCGTCAATGGGCCCTGCTCCGCCTGGGCAACCAACTCGCTGCCGGTGGACACCGCATCGTCGGACGCTTCGTCGACGGCCTCGATGCGCACTTCACAGTCGTCACGCACAAAGTCGAAGACTTCGTTGAGGGTGGCGTGGCTGGCGGTCGAGCGCAGGTCGATCTCGAAACCCAAATAGCAGCTTTCCGGGTCCCAGCTGTCCAGTGCCGGAATAGTGTCGGTGAGGGTCGTGACTTGGGTTATCTGCCCCAGGGTTTCCAGGTAGCGCAGGAACGACAGCGGGTCCATGCCATTGCGAAACACGTCCACACCGAAGCGCAGGGAAATATGCCAGAGCACCTCGGCTGACGTGTCGGCAGAGCCGGTTTCGGTGTTTTGAACGCCGGTGTCGGGGGTACTGTGCGGGGCCTGATAGGTGCTCAACGCCTCGCGCAATGCTGCTTCACGCTCCAGGGCCGCAGGCTGGAGCGTTTCGCCACGGCTGGCGACGACATTGATCAACTCCAGCATATGATCGCCGCACTTGAGCAGCACCGCGATCAGCCCGGTGTCGACCGCCGCACTGCCGTCGCGCAGACGGTCGAGTACGTCCTCGACGATGTGCGTGAAGCTGACGACGGGGTTCAGGCCGAACAGACCGGCGGAACCCTTGATGGTGTGCGCGGCACGAAAAATCGCGCCGATGGCATCGTGGTCGGCGGGCTCGGTTTCCAGTTGCAGCAGGGATTGCTCCATCACCTGCAGCAGCTCGTGCGCCTCAACAATGAATGTCTGCAATGCCTGGTCGAGATTGATGCTCACCTGGACCTTCCTTGTCTATCAATGAACGTGCAATGAACGTGGCTGAGACTGGCGTGGCGGGCGCTGGCTATGAGGCCGCTTTGCGACACAGCTCAAGGGCCTGCGTGACCGCCACGCTCTGGCCGGTGACGCTTAACGCGGTGCCGGCGTTGTCGGCTTCACGCTGGATGACCGCGAGCAACTGCAGCCCCGCTCCATCCATTTCGGTGACCTGCGAGAGGTCGAGCTTCAGGCGTGGCGCCCCACCCATCTGCAGCATTAGCGCGCCCGCCAGCTCGGCGACGGAGTAGATCGTGAGCTCGCCGTCAATGCTGACGCAGGTGCTGTCGTCGAGTGTTTCGATGGTGATGGGCATCGCAGACTCCCTCGCGCAAGGATTCAGGGCAGGATGAGTTTCGACACCGCTGCCAGCATCTGCGCGGGCTGGAACGGCTTGACCACCCACGCCTTGGCACCCGCCGCCTGGCCCTCGGCCTTCTTCGATTCCTGGGACTCGGTGGTCAGCATGATGATTGGGGTGAACTTGTAGCTGGCCAGCTTCTTGACCTCCTTGACGAAGGTGATGCCGTCCATGTTGGGCATGTTCACGTCGCTGATGATCAGGTGCACTTTCTGCCCGGTGAGCTTGCCCAGCGCATCCTTGCCGTCGCACGCTTCGATCACGTCGTAACCGGCGCTTTTCAAGGCAATGCCTACCACTTGCCGCACGCTGCTGGAGTCGTCGACCACTAATACATTCTTCGCCATGAGGGGCTCCTAAAAGAAGGTGATGTCTTGAGAGTTCTGCTGCACAGGCGTCTCGCCACGATGGGTGCGCCGCTGCTCGTCAGTGGCGTAAGTGGCGTCCATGCGCGCCAACCACTGGCGGGCATCGATGGACGTCGCCTGCTCCGGGGCCTCGCTGGCCTGGAGCAGGTGGCCATGCAAGTCGTCCATGTTGTCGCGCACGTGGCTGAGGATCTGGCTCACACGGTCCTGGAATTGCAGGTCGACCAGCACCTCGGTCATCTCGTCACCAATGCCCCGGCTTTCCTGCTTGAGCAGGTCCGCGGATTCGGCCAGGCGGCCGGTGATGTTATGAAAACGCTCGAGCACGACTTGAATACTATTCTCTGACGCGGCCACCGATTGACTGTCCTGATCGGCGCTGCTGGAGGCGGCGTGGACCAATTGGGTGATGCCGTTATTGATGATGTCGACCTTGGCCGACATTTGCTGGCCGGTCTCGCTGGATTTGCTCGACAGGCTGCGCACCGCGTCGGCCACCACGGCAAAGCCGCGACCGGCTTCACCCGCACGGGCCGCTTCAATGGCCGCGTTGAGTGCCAGCAGGTTGGTCTGCGCGGCAATCGCCGCCACGTCGGCGGCCATGGTGCGCAGTTCGCCGGTATACGCGGTGAGGCCGCGCACCTGGGCCAGGGTCTGGTCACGGCTGGTTTGAGCGGCCTTGAGCGAGTTGATCACCTGGCTCAAATCGCTTTCGCTGAGGGACAGCACTTCAAGCGCCCCGTCCGCGGTTTGCCCGTCGAGTTCGCCGGCCGCGCGCTGGGAAGCCTGAACCGTTTCCTGCAACCGCGCGGCGATCCCGATGAAGCGATTGGTCAGATTCACAATCGCTTCTTCGGTCTGATGCCGTGAGCTTTCCACCTGCCGGGCCCAGATCGGCATGGCGCCCAGCAACACCTCATCGAGTTGTACCCGCGAGGTCATGCCGTTGCTCGCCGCGTCTGCCTCTGACTGCTCCGCTTGTGCCCGGGCAGTGGCTCGCAACACCACGTCACGTTGGGAAACAGCACTCCACGCTCCTGCGCCGAGGCCGACCAGAACCAGTGCCGCGCACGCGATGAGGTTGGGGAGAGAGGTTGACTGGGCGAGTATCCAGGCGACGGCAGGCACGACCGGAACGAGGGTGAATCCGAGAAAGCGCCGAGAACGGAGAACGGAAATGGGGCTGGATTGACGCTGGGTCATGGGTTCGATCCTTGAACAATGCTGCGGATGTAACTGACATCACGGTTATCTGCCCAGCGCGTCACAACTTGAGTTACCCGCCCTGCCTTCCGTCTGGTTTATGACTGTCGCGTGACCGGCTCGGCGACTTCACGGTAATTGATCACCTCATCCGTTGAACCTGCTGCATCTGCCTGACCGCCAGGCCTAGACCAAGGCCGCAGCTTTATCGAGTTCATGGTTGAGCGGTTTGGTTGAGGCCCCTTTTTTCAATTCAGGTGCCTTTGGATTCATATACTGAAATGTGCTCGACAATCGCTGCCAATGCCTCTGCCGGGGAATCAAGTGCGGTGTCTACGGTGAAGGGTGATTTGTCCCAAGGCTCATACTCATGGTTCATAACGGATTGCCAGGTAGGAGGCGTCAGCCCTGGGATATCCAGCTGCCGGGTCTCCACCCTGCGCCGATGCTCCGTCATGTCGGAACAGATGACCTGAACATTCATCAGTGGCGCGCCAGAGCGAGAGGATACGTCGGTCCACGCTCTCCGGCTCTCCATCACGGGATTCACACAGTCGACAACTACCGTGCTGCCCAAACCAAGGTTGCTGGCCGCCAACTCGTATGCGATCTGATAACCCGTGCGGCCCACATCCCGCGCAAATTCCGGCGAATCACGAAGGGCTTGTTCAATCGTATCGATGCGCACATAGACGGCACCCAGCGTCGCGGCCAGACCCTTGGCGAGGGTTGTCTTACCGGTGCCGGGCAAACCACTGAAGACGATGAGCATCTTAGACTCCCCATAGGATGTACTGAAAAAGCAGGCTAATTTACTCATATGAGGGATGCCAGCGCCGCCAGTGGTGTTCAAGATCAAATAAATCAGACCCTTTGAAGACAACATTTTGAGTTGAACCACCCATGCACATCCGCGCCGTTTTGTTCGACCTCGACAACACGCTGGTCCATCGCCGGCAAAGCATCGATGCCTACGCGGAAGTGTTTGTGCGCGAGTATGCATCGCACCTTGGCAGCCATGATCTTGCGCTGATCGCCGACCTGATTGCAGCTCAGGACAACGGCGGTTATCTATCAGCGGACAGTCCTCACCCCACTATCAGAATGGCTGTCGCATCAGCGCTGGTTGAACGCCTGCAATGGCGGCTACGGGTGGACGTGGCAGAGCTGGCAGCGCACTGGGTCGAGCTGTTCCCGGCGCAAACCGTCGAGATGCCGGGCGCTCGGACGCTGATAGACACGCTGCTGGGACACGGCATCACCGTCGGTATCATTTCCAACGGCACCCAGCGATCACGCGAGCGCACAGTCGCTCGCCTCCCCTTTGCACGGCACGTCACGCATCTGGTGAGCTCCGAGGCAGCAGGCTGGCGAAAACCCGATCCGCGGATTTTTCTGCAGGCGGCTCAACTGCTGGGGCTCGATGCAGGCGAATGCATGTACGTGGGCGATCATCCGATCAACGACGTCAAAGGCGCTGAATCCGCTGGCATGAAGGCAGTGTGGTTAAGCGGGTTTCACCCCTGGCCGCAGTCGGAAGCGGCGCCCGTCACTACCGTGGATGCATTGGTAGATGTTCTGCCGCTGCTTGAGCAGGCAAACAGCGGCGGTAGATTCACCCGCGCAGACCCGTCCTGATCGGTTGTTTTTTCAAACAGAGCTCGCTGCCAAAGCTGCCCCACCCAGGAACTCCGCATGACACTGACTGCCTCCGGCCTCATCGATCTGGCCTTGTCCAACCCGGTTAACGCCCGACTGGTCGAGCGACTTCCATCCCTGGGGCTCAACCAGACCCTGCTCACCGCAGGCTGCCTGTTTCAGGCGGTCTGGAATCGGCTATCCGACCGTCGCGCCGAATGGGGCGTGAATGATTACGACGTGTTCTATTTCGATGAGGACCTCTCATGGGAGGCAGAGAACCGTGTCATTGTGGCGGCGCAGGCGCTCTTTGAGGACTTGGACGTCAAAGTGGAACTGCGCAACCAGGCGCGTGTGCACCTGTGGTTTGCAGACCGGTTTGGCAATGACTACCCGCCGCTCCAGTCCGCGAAAGACGGCATCGACCGCTTCCTCATCTGCTCGACCTGCGTCGGCATGGACCTCGACTCTGGCGAGCTCTACGCGCCCCACGGACTGGATGAGCTTGAACATGGGGTTTTGCGGATGAACCCGAACTTCCCGCAACCGGCGCAGTTCCGCAAAAAGGCGCAGGACTATCAGGCACGCTGGGACTGGTTGCGCGTTATTGAGTCCGAGCCAGATTCCGGTCTTTAAAACGGTTCTGGAGACCCACGCCAGCGCATTGAATTGACGCCAGACTTGAGTAAAGCAAACCCCTTTAAAAAGGATGGCGTCAAATTACCGACTGCCAAACGACACCTAAATCAACACGACGCCTAAAAGCGTCATATTCCCGACGAAATGCATCTCCGCCGCATTGCCACAAGCCATCACCTCCCCTCAAAATCGCCGCACACCCGCTGTCCCGCGCCGTGATTTGCCAAAAAGGAATGAGAGCAATGAAGAGCATCTTTGTGGTTGTAATGACTATGTGTTCCGGTGGGGAAGGATGTCTGGACGAGAGCCAGCCGACGGCGTATTCGACCCGAGCAGAATGCATGGAGAGCGTTGCCGTGATGCCGACCAGAAAGGGCATCAAATACCGCTGTTCATCGGTGCCCCAGGTGCTGATCACTCAACAGCGTCGCACCACCAAAAACCATCTTGTGAACAATTCTGCCGAAGCCGCTGTCAGCCCTTGAGCGACAACGCCGGGTCAGGGATAAACCCGGCCCGGCGCCGCGCAGTCACACAGCCAGCTGATTCAGCCCGCCGCCACCACTGTGATTTCCACCAGCAAATCCGGCGCTGCCAGGCGTGATTCCACGGTAGCCCGCGCGGGTGCGTGCCCTTCCGGCGCCCAGGCGTCCCAGACTTCATTCATGCCGGCGAAATTCGCCGCGATGTCCGACAGCCAGACCTGTGCGGTGAGAATCCGTGTTTTATCGAGGCCGGCCTTGGCCAGGTAGTTGTCGATCTTCTCCAGCACTTGCGCGGTCTGCCCTTTGATATCGAGGGTGCGATCCGTTGCGGTCTGGCCGCCGAGGAAGGTAAAGCCGTTGCACTGCACGACGCGGCTCATGCGTTGGTTGGTTTCGATGCGATTGATTTCCAGCATGTGAACTCCTGATGGGAGGGAGGGTGTTAAGGGTTTATCGAACGACTAAAGAGGCGCCGCTCGGAATATCGAACTGTGGCGTTTTACAACGGGCGTCATCAAACCGGCCGATGTCGAACGCCTCCAGCGAAATGTCCGAATGCTCGCCGAGGATCTGCTGCGCCAGGCGCTTGCCGGTGCCGGGGCCCATCTGAAAACCACTGCCGCAGAATCCGAACGAATAACTGAGATGGCTGGCCTTGCGGCTCGCGCCGATCACCGGCAAATCATCCGCAGTAAACGCTTCGACGCCGGCCCAGACGCGATTGACGCCCAGGTGCTTGAGATGGGGAAACAGGTCGGTGACGGTCCTTGCGCTGATGCCGAGCCGCGCCAGATCCACTTCGCCGTGGCGCGCCGGGAAATCCACGCTGCCGATGAGCTTGCCACCGATCACCACCGTGCCATTGGCGAACTGCTTGAATGACAGCGAGCGTCCGGTTGCTCCCAGCACCGGCGCGCAAAACGGCGCGACGCGGTGGGTGACCATCAGCATCAAGCCTTCGGGATGGGCCGGCACCGATTCGCCGACTTGTTCGGCCAGCTCCCGCGCCCAGGCCCCGGCGGTGATCACCAGATGCCCGGCGCTGAACACCCCGGCGGGCGTGCTGACCTGCCACTCAGTGCCGCGTTGCTCGATGCGTTGGGCCGGTGTCATTTCAAGCACCTTCACCCCGAGCTTTTCCGCCGCCAGCCGAAAGCTCGTCACCGTTCTGTAGGGAATGGCGTAGCCGTCATCCTTGACCCAGATGCCGCCCATCACATGCCGGGCAACCGTCGGAATGATCTCGAACACCTGTTGAGCGTCGATCAGCACTTCATGGGTGAAACCCAGGCGCTGCAAGCGGTCGACCCGCTGTCGGCATTCGTCGAGTTCGGCGGCGGTTTCTGCGAGCTTCAACTGGCCGCTGGGCACGAAGCCACCGTCATCGCCCAGCGTCTGCGAAAGATCGTGCCAAAGGGCGCGGGACGACAGCGCCAGGGGGATTTCCGCGTCGTGACGACCGAGGGTGCGCACCCCGCCGGCGTTGACCCCGGACGCATGCCGACCGCAGTAATCAGCCTCCAGCACTGTGACCTCGACGCCGCGCTGGGCCAGGTGCAACGCAGTGCTCAGACCGTGAATGCCGCCGCCTATCACCAGCACGTCGCTGTGCCTTGCCCGCGCCTCACTCACCGGCCAGCTCTCCCAACGTGATGGGCTTGATCGGCGGGCGAATACGGTAGTAGCCGACTTCCGCCGCCGACACACCGCGCGCTTTGGCGATCACCTCAGTGACGGTCAGCCCGCACATCCGGCCCTGACAAGGCCCCATGCCACAGCGGCCGAAGGATTTGGCCTGATTGGGGCCGGCGCAGCCCAGGGCGACGAATTTGCGCAGGTCCCCCGCCGTGACTTCCTCGCAGCGGCAGACGATGACCTCATCGGCGGGGATGCGGTTCGCTTCCTTCGGCTGATAGAGCGCATCGAGAAACGGCCGAATGCGCAGGTTTAACGCGAGCTTTTCACGCAGCGGCCCTGCCCGTTCATCACGCTGACCTGTATCGAACCTGCCCAGCCGCTGCGCAATGCCCAGCGCCGCCAACTCACCCTGCAGGGCCGCCGCCTGAGCACCGCCGATGCCGGCACCGTCACCGGCGACGAACATCCCCGGCACGTCCAGCTCACCCCAGGGGTCGACCACCGGGCTGAAGCACAACTGATCGACGTCCCAGACATGGCGCGCGCGCAACGACTGACTGAATTGGATGTTCGGCACCACGCCCTGATGCAACAGCACGCAGCGCGCGTCGATCCGCTGAGCCTTGCCGGCCACGGTGAAGGTCAACGCCGTGGCGGCTTCGTCACCCTCGATCGCCAATTGCTCGGCGCCGGTGTGGTGCGGGATGCGTGCGCTGCGCAGGCTGCGCATCAACTCCAGGCCCTTGCGCAGGTACGGCCAGGCGCGCAGCGCCGCGAACAGATGACGCCGCGCCCGCCAGTAATCTTCCGGCCGAGTGGTGTCGACCAAGGCCTTGATCGGCACGCCCGCGCGCAGGTATTGCCAGCCCAGCAGGTACAGCAGCGGGCCACAGCCGGCCAGCACTACCGGCTCGGTCGGCGCGAGACCGGCACTCTTCAGCAGAATCTGCGCGGCGCCTGCGCTCATGACACCGGGCAAGGTCCAGCCCGGAATGGGAAACGGCCGCTCCATGGCGCCGGTGGCGAGCAACACGGCCTTGGCCTGAAGCGTGTGCAAGCGTCCGTCGCGCAGGTAGCTGACCTGATGATCCCGAGTCACCTGCCAGACCGCCGCGCCTTTTTCATAACGCACCGATGACGACGCCAGGGCCTGGGCCAACACGTTGCCATGGGCGTAATCCGGGCCGAGGAGATCCCTTCGCGACAGCGGCGCGAGGGTGATGCCGCGATAAATCTGACCGCCCGGACTGCCCTGCTCGTCGAGCAACACCACCTGCAAACCGAACCCGGCCAGGGCCACCGCGCCTGCCATGCCGGCGGCACCTGCCCCCACGACGACCACGTCCACAGCGTCGACGACACCGCCAAAAAGATCATTCATGACTGCACCTCGACGGTCTGCACACTGGCGGTTTGCACATCGGCGTTCTGCACATCGCCGGGCTGGAAAATCAGGTCCCGCGCGCCTTCCTGGGAGCGGATGCGCATGCCGTCCGCCACTTCGATCAGGCAGCTCTGGCGGTTGGGCACGCCGTCGATGTCCACCAGGCACTCGAAGCACACGCCCATCATGCAATACGGCGCCCGGGGCGATTCGCTCACCGGCGTCGCGCGAAAACGGTTGATCCCGGACATCAGCAGTGCCGCTGCCACGCTGATGCCCGCTGGCACCTCGAGGGTTTGATCGTTGAAGCTGAGGCGGACAGTCCGCGTCGACCTGACTTCACTCATGACCGGTTGAAACAGCGGATCAGTGCGCATGGGAAAACACCTTGTCAGTCAGGAAACGCTCGCCGGCGAATGCGCCGAGCTCGTCAGGCATGGCACCGCCCATCACCCACGGCGCGACGCGCAGGGCATGGGCAGCGGCCAGGGTCACGCCGCTGTGGCAGGTCACCACGAAGGCGCCCGGGTGGCTGGCCGATTGCTGATAAATGGGAAATCCATCGGGGCTCAGGACGCGCAGCGCCGCCCAGGCCCGAATCAGCCGCACCTCACGTAGCAATGGAAAGGTCGCGACACCGCGCCGGGCGATGGCTTCAAGCACCTGGGTGGAGGTGCTGTCGTCGAACCCCACCTCTTCCATTGAGTCGCCCAGTTGCACGGTGCCTTCGTCGGTCTGCCGAACGTGGACCGTCGGGTGATCAAGAAACGGCCGGACCCGCTCGCTGACCAGCACCTGGCCGCGGTTCGGCGCCACTGGCGCATGCAGGCCCACTTGGCGGGCCAGCCCCGGATTGCCCAGCCCGGCCGCCAGCACCACCCGAGGCGCGATGAAGCGTTGAGTGCCGGCAGTGACGCAAAACTCACCGGTTGCACCGTCGATGCGATCCACCTGAATGCCGCCGTAAAACCGCGCGCCTTTGGCCTGGGCCGAGGTGTGCAGCGCGCGTAGCAGTTTCAGCGGATTGACGTGACCGTCCTGGGGCGTGTAACTGGCGCCCACCACGGACGGGCCAATCAAGGGCAAGCGCGCCTTGAGGTCAGCGGCGTCGAGCATCTGAAAGGGGTAGTCGCCGAGGGCGTCCTGCAGGGTTTGCAGACGCGATTGCCGATCGATCAGCTCCTCATCGCTAAAGCACATATGGAAACCGCCCGGCTGCCGGAGCTGCACGTCCACCCCGCTATCGGCCATCAGCGCCCGGGCGAAGTCCGGCCAGCGGCTCGCCGAGGAACGGGTCCAGCGCGAATAGTCCGGCAAATCGTGGCCCTTGCCCTGAACCCAGACCAAACCGAAATTGCCCCGCGAGGCGCGAAACGCATCGTCACCCTGGTCCAGCACCACGGTGTCGGCGCCGCTGCGGGCCAGGCCGTAAGCGACTGCCGTCCCCACCAGCCCGCCGCCGATGACGATCACGTCCGAGTGAATGACGCTCTGTGTGCCCTGGCTCATTTGCCTTCTCCAATCAAGACCCGGTCCAATCCGACCATTCGGTCCAATATCAGCATCAGCAGCAAGGTGCCGACGATCAGCACCGTCGACACCGCCGTGATCAACGGGTCGATGGTCTGGGAAATCTGGTTGTACATCGCCACCGGCAGCGTCGTAGTACCGGGGGTGGCGACGAACACGGTCATGGTCAGTTCGTCGAAGCTCTGGATGAACGCGAGCATCCAGCCGCCGACCACACCGGTGCGAATCCGCGGCAGCACCACCCGGTAGAACGCCGTCCAGCGACTGGCACCGAGGGACAGCGCGGCGTGCTCGATGTCCCGCTCAAGGCCGATGGTCGAGGCCAGCGTCAGGCGCAGCGCATAGGGCAGCACGACAATCACGTGGGTCAGGGTCAGCGCCCAGAACGAGCCGCCGATCTGCGCCAGGGAAAAGAAGCGCAAAAACGCGATGCCGAGCACCACCGAGGGAATCATCAGCGGCGACAGCAGAAACCCGGTCACCGCACCCCGGCCGGGAAAGTCATAACGGCTGATGGCCAGTGCCGCAGGAATCGCCAGCAGCGCGGCAATGGTCGCCGACGCCAGGCCGAGTTTGATCGACAGCGCGAAGGCGTCGAGCATGTCCTGGTTGTCCGCCAGCGCCCGGAACCAGCGCAGCGACAGGCCTTCGGTGGGCAGCGACAGGTAGCCCTTGCTGGTGAACGCGATGGCCATCACCACCACCAGCGGCGCGACGATGAACGTGACGAACAAGGCATGGAACAGCAGCGAGAAAAATCCGTTCTTGTGCATGGTCGGCTACTCGAAGACTTGCTTGAACCGGCGCTCGGCCAGTTTGCTGCAACCCAGAATGATGATCAGATTCGCCAGCAGCAGAAGCATCGCGATGGCCGCGCCGAGGGGCCAGTTGAGGGTGCCGAGGAACTCGTCGTAGGCCGCCGTGGCGACCACTTTCAGGCGCCGGCCGCCGATGATCGCCGGGGTCGCGAAGGCCGACGCGGCCAGGGCGAAAACGATGATCGAGCCAGACAGCACGCCGGGCATGATCTGCGGCAGGATGATCCGGCGGAACACCGTCAGCCGCGACGCGCCGAGGGACAGGCCCGCCCACTCCACTTGAAGGTCCAGCCGTTGCAGGGTGGCCCAGACCGCAATGACCATGAACGGCACCAGCACGTGGGTCAGAGCAATGACCACGCCGACCTGGGTAAACAGCATTTTCACCGGTTGGTCGGTGATGCCCAGCGCTTGCAGGGCATCATTGATCAGGCCGTTGTTGCCCAGCAGGATTGCCCAGCCCAGGGTCCGCACCACCACGGAGATCAGCAGCGGCCCCAACACCACCAGCAGGAACAGTGACCGCCACCGCGGCGCCATGCGCGCAATGATGATGGTTTCCGGAATGCCCAGCAGCACGCACAACACCGTGACCGCCAGGGCCATGCCGCCGGTGCGCAGGAAGATCTCGTGGAAGTAATCGTCCTTGAACACTTCCAGGTAATTGCCAAGGCTGTAGCTCGGCACCACGCCGTCGGTGTCGCTGAACAGGTTCAACGACAGCACGGCGGTCAGCAGCAAGGGCGCCAGCAACAGCGCGATGAACACCAGCAACGCCGGCCCGCTCAGCAGCCACGGTGCCACGCCCACCCGTTCGGCGTCATACCTGGCCATGGGTCACCTCCCGGTCCAGCAGGCGCAGGTCGTCATCCGACCAGTCCAGCCCAACCTCACTGCCCTCCTCCGGCGGCGGCGTGCCGAGGTTTGGCAGGGTCATGTGCACCAGGCCCAGGCGACTTTCCACCGCCATCAGCCACAGATTGCCGAGGAACACCCGCAGCCGGACGCGCCCGGAAAACCGCCCGCTGCCCAGCGCCACCAGACGAATTTTCTCCGGGCGGATGTAGACATTGACGTCATTGCCCAGCGTGCGGTCTTCGTGGGGCACGTGCATTAGCGTGTCGTGGACCTGCACGTGGCAGCATCGGTCGTTGCGCAATTGCACGGCGCCGGCGAAGGCGTTGGTCTTGCCGAGGAACGCTGAGGCGAATGGCGAGTGGGGCCGCTCGTAGGCCTCGAACGGCGTGTCGATCTGCACGATGCGGCCCTTCTGCATCACTGCGATGCGGTCGCTCATGGTCATGGCTTCGACCTGATCGTGGGTCACCAGAATGGTGGTGATGCCCAGCTCGCGCTGAATCGCCCGCAGTTCGATGTGCATCTCTTCGCGCAGCTTGGCGTCGAGGTTGGACATCGGCTCGTCGAGCAGCAGCAGGTTCGGACGGATCGCCAGTGCGCGGGCAATCGCCACCCGCTGGCGCTGCCCGCCCGACAAGGCTTTCGGGTAACGCTCACCGAGGCCCGCGAGGCGCACCAGATCCAGCGCTTCGTCGACGCGCTTGCCGCGCTCGGCCCTGGGCACGCCGCGCATTTCCAGGCCGAAGCTGATGTTCTGCGCCACGGTCATGTGCGGAAACAGCGCATAACTCTGAAAGACGATGCCCAGCCCGCGCTGCTCGGGCCGCACGTGGGTGATGTCGCGGCCGTCGAGGACGATCCGGCCTTCGGTGG
Organism: Pseudomonas sp. Ps21-P2; assembly: GCF_039672565.1. Classification (NCBI taxonomy): domain Bacteria; kingdom Pseudomonadati; phylum Pseudomonadota; class Gammaproteobacteria; order Pseudomonadales; family Pseudomonadaceae; genus Pseudomonas; species Pseudomonas sp. Ps21-P2. The sequence goes on from NZ_JBDFPL010000005.1 coordinate 234,853, forward strand.
GCTGCACAAAGCCGGCGATGGATTGCAGCGTGGTGGTCTTGCCGCAACCGGACGGGCCGAGCAAGGCGATGAACTCGCCGTGCCGGACTTCCAGGTTCAAACCGTCAATGGCCCTGAACGTGCCGTAGGTCTTGACGATGCCTTCAAGGGTGAGAAATGCCATGGGCGTGCCACGCAGGCGGACCTGCGTCTCCAGAAGGGTGCTCGGGAAGATCGGCGGTTACGTCGATCAGCGACTGTCGATCAGCGAAAGGGATCGGTAGATCGACCGCTATCGCTCGACGGTGCGGTTCCAGCGCGTGGTCCACTCGCTGCGCTGCTGATTGATGGTTTCCCAATCGACCTTGATCAGCGCGTTGACCTTCTCCGGCCCGTACGGCATGCGCGCGGCGACGTCATCCGGCAGCTTGACGGTCTGGTTCACCGGCGCAAAACCATTCTCCCGCGCCTGGATTTCCTGCACTTCAGGTGACAGCACGTACTGAATGAACGCCTGGGCCAGTTCGGATTGCGCGTTGGGGGTCACGCTGCACGCGGCGACCTGCAGTGCGATGCCGCCTTCCTTCGGGTAAATGAATTTGAGCGGGAAGCCGGTGCCCTGCAACGCCACGGCCCGACCGCTGCCGTACACCGCCATGACGATGTCGCCGTTCTGCATCATGCCGTCCATCTCGCCCGGCGCCGACACCCATGCCAGCACGTTGGGGCCGATTTCATCCTTGAGCGCCTTGAAGCCGGGGTCGATGTTTTTCTCGCCGCCGCCCCTCAGACGGGCCATTTCCACCAGCGTGTGCAGGCCGTAGGTGTTGGTCACCGGCGGCATGCCGAGCAGTTGCTTGAAACGCGGGTCGGTGAGGTTTTCCCAGGAATCCGGTGCCGCCCAGCCGCGCTTCTTGAACGCGTCTTCGTTGTAGCCGATACCGGTGGCCACCACGCCAATCCCCGTGGCTTCAGGGCTCAGCCGCGCCAACGGATAAAGGTCCTTGTAGATCGGCGCGTCGCTGAGCTTTTCGCACAGGCGCATCTGCAACGCCTGGTACATCGGGCCGTCGTCCATCATCGCGACGTTGATCTGCTGACGGCCCTTCTGCGCCTGCAGCTTGGCCAGGGTCTCCGTGGAGTTGCCGGCGACGTAGACGACCTTGACGTTGTGCTGTTTTTCGAAGGCCGGAATGACGCGGTTCTTGTACATCTGCTCGGTAGAGCCGCCGACCCCGGCCACGTACAGCGTGGTCTCGGCGAAGGCCGGCGTGCTGCCCATTGCTGCGAGCGTCAGGGCAAGGGCCACGGCACTGCGATGGAAGGGACGAAACGGTCGTGCTGCTGAGGGAAGGTCAAGGCTATTCACAGACTATCTCCGAAGTGCGTGGGGCAGATCGAACAATGCGTCAGTCGCTTCGGCGTGAACCGAGGCCGTGCATGCAGCGTGCATGCTCCCGGCGAATCCATCGCGGGGTGGCGCATCTTCATGTGCGCTATGGGTGGCTGGTTCGAGTATTGCGACGGCCCCTCCATATGGTCAAATACGGATATCCGCCTTAGTTATTCATATCTGATATGGAGCGCGCCGTGAACCTGAGACAGATCGAAGCCTTCCGCAGCGTCATGCGCCTGGGTTCCATGACCGCTGCGGCGGAGGTGCTGTTTACCTCGCAACCCAACATCAGCCGGCTGATTGCCCAGCTGGAACTGAGCACCGGGCTGACCCTGTTCAAGCGAGCGGGCGTCAGGCTGATTCCGACCCAGGAGGGTCAGGCGTTTTTTCAAGAGGTCGAACGAGCCTACGTCGGGCTGGACAGCCTCAAGCTCTCGGCGAAGAACATCCGTAACCTGGGCACGGGGCGCCTGCGGGTGGCGGCGGTGCCTTCGACCGGGCTGAGCATGATTCCCCGAGTGCTGAAGGCGTTTACCGAGTCGCGACCGGAGCTGACGGTTTCCCTGCACGTGAACTCTTCGCCCACCGTCGAGCAATGGGTGAAGTCCCAGTTCTGCGACGTGGGGATTGTGGTGCACCCCGGCGATGTCGACAGTCAGCAGATCGAGTTGCTCAGTGAAGTGGCGGCGGTGTGCGTGCTGCCGGCGGCTCATCCATTGGCGAGCCGGAAAGAGATCACCTTTACCGACCTGGAGGGAGAGACCTTTGTTTCGCTCTGCCACGGCGACGGCACCCGTGCGCTGGTCGATGGCCTGTTCGAGCAGGCGGGCGTGGAACGGGTCATGACCGTGGAGGCGCAGTACAGCGCGATCAATTGCGAGATGGTGGCGCTGGGCATGGGCATCACCCTCGCCCACCCCCTGGTGGCCCGGGATTATCGCCATCGCGACATCGTCATCCGCCCGTTCGTGCCGCAGATCCTCTTCCCCACCTACGTCATGTGGGCCCCGGCCCAGACGCGGACAAAATTGTCCGAAGAGTTCGTTGATACGCTGAAAGCGTTCTACCGGGACATCGTTTTTTAGGGCTGAAGGGGATGCTGCTGAATATTAGTTTTGTAGGACCGGCTTCAGCCGGGAAGACGCTAGTGTGAGCGGCACATATTCAGCGGTGTGACATCCGGCGCCTTCCCGGCTAAAGCCAGTCCTACAGGGTGACCGCATACCCATAGTGGGACCGGCTTCAGCCGGGAACAGGCCGGTGTGAGCACCCAAGAATGTGCGGGATGCCATCACAAAAAAGGCCGTGACGTACCACTGCGTCACGGCCTTTTCACACGTCGGTCAATCAATCCAGACGAAACGCAATCACGCTGTCGCCCAACGTGGTACCGAGCGAGCCGTGCCCGCCGGCCGAGATGACGACGTACTGCTTGCCGTCGCTGCCCAGGTAGGTCGAAGGCGTCGCCTGACCGCCCGCTGGCAGCTCCTTCTCCCAGAGCACGTCACCGGTGTTGATGTCGTAGGCGCGGATGAAGTTGTCCGCCGTGGCGCCATGGAACACCACGCCGCCCGCCGTCACCAGCGGACCGCCGTGGGCGACCATGCCCATCGGGAAGCCGATCGGAAAGCGGCCCGGCAGGAACGAGGTCTTGAGGTTCTGAGTGGTGCCGGTCCGGCGCATCCACTCGGTTTTGCCGGTGGTCAGGTCAACCCCGACCATGCGGCCCCACGGTGGCGCAATGCACGGCACGCCCAGCGCCGAGGCGAACTGCTTGATGCGAATCGCGTAGTCACCGTTGAAGTTCTCGTTCCAGTACGGCGTGCCGTCCTGGGTGAACAGCCGTTTCTCGGCGGTTTCCGGGGTGCGCTTGATCAGGTGATAGGTGTAGGCCAGACGCACCGGCGCGGCGATCAGAATCTGCCGATCCGGGTCGACCGCCACCGAGCCCCAGTTGAACGCCCCGATGTTGCCCGGGAAGATCAGCGACCCCTGCTCAGTACTCGGCGTCCATGGATTGCCGTCGTAGCGCAGCCTGTTGTAGGTCGTGCGGCAGGACATCTGATCAAACGGCGTCAGGCCCCACATCGACTTCTCGCTCAGCGGTTCCGGGATGAAGTTGATCTTCGACACCGGCTGGGTCGGCGCGAAATGCTCGCCCGGCACGCCGCCCTGGGTCGACACCTTGACCTGATCAACGGGGACGATCGGTTCGCCGGTCAGCCGGTTCAGCACAAAGATGTTGCCCACTTTGGTCGGCAACAGCAGAGCCGGTTGCTGGCTGCCCGCCTTGCCCACGTCCATCAGCGTGGGCTGCGACGGGTTATCGCGGTCCCACAGGTCGTTGTTCGACGACTGAAATTTCCACTTGAACGCACCGGTATTCAGGTCCAGGGCCACTAGGGTGTCGCGGAATTTTTCCGTGTTGCTGTTCGGGTCGCGGTTGATGCCCAGCTCGTCCGGCGAGGCGTTGCCGAACGGCACAAACACCAGGCCGTTTTTCATGTCGGCGCTCAAAGTACCCCACGCCACGGGTGTGTCCTGCGGGTAGGTCTGGTCGGCCGCGATGGGCTGGGTCATGGCCGGGTTGGCCGGATCGAAATTCCACACCAGCTGGCCGGTCACGGCGTTGTAGGCGCGGATCACCCCCGACGGGTTGCCGTCGTTGTAGCCGTTGTCCATCACCGAACCGCCGACGATGACCAGATCACCGGCGATCAGCGGCGCAGCGGTCTGCATCAGCGCGTGGGGACGAATCTCGCCCATATTGGCGCTGAGATCGACCACGCCGTTGTTGCCGAAATCGCTGCACAGTTTGCCGCTGTCGGCATCGAGGGCTACCAGCTTCGCGTCAGTCGTGGCGGTGAGGATGCGTTTGGCGCACTGCTCCGGCGTTGCACTGGCAGCGGCGGTCTCAGCAGGGGCGTAGTAACTGACCCCGCGGCAGGTCTGATGCTGCTGCAGGTAGGAGCGGTTTTTCTCCGGTTCCCACTTCCAGTCCAGCTTGCCGGTTTCAGGGTTCAGCGCGTGCACTTCGTTGTGCGCCGTGCAGACATAGACCCGGTTGTTGACCTTCAGCGGCGTGGCTTCGAAGGTGTATTCGCCGGCGTCTTTGGCGGCATCGCGCAGATCGCCGGTGTGGTATTCCCATGCCACCGAGAGCTTCTTCACGTTGCCCGCATTGATCTGGTCGAGGCTGGAGAAACGCTGACCGCTGTTGGTGCCGCCATAGGCAACCCAGTCATTGCCGGCTTCGCCCGTGCTGCGCGTCGCCTGCGGGGTGTCGATCTTGCCGGCCACCGGGTACGGGTCGTAGAACATCACCGCCAGCACGATCAGCATCATCACGCCCACGGTGCCACCCAGAAACGGGTGAAAGCGGCGCGTGTCGCCCGGGTTCTGCGCCTTGTACAGCGGACGCACCACCCACGGCAGCGCCAGCCAGAGACCCAGCAGCGCGAACAGGTCGCCGCGCGGAATCCACTGCCATTTGTCGAAGCCGACCTCGTAGACGATCCAGATCAGAATCCCCCACATCAGCAGCGCATACACCGTCAGCGCCGCTTTCCTTTTCAGGATCAGCAGCACCGCCGAAGCCAATACCGCGAGGGCAATCATCGAGTACGCCGCCGAGCCGCCGGCGGCCACCAGTTGCGCACCCATGTACAACAGGGCAATGGCGAAAATCGCCATGACCACCCCAGTCACTCTCAAGATCATTGTTGGTTTTCCGTGTGGGGGCCGGTGATGGCTCCGTGTGGGAAGTGGGCGAAAGCGGGACGTCCGAGCCCGTTCGCAAGCGTTCCCGAACATATTAGCGCCCACACTGCGCACCCCGGAAAACTTTGTTACAGCTGCGCGAGCGTCTAGCGCAGGGCTTGTGGCGCGCTGGCGCCGTTCAACAACTGCATCTGCTGACGATAATCGTCAGTAACCTGGCGTGCCTGGCTGCTGCTGTTGATGACCCGCGGCGTGATCAGCACCAGCAACTCGGTGCGGTCCTTTGACTTGCTGCGATTGCCGAACAGCCAGCCCAGCCCGGGGACCCGGCCCAGGTACGGCACGGCGCTGACGCTCTCGCTGTTGTCCTGCTTGATCAGCCCGCCGAGCAACACGGTCTGCCCGCTTTGCGCAGCGACCTGGGTCGACACCGAGCGCGTCGAGATGCGCGGGTTGCCGTTCACCGTCACGGTGTCGTCGGCATCGCTGACCTGCTGCTGAATGTCCATGTACACCAGACCGCCCGGGTTGATGCGCGGGACGACGTTGAGAATCACGCCGGTCTGCAAATACTCGACGCTGCTGAGGGTGGTGTCCGAGGTGCCGGTGTTGACGGTGGTCTGGCTGATGGGGATGTTGTCACCGACCTGAATCTGCGCGCTTTCGTTGTTCATCACCACCAGCGACGGCGCCGACAGCACCTGGGTGCGGCCGTTGGTTTCCAGCGCGTGAATCGCCACCTGCAGGTTGGTGCTGACGAAGGAATAGAACAGCGAATCGGTCGAACCCAGCCCGGCACCGCCTCCGCCCAGTGCACCCTGACTGCCGGCAGTGTTGGCGACCGTGGTGCTGGTGGAATTGCCGGCCAGGCGTCCGAGGTACCACTGAACCCCCTGGTCCAGCTCGCCGGTGAGCTTGACCTCGAGAATCCGCGTCTCGATCTGTACTTGCAGCGGTGCGTTGTCCAGACGTTTGATCGCCGCTTCGATCTCTTTCCACTGCGCAGGACGGGTGCGCACCAGCAGCTGGTTGCTGCTTTTCTGCGCCGAGATGCGGGTGGTCGAGTCCAGCCCTTTCTGCCCGTTGCCCGAGGTGGCAGCGCCGGATGTCGAACTGTCGTCGGAACCGCTGTCGCTGCCGGTGTCCGCGTCTTGCTCCTGCTCGTCGTCTGAGGTCGCTGTGTTCTGAGTCCCGCCCTGGGACATGCCGCCTTGGCCATTGCTGTTCAAACCGGCGCTGCCACTCAATCCGCTACCTGAACCCAGACCGCCAGACGTGCCCCCCGTCAACGACGACATCGATCGCGCGAGCAAACCCGGCGCGACCTTCGCCGCGCTCTCCTCTTGTACCGCGCCGGTGCCGTAGATCTGCTTGAGGTATTTCGCCAGGTCGGTGGCCTTCATGTTGCGCACGTCGTACACGTACAGCTGCGGCTCGTTGCCGCCGCCCTCGTCGATGGTGCGAATCCAGGTGCCCACTTCGTTCAGGTACTCGGGCTGGGACGAAAACGCCACGACCGAGTTGGTCCGCTCGATCGGCAGAAAACGCACCATCCCCGCCAACGGCATGCCGCTGTCCGGGCCGAACAGCTTCTGCAGCTCCGGCATCAGCTCGCTGACCGAGGCCCGTTGCAGGCCGAACACGCCCACCGACATGCCCTTGAGCCAGTCGACGTCGAAGGTGTCGATGGTCTGCTGATAGTTCGCCAGCTCTTCAGTGGTGCCCGCCAGGCTCAACACATTGCGCGCAGGGTCCACCAGCAGAAATGCGTTTTCCCGGGCGAACGGCTTGAGCAGCTTCTGCATCTCGGTGGCGGAGATGTAGCGCAGCGGGAACAGCCGCGCCGACAACCCGGCAGAGGGCTGGGCCACGGCCATTTCCGGCACCAGCTTGCCGGCAATCGCCTGGCTGGCCGGAAGGATGACGTAGCGATTGCCCTGGCGAATCATCGCGTTGTCGGTCCACGACAGCAGGGTCTCCAGAATCGACAGCGCCTGCTGCGGGTTGACCGGCCGCGACGTGGAGAAACTCACCTCGCCCTTCACCCCTTGAGCAATGGTGTAGCTCTCGTGAAGCATGTCGCCGAGGATGCTGTTGACCACCGCTTCAATGGGCTGGTTGGCGAAGTTGAAGACGATGTCACCTTCCGCCGCGCGTGGCGTTGCGGCGGCTGGCGCCGGTGCTTTCACGAAACGCTGGGTGCCCCTGATGATTTGCCGGGAACCGGTAGTCGCCGTCGAGCTGTCCGCGGGACTGGCTTGTGCCGGGACCGGCATTTGTTCGCTGCGCGGATCGACCGGCCGGCGTTGGCTTCCGGTTCCGTCCAGCGCCTCGCGGAGCATGCCGTTGTCCGGCTCAAGGGTCGTCGGCGCGGTGGTGCAGCCGCTCAAGGCGACGGCCGCCGCCAGGCACAGCAAGGGCGAGCGCAGCGTCGCGACGGGTTTGGTGCTGCGGGCACGGCGCAGGGAAGGATTACGGGGCAGGTTCATGGAGGTCTTCACGGGAAAGGGAAAGCGGTGGTGAGGTCGACGGCGCAGGCAATCGCAGGCGCCGGACAGTGAGGGTTTCGGTGCGCTCGCCGATGCCAAACGTGGCACTCGTCGGGCTGATCGCGCGTAGGGTCCAGCCGTTGGGCAACGGCCCGTTGAGGCGGACTTTCAGCGACGGGCCGGTGGCCGGTTTGATGAATGCCAACTGCACCGTGCCGTCGAGCAGCACGCCGGTCAGGGTCAGTCCGCTCAGGCTGGACGCTGCTTGATTGGCCGGCTGTTGCAGGTCCGGGCGGCGGTCGACGCTGAACAGCGGGGTCTGCCAGGCGTTGGCCAGACTGGGCAATGCCACGGGCGACAACACCGGCGTTTTTGGTGCGACGGCCGGGCGATGGTTCGCTTCGGCGGGCAGCCAGTCCGCCGACTGCCAGGTGCCGTTGAGCACCAGAGCGATCAGCACCAGCAGGATAAGGGCGACGGCCATGAGCGCGCGCTCGGCCGTTATCGGGGAACGCATCATGGGGCGGCCTGCGCGGCGTCGGATTGATCGGCCGTTGCCTTGGCCGCCACCGGCTGCAAATAGCCGCGAATCAGCAGTTGCACCGCCAACCGCCCTGCCCCGCCTTTGCCCGGCGCACTGCTCGCGCGGCGCACGCTCATGTGATCGATGAACAGCAACGGCCGCTGATACTCCAGCCCGTGCAACACCGCCATCAGCGGCTCGATGGCGCATTCCAGGGTGACGCTGACCTTGACCTGGCGAAACGGCTCGCTGCCGTCCTGCTCCGGGGTGATCGGCATCCGTTGAGTGAGCGTGCAGCCGGCGCCGTTCGCGCCTTGGGCGGTGATGACGTCAGCGACGTGCTGCATGAGATCGGCGGCTACGGCGCTGGGGTCTTCGCCGGTCAACAGGCTCGCGCTGCTGGCCGGGTCCTGCGCGGCCGTTTCCAGCGCTGCGTTCAGGCTTTCGCGCTGCTGCAGCACGCCGGCGTAGCGCTGCTGTTGAGACTTGAGCTGCTCGGTCTCTTCGCCCATGTCCCGCAGCGGGCCGGCGAACCAGCTGTCGATGAGCAGCCAGTAGCCTGCGCCGATCACCAGCGCGAGGACGATCAATGCAGCGCCGCGACGTTCACGGGGTGTCAGTGTTCGGCCCATCGGCGGCCTCCTGATGCAGGCGTGCGTGCAAGGCGAAGCGTTCTTTGCCGCTGGCGGCGTCGGGCTGAATCACGCCCTGAAACTGCGGATTTTCGAGGCTGCGGCAGTCTTTCAAGCGGCTGATCAGCGCACTGGCACGCACGCTCTGGCCGGAAAACGACACGTCGTCAGCGTCGATTTCGAGCTGCTCCAGCCAGGTGTCATCGGGCAGGCAGGCGGTCAATTCACTCATCAGCGCGGCCATGGTCGGGCGCGCGGCCTTGTGCCGGCTCAGGTAATCGGCGGCGCCGAGGGTGTTGGTCAGTTGCTGACGCAGCTGCTGGACCTGCGCCACCTCGGCTTTCTGGGCTTGCACCGTGGCGCGCATGCCTTGCAGCCGTTGCTGACGATCGTGCAGCCAGAGGCCCATCAGCGTGATGAGCAGCACGGCGCACGACCCGGCAAGCACACGACGCCGGTCGATGCCTGCGCGCGGGTTCAATGGACGCGCGGCGTCGGGCAGCAGGTCGATGCCCAGCGGCGTGCCGTCCTCTGCGCAGACGTCCACCCGTTGCGGCGTCAGGCCATGGGCGCCGCACTCGGCCAGAATCGCATTCAGGCGCTCGCGGAGGATGGCGATCAGGGTGACTTGCAACCACCCGGCGCTGCGGCCGCCCTGGCGCACCACATAAAGCAACTGGTCGCGGGGATACGGCGTGTATTTGTCCAGCTCATAGCCGACCACGGCGGTGAGATCCCGCGCCGCCGCCGTCGGCAATTGCAGGTGATGGATCGTCACCAAAGGGGTCGGCAACATCAGCACTTGCCGGGCGCCGGCCTGCACTTCGGGGCCGGGCATCGTGATCGGCCAGCGATGGGTCTGCACGGGTACCTGGGCGCTGAAGCGATGACGCAAACGCACCGGCACGCAGCTTCGCAGTTCCGCGAGCCAGAGCTGCCAGACACGTTGCGCCACGCTGCCCTGCCAGCGCCGTTCAACATTGGCCAGGTACGCCCGAAGCGGCGCAGGGACTGAAAGGAGTGAATTCATTCTTGCCAACGCAGCACCCGATACGGCTGAGCGTTACCCTCCGATGGGGACAGTAGAACGGTGGTCTGGAGCCGGGCGACAACGCCATCCGGCAGTTGCGCCTGACTGTCGATGCTCAGCACGCTGCCAGGGTCGGTGCCCGTGGCTGTCTGTTTTGGCAGGTTCAAGGCGCTGCGCAGCAACGGCGAGGCGAATGCGGCGTCCGGGCGCGACAGCCCGCTCCACAGCGTCACTTCCGGGGCCATGCGCTGGTAAAGGCGTTGGGTCATGCCCGGGACCTGGCGCAGTTCTTCGATAACCCGCAACGGCGCAGCACTGCCGTCTCGACGCGCCAGCAATGCCCGGCCCAGGCGGGTCGCCTCGTCGCGATCGGCGCCGCAGGCCTGGGCGACCCGGGTGATGTCCTCGTTGCTGGCCGCATTCAGATCGAGCTTGCCGCGCTCGCTGCTGACGCTGACCACCATCCGCGCGTCGTCGAAGGCCAGCGGCACGGCCCGGCCGTCGGCGATCCAGCGCGGTCGGTGATTCAGGTCCAGCAACGACTGCAACGCCAGGTTCATCCCGGCCTGGGCCGCCAGCAGCGCCTGGGTGTGCTGCCGCTGCCATAACGCCTGTCGGGTTTCCAGCTGCACCCAGCCGGCCAGACCGCCGAGCAACAGGCTCAGCGTCGCCACTGCCCAAAGCACCAGCAACAAGGCCACGCCGCGCTGCCGATTCATTGCGCGCCTCCCGCAGCGGACGTAGCACCGGACGCCCCGCCGGACAGGTCCAGCCGCAGGGCGATGACTTCGCTGGGCCAGTTCACCGGGCCGTCCATCTGCACGTCAACGCGCACGGCGCGGGGCAAACGGTTGGGCCACGGCCACTCAGCCAGCCAGCCGGTCGCCTCACCTTTTGGCGTCATGCCGCGATAGCTCAACGACAAACTGTTCACCCCGTGAAGCAACACCTGGGGCTCACCCCACGCGCGCAATACGTTGTCCTGGACCTGGGCGAAAGCGATCTGCAAACGACGGTCCGCTGCCGGCCCGGACATCTCCAGGGTGTGCAACTGAATGCCGCCGCCCAGGTTGCCCGGCAAGGTCGCGGCAAACTGCATGCGTTGCGCCGAACCCACAAAGAGCCCTGCGCCGGAATGGTCGTTTTCCGCCAGATCCAGCGGCAGCGCCTGGCTGATGGCCTGACGCAAAAAGCCCTGGGCCGCCCGCCGCTCATCCAGCCGTGAGGTGTAATGATCGGCCTTCACCATCGCCCGATTCGCCCCCACCAGCGCGCCGCCGACCAGTGTCAGCAGCACCGCCAGCAGGCTCAGTACGATCATGATTTCCAGCAGGGTAAAACCCGCTTGTCGTCTGCTCACTGGGCGCCCGCCCTGGAAGGACTGACCAGCCGCAGGGTGCTGAACCGCGCCTCACGCCGGCCTTCGCTGACGATCACATTCACCCGCAACATTCGCGGCTGGCCGGCGTCGGTGGGCAACGCCCAGACGTTCATTGCCCATTCAATGCCATCGTCCATCACGCCGTTGCTCAGCCCCGGTTGCAACACGCCGACGGCCTGATCATCCAGCACCGAACGCGCTGCCTGGCTGAGCCGGTCCTCGCGATCAACCTCCTGTAACGAGCGAGCGCTCTGCCCGAACGCCATCAGCAGCACGCCACTGCACAGGGCCATGACCACCAGCGCGGCGAGCATTTCCAGCAGGGTGAAACCAGCCTGACCGTTGCGAGCCTTCATGGCAGAGCACGGCTCTTGACGCTGCCGGTGAGCCAGCCGATGTCGATGCGCCAGCGCCGCTCACCCTGGAACACCAGCAGATTGCCGCCGCTGGAACTGCCATCCGGGTAGAACGCGACAGCTGCATTCAGATCCGCCGCCGTGTTCAGCTGCACGCCCACTTCAGCCGGCCATTGCTGGGGCCGTTTGCCGGGGGCCTGAAAGGTGCGGCGGTCGAGATCAAATGAAGTCTCCCGAGGCTGCCCGCTGATGATCGCCGCGCTGCGGGTCGTGCGCAGGGCCTGAACCATTTGCCCGAGCAACTGACGGTCCGCGGCCTGCTGCAACCCCTTGTGCAATCCAAACCCGACCACGCCGATGCCGATGCTCATCAAGACGATGACCACCAGCATCTCCAGCAGGGTAAAACCGCGGCTTGCCCCAGGCGCGTTCATGCTCGCCGATTACTCCCAGTTGCCCAGGTCGGCGTTGTAGCCTTCGCCGCCGGGCTGGCCGTCCTGACCGAAGAAAATCAGGTCGAACGGGCCATGCTGACCCGGAAAGCGATAGCCGAAGGCATGACCGAAGGGGTCCTTCAGGTCCGACGGCTTGGCGTAGGGCCCGGCCCAGCCTGAGGCGTTGGCCGGTTTTTCGACCAGTTGCTGCAGGGTTTTCGGCGGCGAACCCAGGTCCAGGCCGTAGCTTTCGATCTTCATGCTCAGGCTCGCCAACTGCGCCTTGCCGGCGCCGTACTTGCCCTTGTCGACGTTGCCGCCGACCTGACGCACAACGATGGTCGCGACGATGCCCAGCAGCACGATGACCGCGAGCATCTCCAGCAGGGTGAAGCCGCGCTGGCGGCGGGTGATAGCGGTGAACGGCGTGGGGCGCATCGGTCTGGTTCTCTGATTGAAAGGATTCGGGTTTCAGATATTGCTGGTCAGGCTCATCAGCGGCAGCATGATGGCCAGCATGATCACCGCCACCAGCACCGCCATGACCACGGTCAGGCTCGGCACCAGCGCGGCGAGCATGCGGTCGATGCCGCGTTTGGCCTCGACGTCGAACACGTCGGCCACCTTCAGCAACATGGTGTCCAGTTCGCCGGCCTGTTCGCCGACTTCGATCATTTGCAGGGCCAGGTCCGGCAGCAGCGGTTGCTCGCCGAAAGCACTGGCCAGCGTGCCGCCGCCTTTCACCGACTCACTGGCCTGCTCGACCTGTTGCTGCAGCGCGCGGTTGCTGCAGACTTGCCGGGCGATGACCAGCGCCTGCAACAGCGCCACGCCGTTGTTCAGCAAGGTGCCGAGGGTGCGCGCCAACCGGGCCGCTTCGATGCGCTGCAGCAAGGGGCCGATCACACGCATGCGCAACAGACGCCGGTCACGTCGCAAGCGGCGTTGGGGATCGCGGGATCGCAAGGCGATGACCCAGACCAGCGCAATAGTGCCGGCCAGCAGCATCAGCCCGAAGTCACTGAGGAACTGCCCAAGCCAGAGAATCGCCTGGGTGATGAAGGGAATCGGCACGCCGAGGTCGCGAAAGATCGGCACGAATTGCGGCACGACGTACGCGAGCAGCAGCGCCAGGGAACCGAGCACGCCGACCACCAGAAACGCCGGGTAGATCAGCGCGTTGATCACCTCGCCGCGCAGCATCTGGCTGCGCTCCAGGTACTCGCTGAGCTGACGCAGGGTGTTTTCCAGCGCGCCGCCGGCTTCGCCCGCGCGGACCATGCTGATGTACAGCGGGGAGAACTGCCGGCCCTCTTCTTCCAGCGCCACGGACAGCGGCTTGCCGGCCTTGACCTGCTCGCGAATGCGCTCGATCAGCGCGCGGGTCTGAATCTGGTTCCGGGACTGGCCGGGTTGGCGCAGCAGAATGGTCAGCGCGCGTTCCAGCGGCTGGCCGGCGCCGAGCAGGGTCGCCAGTTGCTGTGTGAAGCTCATCAGCGCGGCGCCGCTCAATGCGCCGCGGCCGAGGGCCTGACGCAGACCGCCCAGACTCGACGGGTCGATCTGCAGGACCATCAAGCCACGCTTGTGCAGCAAGGCGATGGCGGCGTCACGGTCGGCGGCGTCCAGCAGGCCATTGTGTTCAGCGCCCTGACCGTCCAGCGCGCGGTATTTGAACGGCGTCATGTCATTCGCCTCGGGTCACGCGCAGGACTTCTTCCAGCGAGGTAATTCCCGCCACCGCCTGACGCAGGCCTTCCTCATGCAGCGTGCGCAACCCGGCACGCCGCGCGGCCTGCTCCAGGGTCGAGGCATCGGCGCGGCTCATCAGCAGGCTGCGCAGTTCTTCGTTCATCACCAGCAGTTCAGTGATTGCGCTGCGGCCGCGATAACCGCCGCCGGGCGCATCGGTGCGCGGGCGGTACAGAAGAATCGGACGCTCGTCGGTGAAGCGCTCCAGTTCGTGTTCGTCGATCAGCGCCTGGGGGGCTTCGAAGGCTTCGCGGGTCAGCGGATCAAGGCGGCGCACCAGGCGCTGGGCGAGAATACCGTTGACCGTGGAGGCGATCAGGTAGCTCTCGACGCCCATGTCCAGCAAGCGCGTGATACTTGCCGCCGCGCTGTTGGTGTGCAACGTCGACAGCACCAGGTGCCCGGTCAGCGAAGACTGAATGGCGATGCGGCAGGTTTCCAGATCGCGCATTTCACCGATCATGATCACGTCCGGGTCCTGGCGGACGATGGAGCGCAGCGCCCCGGCGAAGTCCAGACCGATGGCCGGTTTGACCTGAATCTGATTGATCCCTTCGAGCTGGTATTCCACCGGGTCTTCGACGGTGATGATCTTGCGTTCGGCCGTGTTGAGCCGCGACAGCGCGGTGTACAGCGTGGTGGTTTTGCCGGAGCCAGTCGGCCCGGTCACCAGCAGAATGCCGTGGGGCCGCTCGAGCACCGCCAGAAAGGCATCGAGGCGCTCGCCGTCGAACCCGAGGCTGGGGAAATCGAAATTGATGGTCTGCCGATCAAGCAGACGCATCACCACTGACTCGCCAAAGCTGGTGGGCACCGTGCTGACCCGCAGGTCCAGCTCCTTGCCCTGAATCCGCAGCATGATCCGGCCGTCCTGGGGCAAGCGCCGTTCGGCGATGTCGAGGCGCGCCATGATTTTCAGCCGGGAGATCACCGCTGCCGAGGAACTGGACGGCGGCGCTTCGGCTTCGTGGAGCACGCCGTCGATGCGATAACGCACTTTCAGCTGGCTCTCGAACGGCTCGATGTGAATGTCCGAGGCCCGTTGCTCGACGGCCCGCTGCAGGATCAGGTTGACCAGCCGAATCACCGGCGCTTCGGAGGCAAGGTCCTTGAGGTGTTCGATGTCTTCGGGCGAGCCGTTGTGGTCGTCGAGGGATTCGATCAGCGTGCCGATGGCGCTGCGGCCCTGGCCGTAATAGCGCTCGATCAGGGTGTCGACGTCATTGCGCGAACCGATCGACAGCCACACCGGCACCTGGCAGCAATAGGCGATGGCTTCGAAGGCGTATTGCTCGCAGGGGTTTGCGGAGACGACATGCAGGCCGTCTTCGCGCCACGCCAGGGGCACCACCTGGAAATGCCGCATGAAGCGCTCGGTCAGGGCCGGCAAGGGATCAAGCATGTCAGCCGCGGCGTCGAGGGCCAGCAGTGGCGTCTGCAGCAGCGCCGCCCAGGCCCGGGCCATCTCGGTTTCCGAGACCAGCCCCAGGCGGGTCAGTAAAGCCAGCAGCCCGGCCCCTTCGGATTCGGCCATCAGGCGCCGCGCCCGCTCCAGATCAGCAGCCTTCAGCCCGGCGTTCGCCGACAGCCATGCGCAGACCTGCTCGGCGTCCGGAATCTGCAACTGTCTGGCGTCGAGCGGGTTTAGGGGCATGGCGGTTGTTGGTCTGGATGATGGATTAACTAATGAATACGGCGGCTATTTAATAACGCCCACGCGTTATAAGCCGTGGATGATTCATCCAACGGCTTTCAATCGGCCTGCGTTTAACTTGGGTACTTTTTAGTTGAATATAAATAAACGACTGAATGCTATTAACCGCCATAGCTGGCGACTGTGTATCGGCAACTAAGGCGGCTATGCAGTCGTCTGAATGGTCGAGGATTACTCAGCGCGGAGAGAGCATATCAGCAAGCTAAACCTAATGGCAATTAGGTTTTATACATAGCAATATAAATCATGTTAATCCGTTATTATGAGCAATCAATCGCCACTTAAATCGATAAAATAAGGGTTTTATTGCGGTAGATTGTGATTCATCGTCTGCCACACAGCACTCTGCCCTCCTCGGGAACCCTCCTGAACGCGCCTTTTCGATCACCGCTCGTCTATTTTAAAAATAATCTTGCAAACCCTGAACTAATCAGTAGATTTCGCAGACTTAACGTTCGTCCTGTTCTCACGGGGCGGGTTTGCGCGTTCATATATTTTCCACACCCCATCAATCGAGAAACAATCGATGAATAGACCCATGCTGTCTGTTTGCAGCGTCGTGCTTTTCGGCGCCTGCAGTTTTGCTGCTGTTGCGGCGGACTCCACGACCACTCAAACGACGAACTCGGCAGAAACACTTCGCGTAAATGTTGAGAAACAGCGCGACCAGTTGTCCGGCGTCGACAAGGTTGCCGTGCCGACCACCCAAACCTCTTCCGCCATGCTCGATGCGCCGGTCGACACCGGTGACGCGCCGGTTCTGGTGCAGAAGCCATGACCGACCCACGCACCCCGCCGTCCGGCCACCGTCAGCGACCAGTGAGCGCATTCCCGATGTCAGCCTTCAAACACACCCTGGCCTTGAGCCTGCTGTCCCTTGGCGTGCTGCAAGCCAACCTGGCACTGGCGGCGGTCACGCCTGCCACCGGCAACGCCGTGGAAGCCCGGGTCAGTTCGATCCTCGACAACATGAATCAGTCCGAGAAGATCAACTTCACCCGCGTCAACGACGGCCACATGATCCCGTCTTTGCTCAAATGGGGCATCAAAGGCACCGTCGCCTATGACTCCTCCATGGGCGTACACGTCAACAACGCCACCTTTGGCGCGCAGTACCCGTCGCAGTCCGCCCTCGCCGCGACCTGGAGCATCAACCGCGCCAAGGAATTCGGTCTGGCGATTGCCTACGAGACGCGGATTTCCGGCGGTCAGCAAATGCTCTCCCCCGGCGTCAACCTGTACCGCACGCCGTACAACGGGCGCTCGGCGGAATACGCCAGCGGTGAAGACCCGTTCATCGGCGCCGTACTGGCGCCGGCCGTGGTCAACGGCATTCAGGCTCAGGGCATTCAGGCGAGCGGCAAGCACTACCTGGCCAACGAGCAGGAAGCCAACCGGCAGGCCGTCAACGTGGTGGTCGACGAGCGCACCCTGCGCGAGCTGTACCTGCCGGGCTTCGAGTCGATGGTGAAGAACGCCAACGTCGCGTCGATCATGTGTGGCTTCAACAAGATCAACGGCGATTACGCCTGTGAAAACCATCACCTGATCACTGACGTGCTCAAGGGTGAATGGGGTTATCAGGGCACCGTGATCAGTGACTTCAACGCAATCCATGACGCGTTCAAAGGCGCCTGGGCCGGCACCGATATCGACATGCCGTCGGGCCTGCAATTCACCGAAGCCAACCTGATGCCGTATGTGTGGAGCGGCCAGCTGAGCCAGAACGTCATCGACGACAAGGTCAAACGCAACCTGCGCGCCATCGTCAGCTACGACTTCCAGGAAAACCTCAACACCGCCAAGACCCTGGACCACCCCGAGTACGGCCAGCGCGCATCGCTGAACACGGCGCGTGAGTCGATCGTGCTGCTGCGCAACGAGAAAACCTCCGCTGGCAAACCGCTGCTGCCGCTGGCGCGCGACGCGAAGATCGCGGTCATCGGTGACTGGGCCTATCAGGCGCCGGCGTCGCCGTTCGGCACCGCCAACTCGCCGCCCAACAGCTACGTCACCGAGCTGAGCGGCCTGCAGCAACTGGCGTCCAGCAGCACCAACGTCACCTACCTGTCCGAGCTGAGCCTCAACCCTAAAGCCTCGGCCTGGTATCAGCCTGCGGTGGGCAGCAATAACGTCAACAATGCCGGCGTGAAGGCAGAGTACTTCGCCAACACCAGCTTCTCCGGAAGCCCGGCCGTGACCCGCGTTGAACCCGGCGTGAACCTCAACTGGACCACCGGCACCAACGAAACCAACGCCGGCACCACCGCGGTGTCCGGTTTCAGCCCGACCCCGGGCGCATTTTCGGCGCGTTACACGGCCACCATCAAGCCGACCGTTTCCGGCGCCCAGGTATTCAAGGTCCGTGCGGACGGCCCGTACAAACTCTGGGTCAATGATGAGCTGGTCCTGCAGAGCGACGGTGCGCCGTACTCTGCCGACGTGGTCAACGCGCTGACGACGTCGGGTAAAACCGCTGCACTGGTGGCTGGCAAGTCGTACTCGGTGAAGCTTGAGTACCAACGCATTCAGGGCAACTTCATCCCGGCACTGGGTGGCGTGACTGGCGTGCAGATGAGCTGGGCCGCGCTGCGTCCACCGAAGGACCTGTCGAAGTACGACGCGGTCGTCATCGCAACAGGTTCCAACTACGAGCACGAAGGCGAAGGTTCCGACCACGGTTTCGAGCTGCCTGACCAGCAAGCAGAGCTGATCAGCTTCGTCACCAAAGCCAACCCCAACACCATCGTGGTCATGCACGGCGGCGGGTCGATGGACATGCAGCCGTGGGCCAACAAGGTCGGCGCATCGCTGCAAGCCTGGTTCCCGGGTCAGCAAGGCGGCCAGGCCCTGGCCGAGATTCTGTTCGGCAAGGTCAACCCGTCGGGCAAGCTGCCGATCACCATCGACAAGAAGATCGAGGACAACCCGAGCTACGCGTCGTACCCGGATCCGGCTGCCTACCGTGGCGACAATGCGCTGACCGAAATGACCTACAGCGAAGGCCTGTACATGGGTTATCGCGGTTATGACAAGAAGCACGCCAAGCCGCTGTACCCGTTCGGTTACGGCCTGTCCTACACCACGTTCGGTTACAGCGACCTGAAGCTGTCGACCAACGTCATGGCGCCGGGCAGCACCGTCGATGTCACTTTCAAAGTGACCAACACCGGTGACAAGGCCGGGTTCGAAGTGGCCCAGCTGTACGTCCACCCGAACAACCCGGCGGTCGACCGTCCCGAGAAGGAGCTGAAGGGCTTCACCAAGGTTTACCTGCAACCGGGTGAAAGCAAGACCGTGAGCATCCCGATCGACTCGCGCTCCCTGGCGTACTACGTCGAGAAGACCGACAGCTGGGATGTCGACGCCGGCAAGTTCAAGATCCTCGTAGGGCCTGACTCCGAAGACCTGCCGCTGGATCGCACCTTGATCACGCTGTTCCCGGAACACCTGACCACCCGCGACAGCAACCCGCTGCCGCTGCCACTGCGCAAGGCAGTGCAGGTCAGCGCTTCGCAAACCTACTGAGTGGGTAACCCGGTCGGGTTTCCGGTCGGGGTCCAAACAGTCACTTCAAGCTCAGGGACGAGCTTGAAGGTCGGCTTTCAAACGGCGCAGATAGCCCTCGAATACGGCCATCACGTCGACATCTTCCGGGGCCCTCAGCCACTGGATCTGCACACCGTCCATGACCGAAAAGATCTCCTGAGCGAGCGCCTTCACGTCGATGTCCGGCCGCACCTCTCCCGCCTCGATCAACGCCTGCAGATGCCCCCGCGCATGTTCGTGGGTGATGTGAAAGCGCGTCTTGTACCAGTCGAAGGCCGGATGGGCCTCTGACAGGCTTTCCGTGTTGAGCACCATCGCCGCCTGGCATTCGGCCGCGTCCTGGACGCTGAAGCTCATGCTCATCCGCACGAATTTGATGAACCCCTCCAGCGTCATCTCCATGGTCAGTTCACTGAACCGCGACACCACCCGCTGATCCCGACGCTCCAGTAGCGCATTGAGCAGCGCTTCCTTGTTCGGAAAGTGATGCAGCAAGCCAACGGTGGTGATGCCGGCGAGCTGCGCGACGTCCTTCATCGACGCACTGGAGTAACCATTGCGGGCGAAGATCAGCGTCGCCGCATCGAGCAAGGCGGCGCGACGCATTTCACCCTTTGGCGCACGGCGGCGTTTCGGCGAGGCCACCTCGGGCGAGTCATTCCCTGATTCGTCGTCTGTCATAACACCCTGTCTCGTTGATTCGGATAAAGCCTGACAGAGCCCGGCATTGGCCTGCTCACGCCACGGCCTGGGCGGCGCCCCGGCGCTGAAAAAACCGTCTGGCGGTCAGGGACGCGATTGTAATCGAAGTCACGGCGATCAATGCGTTACCGGTCAGCATGGCCGGGAACGCACCGGCCGCGCCGAACAAAGAAATCCCGCCCAGTACGAACGGCACCGTCCCCAGCGTCGCCCGCAGCCAGGCGAACAGCGCCACCAGCCACGGCCGGCCCAGGGTGACGAACATCGCGATGGCGACGAAATCCAGCCCGATCAGCGCCCACAGGCCGCCGCCGACGTGGCAGAACGCAAGAAAGATCGCCCGACCGGTGCCTTCCAGTTGATAGGTGTCCGCCAGCGGATTCGCCGCCAGCAAGAGCACGGCCCAGACCAACAGACCGTAGAGGATCACCAGCTTGCGGCTGAAGCCAATGGCCCTGGCCACACGAGCGTGTCGATGGGCGCCGATGTTCTGCCCCAGCACCGGCGCGAGGGCGCTGGGCAGGGAAAAGAACACGCAGTAGGCGAACTGCATGACCCGGTCCATCACCGACATGGCCGCCAGCGCCGATGTGCCATAGGCGCCGATCGACGAAACCAGATAGGTCAAGCCCACGGGCGTCGCCAGATTGCCGACCATCGCTGGCAAACCGACCTGCATGACCTTGCGCGTGTGCAGGCGCAGCAGTCGCCAGCGGATGGAAAACGGCATCGCCAGCCGCGCCCGCAGCCAGTAAATGCCCAGGCCCAGGGACACCAGCGCCGACAGCGAGTAGGAAATCCCCGCGCCTTCAAGCCCGAGGCCAAAACCGAAAATGAACAGTGGATCGGCCAGGGCCAGTGTCGCCGCGCCCGAAAGCACAACGCACAGGGCGCGGCGGCTGTCGCCGGCGGTTCGCAGGATCTGCGCCGCCATTTGCATGGCCGATTGCAGCACGCTGAACGGCAGGGTCAGCCAGATGAAAATCCGCGCGGCTTCGTAGGTGCTGGCGTCCGCGCCGAGCCAGCGAGTGAGCGGCACCAGTAGCGCCAGTTGCAACGCCGCCGCCGCGCCCGACGCGATCACCACCATCAGCATCAAGTGAGTGACCAGCCGCGAAGACGCCTTCGATGCGCGATGACCGATCCGCTCGGACAGCACCGTGGCGGCGGCGATGATCAGGCCGCTGGAGACGGCGCTGTTGAGGAAGATCAGCACCTTCGCCACCCCGGTCGCGGCGAGCAGCATCGGATCGTGGAGCATCGACACGTAGAGCAGCGTGAAAATGTCCACCAGAAACACCGCGAGCAGGCTCAACGCGCTGGTGCTCGACATCACCATGACGTGCCGGGCCACCGAGCCTTCGGTGAAAACAGCGCGCGGGTGAGTCATGAACCCTCCAAAAATGAACAGTGGCCGGGTGCGGCAGCGGTGTGATGGAAGAGGTGCTGCCGGGCTAGCGCGGGCACTTTATACGTTTGTATCCGCCGCTGCCGCACTTCTCGCGTCCAGCAGCGCGTGGAAGTCCGACATGGTCAGGGGATGACTCAGAAAATACCCCTGACCTTCCTCGCACTGCACTGCCTTCAGCAATGCCAGATGCTCGGCGGTTTCAATGCCCTCGGCCGTGACCGTCAGTGAAAGCGCCCGGCCCAGTCCGACAATGGCCTGCACGATGGAGCGGTCGCCTTCGCTTTCACTGAGGCGGGTCAGGAAGCTGCGGTCGATCTTCAGCCCGTCGAAGGGGAACGTGCGCAGGTAACTCAACGACGAATAACCGGTGCCGAAGTCATCCATGGCGATGCGCACGTCCAACTGCTTCAGCGTCTGCATGACGTCCAGCGCGCCTACGGCGTCCTCGATCATCACCCCTTCGGTGATCTCCAGTTCGACCCGCGACGGCTCTATACCGGTGGCCTTGAGGGCGAACTGAATGCGCGCCGGCAGGTTGCCGCGCTTGAATTCGGCAGGCGACAGGTTGATGGAAATGAACAGGTGTTTCGGCCAGCGCGCGGCTTCAGCGCATGCCTGGGTCATGACCCAGTCGCTGAGGGGGATGATCAGCCCGCTTTCTTCGGCGATGGGAATGAAGGTGTCCGGCGTAATCAGACCGCGCTGCGGATGCTGCCAACGCACCAGCGCTTCGGCGCCGACCATCTTGCCATCGGAAATGCGAAAGCGTGGCTGGAAATGCAGACGCAGTTCGTTGTGTTTGATCGCATAGCGCAGGTCGCTCTCAAGACGCCTGCGCTCGATGATTTTCGCGTTCATGTCGCCGGCATAAAACCGCCAGGTGCCGCGACCGCTGGCCTTGGCCTCATACAGCGCGATATCGGCGTAGCGCAGCAGCTCGGCCGCCTCGCGTGCATCGGTGGGTGCCATGGCGATGCCGATGCTGGCGCTGACGAATATTTCCTGGTCGTCGATCTGCACCGGGCGTTCGATGGACTCGATCAGTCGCCGGCATAGCGATTCGACTTCGTCCTGGGTCTGGGCGTCGCTGAGGATCAGCACGAATTCGTCGCCGCCCACCCGCGCGACCAGATCGCCATGGCGCACGCAATCGGACAGCCGACTGGACACGTCATTGAGCACGCGGTCGCCGGCGGCGTGGCCGAGCAGGTCGTTCACCGGCTTGAAGCGGTCCAGGTCGATGCTCAGCATCACCAGTGGCTGGTCGAGGGTTGGCAATGCTTTCAGTTTCCCGTCCAGGAACTCCTGCAGCCGGACCCGATTGGGCAGCCCGGTCAGGGCGTCGTGCTGGGAGAGAAATTCGATGCGCCGACGGGCTTCCACTTCTTCGGTGACATCGGTGGCCGTGCCACGGAATCCCCCCGCCGCCATCGAACGCGCCGACAGACGACTGATGCGCTCGCGGCCGCAGGTCTCCAGGTAGCGGCACTGAATGGTGATGTCAGGGCGACGGTTGGGGATCGCCAGCCAATGGGACACCTGGCCGAGCTCGGTTTGCAGCAGGTCGTCCATCAGTGCCCCGATCCACTGCGAGCGGTGCAGGCCGGTGACGCTTTCGAAACGGTCAGAGAGGTAGGTGAACCGCCCTTCGCTGTCGATTTCCCAGACCCAGTCCGAGCTGGCTTCCACCACGTCACGAAAGCGCGCTTCACTGGTGGCGAGGGCGCTTTCGCTTTTTTGCAGGGACGCGTAACTGTCATCAAGGGAGCGCGCCGCGGCGGTGGTGCGACGCAAGATCGCCCAGGTCATCAGGCACACCAGCGCGGCGGCCAGGCCAATCAGCGGCAAACCGAGGGCCAGCAATCGCTGTCCAGGCTTGGGTGGTGTCCAGTGCAAGGCGCCGGCGACACCGCCCTCGCCCAGCGGAAAGATCGAGACCTGGTCGCGCTCGTCGGCCGTTGCAACGTGCAACCCCTCTACGCCGTATTCCTTGCCCAGAACGGCCAGCTTGGCGTCGTCCAGCACATCGACGAAGATCAACACCGAGGGCGTCCGGCCATCAGGCACGACGCTTGGATCGGTGCCGGGGGTGATGGCGGCTGCAGCGACCAGCGCGGGTGTGCCGTTCAAGTCAATGAAAGCGGTAACCGGGGTTTCTGTCTCGGCGCCCTCCCGGGCCTTGGCCAGCAACGCGTCCTTGGCAGGGCCCAGCCACGGCTCGGCATCGACCTTTTCCAGTTGCCCTTCCACCACGGCATACACCGTGCGGCCGGTGTCATCGATGACGAACACGCCCTGGAATCCGAAATCGCTGAATAGCGTCGGCCCGATGTTCTGACGGACAAAAGCCCAGTCGGGGTCGACACTCAGGTGCAGGTAACGGTAGGCATCGCCCCAGAACGCATAATCCTTGGTCGTGACGGTCAGCGTTTTTTGAAGCGAGCGCACCGCCTTGTCGGTGTAGAAAGCGCTCTCGATCTCCTCGGTGTGATCGAGGTCATGGGCGAGGAACGCCAACAGGTAAGCGGCCAGCAGAAACACGCCTGCCAGCAGGAACACAAATTTGAACAACGAGCCCCGCGCCAAAGCAACGGTCGAGGGGCTGGCGGATTTGATGACATCGGGGGTGGGCTGGTTTGGCATGGTTTTCCGCAAGCTGAAGACCGGCAGGTCTCTTACGTCTGTATCGGCGGCGGTGTGGCAATGATGAGCTGCACCTGAGCACGCAGGCTGTCGTTGTCTTCGGTCAAGGCAGCTATCTGCTGGTTGGCGTGCGCCAAATGCTCATTGGCCAGTGCCACCGCTTTCGCCAGGGATTTACTGTCCACTTTTATCGCCGCCAACTGCTCCTGCAGCTGCTCACGGGCGCCGTCGGCTTTCGCGGTGGCCATCTGCGCTTCGCGGAGATCTGTGGCGAGGCGCTGGGTCTGGTCATGCTGATCGGACAGCGCCCGGGCCTGCTGACGCATTTCGCCGAGCAAGCGTTCGTTGTCGCGGTTCAGGCGCGTGGATTCATCCTGCTTGATGACCAGTGTCTCCTGAAGTTTTCGCTGTTCAAGCTGAATCTGCTGAAGCTGGGCTTCGTGGCGACGCTGATCCTGCTCGCGTTGTTCCTTGATGGCCTCGCGGTAATGCTCCAGCGCGGCGCGGGCGTGCACATGCTTTTCTTCGAGGGACTGGATCTGCAGGTCTTTGTCCTGCACCCGCCGTTCAAGGTCCTGGCACTGCTGGCTCAGACCGGCATTGCGCGTCAGTTCCGACTGCCAGGAAGAATGGGTGGTTTGCAGCTGGGCGCCCTGCTCGGTCAACGCGGCGTGCTGGGATTCGCACTGGTGCCGGGCTGATTTCAGCTCCAGCTCAAGGGCTTCCAGTCGGGCCTCCCAGGCTATCCGCTGACGATCGAAGTCCGCCTGGGCCTGGGCGACGACCTCCTCGCCCTCCTCCGTTAGCCGATCAAGCAAGCTTTCAACCAATGATTTGAGCTCTTCGCCCATGCGCTCTCGGGACGACGCTTCGGCCGGCGCCTGGGCGTCCAGCTCTTTGAGATAGCGGGCAATGGTGGTTTTCGAACCGGTGTTGCCCAGTTCCACGCGCACCGCGTCGATGCTGGGGTAAGCGCCCTTGCTCAGCAATGCCTGTCGGGCCCGCTCCACTACCGCCTTGTTAATGCCACCGCGTGCCATGCCATCTCCTACGATTTCATACCGTGTTACGTAACACGCTATTACAGGTCACGATACCAGCTAAAACGTTGTGTGGAAATGTTTCTGCCAGGAGCCGATAATAGTGCTTTATCGCTTTTCAGAAGCTCAGGTAGCGATTTGAGCCAGCAAAGCGCCCGTGTCACGCCGATCGAGGGATGTATGGAAAAGGCAGATCGATACCTGTCAGCAGGCACTCGCGCCAACACGCGCCGCAGCTACCGGGCGGCGATCGAACATTTCGAAGTGGTCTGGGGCGGTTACCTGCCCACCACGGGCGACGGTATCGTGCGCTACCTCGCGGAGTACGCCGACAAACACGCCATCAGTACGCTGAAGCAGCGTCTGGCAGCACTGGCCCAGTGGCACGTCACCCAGGGGTTTCCGGACCCGACCAAAACGCCCACTGTGCGGCAGCTGCTAAAAGGCATCCGCGTCGTCCATCCGGCGCAAGCCAAACAGGCGGCGCCGCTGCTGCTGCGTCACCTTGAGCAAGCGGTGACGTGGCTGGAGAACGAGGCAGATGCTGCCTGGGCACGTGGCGACCACAAGTCATTGATGCGTCACCGACGCTCTATCGCTCTGGTGCTGATCGGTTTCTGGCGAGGGTTCCGCGGCGATGAGCTGGCCAGGCTGGACGTCGGCAACACCCAGGCCCAGGCGGGCGAAGGCATCAGCTTTTATCTGCCTTACACCAAAGGCGACCGCCAGCATGAGGGCACCACGTTTCGCACCCCCGCGCTGAAGACGCTCTGCCCGGTCAATGCCTATATCAACTGGATTACCGTGGCCGGCCTGACCCACGGTCCGGTGTTCCGCCGGATTGATCGTTGGGGCAACCTGTCCATGGAAGCCATCAATTCCCACAGCCTTGTGCCGATGTTGCGGCGCATCTTTAAAGACGCCGGGTTGCCTGATGACCTCTACAGCAGTCACTCAATGCGCCGAGGATTTGCAACTTGGGCGTCCGGTAACGGCTGGGATATTAAAAGCCTGATGAATTACGTCGGCTGGAAAGACATTAAATCGGCGCTGCGTTATGTAGACCCCACCACCTCGTTTGGCGGCCTGGCATTGAAGCCTGCTTTGAATACCGCTTTGCAGCCTGCAGCCCTGGCCGAAACGTGACGGCCGTTGATGTTGTAAAGCGGCCTGCGCCATTTGAACTGCCAGCTTTGCAGTCAAGGCAGGAAAGAAGGCAGAAAAGTTTGCTGTTAGTACTGGCATCCATGCACCCACTCGCACTACAGTGTCCACGGTCACACCAGTCACCACCGTGCGCTCCAATGTTCGCCAGTGCTAACGCCGCACGTCAGTATCAACAAACCGAAACATGGAGTTCCAATGTCTAAACTTGCTGAATACCGCCAACTCGAACGTCACCTTGCCGATCAGCTCGCGGCCCTTGAGGCCATGAAAGGCGATAAAGGCCTGGAACAGGAAATCGAATTCGAAGGCAAATTGCGTACGCTGCTCGGCGAATACAATAAGAGCCTGAAAGATATTATTTCGATTCTGGATCACCCTACCGGATCCAAACAGGGCAAGAACGCTACTGCCCCCGAGAAGACCACTCGCAAAGCCCGCGCCGTTAAAGTCTACAAAAACCCGCACACCGGTGAAGTCGTCGAAACCAAAGGCGGCAATCACAAGACCTTGAAAGAATGGAAAGCCGAACACGGTTCCGACACCGTCGAATCCTGGGTTTCCTGATGGGTCTGTGAACGGGGGATAGGTGATTAACCTTCGCTCCGTTGCCGATCTCCCGATGCCCGTGCCCGTCGCGCGGCATCGGTGATTCGATCATTGCTCTGTTGTTAGTCTGCAATTGCCAATCGCGCAATTGGATCGTTTTAACCTCTTCGCCTCACACGTCAGCCCGGCATTCGTCAGGGCTCCCTTACTGCTGTCTGCCGGAGTACTCCCGTGAAGAATATAGTTGCTGGCGTGCTGAATGTTTCATATCGCGACATGGGCCCAAGCGATGGGCCGGTCGTGGTATTGCTCCACGGATTTCCCTATGACATTCACGCCTACGACGACGTGTCGACGCAGCTTGTCCAGGCCGGCTGCCGCTGCATCGTGCCTTATCTGAGGGGATACGGCCCTACCCGTTTTATAGATTCAGCCACGCCCCGCTCGGGCGAACAGGCCGCATTGGGCGCCGACCTGCTGGCACTGCTGGATGCATTGAATATCCCGAACGCCATTCTCGCTGGCTATGACTGGGGCGGACGCGCGGCGTGTGTGGTGGCTGCGCTGTGGCCGGAACGGGTGACCGGGCTGGTCAGTTGCGACCCGGGCTACAACATTCAGGACATCGCTGCAGCCAACACACCGGCGTCACCCGAAACAGAGCGACGGCTCTGGTATCAGTACTACCTGCACGGTGAGCGCGGACGCGCCGGCCTTGCGGCCAATCGAAATGAGTTCTGCCACTTGCTCTGGAAATTATGGTCACCAACGTGGCAATTTGCGGAATCCACGTTCACTGAAAGTGCGCAGTCATTTGATAACCCGGACTTTGTTGACGTGGTCGTGCATTCTTATCGACACCGCTATGGACTGGCGGCGGGCGATCCTGCCTGCGCGGCGATTCAGGAGAAGCTCGCGCAAAAACCCCTGATCACAGTACCGACGGATATTCTGGCGGGAGCAGACGATGGCGTATCATCAAAACGCGAAGGCAGTGCTGCGGTACGTGGCTTTGCAGGGCCGGTCCGGCGGCAGGTGATAGCGAAAGTGGGCCACAATGTGCCGCAAGAAGCACCGCAAGAGTTTGCCGATGCGATATTAAGCCTGGTGAAAAATCACTGAGCACAAGTCTCTGTCAGACCGCTTCTTATTCAGGATTGCTCGGCATTGCTTAGTTCAACAGCCGACTTTGCCGCTTCAACTTCATCTTCGAAATACAGTACGGCGCCCTCGTCATCTTTGACACGGAAGACGGCGGTTGCGCCCGACTGCCTGTGTTCGAGGGGGATGTCTTCACCTTCCAGTCTGACAACGGCCACGGCCATGATGATTCTCCTGCGGTCAGCACTGACAGCAAACGCAGCCGCTCACGCTGGAACTGGCTTGCGTCGGTTATCAGCTTGAATATTCAAGGGCACAACTCGTCACGCGCGGTATTCAGCGTAGAACCGGGGTTGCGGGTGGATGCGTGGAGAGCTGAACAGTTGTGCACTTTGGGATGTGACAGGAAGCGGACGGTATTCAAGATCGATCAACCGAACCCCATTGATATGGGGTTGCCCACACGGCAGTGCGCCAAAAGCGGTGGCCAGCACAATCTGCTCGGGATCAAACAACACGATGGTTTCCGCGCTGACGGCGTCCATGTATAGCGAATAGGGGCAGGAAGCGTCGGGACAAACTTGATGACGAAGTTCGTTCAACACACGTAAGCGGCGGTAGACGACGGTGCCTTCACCCAACGATTTGCTGTACCAGGTATTCATTGCACTGCCCATCTCAATAAGCGTTATCAGTATCGACCCTGGGCTGAATCGATTCGTTCAACGGCAATAACGATGGACTGCGAGAACCTTACAGGCGGGCTTGGCGGCGGGCTTGGCGGCGGGCTTGAAACAGGGCGTGAATCTTGCCGATGACCTGGTCGATATCAAATGGCTTTTCAATCACTTCATCAAACAGGTCTGGCCGCTCGGCCCCCATGTACGCCTGGGCGCCACTCATGAGCATAATAGGCGTCGACATGTGCACGTCCCGAGACTTGATCGTCTCGGCAAGTTCCAGACCGGTCATGCCGGGCATCATGAAATCGGTGATGATCAAGTCGGGGCGCTCGCGATCAAGAATCTCCAGTGCCTTGCGCCCGCTTCCGGCCACCACAGTCTGAAAGCCCTCGTCCTCCAGCGCGAAGCTGAGGATATCGGCAATCAGGTATTCATCATCGATGATCAGAATGGTTGGCATCAGAGGGCCATTTCCCGGCGGGCCCACGATGTCGCGAGGGTCAGGCACCTGGTCAGGCAACTCAATGGTTCTGGCCATCCCCACGTTGCGAATCGCATATCTCAGACCTTCTTCATGGTGATTCCAGCGTTGCTCATCACGACTTCAAGTGGCGAGGGATCGTAGGCGTTGTCTCTGATCTTCAGAATAGAAACCTGGCGTTGAAGTTCAGTCCGATGCTGAACGAACTGGACGAGCAGCAGGTTATCGACCACGCCGGAGACGTCAGGCGCCGGGATGCTCGTTTGATCGTCGAACAACCGATGCGCTTCCCAGGAAGCCATAACCGTGACGCCGCGCGCGCGAAGCTCGCCGAGCACGGTTTCGAGAACGTCCGGCACCCGACGCTGATCGGTGGCCGCCCGACTCAGGGCATTGAGACTGTCGATGAAGACGCGCTTGATCTGCAGCCGCTCCACCCTGTCAAGCAGGTCGTAACACACCCGGTCGATTAGCCCTGCCGATGCCGGTGTCCAGACGACGTGCAGCGCGCCCGATGCCTGCAGCGCCGTGAAGTCCACGCCCAGAGAACGCGCTTTGGTCATCGCCCGCTGCGGCGACTCATGAAAGCCGAAGTACAGCCCCGGCTCCTGCGCAGAGCACTGGCTCAGAAACTGGATGCCCAGAGACGTCTTCCCGGCGCCTGAAGGGCCCATGATCAGCGTCACCGACGACCGGACCAGACCGCCACCGATGTGTGAGTCCAGCCCGCCAATGCCGCTGCTCAGGAGGGTGTGAGGGTGTTCGGGCATCGCACCGGTTCGGGTGAGCATGCATTCAAGACGCGGGTAAATGGAAATGCCCTGGTCGTTGATCTCGAATTCATGGGCGCCGGGGATCGCGCCGCTGCCCCGGGTCTTGCGCATTTTGATCCGGCGCACCGTACGGGAGCCGACCATGTCTTCGCCCATCTCGATCACACCGTCAACCATGGTGTGCTCGGGACTGCCATCGTCGAGTTGCGAGCTGGTGAGAAACAGCACCGTGCAGCCGGCGAAAGCGGCATGGCCCTGCAGCTCGGAGATGAATTGCTTGGTGTCCAGCGGCGTCTCTGCCTTGGAGCGTGCGTTGAGCAGCCCGTCCAGGATCAGCAGGCTGGAATGCTGACGACTGATCTCGCGGCGCAGCAACTTGACGACCTCGTCGAGACCGTCGTTCTCCAGCGTGTCGAAGGCGCTGACAAACTGGATGCTCTGGCCCACCGCCTGGCGATCGAAAAAGCTCAGCGTCGAGAGGAAATGAAACAGCCGGTCGTGAGGCTCGGCCAGCAGTGTGGCGAACAGCACGCGGCCGTTCTGCCGGACGTGATTGAACCCCAACTGGTTGGCAAGGATCGTCTTGCCCGACCCCGGGCGTCCCTGAATGATGTATGAAGCGCCCGCCACAAGGCCTCCTTTGAGCAGTGCGTCGAAGCCCTTGATCCCGCTTTCAAGGCGTTTTAGCTGATTCAAATCTGCTCCCTCTCCTGATGTGCATCAGGCCTGAAAATACGCATTGCCCACGCGCGAAAGGCAATACAGTGGCGGGTAATCGCGGATCAGTCCAGCCCGTCGCACCGTTGCGGGTGGCGGGGCATGCCGGGGCTGCGCCGGGATCCAACTTTACCCCCTGATCGGGGACAAAAAAAAGCCCGCTTTCGCGGGCAAAATCGATGGAGTCGTAGCGGATCAGACAGCCCTTCCAGCGGACACTTCTATGGAATCTAACTTAGAAGCCACGGGATTTAGTGGAGTCTTTCAACCCCTTTTACGGACTTCGGCAACAGTCCGGCCTTGAATTGCTGAACAAACAACGCGGTTCTGAATCCACGCCCCAGCGTTGCAGCTTCTGCTTCGAAGCGGGTCACACAGGATGTGAAGTCCAGCTGAGCGTTGTCGTTGAACAACTCGCTGGCTTCATTGGGCGTCGAATCTTCCAATAACTTGTTCATCAGAATCTCCATGTCGTACGTGGTCTTGATCACATCGCCGGGAGAGCCACTACGTACCGGCCCTCCCCTTATCGCGCTACTCAGCTTTACCCTGAGCCAGACCCGAGCCAAGGTCGGCGCCGGTCATCGGTTCCGCGTCCAGATCAGACTTCAGACGCTCCTTCATCATCGTCAGGGTGACCGAGTCGTCCTCGCTCAACGTCACCGAAGCGGTACCGTCACCACCATCGACTGCCGGCTTTGGATTCTCGACGTATTCGAAATCTGCGTCGCTGTTCCACGGGCCACGTACGTTCGGCTCGCCGTTGGACATGCTGAAGTAAGTGCGGGAGAACTCCGGCATGCCTGGCAACTTGCCTTGCGGGAAGTTCGGCTGAATCGAGTGCAGCGCTTTCTCGAAGGAGATCTGATGCGCGATTTCGCGGGTCATCAGGAAGCCCAGGGCGTCCTTGATGCCTGGATCGGTGGTCACGTTCATCAGGCGTTCGTAGACGATCTTCGCCCGTGCTTCAGCAGCGATGTTCGAACGGAAGTCCGCCGTCGGTTCACCAATGGTATCGATGTAGGCGGCGGTCCATGGCACACCGGCCGAGTTGACCAGCGGAGCACCACCGCCGTACAGCAGGCTGGTGATGTGCGAATCATTGCCCGCGCCGTTGATGTCACGGTACAGCTCGCCCTCGGCTTGCACGCCTTCGGCGAGTTTGCCTTTGGCGCCCTTGTTGAGCATCACGATGATCGAGCCAATGATTTCAAGGTGGCTCAGTTCCTCGGTGGCGATGTCCAGCAACAGATCCTTGCGACCTGGATCTTCTTCAGCCAACGCTTGGGTGAAATAACGCGTGGCCGCAGCCAACTCGCCCTGGGCGCCGCCGAACTGCTCCAGCAGCAAGTTGGCCAGACCCGGATTAGGCTCGGCGACGCGAACCGTGTATTGAAGACGTTTATTGTGCAGGAACATAGTCTTACTCCCTTCTCAGGCTAATTTCGTATCAGGGTTTTTAACGACAAGTTCAGCTTTCTATTGCGGCGATCTGTCAACTAAGCAGACCGCACAGATATAAAGAGACATCGCTGAAGATGTAATTCAGGAAAGCGAAAATAGACCCGACCAATGGTTTCGCGCTGAAAGTTTATAACGGTTGATGATGTGCCGACGGGCGGTTTCTCATTTCATTCGAGCTCAGATAACTACTGAAAGGCGACCACAATAGGTCTAGATCGGCGGGGCGTCACAAGGATCGACGGCATTGCGCCGTCGATCTCCCTGAATTGTTCTAGCGAGGCCCGTTGGTGACCCGCGCAGGTTGTTTCAGCTGGTAACGGCACCCTTTGGGCCACTGGCGATAAGCGCCGCACCACAGGCGGTTTTCATGCCGTCTAATGCGACGGGAATTCCGTCGACTGTGTAAGTGCTGCTCCCTTCGGCGATGGGGAAAATGCCTTTGCATAATGGGCAACTGACGTTGTGTCCCACCCCGGCGATGGGCTTGCCGTTCAGGTCGGTCTGCGGAATGGCCTGAAGCACGACGCCGCCGTGAGTGGTGAGGTCGCCTAGGCGGATGATGTCTTTCATGTTTTGAGGCTCGTTGTTGGTTTTAGTGATTGATGCTTTGATTGCGGTGATTCTGGATTTAGTTGTTTGGCTCTACCCGTCGTATTTCTGTCGCTATTAAGTTTAGAGAAATGACTTACTGACGAGTGGGCTGTATCGGGCGATAGTTGTTGCACTGGCCTGAGCTGCTCGTGGAGTTGCAACTAAGAACGCGTCTGGAACTTTGAATGCCGATACAGTATTACCAACTTCCATAAGGGATGCCGTGTTGATCTATCCAGGCTTGTGCCGCTGGATTGGGTGCACGGTAAAACAGCCCTTTTCCGTCCTGGTTGGGGCCAAGCGGCTCGACTTTAGCTTGATAGCGGCCCACTTCTTTGAAGCTCAGGCAAGATCCGCCTAGCCAAACTTTTACAATCCCGCCGGGTGCCATGCCGAGTGTGATCGTCTCTCGATAGTCTGTTTTCCATTGCTGATTCCACTGGCAGAGAACACGCTCCGGTCTAACCATCTCTTCACGGACCCACTGCGGTATCCGGATACTGATTTTGTAAGCTTGAGGCTCTACGAGTGATTGCCAACGCAGAAGGAGTTGGTCTGGTAAGTCGACGTTACTTATGGGTTTCCCGCCAGATGTGCCCTTGTGCCAACCCTCGGGCTTACGCGTGTAACCGGCGACGCCGGCATGCACGTTGAAAAAAACGTATCCCCGCTGATCGAGCACATCGACGCTTTCCACCCACACTTCCATATGCCTCGGCGCGGCTAAGCCTACATACCACGCCGGATAAGGCAGCTTGACAGGTGGAGGCACTGAGCCTCCCTTTGCACAAGCACTCAGGCTGATTAGCAATCCCGCTGCAAACACCAGACGTCTCATTCTGGATAGCCTGGTTGCGGACGGTTGAGATGCACATTCCTACGATTCAGCGGTGCTGGCTTGCTAAGTAAGAAGAGGCCTAGTGGAGTCCAGTGCGCGGACAGGTGGATGTACCGCGCTCGTAGCAACGCCTCTTCCTCAGATTCAAGTCGTACCAGCCAGTCCGTCATCACCCGCTGCAAAATTCGCTTGGCGATAGGCAGGAGCTCATCCGGTAACTTGAAGCGTTTATCCGTCTCGGTAATAACGTCGAATGGCACCCCATGACGCACGCCCATCTCACGCATGACACGCAATGCAATGAGGCTCAGTTCGCCATGCACCGGGCGTTCGAGTAGCACTGTTATCCAGTAGTCCTGTAGGACAGGCTCGGCTTTGCCGCGAGGGTTAGTTGCTGCAGGCCACGCCTTGACCGTAATAAGGCCCTCGCGGGCGACGCCTGATTCGCGTAATACTTTGGCGTCCGCCTCGGCAAGGCCCCACGCGGTATGGGATTCAACCCTTTGGCCGGTCGGAACGCTGGCCTTGCGGGGTCGTGTCATCCACAACTTTTCTCGCGCGCGTGGGGGATAACCCCCACCAACATCGGAGTGAGCGCCCGGCAGGCCTATCTGAAGGTGCGTGTGGTGCACTTGATTAAGAGAAAAGTCGGCGCGGTACTCGTCGAGCGCCTGAAGCTGGATAACCTGCCGCGCGCAGTCGGGTGGCAGGTAGAGATTAACGCCACGATTGATGTCATCGCCGGGACTAAAGTCGCCGCGCCAAGGCGTTGAGATGGCCGCGACCGTATCGAACAGACCGACGAAATTGATGCACACATCAGCGGCCGAATCGAAGCTTCTCAGCAGCCCCGCCAGGCCACCCCGAAGCAGTTCGTTGAATAGCCCGCGACCTGGTTTAAGGACTTCATTAGCGCAATGCCGTGCAGCGGCAGCGCCACGGCTGAAGCCAAAAATGTCGAATTCGATACTATGGATAACAATGCCGGGATTAGTTTCGTGGAAACTACTCAATTGCTTTGCAACCAGATCGGGAACCTGCTTTACCCTCGCTACTACGCCAGTTTCGCCTTGGCCAAGGCCCTGCCCGATCAAGATGGCATCCTTGCCACCGCTGCGGGTGCCTATACCGTCTACGTACGCCTTGATGTACGCGGTTTTGGCTTTAGCCGAAATACCATCCACCGCGTTGTCCGGGTACAGCTGATACAAATACGCCACATTACTCGGCGCATTCCCGTAACTGTTATTCGGCGCGCTGTTAAACGCGCTGCCGTCAAACTCCCCAAACCCATACTGCTTGCACGTCGCCGCAATACTCTCCAGCTCTTCACGGCTGAAACTGTCCAGATCCGATTGTCGGCATTGTGCGGTCGCCGCCGCATTACTCTGATTATTCCCCGTCCCATCAAAGAACAGCCCGATGCGCAGGGTGATGCCATCGGTGATTTTCTCTTCCTCTTCTTCCTCCTCAAGTGGCTCGGGCTGTTCAACCGGCGCAGCATTTTTAATCATGCTCCGTTCGTAGTGAATGTTGCCGCCGCTGAAGCTGGGCCAGAACTCGTGCAGTTCAGGCGGGATATCCAACAGTGGTGGCAAGGCCGGAAGTTCAACCTCCTGCGCGGCTTTCGGTCTGAAGTCGAAGTGCGCGGCTTTGATGAGATAGTCGCCCGCGGTGCCGGACTCGATGCTGCACCGCTCAATGGCGAGGTAGCTGCCGCCAGCATTGAGGACGATCCGCTTCTTCGCCGTGATGTGAATTTCATCTTCGGTGCTGGTGATGTTTATGCCCTGCCGAGCCAGCAGTTCCAGACGATCGTTTTGCGCCTGGATGCTCACCGGGCCTTCGTTGGAAATCAGCTTGAGGCCGATCTTGCGAACGAACAGGCTCAGGCCCTGGCCGATACCCATGAACATTTTTTTGACCACGCTGATATCGGCGTGGCCGCCAGCGTTGAGCATCAGGTTGTCTTGCGCGGCGAGTTGCAGGTGCTTGCCGCTGGTCAGGGCAATGCCGTCCGGAGCGCTGAGCAGCAACACCAAGGATTTGAGCGCGTCCAGATCCTGTTTGAGCAGATCGAGTTGAGCTAGGACGTCTGCTGTGTCTGCCTGGCTAAGGGCGGCATCCGCCGAGATCTTTTCCATCTGATCGCCGGCATTTTGCAAGCGACCCACTGCAGCACTCATGTCGAGCTGTTTACCCTGCGCTTTGGTCTGCCCATCCGCACTGATAAACACCCCACGCCCCGCCCGAATCGCGCCCCAGCCATCGGTGCGCAATTCAAAGCCTTCGCCGCGCTTATCCTTCTCGCTGTCGACCAGATGCCCAAGGTTCAGCTGGCTCTTGCCGCTGTGCTCGGTGCTGAGTTTGATGTGTTCCTTGCCGCGATCGTCTTCCATGCGCAGCTTGTTGTTCGCCGGGGTGCGCAGCACGTTGCGTTTGTAATCGCTGCGCAGCAGCGTCACATGGTCGGGATGGCGACTGTCATGAAGCGCGTGAGCGATATAGGGTCGATCCGGGTCGCCCTGCTCAAAGGCAATAGCCACTTCGGTCCCGCAGATCAGCGGCAGGTGCAGGCCGTGGGTATCCCCCGCGTAAGGCCGAGCCAACCTGAGCCAGAGACTTTCCTCACCCAACTTCCAGCTGTCGCGGTCAAACAAAAAGCTGACCTTGTAGCGGCCTTCGCTGTCGATGTGGCTATACGGATCGTTGGCCAGCGAACTGGTCACGCGCGCCGGAACAGTGCCCGCTATCTCAGGTTTGGCCAGCAGCGGCGGCCGAAAACACACACTTTCCGAATACGGAATCGCCTCAAAACTCAGCTCAAAACTGCGATCCCGCGCAGCGCGCAGCTTCAGTCGTGTAATCACCGCCCCCGGTTCAAACGCCTGAGGCGCCCCACCGGAAATCGCCAGCACCTGCGCCAATCCCAACGAAGCACTGCTGCTTATACCGCTCAGGCGCGTCTGATCATTCAGATACCGCTCATGCCGCAACCGGGCATAAAAAAACCCGCTTTCCCCGAGCAGATCCTCGTCCTGATCCAGTTTGTCGCCCAATACCCGGTACGGCTCCGCATAGTGATACGCCTCGCCATAAGTCGTCGCATCACCACGCGTCTGGTCCACATCCCCATCCAGCCACGCACTGGCATCCCGATGGTGATAAGCACGAAAGTGAACGCTCTGCTCCACAACCCCATGACTGACCTGCAGCCCCCAAACCCCATCCTGGCCGCTGCTGCCCAACCCGGACTGCGGCCGAAACGGCAAGCTCACCCGCGGCCGAACGTAATGCCGCTGGTCATCATGAAACTCAACGACCGCAATACCCAATCGCTCATCGTTGGTGAAGCGATACCAGATCCCCACCTCCGCCAACAGCCGCGAAATAAACGCCAGATCACTCTCACCGTACTGCATCACCTGCTCACGCGTCGGATAGTCCCGCACCAGCGTGAACAGAAAATCCTGCCCCTCAAAGTCATGCCGCGACCGCAAGATACTCTCGACAATCTCCGGCACCGACTGATGCTGATAAATCCGGAACTGCCGCCCTCGACCCAGCAACGCCAGGCGCGGCTGCAAAGTAATCTCGTATCTGGCTTCGTCAGCAGAACAGGAAAGCCGCTTGAAACCCGTCACTACACCATGCAGCGTTCGCAACGGTTCAACGGACGGGACCGGCAAACCACAAACCGCCACTGGCAACGTATGCGCCGCCGCATGCAGACTGAACTGCGCGTCCCGCCCCAACACACGTTCAGCCCCGATGTCCTGCTCAACCGAAGTAAATTCCACGCGATACACAAACGGCTGACTCAGCCGCTCCTCGCCCTCAAACGCAAGTACATCGAGCGCTACAGGAAAGCGATGAACAACAAGCTTATGGCGACTGTGATCGAAGAAAGGTGGCAATACGGTGATCATGAATGAGCGTCCCTGGCAGGATTAAGCGCCCCTGACCGGTCTGCAGAAAACCGGATCAACTCGTCCATGAGAGAGGGCTGAAGCGGGCGAAGATGAGGGATTTCAAAGTGTGACTCCAGAGGGGGAGACACGAAGGAGACGGTTCCAGCGGCATTTACGGAGTAATCCTACAAACCGCAAATCGACAGCAAACCCAGGCCGCCATTCTCTGGCACAATCCCCTCTTTTTTCGAGCAGGACAGGCCAGAACATGGATCTGAATAACGTTTTTCAGCGCTTGAACACCGGCAGCAAGAAGTGGAGCCAGTACCCCGAGGACGTGCTGCCGATG
The DNA here is from genome assembly GCF_039672565.1 of Pseudomonas sp. Ps21-P2. Classification (NCBI taxonomy): domain Bacteria; kingdom Pseudomonadati; phylum Pseudomonadota; class Gammaproteobacteria; order Pseudomonadales; family Pseudomonadaceae; genus Pseudomonas; species Pseudomonas sp. Ps21-P2. Next base: position 272,225 of record NZ_JBDFPL010000005.1, read on the forward strand.
TGGGTGGCGGACATGGATTTTCCGGTGGCAGCGCCCATTGTGCAGGCGCTGAAGAACCGTCTGGAGCATCCGCTGCTGGGCTATTCCGTGCCCCAGCAAGCGTTGCGGGAAACCTTGGTCAAGCATCTCGCCAACCGCTACGGCTGGCAGATCGAGGCGCAGGATCTGGTGTTTCTGCCCGGGGTCGAGCCTGGGGTAAACATGGCGCTCCACGCGCTGGTTTCGCCATCCAGCGCGGTGCTGGTGCAGACGCCCAACTACTCACCGCTGCTGCACGCGCCGGCCAACTGGAAACTGCCGCGCATCGATCTGCCCTTCCATGCTGACGCCCAGGGTGAATACCCCACCGACGTCGCGGCACTGGAACGCGCGCTGCCTGACCATGGCGCGCTGCTGCTGAGCAATCCCCACAACCCGCTGGGCAAGGTCCTCGAACGCGACGAATTGCTGGCCATCGGCGAAGCCTGCGTGCGGCGCGATGCACTGATCATTTCCGATGAGATCCACGCCGACCTGCTGTTCGACGGCCGTCAGCACACGCCGATCGCTTCCCTGAGCCCGGAGATCGCGGCGCGCAGCGTGACGCTGATGTCGGCGAGCAAGGCCTGGAACATCGCCGGTCTGAAAACAGCGTTCGCCGTGGTGCAGAACCCCGAGCTGCGCCAGCGTTTCAATGCCGGGCGGCTGGGGCTGGTGGACAGCGTCAACGCCCTGGGCCTGGAAGCCACCGAAGTGGCCTATCGCGAAGGCGGCCCGTGGCTGGAACAGGTCATGGCGTACCTGCAGGACAACCGCAATTACCTGGCCGAGGCCATCAAAACCCGCTTCCCCGGTATTACGATGAACCTGCCCCAGAGCACCTATCTGGCGTGGCTGGATTGCTCGGGCCTGGGGCTCGAAAGCCCGCAGCAATTCTTCCTTGAGCACGCCAAGGTTGCGCTGAGCGACGGCCTGGAATTCGGCGAGGACTGTGGCCAGTTCGTGCGTCTGAACTTTGGCTGCCCGCGGCCGATGCTGGAAGAAGGCCTGGCGCGTATGGAACGCAGCCTGCGCAACGCCTGACGCCTTCCCGGCTAAAGCCGGTCCTGCATGGCCGTGCTTAGAAGTATTTCAGCCAGGCGATGTCCCGGCGTCGCGCCTTGAGCGCCGCGAACCAGCTCACTGCCGGCAACAGCACGACAGTGAGCACCGCGGCGCAACCCCACAGGCCCAGTACCGAGGTAAACCCGAAGTATTGGCCCTGGGTGTTACCCCAGATCGCGACCGCGCCGACATAAAGCATCTTCAGCACATACAAGTGCAGCAGATAGAAAAACATCGGCGCGGCGCCAAAAGTCACCAGCGGTCGCAGCCATGGCCTTCCCTGCTGCCGCTCCAGCCAAGCCAGCACCAGCAAGCCGACGCCCAGGGTCAGGCTGATGAACAGCAACGACGGCGGGTATTTGGTGACGTTGAGGACGCTCATCAGCGTGTGGGCCGTGGTGTCACCCTCCACCCACGGCTTCTCCCCATAGCCGTTGATGCCGCGCAGGGCGAGAAACAGCGTCAGTGCGCCAAAACCCCAGGCGATCAGGTGGATCTCGCGCTTCTCCGCATTCGCGTCGCGGCCAAACCACGGCCCCGCGGCGTAGCCCACGGCAATCACGCCGATCCACGGCAGCAGTGGGTACGAGGTGCGCAAGCGCACACTGTCGCCGACCTCGATCCAGCCGCGGTCATGCAGAATCGCCCACGGAATGTGCATCGCCGAGCCCACGGCAAAATGCACGTTGTCCAGCAGATTATGCCCGGCGATGATCGCCAGCCCCAGCGCCGCCAGCACACCGCGCGGCAATACCACCATCGCCGACAGCGCAATCATGCTCAGGCCAATTGCCCAGATGACCTGCAGGTAAATCACCGTCGGTGGAAACTGGAACGTCCAGGCGAAATTCACCAGCGTCAGTTCCAGCACGATCAACACCAGCCCCCGCTTGAACAGAAAGCCCGCCACCGCGCCCTTGCCCGCATGCCGTTCACCGTACAGCCAGGCGGAAAGCCCGGTCAGGAACACGAAAAGCGGTGCGCAGAAATGCGCGAGGGTGCGGCTGATGAACAGATCGACGCTGGTGTGAGCGACATCCATCGGGTCGCTGACCTGGTGGTGCAGAAAGAACGTCTCGCGCACGTGGTCCAGCAACATGAAGATGATGATCAGCCCACGCAGGGCATCGATCGATTGCAGGCGGCCGGGGTGGGCGATGGACGTGGCGGGAGATTGCAGAGGGACAGACAGGGTTTGCATACGCAGTGGACTCTCGAAGCGCGATAACCGACAGGCCCATGTCAGGCCTGTAAAAAGCGAGTTATAACATAACACTTCAAGGTGTCCTGCGCGCAACCAAAATCACGCGCAGGGTGCGGCCCGAAACCACCACAATGCCTCGTCACCGGCCATGAGCACCCTGCCCCGTCCGGTGACTCGGCTGTCGCGCAGATCAATAACCGAGCGACAACCCCGTGCTGCGACGCGGATCGTTGGCGCCGTAGAAACGGTTATTACCCACTGGCTTCCCACCGAGCGAAGGCGCGCCAACGAGAATGGCAGCCAGATGATTGGCGTCCTGGGGGCCGGCGAATTTGTGGCCCCAGCTTTCCAGGATCTTTTGGGTGTCAGGGCTGACGGCGAAGGTTTCCAGGTTGGTGGTTTCCGGCATCCACTGCTGGTGGAAGCGAGGCGCATCGACTGCTTCCTGGATGTTCATGCCGTAGTCGATGACGTTGAGCATGGTCAGCAAGGTGGCGGTGATGATGCGGCTGCCGCCCGGAGTACCGACGACCATCACCGTCTTGCCGTCCTTGGTGACGATGGTCGGGCTCATCGACGACAACGGCGATTTGCCCGGGGCGATGGCGTTGGCTTCGCCCTGAATCAGGCCGTACATGTTCGGCACGCCGACCTTGGAGGTGAAGTCGTCCATCTCGTCGTTGAGGATCACGCCGGTGCTGCTCGCCATCACCCCAGCGCCAAACCAGTCGTTGAGGGTGTAGGTGACGGACACCGCGTTGCCCCATTTGTCGACGATGGAATAGTGCGTGGTGTTGTTGCCTTCGTGGGGCGCGACGCCGGGTTTGATGTTCTGGGAGATCCCGGCTTTCTGCGGTTCGATGGCGGCCCGCAGCTTGGCGGCATAGTCGCGGTCGAGCAGATGGCTGATCGGGTTTTTGACGAAGTCCGGGTCGCCCAGGTAGCTGTTGCGGTCGACGTAGGCATGACGCATGGCTTCAATCTGGTAATGCAGGCCCTGGGCGGAGTGATACCCCAATTCCTGCATCGGGTAGCCTTCGAGGATGTTCATGATCTCGCAGATGACCACGCCGCCGGAGCTCGGTGGCGGCGCCGAGACCACGTGGTAGCCGCGGTAATCACACTCGATCGGCGCCAGTTCGCGGGTCGCGTACTTGTCCAGATCCGCTTGGGTGATGATGCCCTTCCCCGCCTGGCTGGAATCGACGATGGCCTTGGCCACCCAGCCCTTGTAGAAACCGTCGCTGCCTTTGGCGGAGATTTCCTTGAGGGTTTTGGCGAGGTCTTTCTGCACCAGGGTGTCGCCGACTTGAAGCGGCTGGCCCTTGTTCAGGAAGATCGTGCCGAGGTCTTTGGCGTCGGCCTTGAACTCGTCGGTGGCGGTGCCGAGCAGGTCAACGTCTCCCTGCTCCAGGGCGAAGCCGTTTTCAGCGAGCTTGATCGCCGGGGCAATGACTTCGGCGCGTTTCTTGGTGCCGTATTTGCTCAGCGCCATTTCCATCCCGGACACCGTGCCGGGCACGCCGACGGCCAGGTGACCCTTGGAACTCAGGTCCGGCACGACGTTGCCGTCCTTGTCCAGGTACATGTTGGCGGTGGCCGCCAGCGGCGCTTTTTCGCGGAAGTCGAGAAAGGTCTTGCGCCCGTCTGCCAGCTGGATGGTCATGAAACCGCCCCCGCCCAGGTTGCCGGCGGCGGGATAGACCACGGCCAGCGCATAGCCCACGGCGACTGCCGCATCGACTGCGTTGCCGCCCGACTTGAGCACGTCAACGCCCACGTGGGTGGCCAGGTGTTGCGCGGTAACGACCATGCCGTTTTCAGCGGCAGCCGGGGCCACGGAAGCGGCGTGAGCGCAGGACAGACCTAGGATCAGCGCCGTCGCAACGAGGGACTGGGCGAAGGGTTCGAACTTCATGGGCGGTTTCTCTTTTTCTTGTGGTGGGGGGACAGCGTGGGCAGAGGGTGCCCCGCACTAAACTAGCGCATGGAGGGAAAGTTGCCAGTGAGCGTTAAAAACCCGGCAGGGTGAATGCCGGGCTCGGTGCGCGTAGATGCAGGACAGCGCTGAGTCTGCTTCAGAACCAGCGATCGTTGCGCTTGCGGCCCTTGGTCAGGGACGGGAGGATCAGGCCCAGCAACAGGCCCGCGCCAGCGATGCTGCCGCCGTAGACCATGTAGCGCATGAGCACCTGATTGTTCTCGTCACCCAGTTTCGCCTGGGTGGTGCGCAAGTCGGACTGCGCGCTGGCCAACTGCGCGTTCAAATCCTTGGTCCGCGCTTCGAGCTCGTCGACCAGCTTCTTACGCGACTCCAGGGTTTCCTGCATGCCCTGAACCTTGGTCTTCCAGTCGTCGTCGATGGTTTTCAGTTGCGCGCTGAGATCCGCGGCTTTCTGGGTCAGTTGCGGCAAGCGCTCCGCCTGCCCCGGCACTTCCTGCAGGTCAGCGGTGGGAATCCAGACGTTGTCGCCGGCGCTGCCGCGCACCTGGCTGTAGTCGCCCTGGGTATTGATGAGCTCGACTTTCTGCCCGGATTTCAGCGTGCCGACGATGCGATAACCGTCGGTGGGGCCACTGCGCACGTAAGTGCTGAGTGTGTCGCTGACCCAGCGGTCCTTGCTCTGCGTTTCGGCGTGGACCAACGGGCTGGCAACGGCAACGGACAACAGCGAGGTCAGCAGGCCGGTGTTGAGCAAACGGCGTCGAACGCCCGGCACAGGGGTAAAGCGAAAGGAAACATCGGAGGGAGAAATTGGCATGGATAATCTTCGACAAATTGAAAAGAAGGCCGGTGGGCGGGCCGCATGCAAGGGAATCACGCCTGGTCGGACAGCGACGAACAACGCGCTGCAACTGCTGGAATAGGCATCTGGCGCGGGCGAAATTCAGCCGGACGTCGAAGGCCGTGGCCCCAGCGTACTGCGCGCGCAGTGGTCAACAGACCATTCAAAAGATGTCAGGTTCAGTGGCGAGGGATGACATTCGTCCGGGAAAGGTCCCACAACCTTTGTCGGCAGGGCAGAAACGACTGTGGGAGCGAGCCCGCTGGCGAATGCTTCATCAGGCGATCAGGTCGACTGATAGAACGCTATTCGCGAGCACGCTCGCCCCCACAGGTTCACAACAGTGTGGCGGAGGAAATCAACCCTCCTGCTGCAGCTGCTCCACGGTCGGCTTGAGGATCACCACACCCAGCGGTGGCAGATTCAAGGGCAGCGAGAACGCCTGGCCATGGCTCTTGATGTCGTCGGTGCGCACGCCGCCGCCGTTGCCGAAGTTGGAACCGGCATAGATCCCCGCGTCGCTGTTGAACAGCTCGGCCCACTTGCCGCTGAAGGGCACGCCGACACGATAGCCTTCGCGCGGCACCGGTGTCAGGTTGGCGACCACCAGCAACGGCTCGCCCTCCTTGCTCCAACGCAGGTAGGCATAGACGCTGTTGCCGGCGTCGTCACCAATCACCCACTGGAAACCCTGCGGCTGGCAGTCTTGCTCGTACAGCGCCTTTTCCGTGCGATACAGCCGGTTCAGGTCGCTGACCAGCGAGTGCACGCCCTTGTGCTCGGCGTACTGCAGGAAATGCCAGTCCAGTTCGGTGTCGTGGTTCCACTCGCGCCACTGGGCAAACTCGCAGCCCATGAACAGCAGCTTCTTCCCCGGGTGGGTCCACATGAACGACAGGTAGGCGCGCAGGTTGGCGAATTTCTGCCAGCGGTCGCCAGGCATCTTGTCGATCAAGGAATGCTTGCCGTGCACCACTTCATCGTGGGAAATCGGCAGCACGAACCGCTCGGACCAGGCATAGACCAGCCCAAAACTCAACTGAGAGTGGTGATGCTGGCGATGGATCGGGTCCTGCTCGATGTACTTGAGCGTGTCGTGCATCCAGCCCATGTTCCACTTGTACGAAAAGCCCAGACCGCCCTGTTGGGTGGGCTGCGAAACGCCTGGCCAGGACGTCGATTCCTCGGCAATGACCAGCGCGCCCGGCGCTTCGATCGCGACCACGTCGTTCAAGTGGCGCAGGAAGTCGATGGCTTCCAGGTTTTCGCGGCCGCCGTAACGGTTCGGGACCCATTCGCCGGCATTGCGGGAATAGTCGCGATACAGCATGGACGCCACCGCATCGACGCGCAGCGCATCGACGTGGAAGTTCTTCAGCCAATGGATGCCGGAGGCAATCATGAAACCGTGGACTTCAGTGCGCCCCAAGTTATAGATCAGGGTGTTCCAGTCCTGATGGAAACCTTCATAGGGGTTGGCGTATTCGTACAGTGCAGTCCCGTCGAATTGGGCCAGACCGTGTGCATCCGTCGGGAAGTGCGCCGGCACCCAATCAAGAATCACGCCGATGTCGTTACGGTGGCAGGCATCCACGAAGGCGGCGAAGTCTTCCGGTGTGCCGTAGCGCGCGCTCGGTGCGAACTGCGACAACACCTGATAACCCCATGAGCCGCCGAACGGGTGCTCCATGATCGGCATCAATTCGATGTGGGTGAAACCCAGGTCCTTGATGTAAGGAATCAGGTTTTCAGCCAGCTCGCGCCAGTCGTACGGGCGATCCGGCTCGTCATCGCCGCCGTGGTGCCACTGCCAAGAACCGGCGTGCAGCTCGTAGATCGACAGCGGCTGATGAATGTCGTGCTTTTCACCCCGGGACTGCATCCAGTCGTGGTCCTGCCACTCGAACGTCAGCGGTGCAGCGACTTTCGACGCTGTTGCCGGCGGCAGCTGGGTGGCCAGGGCCATCGGGTCAGCTTTCAGCGGCAGAACGCCGTGCTGACCGAGGATCTCGTATTTGTACGCTTCGCCCGGACCGATGCGCGGGATGAATATTTCCCACACGCCGGTCGGATGACGCAGGCGCATCGGGTGACGACGGCCATCCCAGCTGTTGAAATCGCCCACCACGGACACACGGCGGGCATTCGGTGCCCATACCGAGAAACGCACGCCGTCGACGCCATCAACATTCTTGACCTGTGCGCCCAGAGCGCTGCTCAGGTCGCGGTGGTTGCCCTCGGCGAAGAGGTACAAGTCCATTTCGCCCAACTGCTCGCCGAAGCTATAAGGGTCTTCGGTGATTTGCTCGCCGGTGGCCCACGAGATTTTCAGCAGATAGGGTTCGCGAACCGCAAAGTGGCCGGCAAAGAAGCCCGGCTTGTCGGACATGCTCAGCTCGCCGAGGTCCCGTTCGCCGTCGCGCGAGAGCACGCGCACGGCCAGGGCGTTGGGCAGATAGGCGCGGATCACCTGGCCTTCAGCGCCATCGCTGTGGGGGCCGAGCATCGAGAACGGGTCGCGGTGCTCCGCGCGGATCAGCGCGTCCAGGTCGACGGCGCTGGGCAATATTGCGTGGTTGCCGTTACCGAATTGGTCAGAGGCACTCATTTTCATTCTCCATCAGACAGGTCGAGAAGCCCGCGCAAGCCTTGAAGCGGAACCGACAACCATGTCGGCCGATTCTCGGCCTCGTAGGCCACTTCATAAGCGGCTTTTTCCAGGGTGAACAGCGCCAGCGCGGCCGCTTCACCCTTGGCATCTTTCCAGTCGTGACCCACTTCGACGGTGGCCTTGCGATAGCCGTCGAGGAAGGCCTCGCGCGCCTGCTTCAAATACGTCTCGGCCACTTGCTGGCGGGCGGTTTCAGCCTGCACCGACGTGTCGGCACTTTGCGCGTTGCGCAGGGCCATCGCCGCAGCGTAGTCGAACGAGCGCAGTACGCCGCTGACATCTTTGAACGGGCTGTATTTGGCCCGACGTTCCTGCAGCGGACGCGCCGGCTCGCCTTCGAAGTCGATCAGGTAGGCATCGCCCTTCACCACCAGCATCTGGCCGAGGTGCAGGTCGCCGTGAACGCGCATTCTCAGGCCGCCGACTGACTGCTTCGCCAGGGTTTTGACCTGGGCCAGCAGCGCTTTGCGTTTGCCCAGCAGTTCAGTGATGAGCTGCTGATCCTGAGCCTCCAGGGAGTCGCGGTGCTGTTCAAGCAGCTGCAAGGCGCGCTCGATCTGCGCCGAAACGCTCTTCGCCGAGGCCTCGCTGTCCTTGACGCTGGTGACTTCGGTCTTGAAGTCCGGGTTATCTGTCGGAGCGCCGAGGATCACGTGCATCTCGCCCAGACGCTGGCCCAGCAGGCCGGCGAAGTCTTTCAGTTCGATCAGCGCGTTGGCTTGCTGCTCCAGCGCCGACTGACCGTGGGCCATGTGATCACGCACGGCGCGTTCGAGGTTGTTCTGGGTCCATTCCCACGCATCGCCCTGATTGCTCAGGTAACCCTGGGCGATCATCAGCAGGTTTTTCTCGCCCTGCCCGTCGACGCGCACGACTGCGCCCAACAGCGGCGAGATGTGCGGGTAGCCGGCTTCGGTGAGGTAGGCGCCCATTTCCAGCTCGGGGTGAGTACCGGCCGCGACACGGCGAATCATTTTCAGCACCAGCTTCTTGCCGACCACCACCGAGCTGTTGGACTGTTCGGCCGAGAGGTAACGCACCTCGGCGTCTTCGTTCAGGCCCAGCGGCGCCAGTTGCGACGTGCTCTGGAACTGCAGCTCACCGTCCGGCGTCGCCAGCACGGTGTTGTCCTGCATGCCTTTGATGACGTTGCGAATGAACGGCTCGAGGGTGAATGCATCGGTGATCAAGCCGACCTGACGACCACGACGCACGCGGGACAGGGCCAACTGTTGCGGCAAGGCGCTGCTGATGTCGTCTTCGGGCAACAGGCCGAACGGCAACTGGTAGCGCACCGTTTCGCCGCCGGAGGTGACTTCGATTTCGCTCAGCAACGCCGGCCGCACCGTGGAGCCGAAGCGCACGGCGTAGGCGATGTGGATGCTGTCGATCGCCGTGCCTTTGCCGGCGAACCAGCGGCGTTTCGGCAGATAGACCGACAGCGACTGCTGCTCCATGGTCTGGCGCAGAGGTTCTTCGAGCAATTCTTCCAGGCGCTGCTTGAGCACCAGGGTCGGGAAGTCCGGCATGCTTTGAGCCGGTTCAACGTGCCAGCTGGGCATTTGATTCTCCGCGGCCAGCAAGAACCAGTAGAAGCCGTACGGCGGCAACGTCAGCAGGTAATTGAGCTGGCCAATAGGTGGGAAGGCGCTACCACCGAGCATCTCGACCGGAACAGTCCCGGCATATGGCGCCAGTTCAAGTTCGGCGGCTTGAGAGGCGGCCGAAACGTTGGCGACGCAGAGGATGATTTCGGTCTTGCCGTCCGGCCCGGTGTATTCACGGGTATAGGCCAGGATGCGGCGGTTGCTCGGCGAGAGCATTTTCAGGGTGCCGCGGCCAAAGGCTTTCTGCTGCCTGCGCACGGCGAGCATGCGCCGGGTCCAGTTCAGCAGCGAGTGCGGGTCGTGATCCTGCGCTTCGACGTTGACCGACTGATAACCGTATAGCGGGTCCATGATCGGCGGCAGCACCAGGCTCGCCGGGTTGGCGCGGGAAAAGCCGCCGTTACGGTCGATGGACCACTGCATCGGCGTGCGCACACCGTCGCGGTCGCCGAGGTAAATGTTGTCGCCCATGCCGATTTCGTCGCCGTAGTACAGGGTCGGCGTGCCGGGCATGGACAGCAGCATGCTGTTGAGCAGTTCAACGCGGCGGCGGTCACGTTCCAGCAACGGCGCCAGGCGACGACGAATGCCCAGGTTGATTCGCGCGCGACGGTCCGAGGCGTAGTAATTCCACAGGTAGTCACGCTCGCGGTCAGTGACCATTTCCAGCGTCAGTTCATCGTGGTTGCGCAGAAAGATCGCCCACTGGCAGTTCTCCGGAATTTCCGGTGTCTGGCGCAGGATGTCGGTGATCGGGAAACGGTCTTCCTGAGCCACCGCCATGTACATGCGCGGCATCAGCGGGAAGTGAAACGCCATGTGGCATTCGTCGCCGTCCTTGCCCTTGCGGTCACCGAAGTACAGCTGGGTGTCTTCCGGCCACTGGTTGGCTTCGGCCAGCAGCATGCGGTCGGGGTAGTTGGCGTCGATTTCGGCACGGATCTGCTTGAGGACCTGATGGGTCTCCGGCAGGTTTTCATTGTTGGTGCCGTCACGCTCGATCAGGTACGGGATCGCGTCCAGACGCAGGCCGTCGATGCCCATGTCCAGCCAGTAGCGCATGACCTCGATCACCGCCTTCATGACCTGCGGGTTGTCGAAGTTCAGGTCCGGCTGGTGGGAATAGAAACGGTGCCAGAAGTACTGCTCCGCGACCGGATCCCAGGTCCAGTTGGACTTCTCGGTGTCGAGAAAGATGATCCGGGTGCCGTCGTACTTCTGCGGGTCATCGGACCAGACGTAGAAATCCCGCGCTTTGGAGCCCTTCTTGGCATGCCGCGCGCGCTGGAACCATGCGTGCTGGTCCGAAGTGTGGTTGATGACCAGCTCGGTGATCACCCGCAAGCCACGATTGTGCGCCTCGGCGATGAACTTCTTCGCATCGGCCATGGTGCCGTAGTCGCTGTGCACGCCCCGGTACTCGGAAATGTCATAGCCATCGTCGCGGCGTGGCGACGGGTAGAACGGCAGCAGCCAGATGGTGTTGACGCCCAGCTGGGCAATGTAGTCGAGCTTGGCGATCAGGCCGGGGAAGTCACCGATGCCATCGTCGTTGGAATCGAAAAACGACTTCACGTGGACCTGGTAAATCACCGCATCCTTGTACCAGAGCGGGTCTTCGATAAAGGCAGCGTTGCGGGGTTTCTTTGCCATGACCACATCCTTTGAATTATTGGTTTGTGGCTTTGATGCGCCAGATACCGAACGGCTGGTACGAAGGGTCCAGGCGCATGAACTGGTACTTGCCATACCAGGTCCAGGAATGCCCGGTCATCAAGTCTTCGCCCAGGGTGGCGGCATCGTCCGGCAGGCCCATTTCCCACAGCGGCAGCTCGAACGTCGCTTCCTGCACGTTGCGCGGATCGAGGTTCACGGCGACCAGAATGAAATTGCTGCCATCCGCCGTGCGCTTGCCGAAGTACAGGATATTGTCGTTGTACGCGGCGTAGATCTTCAGGCCGAGGTGCGTCTGCAGCGCCGGGTTCTGGCGACGGATGCGGTTGAGCTGAGCGATCTCGGCAATGATGTTGCCGGGCGCGGTAAAATCGCGGGGACGGATCTCGTACTTCTCCGAGTCCAGATATTCCTCTTTGCCTGGTACGGGCGCCGATTCACACAGCTCGAAGCCTGAATACATACCCCACAGGCCCGACCCCATGGTCGCCAGCGCCGCGCGGATCAGGAAGCCCGGACGACCTGAGTCATGCAGGAACGGCGGGTTGATGTCCGGCGTGTTGACGAAGAAATTCGGGCGGTAGCACTCGCGCCATGGCGACTCGTTGAGCTGAGTGAAGTACTCGCTCAGCTCGGCCTTGGTGTTGCGCCAGGTGAAATAGGTGTAGCTCTGGGAATAACCGACCTTGCCCAGGCGCGCCATCATCGCCGGTTTGGTGAACGCCTCGGCGAGGAACATGACTTCAGGGTGCTTACTGCGCACGTCGGCAATCATCCATTGCCAGAACGGCAGCGGCTTGGTGTGCGGGTTGTCGACGCGGAAGATCTTCACGCCCTCCTTCACCCAGCCAAGGATCACGTCACGCAGCTCGGTCCACAGGCCAGGAATCGCGTCCGGCGCATAGAAATCGACGTTGACGATGTCCTGGTATTTCTTCGGCGGGTTTTCCGCGTAACGAATGGTGCCGTCCGGACGCCACGAGAACCAGCCCGGGTGTTCCTTGAGCCACAGGTGGTCCTGGGAGCACTGGATGGCGAAATCGAGGGCGATTTCCAGGCCATGCTCGGCTGCCGCGGCGACCAGCTCGCGGAAGTCCTCGCGGGTACCCAGTTGCGGGTGGATAGCGTCGTGGCCTCCGTCCTCGCTGCCGATGGCGTACGGGCTGCCCACATCATCGGGCCCTGCGGTGAGGGAGTTGTTCGGGCCTTTGCGGTGAGCGCGACCGATCGGGTGGATCGGCGGGAAGTAGAGCACGTCGAAGCCCATGTCACGGATCATCGGCAGGCGCGAGTGGACGTCCTTGAAGGTGCCGTGGCGCTTTTTGTCGTCGGTGATCGAACGTGGAAACAGTTCGTACCAGCTGGCGAACTGAGCCAGCTCACGTTCGACGTCCAGCGGGAATTCCAGGCTGCGGCTGAGGAACGCGTGGTTGTCGGCCTTGGCCATGACGCTGGCGGCGTCACTGCTCAACAGCAGCGCCACCTTGGCCTCGTTTTCGGTGGCCTCGCCGAAGCGCGTGATCAGGGTGTCGAGTTGCCCACGTACTTCCAGCTTGCTGCGCTCGGCGGCGTGCACCAGGTGCAGACGCCCTTCTTCCAGCTCCAAATCGATGGTCACGCCGGCGGCGTATTTCTTCTCCAGCTCGTAGCGGTAGCTGCCGAACTGATCGATCCAGGCTTCAAGGCGATAGACATAGCGGGTGAAGGTCGGCGGGGTGAATTCGCCGGTCCAGCTGTCATTGCCCAGCTCGCGCATGGGCACCGATTGCCATTCTTCATCGTCGATGGCCCGGTAGACGATACGTACGGCCATCTTGTCGTGGCCGTCCGCGTAGATTTTGCTGGTGACCGTGACCGGCTGACCGACAACGGCCTTGGCCGCCAGCTGACCGTTATCGATCACCGGCTGGGTGTCCTCGATCACGATCCGCGGCAGCTGCAAGGCTTGGGTCAGGGGGATAGGGTGGATAGAGTGGAGAACATCGTTGGCCAGGGAATCCGGGCCGTACGGCTGATCAGCAGTATCATTCATCGAGCATCACTCCTCACGCCCAGGGACGCCCACTGTGGGGCGCCCATTGCTTCAGCGTCTTTGTCCATAACATAAGAGAGAGCCACGGGATCAACGCATCCGGACGTGGCAGCATAGGTCCGAACGCCAGCCTCGGGCAAAAGTTCAAACAGCTTGCATGACGTTTGACCAAGTCACCCCAGGGATAATGGCAGGCCATGGGCTCCGGCGTAACGGGGTATCCAGGCGGATTGAGTGAATCATTGCCAGGGCGCTGCGGTCGACATATGTGCGTGCTGACGGGTGTGCTGCAACGTCACCTGACACGCCCTCTCGACGAACCCAAGGAAGCGAAGACCATGAGCATTCCCGTTCCCGCAGAAACGCCCGATCCGAACATCGACGACCCCGAGCTGCCGGTGCCCAAGCCCGAGGAGCCACCTTCCCCGCTGATGCCTCCGGTGATCGAACCGCCGGTGGGTGACCCGCCAAGCGGCGAGCCCCCGGCGATTCTGGATGACACGTTTCCTGAGTAATTCCTTGGCCCAACGCGGTGTTGTGGGACCGGCTTTAGCCGGGAAGCTTCTAGATGGCTAGCCGCAATGTTGAGGGTGCGCCAACTGGCTTCTTCCCGGCTAAAGCCGGTCCCACTATTAATCGAGCGTCACACCCTCAATACCCCTGAATAACCGCCGGACTAAGGCTCCTGTGCATCGCCACCCGTCCTGCGGGCAGGGTCGTGTGCACGTTCTTCCGCCGACTCAACCCGCCTGACGATCATCGGCATCAGGCTAAAGATGCCCAGTGCCAACACCGTACTCAGGACTGCCGTCATCTCCCTGCCCATCCCGGCCGCGATACCAATGGCCGCGGTCATCCACAAACCGGCCGCCGTGGTCAGGCCTTTCACCTGAGTGGCATTGAGCGCATCACCCTTGAGGATGGTCCCTGCACCCAGAAAGCCGATCCCCGCCACAATGCCCTGCACCACCCGGCTCAAAGCAGCGTCGTCGGCACCGGCCATGCGCGGCACCAGCACAAACAGCGCGGCCCCCATGCACACCAGCATGTGCGTTCGAACCCCGGCCGCCTTGCCCTTGTGTTCCCGCTCGAAACCCAGGATCCCGCCCAGCAACGCCGCGATGACCAGGCGTATGGTCACGCGGGTGATCTGCCCGGCATCGGTGATATCAGAGAACTCGGCCTGCAGTGTGTCCACCACTTCTTCCCACCAGGCATTCATCAGTGCATTCCCTTCGGTTAACGTCAGTGCGGTATGGACCGCAGCGCGGGACGAGAGTGCGGGAGGTGGATACCGAAGAGATACGCCTGATCCGGTGGTTGTCAGCCGATCTGCATCTGTACTAATCCGCCGGCCGAGGGCATATTCCGGTCCTGCAGCCGGGTCCTCCGCCCTGCCCCAGTCGCATGTGTATGGCGGCTGCACCCCAGAAGCCACTCAGCACGAGTCCGCCATGAAGCGCTATGAAAAGTTTGCCGACGACATTGCCGAGCTGATCCGGTCCGGGGTGCTGGCTGCAGGGCAACGGGTGCCTTCGGTGCGCTACGCCAGCCAGACCCACGGCATCAGCCCGTCTACGGTGTTCCAGGCGTACTACTTGCTGGAACGTCGAGGCTTGATCCGGGCACGCCCGCGTTCCGGCTACTTCGTCAACGACAGTGTCCGCCTGCAGGGTCTGGGCGGTGAGGTTTCAGAGCACGATGCGCGCCCGGCGCCACAGGTGAGCGAGTCCACCGAAGTCGACGTCAGCGATCTGGTGTTCTCGGTGCTGGAGTCCATCAAGGACCCGAACACCGTGCCCTTCGGCTCCGCCTTCCCCAGCGCCGGGCTGTTCCCGTTGCAGCGCCTGGCCCGTTCCCTCGCCAGCGCCACCCGCGACATGGACCCGCGCATGGTGGTCAGCGACCTGTCGCCCGGCAATCCTGCGCTGCGCCGGCAAATCGCGCTGCGGTACATGGTCTCCGGGCAAATGCTGCCCATGGACGAGCTGCTGATCACCAACGGCGCCCTCGAAGCGCTGAATATGTGCCTGCAAGCGGTGACCGAGCCCGGCGATCTGGTGGCCATCGAGGCGCCGGCGTTCTACGCCTGTCTGCAAGTGCTCGAACGGCTGAAGCTCAAGGCGGTGGAAATTCCGGTGCACCCGCAACAAGGCATTGACCTGGCGGTGCTTGAACAGGCGCTCGAGCGCTACCCGATCAGAGCCTGCTGGAGCATGACCAGTTTTCAGAATCCCACCGGCGCGACGGTGCCTGAAGCGCGCAAACGGGAACTGGTGGAATTGCTGCGCAAGCACGAGGTGCCGCTGATCGAGGATGACGTCTACGCCGAGTTGTATTACGGCCAGCACGCGCCGAAGCCGGCGAAGGCGTTTGACACTGAAGGGCTGGTGCTGCATTGCGGCTCCTTCGCCAAGAGCCTGGCGCCCGGTTATCGGGTGGGTTGGGTGGCTGCCGGGCGTTACGCGCAGAAGGTCGAGCGGCTGAAAATCATGACCTCGCTGTGCGCCTCGATGCCGGCCCAGGCTGCCATCGCCGATTACCTGCAACATGGCGGTTACGACCGCCACCTGCGCAAGCTGCGCCACAGCCTGGAAGATCAGCAGCGCGCGATGCTTGGCGCCATCGCCCGGTACTTTCCGGCGCAGACCCGCGTCAGCCAGCCCACCGGCGGATACTTCCTGTGGGTTGAGCTGCCGGAACAAATCGATTCACTGAAAGTGTTCCAGGCCGCCCTCGCCCAGGGCATCAGCATCGCCCCCGGCCCGATGTTCTCGCCAACGCGGCGATTCAAGCCCTTCATCCGCCTGAACTACGGCAGCCCGTGGGGTGAGACGACTGAACGGGCGATGGAGACGCTGGGGAAAATCATTCGCTCGATGATGGGTTAGCCGGCCTTGGATATGGCTGCAGAGCCGTCAGCGCCCGCCGCCCAGATCAATGAACGAGCCCGTCGAATACGAGGCCTTGTCGGACAGCAGCCACAGGATCGCTTCCGCCACTTCATCGGCCAGTCCGCCACGGCCCATGGGGATGGTCGGTTCCAGCTTGCTGACGCGATGGGGGTCACCGCTCAGGGCGTGGAATTCGGTGAAGATGTAACCGGGACGCACGGCATTGACCCGCACGCCCTCGCCCGCCACTTCCTTGGCCAGCCCGACGGTGAAGGTGTCCAGCGCGCCCTTCGACGCCGCGTAGTCGACGTACTCACCGGGTGATCCGAGCCGTGCGGCAACGGACGACACGTTGACGATGCTGCCACCGCGTCCGCCGTGGCGGGGCAACATGCGCAGCAGTGCGTGCTTGCTGCACAGCATCGGCCCGACCACGTTGCTCATCATGATCTTCAGCAGCCGAAACTCGGACATGGTGTCCAGCCGCGACGCCTCGCCCACGGTGCCGGCGTTGTTGACCAGCGCGGTGATCCGCCCCATCTCGGCATCGATCCGGGCAAACAGACGAATGATCTCGTCTTCGTTGCTGACATCGGCCTGCACCGCGATGGCATGACCGCCAGTCTCGCGAATCTGCCCGCACAGCCGCTCGGCGGAGGCGTGATCGGACAGATAGTTGATGCACACGCGATAACCCTGCGCTGCTGCCAGAACCGCCGTGGCGGCGCCGATACCCCGGGAGCCGCCGGTGATGAGGAGATTTTTATCCATAAATGTTCCCGTTCGATCAATGCGTGGAGGTGGGGTG
This sequence comes from Pseudomonas sp. Ps21-P2, assembly GCF_039672565.1. Lineage (NCBI taxonomy): Bacteria > Pseudomonadati > Pseudomonadota > Gammaproteobacteria > Pseudomonadales > Pseudomonadaceae > Pseudomonas > Pseudomonas sp. Ps21-P2. The sequence goes on from NZ_JBDFPL010000005.1 coordinate 288,984, forward strand.
GGCATTAACACTCAATCCGTGATTTCGCTGACACGACGCCGCGCGGCTTCGATGTCTGCCATGAACCGCTCGGCCGGCAGTGGATAACCCAGCAGGTAACCCTGCAGCGAGTCGCAACCAAGGCGCGTGAGGAATTTCTGCTGGCTGGCGGTCTCGACACCCTCGGCGACGATGCGCAGGTTCAGCGCCTGGCCCAGCGCAACGATGGCCGAGACAATGGCCGCGTCGTCGCTGTCGTGCTCCAGATCGCGGACGAAACCGCGGTCGATCTTCAATTCGTTAGCCGGCAGGCGTTTGAGGTACATCAGGCTGGAATAGCCGGTGCCGAAGTCGTCGATGGACAGGTCGACGTGCATGTCCGAGAGCTTCTGCAGCACGGTCATGCTCGCATCGGCGTCGCTCATGGCAGTGGTTTCAGTGATTTCCAGGGTCAGGCAGTTGGCCGGCAGACCGTGGGTCGCCAGCGCGTGCGCGACGGTCTCGACCAGCCCGACATGGCTGAACTGCAACGCCGACAGGTTCACCGCAATGCGCCAGTGGGTAAAGCCGCTGTCGTACCAGCGCTTCATCTGCCGGCAGGCCTCGTGCAGCACCCACTCGCCAATGGGGATGATCAGGCCGGTTTTTTCGGCAAGGCCAATGAATTTGTCCGGCATCAGCAACCCGAGCTGCGGGTGATTCCAGCGCACCAGCGCTTCGGCGCCGATGGGCTCCTGGGTGCCGGCGGAGAATTTCGGCTGGTAATGCAGGCAGAACTGCCCTTTACGCAGCGCAAGGCGCAGGTCCTGCAACAGCTGCAGCTGATTGCGCGCGTTGGTGTTCATCGACGCATCGAAAAAGCTGTAGCCGTTCTTGCCGGCATTCTTGGCGTGGTACATGGCGGCGTCGGCGTTCATCAGCAGTTCCTGCTGGGTGCGGCCGTTGCCGGGGTACAGGCTGATGCCGATGCTCACCGTCACTTGCAGATCATGTTCCTGCACGCTGAACGGCTGGCTCACCAGGGAAACCTGACGCGAGGCCACGCTGACCGCCTCTTCGTCATCGTCGAGCTCGACCAGCAGCACGAACTCGTCGCCGCCGATGCGCGCCAGGGTGTCGTGGCGATGGAAGTTTTCCCGCATGCGCACAGCCACCGCGCGCAGCAGTTGATCGCCGACGTGGTGACCGAACGCGTCGTTCACCGGTTTGAAGCCGTCCAGATCCAGAAACATCAGGGCGAACATGCCGCCCTGGGCGTCGACCTTGCGCATGGCCTGATCGATGCGATCCGCCAGCAGGATGCGGTTGGGCAGGCCGGTGAGGTTGTCGTGCAGGGCCAGTTGGGTCAGCTCGCGGTTGGCTTCCTTGAGCGACGCCGACAATTGGGCGGTGCGCGCCGCCATGCGCGCATCAAGCACCGACGTCAGCAAGGTAATGCCCAGCACCGTCAGACTGGTGATCAATACCAGCTTGTCCAGACCGTCGGTGTGCACGCCGGTGGGCAGCGCACCACAGAAACTGCCGACCGGGAAGTTGGCGGCGGTCATTGCGGTGTAGTGCATACCGAGGATGGCAAAGCCCATGACCACCGCAGCGCCGCCCCGGGCCAGGCGCACATAGGGGGTTTCCTTGCGCAGCCGCACGGCGATGCTCAGCGCGGCGGCGGATGCAGTGACGGCAATCACCAACGACAGGCCGAACAAGCCGGGGTCGTAGTCGATGCCCGGCTGCATGCGCATCGCCGCCATGCCGGTGTAATGCATGGCGCTGCTGCCCAGGCCCATGACGAAGGCCCCAAGCACGATGTTCGACAGCGGTACGCGGTCGTGACTGACCAGCCACAGCGCGAAACCCGAAGAAAAGATGGTGATCAGCAGCGAGAGGAGTGTCAGCGGGATGTCGTACGCCAGCGGGATCGGCAGCATGAACGCCAGCATGCCGATGAAATGCATGGACCAAACGCCGACACCCATGGACAGCGCGCCGCCGCACACCCACAACATCCTTGCCCGACCGCTGGCCGAAGCAATGCGCCCGGCCAGATCAAGGGTCGTATAAGACGCGAGAATCGCAACCAGAACTGAAATCAAAACCAGCGAATAGGTGTAATGGCCGATCAACATGGGCTGGCCCTTGGCTCAACGGAGTGCGGCCTTTCAGCCCTGATCAATTCGGCGGCGATTGTACCGAAATTCCCGTAAAAGTCCCGTCACTCCGTCGCAAAGATGGCACATAGCTACTTAGCGGTACTCAACGGTTGGGTACTTCCGCATCCGGTCTCAGTCCACTCGCGGCGTCCCAGCCGCCACCCAATGCCGCAATCAACTGGGCGCTGGCGACCAACCGGCTTTCCAGTACGTTCAGCACGCTGCGTTCGTTGCTCAGCGCGGTGGTCTGCACGTTGACCACGTCCAGGTAGCCAATCAGCCCGGCCTTGTACTGGTTGTTGGTCAGACGCAGAGAATCACGCGCCGATTGCAGCGCCTCGTCGCGCACCCCGGCTTCCTCCTCATACACGCGCAGCTGGGCCATGTAGTCCTCGACTTCCTTGAAGCCGTCGAGCACGGTCTGGCGGTACTGGGCGACGGTCTGGTCGTAGACCGCTTCGGTGCGGTCCACTTCGGCAGCGCGCTGGCCGCCATCGAACAGGGTCATCGCCAGTTGCGGGCCCACCGACCAGAAACGATTGGGCAGGGAAATCCAGTTGCTGACGGTGCTGCTGCTGTAACCGCCGCTCATGCTCAGGGTCAGGTCCGGGTAATAGGCGGCCTTGGCCACGCCGATATTGGCGTTGGCCGTCATGACCGAACGCTCGGCGGCGGCAATATCAGGGCGGCGTTCAAGCAACTGTGACGGCAGCTGCGCCGGGATCTGCGGTACCGCCGGAATCGAGGTGGTCGCCGCGAGGCTGAAATCCGCTGGCGCCTGGCCCATCAGCACGGCGATCGCGTTCTCGAACTGGGCACGCTGCCATTGCAGGTCGATCAGGTCGGCCTGGGTGCTCTTGAGCTGCGTCTGTGCCTGGGCGGTGGCGTCGCGGCCGGAAATCCCGGCGCGGTACTGGTTCTGGGTCATGGTCAGCGAGCGCTGATAGGCGTCAACGGTCGCTTCGAGCAAGCGCTTCTGCTCGTCGATCACCCGCAGTTGCAGATAGCTCTGCACCAATTGCGACTGCAGGCTCAGGCGCATCGACGCCAGATCGGCAAGGCTCGCCTGGGCGCTGGCCTTGTCGGCTTCCAGGCCGCGGCGCAACTTGCCCCACACGTCGGCTTCCCAACTGACGCCCAGCTGCGCGTTGTAGGTGTCACGAATGCCACTGCTGGAACTGCTCAGGCTCGAACTGCTGCTGCCGGTGCCCTGGCTCGAGCGGTTCTTGCTGGTGGTCAGGTCCAGCGTCGGGAAGAACGCGCCCCGCGCACTGCGCACCAGAGCGGCGGCCTGGCGGTATTGGGCCTCGTACTGCGCCACGGTCTGGTTGGACGTGTTGAGCTTCTCCACCAGCGCGTTGAGCTGGGCGTCGCCGTACATTTCCCACCACGCGCCGCGGGCCATCGCATCGCTCGGGTTGGCCTGGGTCCAGCCTTCGGCCTGCTTGAAGTGCGCTGGCGTCGGCATGTCCGGCGTTTTGTAATCCGGGCCGACGGCACAGGCACTGAGCAGCAGCGCGCACAAGGCGACGCCGAACGTCCTGTGAAACGGCAACGTCCGCTGTGGGCCAGGGGCTTTCATCGAGTCGTTCATAGCGGAGTGTCCAGGGCAGCATCCGTCTGCACCCCGCGCCACGTGTTGAAACGATGGCGCAGACGGTCGAGATAAAGGTAAACCACGGGCGTGGTGTACAGCGTGAGGATCTGGCTGAGGATCAGGCCGCCGATGATGGTCAGGCCCAGCGGCCGGCGCATTTCCGCGCCTTCGGCACTGCTCAGCAATAACGGCACGGCGCCGAGGATCGCCGCCAGCGTGGTCATCAGAATCGGCCGCAGACGCTGCAGGCAGGCATTGCGAATCGATTCCACCGGGGTCATGCCGCCTTGGCGTTCGAGCTGCAAGGCGAGGTCGATCATCAGAATCGCATTCTTCTTCACCACGCCGATCAGCAGGAACAGCCCCAACAACGAGATCAGGCTGAATTGTCCGCCGGTGAGGTAGATGCTCAGCAGCGCGCCGACGCCTGCGGAGGGCAGCGTCGAGAGGATGGTCAGCGGGTGAATGTAGCTTTCGTAGAGAATGCCCAGCACCAGGTACACCGCCACCAGCGCGCCGAGAATCATCCACGGCTGGCTCTTCTGGGTGGCGGCAAAGGCGTCGGAGGTCCCGGCCATCTTGGCGATCACGTCCTCAGGCAGGCCCACCGCGGCGACGGCGCGCTCGATGGCCGCATTTGCCTGATCGAGGGTGACGCCATCGGCCAGGTCGAAGGAGATGTTTTCCGAGGCGAACTGGCCGTCGTGGCTGACCCGGTCGTCTTCCAGGCTGCGCTCGTAACGGGCGATGGTCGACAGCGGCACCCGTGCACCATCGGCCGTGATCACCTGGACCTGCTCCAGGGTGGTCGGGTCGAGGGCGTATTTCGGGTTGACCTCCATGACCACCTGATACTGGTTCAGCGGGTCATAGATGGTCGACACCTGGCGCTGGCTGTAGGCGTTGTTCAGCACCGTGGTGACCATGTTCATGTCGATGCCCAGGCGCTTGGCCGCATCGCGGTCGACGATCAATGTCACCTGCTGGGTGCCGCCGCCGTCGTTGGCGTCGATGGCGGTCAGCTCCTTGAGCGACTTGAGGGCGGCGACGATCTTCGGGTACCACAGGCGCAGGGTTTCCAGGTCGCCGCTTTGCAGGATGTACTGGTATTGCGAAGTGGTCTGCTCGCGGCCGCCGCCCAGTTGCAGGTCCTGATCGGGTTGCAGGAACAGGCGCCCGCCCGGCACCAGCGGCATTTCCTTGCGCAGTCGCTCTACCACTTCCATGGCGCCGATGTTGCGCTCCTTGATCGGCTTCAGGCGCACGATGATGAACGCGTTGCCGGTGCCGCCGTTGCCGCCGATGAAGCCCGCGACGCTCTCCACGGCCGGGTCCTTGAGGATCGCCGAGCGGAACGTGTCCATCTTCGGCTGCATCACCGAGAAGGACAGGCCGTCGTCGCCGCGCACAAAACCCATCAGCTGACCGGTGTCCTGCTGCGGCAGAAAGGTCTTTGGCACGACGACGTACAAAGCGATATTGCCGACGATGGTCAACAGCAGCGTCAGCAGGGTCAGGCGCCGATGACGCAGCACCCAGCGCAGGCTGCGGTCGTAGCCGGCGACCATGCGGTCGTTGACCCGCTGGCTCCAGCGCTGCAAGCGATTTTCCGTACCCGGCACGTGGGGCTTGAGCCAGCGCGCGCAGAGCATCGGCGTCAGGGTCAGCGACACCACCAGCGAAACGACGATGGACACCGACAAGGTGATGGAAAACTCGCGGAACAGGCTCTCCACCAGCCCGCCCATGAACAGGATCGAAACAAACACCGCCACCAGTGAGACGTTCATCGACAGCAGGGTGAAGCCCACCTCCTTGGCGCCCAGGTACGCCGCTTCCATGGGCGGCACGCCTTGGTCGATGTGCCGGGAGATGTTTTCCAGCACCACGATGGCATCGTCGACCACCAGCCCGGTGGCGAGAATCAGGGCCATCAGCGACAGGTTGTTCAGCGAGAAACCGTACAGGTACATGATCGCGAAGGTGCCGACCAGCGACACCGGCACCGCGAGGGTCGGGATCAGCGAGGCGCGGAAATTCCCCAGGAACAGGAACACCACCAGAATCACCAGCACCACGGCAATCAGCAGCGTCATTTCCGCTTCGTGGAGCGTGGCCTTGATCACCGGCGAGCGGTCCATGGCCAGGTCAAGCTTGACGCTGGCCGGGAGCACCGCCTGCAACGCCGGCAACTGGGCCTTGATCGCCGCCACGGTTTCGATGATGTTGGCGCCGGCCTGGCGGTTGATCACCAGCAGCACCGCGGCTTTGTCATTGAAGAAGCCGCTGTTGTAGCGGTCTTCCACCGAGTCCTTGACCTTGGCCACATCCTTGAGACGCAACGCCGCGCCGTTGGCGTAATGGATGATCAGCGATTCGTAATCCTTGGCCTTCTCCAGCTGGTCGTTGGCCTGCACCTGCCAGTTGTGCTCGCTGTTCTCCACCGAGCCTTTCGGGCGCCGCACGTTGGAATTGGAGATGGTCGTGCGCACTTCATCCAGCGACACGCCGTACTGGGACAGCAATTTTGGCTCCAGCTCAACGCGCACGGCAGGCAGCGAACTGCCGCCGATCTGCACCTCGCCGACGCCGTTCACCTGGGACAGGCTCTGGGACAGGATCGTCGACGCCATGTCGTACAGCTCGCCCTTCTCCAGCACGTCGGAGGTCAGTGAGAGGACCATGATCGGCGCCTGGGACGGGTTGACCTTCTTGTAGGTCGGCATGCTGCGCATCCCGCTGGGCAGCAGGTTGCGTGCGGCGTTGATGGCCGCCTGCACTTCCCGCGCAGCACCGTTGATGTCGCGGTCCATGTCGAACTGCAGAATGATCCGCGTCGAGCCCTGACTCGAACGGCTGCTCATGGTGTTAACCCCGGCAATCACCCCGAGGGAGCGCTCCAGCGGCGTCGCCACGCTGGACGCCATGATTTCCGGACTGGCGCCGGGCAGCGAGGCGCTGACGACGATGACCGGAAAATCCATGTTCGGCAGCGGCGACACCGGCAGCAGACCGAAGCTCATCCCGCCCAGGAGCATGATCGCCAGGCTCAGGAGCATGGTCGCTACGGGGCGTTTGATGAAGGGCCCGGAGAGGTTCATGGGGGGGAGCTCCAGGCGGCAATCTTCAAGCGGCAAGTGAACGCACCAGCCCCGGCCTGCGCGGTGCTGCTTCTGGCTTGAGGCTTAAAGCCTGAAGCTTGCAGCTGGCCGGTCATACCGCCACCTCGGTTTTCTCGTTGCGCTGGAACCGGCGCCCCAGCCGATCGAAGTACAAATAGATGACCGGCGTGGTAAACAGCGTCAGGACCTGGCTGACCAGCAGCCCGCCGACCATCACCAGACCCAGGGGCTGACGCAGCTCGGCGCCGGAGCCCGAGGCAAACATCAGCGGGATGGCGCCGAACAGCGCGGCCAGGGTGGTCATGAGAATGGGGCGGAAGCGCAGGAGTGCCGCTTCGTAGATGGCGGTCTGCGGGTCGATGCCGCGGTTGCGTTCGGCGTCGAGGGCGAAGTCGATCATCATGATCGCGTTCTTCTTGACGATGCCGATCAGCAGGATGATGCCGATGATGGCAATCATGCCCAGGTCGTTGCCGCTGATGAGCAGCGCCAGCAGTGCACCGATGGCCGCCGACGGCAGGGTCGACAGAATGGTGATCGGGTGGATGTAGCTCTCATAGAGCACGCCCAGCACGATGTACATGGTGATCACCGCCGCCAGCACCAGCAGCAATGTGCTGGACAGCGACGCCTGAAACGCTTCGGCCGCGCCCTGGAATTCCGTCTGCACGCCGATCGGCATACCGATGTCTTTCTGCACCTGCTCGATGACTTCCACGGCCTTGCCCAGCGCGACACCGGGCGCCAGGTTGAACGACATCATCACCGCCGGAAACTGGCCGATATGGGCAATCGCCAGCTGCGCCTGCCGTTGTTCGATCCGGGCCAGACTGGACAGCTTGACCTGCCCGCCGTCGGTGGTCTTGACGTGAATCTGCTCCAGCGCTTCGGGTCCCAGTTCACTGCGCGAATCCGCCTGCAGCACCACGCGGTACTGGCTGGACTGGGTGTAGATGGTGGAAATCTGCCGCTGGCCGAACGCGTCGTACAGCGCGTCAGTGATGTTGGCGACGGTCACGCCCAGCCGACTGGCGGCATCGCGATCGATGTTGAGGAAGACCTGCAAACCCTTGTCCTGCAAGTCGCTGGCGACATCGGTCAGTTCCGGGCGCTGCACCAGCGCCTCCACCAGTTTGCCGCTCCACAGATTGAGCAGATCGGCGTCCGGCGAGGACATGCTGAACTGGTACTGGGTGCGACTGACCCGGTCTTCGATGGTCAGGTCCTGCACCGGCTGCATGAACAGGCGAATGTCGGACAGCTGATCAACCTCGGGCTGCAAGCGCTGGATCACCTCGGACGCGGTGACATCCCGCTCGCCGTGGGACTTGAGGTTGATCAGCATGCGGCCGCTGTTGAGGGTCGCGTTGTCGCCGTCGACGCCGATGTAGGACGACAGACTGGCGACTGCCGGGTCCTTGAGGATGATTTTCGCCAGGGCCTGCTGGCGCTGACTCATGGAAGCGAACGACACCGATTGCGGCGCTTCGGAAATCCCCTGAATGACGCCGGTGTCCTGCACCGGGAAAAAGCCTTTGGGCACGGCCAGATACAGCAACACCGTAATCCCGAGGGTGGCGACGGCAACCAGCAGGGTCAGCGGCTGATGCTTGAGCACCCACTGCAACTTGCGCCCGTAGGCGGCCACCAGCCAGTCGATCCACGCGCCGCTGGCCCGGTAAAAACGGCCCTGCTCTTCTTCCTTCGGCTCACGCTTGAGCAAGCGCGCGCACATCATCGGCGTCAGGGTGAGTGACACCACCAGGGAAATCAGGATCGCCACCGCCAGGGTGATGGCGAATTCACGGAACAGGCGCCCGACCACATCGGCCATGAACAACAGCGGAATGAGCACGGCAATCAGCGAGATGGTCAGCGAGATCAGGGTGAAACCGATCTGCCGCGCGCCCTTGAGCGCGGCCTGCAACGGCGTCTCGCCCTCCTCCAGGTGCCGGGAAATGTTCTCCAGCATGACGATGGCATCGTCCACCACGAAACCGGTGGCAATGGTCATCGCCATCAGCGTGAGGTTGTTGACGGAGAAGCCGGCCAGGTACATCACGCCAAACGTACCGATCAGCGACAGCGGCACGGCCACCGAGGGAATGATCGTCGCGCTGAACCGCCGCAGGAATAGAAAGGTGACCAGCACCACCAGCACGATGGAAATCAGCAACTCGTGCTGCACGTCGCTGACCGAGGCACGGATGGTCTGCGTGCGGTCGGTGAGCACGGTGACTTCCAGTCCGGCGGGCAGGTTCTCGGTGATGCTGGGCAGCAGGGCCTTGATCCGATCGACCACGTCGATGACGTTGGCTCCCGGTTGACGTTGGATGTTCAGCAGCACGGCCTGGTTCTCATTGGCCCAGGCGGCGAGGCGATCGTTTTCAGCGCCGTCGACGATCTCGGCGACGTCCTTGAGCCGTAACGGGCCGCCGTTGTTGTACGCCAGAATCAGGTTGGCGTACTCCTCGGGGGACTTGAGCTGGTCATTGGCGTCGAGCATCGACACCCGCGTCGGGCCGTCGAAGTTACCCTTGGGCGTATTGACGTTGGAGGCGCTGACCAGCGTGCGCACGTCCGCCAGATTCAGGCCGTTGGCCGCCAGCGCGTCGGCATTGACCTTGATCCGCACCGCCTGACGCTGACCGCCGGCGATGGTGACCATGCCTACTCCACTGATCTGCGCGATCTTCTGCGCCATGCGCGTATCGACCAGATCGTTGAGTTTGGGCAGCAGCATTGTCTTCGAGGTGATTGCCAGGGTCAGCACCGGCGTGTCGGCCGGGTTGACCTTGTTGTACGTCGGCGGCGCCGGCAGGTCGTTCGGCAGCAGGTTGGTCGCACCGTTGATCGCCGCCTGCACTTCCTGCTCGGCCACGTCCATGTTGATCTCGAGGCTGAAACGCAGGGTGATGACCGAGGCGCCGCCCGAGCTGGTCGAGGCCATTTGCGTCAGGCCCGGCATCTGCCCGAACTGCCGTTCAAGGGGCGCGGTCACGGCACTGGTCATCACTTGCGGACTGGCGCCCGGGTACAGCGTCATCACCCGGATGGTCGGGTAATCCACCTGCGGCAATGCCGATACCGGCAGCAGCGTGTACGCGATCAGACCGGCCAGCACGATGGCGAGCATGCTCAGCGTGGTGGCGACCGGCCGGAGGATGAACAGCCGTGACAGGTTCATACGTCGCCTTTCTTCGCCGGCTCGGCACCCGCAGACTCACCGGGCTCCTTGGACGGCTTGCCCTGCAACTGCTGCCCCGGCGTGGCCGGTACGTCCTTGCTGTCGTTGACCACGTCCACGGCGCTGCCGTCTTTCAGGCGGTCGGTGCCTTCGAGGACCACGCGGTCACCGGCCACCAGACCTTCGGTAATCACCGTGGAGTTCTCGTCGCTGGGCCCTGTCTTGAGCGCGCGAATGCGCACGGTCTTGTCGCCGTCCATCACATACACGAAGGTGCCGTTGACGCCGAACTGCACGGCGGCCGACGGCACCAGCACCACGTTTTTCAGCGTGTTGGCCAGCAGCCGCGCGTTGACGAACTGATTGGGAAACAGCGCTTCGTTGTCGTTATCGAAGCGCGCCTTGAATTTCAGTGTGCCGGTGGTGATGTCGATCTGGTTGTCGATGCTGGCGAGCACGCCCGTGGCCTGCAGCTTAAGGTCCCCGCGATCCCACGCTTCCACCGGCAGCTTGCCGCCGCTGCGGTAACGGCTGAGTACTTCGGCGAGGTCTTTTTCCGGCAGCGTGAAGTTGACCGTGATCGGCTTGGTCTGGGTGATCACCACCAACGGGTTGGTGTCATTGGCCGCCACCAGATTGCCGACGTCCAGCTGGCGCAGGCCGATGCGGCCCGAGATCGGCGCACGAATCTGCGAGAACTCCAGGTTGAGTTTGGCGTCGCCCACCGCCGCCTGATTGGTCTTGATCGTGCCCTGATACTGGCCCACCAGGGATTCGGCGGTGTCCAGGGTTTGCTTGGCGATGCTGTCTTCTTTGTACAGGCCCCGATAACGCTGCACGTCGAGTTGAGCATTCTTGAGCAGCGCCTGATTCTGCATCAGCGTGCCTTCGGCCTGCTGCAGGGCGATCTGATAGCTGCGCGGGTCGATCACCGCCAGCAGATCACCGGCCTTGACCTGTTGGCCTTCCTGAAAATTGATCTTCATCAATTCGCCCGCCACACGGCTGCGCACGTTGATCGTGTTCAGCGCCGTCACGGTGCCGAGGGCTTTGTAATAGATGGGGAAATCACCGGTGGTCGCTGCTGCCACCCGCACCGGTACCGGAACGGTCGAACCGCCGAACCCGGGCCGCTTGGCCACCGCTTTGCCGCCGCGGCTTGCGCTGGCCTGGGCCTGCTCGCCTTTCTGCGCCGTGCCGTTCGGTTGCGACGCGGATCCCGGCCAGAAGCGCCAGCACAGGCCAGCGACGATCAACAGAACCAGCAGGCTTATCAGCCAGCGACGGGAATTACGGGGGGCAGACGATTGCATGAATAAATCAACCAGTGTGCGCGTGAGCGTCTTCGGGAGGCTGAACAATAAGCACAGACAGCGGACAGGCAAAGGGCCTTTACCGGCAATTTACCTGGTGCTTACTTTGGATAAGGTGCTGATGTACCAATAAAAACGGCCTGATTGAGTCAGGCCGCTTGTATGTTGCGGGATGTTACCGCGCCCGCTGGTGGCAATAAGCCGCCTGCGAGCTTACTTCAATACCGCCAGTGCTGCGTCGTAGTTCGGCTCCTGACCGATCTCCGGTACCAGCTCGCTGTGCAACACAACGTCGTTTTCGTCCAGCACGACCACGGCACGGGTGGTCAGCCCCTCCATCGGCCCGTCGGCGATGGCAACGCCGTAGTCCTGCATGAACTGCGCGCCGCGCATGGTCGACAGGTTCTTCACGTTTTCCAGACCTTCGGCGCCGCAGAAACGTGCCTGGGCGAACGGCAGGTCGGCGGAGATGCACAGCACGACGGCGTTGTTCAGCTCGTTGGCCTGGGCGTTGAATTTGCGGATGGAGGTGGCGCAGGTCGGTGTGTCGACGCTCGGGAAAATGTTCAGCACCTTGCGCTTGCCGGCGAAGGTTTCCAGCGTGGCGTCGGACAGATCGCCCGCTACCAGTTTGAAGGCCGGCGCCTTGCTGCCGACTTTCGGCAGTTCGCCGCTGATCTGTACCGGGGAGCCTCTACGAGTCACTTGTGGCATGAGCTGAGTCCTTGTTTGAGTGGCATGCGAAGGCGGAAGTTAACCATGAAAAACCGCGGCAACCTACCGCCAGAAACGATTTTGTTGTCAGGAAACGCGGTGCATTACCGGTTTGTCCATCAGCCCCGGACGCGAGCACACGTCCACCACCCAGTCGACGAATACCCTCACCCGCCGTGAGGTCTGCCGGTGTGCCGGGTACAGCGCGGTCAAAGACAATAGTGGTTGTTCGACATCGCCCAGCACTTCGATCAGCTCGCCACGACGCAATAATTCGGCAACGTGGTAATACGGCGTCTGCACCAGTCCGTAACCCGCGCTGCACGCGGCGAGGTAGCCATCGGCGCTGTTGGTCGCCAGGGCTTTGGGCAGGTCCGGCGCCTGGGTCCGGCCGTCGATGACGAACTCCAGCCCGTAGCGCTTGTTGGTGGTCGAAGAAAAGTATTCGATGATCTGGTGATGCTGCAGATCGGCCAGTGATTGCGGTGTGCCCCTTCGCTGCAGATAGCTCGGACTGGCGCACACCACTTGGCGCATCTGAGCGAGCGGCCGGGCCACCAGTGAATGATCGAGGGGCTGGCCACCGCGAATCACGCAATCGTAGCCCTCCCGAATCAGGTCCACCGGGCGGTCGTTCATGCCCACTTCCATCTCCAGCCGGGGGTAACGCTCGGTGAACTCCGGCAACAGCGGCATGATGATCAGCCGACCGATGCCAGACGGCATGTCGACGCGCAGCACCCCTTCCGGGTCTTTGGCCACCGAGGAGAACACCGATTCGGCGGCTTCCAGCGCGTTCAGCACATTCACGCAGCGGTGGTAATAGGCCTGACCGTCCGGCGTTGGCGTCACCTGCCGCGTGGTGCGCATCAACAATTGCACGCCCAGTTCCGCCTCCAGTTGCTTGATCAGAATGGTCACCGAGGCGCGCGGCATGTGCAGGCTGTCGGCGGCTTTGGCGAAACCGCCCAGCTCGACGATGCGCGTGAAGGCTCGCATCGCATTGAATTTATCCATGGCTCGTCACAGGTCCGCTGAGGGATTGTTTAGAAATAACCAATAGTGAAAGCACTTTTAGCCGGTTTATCCCGACGCTGTCGAGGCGCAAGAATGGTAGTCCTCTTGATCGACAAGGCATTCATCATGCAAACGCGTCAACTTGGCAAAAAACGGACCACAGGTCTCGGCCCTGGGCCTGGGCTGCATGGGCATGACCGACTTTTACACCACCGGCGGCAATCCCGATGAAGCCATCGCCACCCTTCACCGGGCGCTTGAGTTGGGCGTCACCCTGCTCGACACCGCCGACATGTACGGCCCCCACACCAACGAAGAACTGTTGGGCAAAGCGCTGGCGGGCAAGCGGGATCAGGCGTTCATCGCCAGCAAGTTCGGCATTGTGCGTACGCCGGGCGACGCCGGCGCGCGCGGGGTGAATGGCAGTCCCGAGTACATCCGCGCCGCGATCGATGGCACGTTGCAGCGGCTGAAAATCGACACCCTGGATCTGTATTACCAGCACCGCATCGATCCGGGCGTGGCAATCGAAGAGTCCGTTGGCGCCATGGCTGAGCTGGTCAAGGCCGGCAAGGTGCGCTTTCTCGGCTTGAGCGAAGCGTCGGCCAGCACCCTCGAACGCGCTCACAAGGTCCATCCCATTACCGCCTTGCAGACCGAATACTCCCTGTGGAGCCGCGATCCGGAAGAAAACGGCGTGCTGGACACTTGCCGCCGTCTGGGTATCGCGTTTGTCCCGTACAGCCCGTTGGGCCGAGGTTTTCTGACGGGCGCCCTTAAAAGCCCGGACGACTTCGCCGCCGATGACTACCGCCGCAGCAGCCCGAGGTTTCAGGGCGAAAACTTCGCCAAAAACCTGCTGCTGGTGCAGAAGGTCGAGCAACTGGCGGCAGAAAAAGGCATCACTGCCGGCCAGCTGGCGTTGGCCTGGGTGCTCGCCCAGGGCAATGACGTGATTCCGATTCCCGGCACCAAGCAGCGCAAATACCTGGAGGAGAACGTCGCTGCGCTGGACGTGACACTCAGTGCGGCGGAATTACAGGCGCTGAAGGATCTGTTCCCTGTGAACGCGGTCGCAGGCGGCCGTTATCCGGACGCGGCGATGAAACTCGTCAACGGCTGAGGCGGGTTGTTCGGCGGCCGCTCATCCTTTGCGGTGTAATGCGTTAGACCGGCTTGTTGGCGGCTGCACTCCGCTGCTGGCAAGCCGGTTCCCTCCCCATCCGCCTCGTCCGATCAAAAATCTCGCTTATAGAAAATATCCAGCGAACTCGCAACGCCACCCGCGACCTCCAGATACACCTTCTTGCTCAACAGATAGCGCAAGGTCAGCGTATTGGCCGGTTCAAACACCCCCACGCCATAACGCAGGCTGAGCTTGTCGGTGATCTTGCCGCTGGCGACCACCGCCGTCTTGTCGCCGCTGCCGGAGGTGTCCAGGTCGAAATCCTGAATCCCCAGCCCGGACGCCAGTTTGCCCGCCGTCGAGGAACCGCCAGCCAGACCCAACGCCAGCGCCGCCTGGGCGACCATGTTGCTGTCCTCACCGTTGGTGCTCAGCGGACGGCCCAGTACCAGATAGGACAGCGCCTGTTCCTGACTCATGGACGGTTCCGAGAACACCGTGGTGGTCGGTTGCTCGGCGCTGCCGCTCAGTCGAATGCCGGCAATCACGTCGTCGGTCTGGCGAATGGCTTCGATGTCCAGATACGGCTGATCCACAGGCCCTGCGAACAACAGGCGCGCCTTGCGAATGGTCAGGCGCTGGCCGTAGGCCCGGTAGCGGCCATCGTTGAGATTGAGCTCTCCGCGGGTGTCCATGTTGTCGCCGATGTGCACGTGCCCGACGAGATTGGCGGTCAGGCCAAAGCCGGTAAAACTCAGGGTTTCCTGCCCTACTTCGACGTTCACGTCCATGGCGATGGCCAGCGGGGTTTTGCCCTGTTTGGTCTGCTGGCCGACGATCACCGTGTCATCGGACACTTTAACGGTCGAGGGCGGCAGCTGCCGCACGGTGATCTCGCCTTTCGGAATCAGCACTTTGCCCGACACTGCCAGCCGGTCACCCTGCAAGGTGATCTTCAGGTCCGGCGCTGCTTCCAGCTTGGCGTAGGGCTCAACAGTGATCGGCAGGTGGGTGCCTTTCACCGCAACGTCGACATCCAGCGCATCGGCCCAGGCCACATGCCCGCCGATACTGCCCTGACCCGCCACGCCGCTGCTCCATTTGCCGGTCAAATCCACACGTTCGCCGGCAATCAGGGCTTGAACGTTGAGTTTTTCAAAGCTCACAGGCACTTCCGGCCCCGACACCTCACCGTCGGTGAGCGCCACGTTGCCGTTGATCTGCGGCGCCATCAGGCTGCCCGAAATCCGGCCGCTGCCGTTGAGCTTGCCGTTGAGTTTCTCAATCATCGGGACGAAAGGTCGGCCCACTGAAATATCCAGGCCGCTAAGGGTGAAGTCGCCGGTCACTGATTTGTTTTTGGCGATTGGATCGATGCTCAGTCGGGCCAGCAGTTCGCCGAGCTTGCCGCCACGAAAATCGAGGCTGGTGTCGACTTTCTTCGGGGTCAGGCTGCTGGTCAGCTTCAGCGTGTCGTAGGGGAAGTCCAGCCACTGATTCTTGTCCTTGACCCGCAGCGTCCCGCCGCTGGCGTCGATTACCACCTGGCCATTGGGGCCGGCAGCGGGAACGTCCAGCTGGATGTCGGCATTGAGCGCGCCCTTCCACGCAAAATCCTTGGGCAGCCACTGCGCCAGGCTTTCCAGCGGGAAGCGCTTGAGGTGATAGCGCAGGCGCGGCTCCGGCATCAGACGCTGATCTTCGCCGCACAGACTCGCAGGCCCCGAGACCCAGCAATGGGCACCGAAGTTGACCTTGCCGTCGGCCAGACGCTCCAGTTTGGCCGGCTGTTGCAGCTTCCAGTCCTGCCCGCCGCTCTGGATGTCACCGCTGGCCAGACGCCCGCGCCAGTTGCCTTTGTCCAGGTTGCCGTCCAGCGCGAGGGCCAGTTTGAGCAACGGTCCCTGTAGGTCGAGTTTCACCTGCTGACGCTTGATGTCGCCCTGACCGTTGACAGTCAAAGCGCCCAACGCGGTATCGCCGGCTTGAATGCCGGATGTCTTCAGATCAAGGGTTGCGCGCTGGGCGTTGTCGAGCTTGGCCGCCAACGTAAGGGCTTGCAGCTTGTTCGCCCCAAAGGCCAGTTGAGTGCCCTGCAACGCCAGTTGCCCCTGGGGCGCCTGCACCGTGCCGGCGACGTCGACGCGCCCTTTCATCTGCCCTTGCAGTCCGGGCCACAGTTGACCCAGCCGCGGCAGGTTGATGTCCAGCTGTGCGGCGACTTTCTGCTGGAGGCTGCCCGTGCCCTGAATCCGGTTGTCGCCCAAGCGGATGTCCAGGGCGTTGAGATTCCATTTATTGTCGGCCCCATCGGCCTTGGCTTGCAGCACCGCAGGCTGGCCGCGCAGACGCCCTTTCAGATCGAGGTCGGCATTCAGGTTCAATTGCTCGTTACGCAGCGACCCTTTGCTGCGCAGCGGACCTGCCAGGGCGCCCGGCAACTCCGCGACCCAATAAGCGGGATCGATGGCGCTGAGATCCAGCGCCGTGTCCCAGGCGATGCCGTCGGCAAATTGCAGGTTCAGGTGACCGCTGGCCTTGCCCTGCCCGGCTGCCAGTTCAAGCTGGGGCAGAAAGATCTGCTGCAGATCGCCGCTGAACGGGCTTTCTAGAGTGAAAGGACCGGCCGGCCCTTTGAACTCCCCAGCGAAATGGCCGAGGTATTTGCCGTCGGTGTAGGACACTTCGCCGGTGAACGTATGCACGCTGACCTGCGGCTCATCGATCAGCGGATACAGGCGATGCCAGGGGAAATCGAGCCAGTCGATTTTGGCGTCGGCGCGCAGGCCCTGCTGCCAATCCAGCTTGCCGCTGGCCTTGAGCCGCTGATTGTCACTGGCGGTCAGGTCCAGCGCCGCAATGTCCGCGCCCTTGGCGTCGACACGCCCTTGTAGCGCCAGTGCCACCGGGCCTTTTTCAGCGGGAAGGCTGGCATTGCCGGTGATGGCGTAACCCTGGGCAAGGTCGCCCTTGGCGTTGAGAACCAGCTGATTGAGCTGCAGCGTGTCCGGTAAATCGGCACTCGGTTTGAACGCGTCGCTGGTGATGGCGATGGTTGCCGGCAGGTTTTCCACCAACGGCTGCAGCTCACCGATCAGATGAGCGTCGATATACCCCTTGCTCTGCGCATTCAGCGTCAACGTCTTGAGCAGATCGCCCTGTATGCTCAGCGCCAGTGACAACGGCTGACCGCTGACGTCCGGCAGCTTCAATTGCCCTTCGGCGGTCAGCGGCCAGTCGCCCTCGGGTTTGAGCAGCCCCGACAGGTCGAGGGCGATGTCATCACGACCGGCGTGCAGCGAATCGATCTTCAACCCTTCGGCAGTCCAGTGCGCCGCCAGTTGCAGGTCGCGAACCTGTTCGGTGCCGTCCAGGTGCAGACTGCCGATCTGCACGCGACCCAGCTGCAGGGCCAACGGCAGCTTGAGATCCGGCAGTTTGATGGGGGCGCTGCTGGCTTCGTCGCTCGAAGGCGGAAATTGCAGCCTGATGTCGCCCGTCTGCAGGTTGTCGATGCACAGCGTCATGCGCGCCAGGCACGCCGGTGACCAGTCGAACACCGGCGCGTCAATGTCGACTGTGCTCTGGCCTTGCTGCCAGATCAGGTGATCCGCCTGCCATGCGCCGCCCAGCCGACCGGAAAACCCTTCGACCGACAGGCCCGGCACCAGACCGAGCGCCCAACGACTGCCGCTTTGGGTGCCGAGAAGGAGAGTCATCGTCAGCACCACGAGGATGACTAACGACAGCAGCGTAATCGCTGTGATTGCGACGGTGCGTTTCAACAAATCCCTATTCGTCACAGTTCAGGTCCCATCGAGAAGTGCAGACGAATACCGCCGTCTTCATCCAGTGCGTGGGCGAGGTCCAGGCGCAGCGGCCCGACCGGAGACACCCAGCGCACACCGATGCCGACGCCGGTCTTGAGGCTCGGCAGGTCCAGGGTATTAAACGAGTTGCCCTGATCGACGAACGCCGCCACGCGCCACTTTTCGGCAATCGAGTACTGGTACTCGGCGCTGCCGGCAATCATATAGCGGCCGCCGATCTTGTCGCCGTCGGAGTTTTCCGGGGACAGCGATTGGTAGTCATAACCGCGCACGCTCTGGTCGCCACCGGCAAAGAAACGCAGCGAAGGCGGGATCGATTTGTAGCCATTGGTGGCACTGCCGCCAACCTGCACCCGCCCGAGAAAGCGGTGATTCTGCGCCACGGTGGTCAGCCCTTTGAGCATGACCGTGCCGTGCAGGAGGTTGGCGTCCGAGCCCAGTCCTTCCTTGGCGACCTGGGTGTCGAACTGCAGCCGGTAGCCATTGTGCGGGTCGATGCGGTTATCGCTGCGCAGGTATGAATAGCTGACGCCGGGCATGAGCAAGGTGCTGAGGCCTTCATCGTTGCCCAGTCGGTATTCTTCGCGCTGCCATTTCAGCGAGATCACCCGTTCCCAGCCGCTGGGCAATTTGCTGTGCCACTCGGGGCCGACGGTCAGGAGCTTGCTGAGGCTGTCGGTGTCGGCGATTTCTTCATATTGGTAGCCGCCGGCGAAACGCAGTTTGTCGGTCAGGGGCGGGTCCAGCGGGATGTCGTAGAACAGGCCGACATTCTGCCGTGGCGCAGAGATTTCGGCTTCAGCGCCATAGCTGTGACCCTGGGGATTGACCCAGTGGCGCGTCCAGTTGGCTTTTACCCGAGGGCCAACGTCGGTGGAATAGCCGACGCCCAGCCCCATGGTCCGCGGCTTGCGGGTTTGCAGCTGGACGTCCACCGGAATGACCTGAGCCTGGGCGTCGGTGGGCGATGCGTTGACCCGCACGCCTTCGAAATAGCCGCTCGACTGCATGGCCTGGTTGAGTTCGGCGATCAGTTCGGAGTCGTAAGGCGTGTCTTGCTTGAACGGGACCATGCGCCGCAGCAGGTCTTCATCGAACGGCGCGTCGCCGCTGAACGTCACTTTGCCAAGGGAGAAACGCGGCCCGCTGTCGTAGACCAGTTCAATGTCAGCGACACCGGCACGGGGGTCAACGGACAGGCGCTGGGTCACGAACCGGCCATTGAAGAAGCCATAGCGCGCGGCCTGGGTTTCGATCAGGTGTTTGGCGTCCTCGTAGACACCATGGTTGAGCACAGCGCCGGGTTTCAGGGCGTCGCCTTTGGGCACCCGGAAGCTTTTCAGCTGGGTGGCCTGCCCGGTCACGCGGATGGACACATTGCGCAGGTGGACGGGCTCACCCGCCTCGACCTTCAGCAGCAGTTGCAGGTTGTTGTCGACATGGCGGACTTCGCTGTCAATCTGCGCCTGATAATAGCCAAGGGCCTGAGCGGCCTTCTGCGCCTGCTCGACGGCCCCCACGCTGAAACGTTCGAGGGCTGGCTCGTCGCGCTCGCCGAGGCTGCCTACATACCCTTCGATGTTGGATTTGAGCGCGGCATTGGACGGCTTGATCCGGACCTCCAGCTGCGCATCGGCGAATGCCGCGCAGCTGGACAACATCAAGAGAAAGCCACTGGTGTATCGATGGGGAAACTTCATAGGCGCGAATGCTACACGAGCGACGCGGGCTGCTGGAACCCGCTCAAATGGGGAAGCTTGCGTAGCTCAAGCCACAGAGCCCAATGAAACCTGGGGATTTGGGCGGAAAAATATGCGTTCTCGGACGGGTCCTACTTCCACTTCGCCGATTTCTTGATAACCGTGTCGATCGTAAAAATCCAGATAATGGCCATTTCCCGTGTCGAGGACGATGCCTTCCGAGTTTTTGTCCTGCCCACACCAGTCATGCAACGCCAGAAGCAACTGCTCACCATAATGCTTGCCCTGAAAATCAGGATGGACGCCGAGCAGCGGCAGCACATGAACCGCTTCCGACGGCGCACAGGCCAGCACGTCATGGTAATACTCCAGGTAGCGCTGGGTCCCGCGCAGGCCGGTGCTTATCAACATGCGAATCCGCCAGGCCCAGCTTTCGGTGATGCCCAGTCGCCGCTGGGGAGGCGCAATCAGCGCAACGCCCACCAGACGGTCCGCCACGAACAGCCCCAACGCCGGCAAGTCCTGAAGAAAATGCTGTTTGACCAGCGCACGGATGGTCGCCTTGACCCGATGCTCGTAGCCGGAGCGGCCGGATTCGAACAGGTACGCGAAACTCGGCTCCTGACGGTAAGCGAGGTACAGCAACGTGCGGGTTTCGCGGGAATAGCCGCTGTCGAGCTGACGGATCTGCGCCGTTTCGCCAGGCAGTTCAGGCATGGTGTTCGTCCTTTTGATGAGCCCCGGGGCGGTCGCTCGGGTGGGTGTCTTCAAGGCTTCGAGTCGCCACCCGCAAGCGCAGTTCCCCACGACTTGGCCGTCGTTCAGCAATGCACGCCCCCCGGTTCCAATGCAGCCGGGCGAACCGGGCGCTGGCCGTCACCGGGCAGGTCGGCTAGCATCGCCGTTTGTATTTGCAAGGAGCTGCCAGGAGCGCCGCCCATGAAACTTGTGTCTTTTAATATCAACGGCCTTCGCGCCCGACCGCACCAACTGGCGGCGTTGATCGAGAAACATCAGCCCGACGTCATTGGCTTGCAGGAAACCAAGGTCTCCGACGAGCAATTCCCCCAGGCCGATATCGAAGCGCTGGGCTACCACGTGCATTTCCACGGCCAGAAGGGTCATTACGGCGTCGCTTTGCTTTCGCGTCAGCCGCCGCTGTCAATTCACAAGGGCTTCGACAACGACGACGAAGACGCCCAGCGCCGCTTCATCTGGGGCACATTCGCCGATCGCAACGGTAATCCGGTGACAGTCATGAACGGCTATTTCCCACAGGGCGAAAGCCGTGATCACCCGACCAAATTCCCGGCGAAGCTGCGCTTCTACGCAGATCTGCAGAACCTGCTGGAAACGAAATTCAGCAATGACCAGCCGCTGGTGGTGATGGGCGACGTCAACATCTCTCCGGAAGACAGCGACATCGGCATCGGCGCCGACAACGCCAAGCGCTGGCTGAAAACCGGCAAGTGCAGCTTCCTGCCGGAGGAGCGCGAGTGGCTCGCCAAACTCAAGAACTGGGGCCTGGTGGACAGCTTCCGCCACCTGTACCCGGAAGTGGTCGATCAATTCAGCTGGTTCGATTACCGCAGTCGCGGTTTTGAAGACGAGCCCAAGCGCGGCCTGCGCATCGACCTGATCCTCGCCTCCCACGGCCTGCAACCGCGCATCAAGGGAGCGGGCGTGGATTATCACTTGCGCTCCATGGACAAACCGTCCGACCACGCGCCGATCTGGCTTGAGCTGGAATAACCGAATCATTGAATGATGAGCCGCATGGCGCCCTGCCTGCGGCTTGCTCCTCCAACGCGCACCAAGCGGCGATCTGTCATCTGGCCGTCATCCGCCTGTCTTATTCTCCGGCCACCTCCGCTCATATAAAGATGCCGCACATGCTGCGCACCCGCGTTTTTCTTGTCCTCTCTTCACTCCTTGCCGCCGCCCTCTCGGTCAGCGCTGGCGCGGCTACGCTTCCGGCGCCGACTGACGGATCGCCAGCCTTGCGCATTCAGGGCTCGAATACGATTGGCGCGCAGCTGGGGCCGGCGCTGGTCAAGGGCTTGCTGGCGCAGCAAGGCGCGCAATCGATACAGGAACAACCGGGCGCGCGCCCTAACGAACTGCGCATTACCGCCCAATTGCCCTCGGGCCAGAACGTCAGCATCGAGATTGCTGCCCATGGATCGAGCACCGGGTTTGCGGCGCTGAAGGACGGGTTGGCCGATGTGGCGGCATCCTCAAGACCGATCAAGAACAACGAGGCTATCGAGCTGGCGGCCCTGGGCGATCTGCGCAGTCATGAGGCCGAGCAGGTGATCGCCATCGACGGCGTGGCAGTGATTCTTCACCCCGGCAACCCGCTGCGGGAGCTGAGCACGGCGGAACTGGCGAAAATCTTTTCCGGCGAGATCCGCGACTGGGAGCAACTGGGTGGCCCGGCCGGGGCTATCCATTTATACGCACGGGATCAACAGTCCGGCACGTTCGACACCTTCAACGAGTTGGTGCTGGCCAAGTCCGCCAAGACGCTGTCGAAGGAGGTCAGGCGCTTCGAGTCCAGTGAGGAACTGTCCGACCAGGTCAGTCAGGACCGTCAGGGCATCGGCTTCATCGGCCTGCCCTATATTCGGCAGGCAAAGGCCGTGGCGATCATCGACGGTGAGTCAAAACCGATGCTGCCCACGGTCAGCCTGATTGCTACCGAAGACTATCCGCTGTCGCGCCGTCTCTATTTTTACCTGCCGCCCGACTCGAGGCAGCGCTGGGCCAAGGCGCTGGTGCGGTTCGCCCAGAGTCCCCAGGGCCAGTCTATCGTCGCGCAGAACGGGTTTGTGGCGCAGACGGTTCAGGCGGTGAAAGTGAGGGCTACGGCACAGATGCCACTGGAGTATCAGAATCTGGCGCGGGAGGCCGAACGGCTGTCGGTGAATTTCCGTTTCGCCCAGGGCAGCGCGACGCTGGACACCAAGGCGATGCTCGATCTCAAGCGCGTGGTCGAGTACCTGAAGGCCCATGAAAAGCTGGATCAGAAGGTGACGCTGGCGGGGTTTGGCGATGCCAAAAGCGATCCGGCGCGGGCGCAATTGCTGTCAAAACTGCGCGCCATGGCCGTGCGCCGGGAGCTGCTGAAACATCAGGTGGTGCTGCGTGACGTGCGCGGGTTTGGCGACGAAATGCCGGTGGCGGCCAATGATGGCGATGAAGGCCGGATCAAGAACCGCCGGGTCGAGGTTTGGGTGGAGTGAGGCGGTTCAGCCGCCTGCATCCGTGCCAGCAACCTACGGGTTGCTGGTGACGCCGTGGTCGATCATCGATGCTCGCCGCGCATCATCTCCTTCGGCACATACTTGCCGATCTCAAACTTCCCAATGGCCGCGCGGTGCACTTCGTCCGGGCCGTCGGCCAGGCGCAGGGTGCGCTGCATGGCGTACATATAGGCCAACGGGAAATCGCCGGACACCCCCGCGCCCCCGTGCATCTGAATTGCCCGGTCGATCACCCGCAACGCAACGTTCGGTGCGACCACCTTGATTTGCGCGATCTCGCTTTTTGCCACCTTGTTGCCCACGGTGTCCATCATGTAGGCGGCCTTCAGGGTCAGCAGGCGCGCCATGTCGATTTCCATGCGCGAGTCGGCGATCTTGTCGATGTTGCCACCCAGTCGCGCCAACGGCCGTCCAAACGCGGTGCGCTGAACCGAGCGTTTGCACATCAATTCCAGCGCGCGTTCCGCCATGCCGACCGAACGCATGCAGTGGTGAATCCTGCCCGGGCCCAGACGACCCTGGGCGATTTCGAACCCGCGTCCGTCACCCAGCAGGACGTTTTCGTACGGCACGCGTACATTTTCAAACAGCACTTCGGCGTGACCGTGGGGCGCATCGTCGTAGCCGAACACCGGCAGCGGCCGGACGATCTTCACCCCCGCCGCGTCAGTCGGTACCAGAATCATCGAATGCTGCTGGTGACGCGGGCCGTCCGGGTTGCTCAGGCCCATGAAGACCATGATCTTGCAGCGCGGGTCACAGGCGCCGGAGGTCCACCACTTGCGTCCGTTGATGACCCACTCATCGCCATCGCGTACGGCGGTCGCGGCCATGTTGGTGGCATCCGAAGAGGCCACGTCGGGTTCGGTCATCGCAAACGCCGAGCGGATCTCGCCGCGCAGCAAGGGTTCCAGCCATCGCTCTTTTTGCGCGTCATTGGCATAGCGCACCAGCACTTCCATATTGCCGGTGTCCGGCGCGGAACAGTTGAACGGCTCCGGGCCCAGCAGCGAGCGGCCCATGATCTCCGCCAGCGGCGCGTACTCGAGGTTCGACAGCCCTGCCCCCAGTTCGGATTCCGGCAGGAACAGGTTCCACAGCCCCTCGGCTTTCGCCTTCGCCTTGAGCTCCTCCATGATCGCCGTCGGCTGCCAGCGATCGCCTTCGGCCACTTGACGCTCGAACACCGGCTCGGCCGGGTACACGTAAGTGTCCATGAAGGCGGTCACGCGCTCGCGCAGTGCCTGAACCTTGGGGGAGTAAGCGAAATCCATGGGGCTGCTGCCTTCTGTGAGGTGTTGTCAGGTCGTGATCCGATGCTAGAACAGCGCCCCCCATTTATCTAACCTATTCTCGGCGTGTATAAACATTCATAACCGATATATGATTCGGCGCATTCCAAACAACAAGAACTGCACGAGGCGCACAGCAATGAACCTGAGCAAGGTCGATCTCAATCTCTTTATTGTGTTTGACGCCATCTACACCGAAGCAAACCTGACCCGCGCCGGCCAGATCGTCGGCATCACCCAGCCTGCCGTGTCCAACGCCCTGTCGCGCCTTCGCGAAACCTTCAACGATCCGCTGTTCGTGCGCACGGCCCAAGGCATGGTGCCCACGCCCATGGCGCAGAACATCATCGGCCCGGTGCGCAATGCTCTTTCGCTGCTGCGGGTGTCGGTGCAGGAGAGCCGGATCTTCAATCCGCTGCAGGCCAACAAGAACTACCGCATCAGCATGACCGACCTCACCGAGGCGGTGATCCTGCCCGCGCTGTTCCAGCGGCTGCGGCGTCTGGCGCCCGCCGTGACCATTGAAAGCTTTCTGTCCAAACGCCGGGAGACGACCAAGGAACTCGCGGCCGGCCGGCTGGACTTCGCGGTGGACGCGCCTTTGAACACCGACCCGCAGGTGCGCCACGTCAAGCTGATGGAAGACCACTACGTGTGCGCCATGCGCCGCGGCCATCCGCTGGCGAACAAGGACGCCATCAGCCTGGATGACTACCTTGGCGTTGCGCACATTCATATTTCCAGCCGACGCAGTGGCTTGGGTTACGTGGATCTGGCTTTGGGCAAAATGGGCATTCAGCGCAAGGTCGCGTTGCGTTCGCAGCATTACCTGATGGCCTCGCAAGTGCTGCAGCAGACCGACATGGTCATGACCGTTCCCGAGCGCTTCGCCCGGCGCAATGACCTGCATTTCGTGTATCTGCCGGTGAACGACGTTCCAACCGTGGAGACGCACCTGTACTGGCACGAAAGCACCGACCAGGACCCGGCGAACCGCTGGATGCGAGAGCAGATTATCGAGCTTTGCCAGTTGGTGACCGCGCAGGAGCGCAAGCTGGGCAAGACCCTAGAAGCAGCGGTGAAGTAGACCTTTGGGTTCCGGCCAGTAGCAACGGATGCACGCGGTCTTTTAGTGGGACCGGCTTTAGCCGGGAAGAGGCCCGTGTGAACACCATCAATTGTGCGGTGTGGCTGCTGGCCCTTTCCCGGCTGAAGCCGGTCCTACACTCAAAAACCCGCTCCTACGATTGGCATACGCTGGGCCAGTGTTTGATAACGCCGCTTGACGTTAACGTAAAGCCCAACTTACGTTACGCCCATGCCTTCCGTATCGAGCACTGCCATGACCGCTATCACCTACAGCATCTCCGACCTCGCCCGCGAGCTGGACATTACCACCCGCACCATCCGTTTCTACGAAGAACAAGGCATGCTCAGCCCCGAACGCCGCGGGCAGGAGCGTATTTACTCCCCCCGTGACAAGGTCACCCTCAAACTCATCCTTCGCGGCAAACGCATCGGTTTTTCCCTGGCCGAGTGCCGCGACCTCATCGGTCTGTACGACCCCACTGGGGGCAATCACAAACAGTTGAGCACCATGCTCGAGAAAATCGCCGAGCGTCGCGCTCAACTGGATCAGCAGCTCCTGGATATTCAGCAAATGCAGCTGGAGCTGGACACCGCTGAAGAACGCTGCAAAGCCGCGCTGGAAATGTCCAGCTGATTCAACCAGATAACTCAATAATCTCAAGTCAAACCTCTCAGGAACGATGCCGATATGTCTCTCCCTCAGCGTGTGCGTCTGGTCGAAGTCGGCCCTCGGGATGGTCTGCAGAACGAATCCCGCCCCGTCAGCGTCAGCGACAAACTGCAGCTGGTGCATGACTTGGCCGACGCCGGTGTCAGCTATATCGAAGCGGGCAGTTTCGTTTCGCCGAAATGGGTGCCGCAGATGGCCGGCTCCGCCGAACTGTTCGCCGGCATCCAGCGCAGGGACGGCGTGACCTACGCCGCACTGACGCCTAACTTGCGGGGGTTCGAAGACGCCCTCGCTGCTGGCGTGAAAGAAGTGGCCGTATTCGCCGCCGCATCGGAATCGTTCTCCCAGCGCAACATCAACTGCTCGATCAGCGAAAGCCTGGACCGCTTCCTGCCGATTATGGAAGCCGCGCGGCTGCACGGCATCAGCGTTCGCGGCTACGTGTCCTGCGTGCTCGGTTGCCCCTATGAAGGGGACATTGCGCCGAAGCAAGTGGCGGCAGTCGCCAACGAGCTGTACGCCATGGGCTGCTACGAGGTGTCCCTTGGCGACACCATCGGCACCGGCACGCCGGGGGCCACCCGCACGCTGTTCAACGTGGTCGCCGGGCAGATCCCCCGCGGCAAACTGGCCGGGCACTTCCACGACACCTATGGTCAGGCGCTGACCAACATCTACGCCAGCCTGCTGGAGGGCATTCAGGTGTTCGACAGTTCCGTGGCCGGCCTCGGCGGCTGCCCTTACGCCAAAGGCGCAACCGGCAACGTGGCCAGCGAGGACGTGGTTTACCTGCTGAACGGCCTGGGCATCGAGACCGGTATCGATCTGCACACACTCATCGCAGCAGGCCAGCGCATCAGCGACACCCTCGGACGGGCAAACGGCTCGCGGGTGGCAAGAGCACGTCTGTCGGCCTGATGTGCGACAAGTTGTCACACAGTGTTACCCTGCCCGCCATCGCGTTCAGGGAAACGGGTAACACGGAAACACCTGGCGACAGATTCAGCAGTGAATCGAGGCCGGTGAAGTCCGCAAAACCCCGGAAACCGGGACCTTCTGAAAGTTGGCATGGCTTCTGCTATGTCTTACGTACAACAAAAATAACAAATGCAATAACCCAATAAAAACAAGACGTATCGGCTCTGACATAACAAGAACAACACGGACAGAGACGCAGCTAACTGATTTTTTTGGAGTGGATCGCTCTACTTGAGGCCCTGGCCTCACGACCGTACTGAGAACAATAAAACTGCGTTCAGGCAGCTACCAGTCGAGTCGGATCGAAAGATCGAAGCGGATCAGCGCTCAAAAAAATACGTTTGCTCTTGGCCCCGTTTGGGGGTCGCTCAGAAAAGCAAAAAAGGCGGGGCGCCAAAAACAACAACAGCCCACCTAACAATAAAAACGAGCATGCAATCGAACTTGAAGGGGAGCCCAGGCTCCCCTTCGTGCTATCCGGCATTTGTAAACCTCTCCCCCTTCCGTTATTCCCCGGGCCAATGCCTCGTTCCCGTTGACATCAGCATGACCGCAGGCTTACGTTGACGTAAAGGTGCACATCATCTTCCCCCCTGACAGCCCTCCAATAACAACACGGGATGCAGTTCATGAATTACCCCACGCTCAACTTCGGCCTCGGCGAAACCCTCGACATGCTGCGCGACCAGGTGCACGCCTTCGTCGCTGCCGAGCTCGCCCCGCGCGCTGCACAGATCGACAAAGACAACCTCTTCCCCGCCGACATGTGGCGCAAATTCGGCGACATGGGTCTGCTGGGCATCACCGTCGATGAGCAATACGGCGGCGCGGGCCTCGGCTATCTGGCCCATGTCATCGCCATGGAAGAAATTAGCCGGGGCTCCGCCTCCGCGGCGTTGTCCTACGGCGCCCACTCCAATCTCTGCGTCAACCAGATCAATCGCAACGGCACGCCCGAACAGAAAGCCCGCTACCTGCCCAAACTGATCAGCGGCGAGCACGTCGGCGCTTTGGCGATGAGCGAACCCAACGCCGGTTCCGACGTGGTCTCAATGAAGCTGCGCGCCGACCGACGGGGCGACCGCTTCGTCCTCAACGGCAGCAAGACCTGGATCACCAACGGCCCTGACGCCAACACTTACGTGATCTACGCGAAGACCGACCTGGAAAAAGCTGCCCACGGCATCAGCGCGTTCATCGTCCAGCGCGACTGGCACGGCTTCTCGCGGGGCAACAAGTTCGACAAGCTCGGCATGCGCGGCTCCAACACCTGCGAGCTGTTCTTCGATGACGTCGAGGTGCCGGAAGAAAACCTGCTCGGTGCGCTGAACGGTGGCGTGAAGGTGCTGATGAGCGGCCTGGATTACGAGCGTGTCGTGCTCTCCGGCGGGCCGGTCGGGATCATGCAAGCCTGCATGGACGTGGTGCTGCCCTACATTCACGACCGCAAACAGTTCGGCCAGAGCATCGGCGAGTTCCAGCTGATCCAGGGCAAGGTCGCCGACATGTACACCCAGCTCAACGCCAGCCGCGCCTACCTGTACGCCGTGGCCCAGGCCTGCGAGCGCGGCGAGACCACGCGCAAGGACGCCGCCGGGGTGATCCTCTACGCCGCCGAACGGGCGACACAGTTTGCCCTCGACACCATCCAGATTCTCGGCGGCAACGGCTACATCAACGAATTCCCGGCCGGACGACTGCTGCGCGACGCCAAGCTCTACGAGATCGGCGCCGGCACCAGCGAGATCCGCCGCATGCTGATCGGGCGTGAGCTGTTCAACGAAACCCGCTGACCGCTCCGGAGGCCCCATGACCACTCTGCACACCCAGATCAACCCGCGTTCGCCGGAATTCGCTGCCAACAGCGACGCCATGCGCACGCAGCTCGACGCGCTGCACAGCCTGCTCGACCACGTTCAGCGCGGCGGCGGTGCCAAAGCTCAGGAACGCCATACCTCCCGGGGCAAATTGTTGCCCCGGGAGCGGATCAATCGCCTGCTCGACCTCGGTTCGCCCTTCCTCGAACTCAGCCAGCTCGCCGCCCATGACGTGTACGGCGAAGACGTCCCGGCTGCAGGGCTGATCGCCGGCATTGGCCGGGTCGAAGGCGTCGAATGCATGATCATCGCCAACGACGCGACGGTGAAAGGCGGCACGTATTACCCGCTGACCGTGAAAAAACACCTGCGCGCCCAGACCATCGCCCAGCAGAACCGCCTGCCGTGCATCTACCTGGTGGACTCCGGCGGCGCCAACCTGCCCCGCCAGGACGAGGTGTTCCCGGACCGCGAGCACTTCGGCAGGATCTTCTTCAATCAGGCCAACATGAGCGCCGAGGGCATTGCCCAGATCGCGGTGGTCATGGGCTCCTGCACTGCCGGCGGCGCCTATGTGCCGGCCATGGCCGACGAAACCATCATGGTCCGCGAGCAGGCGACGATTTTTCTTGCCGGGCCGCCGCTGGTGAAAGCCGCCACGGGCGAGGTGGTCAGCGCCGAAGACCTCGGCGGCGCCGACGTGCACTGCAAGGTTTCGGGGGTGGCCGATCACTACGCCGACAGCGACGACCATGCACTGGCGCTGGCCCGGCGCTGCGTGGCCAACCTGAACTGGCGCAAGCTCGGCCAGTTGCAAACCCGCCCACCCCAGGCGCCGCTGTATGCCGATGACGAGCTGTACGGCGTGATCCCGGCAGACGCCAAGCAGCCGTTCGACGTGCGCGAAGTCATCGCGCGGCTGGTGGACGGTTCGGTGTTCGATGAATTCAAGGCGCTGTTCGGGACCACGCTGGTCTGCGGCTTCGCCCATCTGCATGGCTACCCGATCGCCATCCTCGCCAACAACGGCATCCTCTTCGCCGAAGCCGCGCAGAAAGGCGCGCACTTCATCGAACTGGCCTGCCAGCGCGGCATTCCGCTGTTGTTTCTGCAGAACATCACCGGTTTCATGGTTGGCCAGAAGTACGAGGCCGGCGGCATCGCCAAGCACGGCGCCAAGCTGGTCACCGCCGTCGCCTGCGCGAAGGTGCCAAAGTTCACGGTGATCATCGGCGGCAGCTTCGGCGCGGGTAACTACGGCATGTGCGGCCGCGCCTACGACCCGCGCTTTCTGTGGATGTGGCCCAACGCGCGGATCGGCGTCATGGGCGGAGAACAGGCCGCCGGCGTGCTGGTCCAGGTCAAGCGCGAGCAGGCCGAACGCAGCGGCCAGACCTTCAGCGCCGAGGAGGAAGCCGCGTTGCGCCAGCCGATCCTCGATCAGTACGAGCATCAGGGGCACCCCTGGTACTCCAGCGCCCGGCTGTGGGACGACGGTGTCATCGACCCCGCCCAGACCCGCGACATTCTCGGCCTGGCCATCAGCGCCTCGCTCAACGCCGCCATCGAACCGACCCGCTTCGGCGTGTTCCGGATGTGACCCGAGAGAATCGCCCCATGAATGATTTTGCCACCCTCGACATCGCCCTCGACCCACGAGGGTTCGCCACGCTCTGGCTCAACCGGCCGGAGAAAAACAACGCCTTCAACGCGCAGATGATTCGCGAGCTGATCATCGCCCTGGATCAGCTGCAGAGGGACGACAGCTTGCGTTTTCTGCTGTTGCGCGGACGCGGCCGACATTTCAGCGCCGGTGCAGACCTCGCCTGGATGCAGGAGTCGGCCAACCTCGATTACAACACCAACCTGGGCGACGCCCGGGAGCTGGGCGAGTTGATGTACAACCTCGCCAAGTTCAAGGCGCCGACCCTCGCCGTGGTGCAAGGCGCTGCTTATGGCGGCGCACTGGGCCTGATCAGTTGTTGCGACATGGCCATCGGCGCTGAAGACGCGCAGTTCTGCCTCTCGGAAGTGAAAATCGGGCTCGCCCCGGCGGTGATCAGCCCGTTCGTGGTGCAAGCCATCGGCGAACGTCACGCGCGACGCTATGCGTTGACCGCCGAACGCTTCGAAGGCACCCGGGCGCGGGAACTCGGCCTGCTGGCCGAGTGTTACCCCGCCGCCGAGCTGGAACAGCACCTGGAACACTGGATCGCCAACCTGCTGCTCAACAGCCCCCAGGCCATGCGCGTCAGCAAAGACCTGCTGCGCGAAGTCGCCGACGGTGAGTTGACCCCTGCCCTGCGCCGCTATTGCGAGAACGCCATTGCTCGCATTCGCGTCAGCGCCGAAGGCCAGGAGGGTCTGCGCGCGTTTCTGCAAAAGCGCGAACCGGCCTGGCGCGGCGAACCCGGCACGCTGTCTCAAACACCACAAGCCCTGCGTGCCCCACAAGGAGAGTCGCACTGATGAGCGCCCCCCACACACAACCGCTGAATTCGGTGCTGATCGCCAACCGGGGCGAAATCGCCTGCCGGGTCATGCGCACGGCCAAGGCCATGGGCCTGACCACCGTCGCCGTACACAGCGCCACGGACAGCAACGCTCGGCACGTACGCGAGGCCGACGTCGCGGTGAACCTCGGCGGCAGCAAGGCCAGCGAGAGTTACCTGCAAATCGACAAGCTGATTGCGGCCGCCAAAGCCAGCGGCGCCCAAGCCATCCACCCGGGTTATGGGTTTCTCTCGGAAAACGCAGGCTTTGCCCGCGCGGTGGAACAGGCCGGCCTGATTTTCCTCGGTCCGCCCGCCTCGGCCATTGACGCCATGGGCAGCAAATCGGCGGCCAAGTCGCTGATGGAAACCGCTGGCGTGCCGCTGGTGCCCGGCTATCACGGCGATGCGCAAGACGCCGCAACCTTCCGCGAAGCGTCCGCCCGCATCGGCTACCCGGTACTGCTCAAGGCCACGGCCGGCGGTGGCGGCAAGGGCATGAAGGT
The DNA here is from genome assembly GCF_039672565.1 of Pseudomonas sp. Ps21-P2. NCBI lineage: Bacteria > Pseudomonadati > Pseudomonadota > Gammaproteobacteria > Pseudomonadales > Pseudomonadaceae > Pseudomonas > Pseudomonas sp. Ps21-P2. The sequence continues at coordinate 320,826 of NZ_JBDFPL010000005.1, forward strand.
GGTTGAGCGCGACGAGGACCTGGCCGAAGCGCTGGCCTCGGCACAACGTGAGGCGCAGTCGTCGTTCGGCGACTCGCGCATGCTCGTCGAAAAGTACGTGCTCAAGCCGCGCCACGTGGAAATTCAGGTGTTTGCCGACCAGCACGGCCACTGCCTGTACCTCAACGAGCGCGACTGCTCGATCCAACGCCGTCACCAGAAAGTCGTCGAGGAAGCCCCCGCACCGGGCCTGACACCGCAGATGCGTCAGGCCATGGGCGAAGCGGCTGTGCGCGCGGCGCAGGCGATCGGCTACGTCGGCGCGGGCACGGTGGAGTTTCTGCTGGATGCCCGTGGCGATTTCTTCTTTATGGAAATGAACACGCGCCTGCAGGTGGAGCACCCGGTGACCGAGGCGATCACCGGGCTGGACCTGGTGGCCTGGCAGATTCGAGTGGCCCAGGGCGAGCCGCTGCCGATCACCCAGGCCGAGGTCCCCCTCAACGGCCACGCGATTGAAGTGCGACTGTATGCGGAAGATCCGGCCAACGACTTTCTCCCTGCGACCGGAACGCTGTCGCTGTATCGCGAATCAACTGCGGGGCCGGGACGTCGCGTGGACAGCGGTGTGGCGGAAGGTGACGAGGTCTCGCCGTTCTATGACCCGATGCTCGGCAAACTGATTGCCTGGGGGGAGACCCGCGAACAAGCGCGTTTGCGGCTGCTGGCGATGTTGGACGAATTCGCCATCGGCGGCCTGCGCACCAATCTTGCGTTTCTGCGCCGGATCATCGCGCACCCGGCGTTCGCTGAAGCGGAACTGGACACTGGATTTATCCCTCGCTATCAGGACGATCTGCTGCCAGCGACTGAGGGTTTGACGGAGGCGTTCTGGCAATTGGCGGCGCGGGCATATCTGAGCACCGCGCCAGTGGCGGTCAGAACCGACGACGCCCATTCACCCTGGTCAACCACCAAAGGCCTGCGCCTCGGCGGTCCTGGCGAAGTGACGTTGCACCTGGCGTGTGGCGCCGAAACCCGGAGCATCGTGCTGCGTGGTGACTCGCAGCAAAGCGCTCGGCTGAACGGCGAGCGCCTGTTGATCGAGCGGGACGGCGTGCGTCACCAGACGATTGCAATTCGTCGGGCCGACACGCTTTACCTGCAATGGCAGGGCGACGTACACGCCATTCAACAGGTTGACCCGATAGCCGAAGTGGATTCCAGCCACGGGCATCAGGGCGGCCTCACCGCGCCCATGAATGGCAGCATCGTTCGGGTGTTGGTCAGCGTGGGCGAACAGGTGCAAGTCGGTACACCGCTGGTGGTCCTGGAAGCGATGAAAATGGAACACAGCATCCGCGCAAACACGGCGGGCACCGTCGCAGCGCTCTATTGCGCCGAAGGCGAGATGGTCAAGGAAGGGACGGTGTTGGTGGAGCTGGCCGCTGAATAAATGTCAAAACCCCGGTGGGATCGGGCGTGAACGCGAATGTAGGACCGGCTTTAGCCGGGAAGACGTCAGGTGGCGCACCGCAAAATCGATGGCGTTCACAATGGCCCCTTCCCGGCTAAAGCCGGTCCTACAACGATTCGTGTGTCCAATGAGATTGTGTGCGAACGCAAATGTAGGACCGGCTTTAGCCGGGAAAGCTTCAGTCGTCACGCCGCGAAATCGAGCGTGGCAATACCGGCGTCTTCCCGGCTAAAGCCGATCCTACTAAGCGATGCATCCAGTTCGATGAGAGAAGGCCTGAACGACCTCCTCCCATTCGTCACGCCGCTACTTCATACAACTTCAGCACTTCAACCTCGCCACTGACCAGGCTCTGGCGCATCCGCGCGGCTTGCAGAGCCGCCGCCTTCATGGCGCTTTCCTTGACGTGACCATAACCGCGAATGCGTTCCGGAAGCCGTGCCAGACTCAGCGCGGTATGGCGGTTGCTCGCACTGAGGTGGCCAAGGATCAGCTCGATGTCGCCAACATAGGCATCAATCAACTCACGCTCCTGCCGACGCTCGACGCTGCGGCCGAACGGATCGAGCACCGTACCGCGCAGGAATTTGAACCGTGCCAGGACGTCGAAGGCCTTCAGCATCCACGGCCCGAAACTGCGTTTGCGCGGGGTGCCGTTGTTCGGGTCGCGCTTGGCCAGCCAGGACGGTGCCAGGTGAAACTCGATGCGGTAATCGCCCTCAAACTGCGCTTCAAGCTGACGGGTGAAGTCGCCATTGCTGTATAGCCGCGCCACTTCGTACTCGTCCTTGTAGGCCAGCAGCTTGAAGTAGTTGAACGCCACCGCCTCGGTCAGCGCAGGCGGCTGGCCCGGGAACAGCCGCGCTTCGGCATCCCGCACCCGATTCACCAGCGTCAGGTAACGCTCGCTCAACGCGCCGTTCTGATAGGCGATCAAACCATGGACGTTGCGTGTGACGCGCTCCTCCAAGGTCAGGTGCTCAGGGTCCGGCGTCGGCTGGGTCTGCGGATTGGCCGCTGCTTGCACTGCCGGCAGGTCAAACGCCGCACGACGCCCCCACAGGAACGCTTGCTGGTTCAGATTGACCGCCACGCCGTTAAGCTCAATGGCTTTTTCGATCGCCGCAGAGGTCAACGGAATCAGCCCCAGTTGGAAGGCATAACCGAGCATAAAGAGGTTGCTGGCAATGCTGTCGCCCATCAATTTGGTCGCCAGGTCCGTCGCCTGCACAAAGTGCGTTTTCTCGGCGCCGACGGCTTCGCGGATGGTCTGCATCATCGCTTCAGCCGGGAACTCGGCGTCGGGATTGCGAGTGAACTCAGCGGTCGGCGTCTGCTGACTGTTGATCACCGCATGGGTTTTCGCGCTGTTGAGCTTGGCGATCGCATCGGGCCCCGACGCCACCAACAGGTCGCAACCCAGCAGCAGATGCGCCTCACCAGCGGCGATGCGCACGGCGAACAGGTCTTCCTGCCGCGCGGCGATACGAATGTGGCTGACCACCGGGCCGAACTTCTGTGCCAGACCGGCCTGGTCTAGCACGCTGCAGCCCTTGCCTTCCAGATTCGCCGCATAACCCAGCATCGCACCGACGGTGGTCACGCCCGTGCCACCCACACCCGGCAGCAAAATGTTGTACGGCTCAGCAAGGCTCGGCAGTGTCGGTTGCGGCAGTTCAGCGAACGCCTGGGCCTGCTTGGGCAACTGTGGCTTGCGCAGCTTGCCGCCATGCACCGTGACAAAGCTCGGGCAGAAGCCTTCGACGCAGCTGAAGTCCTTGTTGCACGCGCTCTGGTCGATTTCGCGCTTGCGCCCTTCCGGCGTTTCCTTCGGCAGCACCGACAGACAGCCCGACTTGACGCCGCAATCGCCGCAGCCTTCGCACACGGCCGGGTTGATGATGGCGCGCTTGTCCAGATCCACCATCGTCCCGCGTTTGCGGCGACGGCGTTTTTCAGTGGCGCAGGTCTGGTCGTAGATGATCACCGACACGCCTTTGAACTCACGCAGTTCGCGCTGAACGGCGTCAAGGTCGCTGCGGTGGTGGAAGGTGGTGATCGGCGCGAACTGCTCGCGGCTCGGGTATTTCTCTGGCTCGTCAGACACCAGCGCAATGCGCTGCACGCCTTCGTTGAACACCTGGCGGCTCAGTTGATCCACCCGCAGCACTCCATCGATGGGCTGGCCGCCGGTCATGGCAACGGCGTCGTTGTAGAGAATCTTGTAGGTGATGTTGACCTTTGAGGCGACCGCCGCTCGCAGCGCCAGGTGCCCGGAGTGGAAATAGGTGCCGTCACCCAGGTTCTGGAACACGTGGGGGGTTTCGGTGAACGGCGCCTGTCCGATCCAGGTCACGCCCTCGCCGCCCATCTGGGTGAACGTCTCGGTTTCACGGTCCATCCAGATGGTCATGTAATGGCAGCCGATCCCGGCCAGGGCGCGACTGCCCTCCGGCACACGGGTCGAGGTGTTGTGCGGGCAGCCCGAGCAGAAATGCGGGGTGCGCTGGGTGTTGAACAGCGGCGCGGCAAGGGCCTTTTCCTTGTCGGCCAGAAACTGCAGGCGCGCGTCGATTTTCGGGCTGCTGTAAATCGGCGCAAGGCGCTTGGCGATGACCCGGGCGATCATTGCCGGGGTCAGTTCAGCCAGGTTCGGCAGCAGCGAACGGCCCTCTTCATCGAATTCACCGACCACGCGAGGACGCTGATCCACCGGCCAGTTGTACAGCTGACCGGTGAGCTGATCCTCGATCACGCTGCGTTTTTCCTCGACCACAAGGATCTCGTCCAGCCCTTCGGCGAAGCCGTGCACCGACACCGGTTCCAGCGGCCAGCTCATGCCGACCTTGAGCACGCGTATGCCCACCGACGCGCACAGGTCCTCGTCGATACCCAGTTCTTCCAGAGCCTGACGCACATCGAGGTAAGACTTGCCGGTGGTGATGATGCCCAGACGCGGCTTCGGCGAATCAATCACCACCTTGTTCAAGTTGTTGGCCCGGGCGAACGCACGGGCGGCGTAGATTTTGTAGGTGTTGAGGCGCGCTTCCTGAGCGAGGGGCGGGTCGGGCCAGCGAATGTGCAGGCCGCCTTCGGGAATCTGGAAGTCTTCGGGGATTTGCGTCTGGATGCGCAGCGGATCGACTTCGACCACGGCCGAGGAATCGACGTTTTCGGCGATGGTCTTCATCGCCACCCAGCACCCGCTGTAGCGCGAAAGCTCCCAGCCGATGATGCCGTAATCGAGGATTTCCTGGACGTTGCTGGGGTTCAGCACCGGAATCATCGAAGCGATGAAGGCGTGTTCGCTCTGGTGCGCGATGGTCGAGGATTTGCAGCCATGGTCGTCGCCGGCGAGGATCAGCACGCCGCCCTTTTCGGCAACGCCCGCCGAGTTGCCGTGCTTGAACACGTCGCCGCAGCGGTCAACGCCCGGGCCTTTGCCGTACCAGAGGGCGAAGACGCCGTCGTATTTGCCGTGGGGGAACAGATTGACTTGCTGACTGCCCCAGACCGCCGTCGCGGCGAGCTCTTCGTTGACGCCGGGCTGGAAATGAATGGCGTTCTGCTGGAGATATTCCTTGGCGTCCCACAGGCTCTTGTCGAGGTTGCCCAACGGCGAGCCGCGATAGCCCGAGATGAACCCGGCGGTGTTGAGCCCGCGGGCTTCGTCGCGCTGCTTCTGCAGCATCGGCAGGCGGGTCAGCGCCTGGGTTCCGGTCAGGTACAGATTGCCGGTTGCGAGTCGGTACTTATCGTCCAGACGAATATCAGCCAGGGACATTCAGGCACTCCTTTATTTTTATTAGTGCGTTTTGAATGCGGCGCCAGCGGCGTTTGCAGCCTTACGAGCGCCTCGCCGTCAGGACGGTTCAGCCCAACGGTCACAGACAAAATACTGCCTGCCCGGCGCAGGCTTTTTCTTCCTAAATCGGCGTGAATCTGCTCATATCGTGCATGCCCGTTCCCCCTCAAGAATAAAAAAGGGTCAATTCATGCAGGTCAAGCTCAGCCCCATCGATCGCAAGATCCTCCGTCTGTTGCAGCACGACGCCAACCTCTCCGCCGCCGAGATCGCCGAGCGCGTCGAACTCTCGCAATCGCCCTGTTGGCGGCGCATCAATCGCCTGGAAGAAGAAGGCATCATCGAGCGCAAGGTGGCCCTGCTCAACCCGGCCAAGCTCGGGTTGACCATGACGGTGTTCGTCGACGTCAAGCTGTCCGGGCACGGGCGCAAGTACCTGACGGAGTTCGAGGAGGCGATCACCGGATTTCGCGAAGTGCTGGAGTGCTACACCATGGCCGGGGACATGGATTTCCTGCTCAAGGTCGTCGTGCAGGACATCGCCAGCTACGAGCGTTTTCTGCGCGACCACCTGCTGCAAAGCCCCCATGTGCAGGAGGCGCATTCGAACATCGCGATGAGTGTGGTGAAGCGCACGACAGAATTGCCGATTGACTGAGATGCCAAGTGACTGAGGCGCAGGCAAAGATCGCCCACGCAGAAAAACTCTTTTCACCGGCGGGCGAAAAAAGCATTGACTCTCAAATGGGAATGATTATTATTGAGCGCAACCGGTCGCGAGACTGGTTGGTAACCCAGAAGCCTTAGGTCGGCTTCCGGATTATCTCCTCATCAGGCTAATCACGGTTTTTGACCCGGCTTATGGCCGGGTCTTTTTTTTATGCCCTTTTCGGGTCTGGGTTCGGTCGGGTGTTGCGTCTTCAGGCTAATGAAGAGGGTTCGACAGTGATCTGCCTTTTCGATGGCGCGCATCATAGCAAATGGATCGAGCGATGGGCCGTTGCAGCTGTCAAAAACTGACACATTCAGTAAAAACCTCCACATTCACGACGTTGTTTTCCGCGACCGCCGCTATTCAAACAGTGAGCAAGACGCCATGACTCAGCTCCTCGACTCGTTGATGACCGCCTCCCCCGTGTCGCCCTCCCCGGGCGCGAGGGCCGAAACTGATCTTTACCGACGCCGCCTTCAGCGGCTGCCGCGCAGGGTGCTGCAGGTTTTCCTGCTGAGCCGTCTCGACGCCCTTTCCTACACTGATATCGCCCGCCTGCTTGACGTGGACGCTCGCACCGTCGAACGCTGCATGACGGTTGCGCTTGAGCACTGCGTCAGCGAGCCCGCCGAACATGACCCGTCCCGTGCGATTCTGCTTCAGGCCCTGGGCTGGTACGTGCACCTGCAAAGCCCCCAGGCCACGGCGAGTCAGCGCATCGAGTTTCGTCACTGGCTCGACGCCGATCCCCGGCACCTGGCGGCGTTTCAGAACAGCGAGCAGTTCTGGCGCACGTTGCATGCACCCGCCGCGATCCTCGGCGCCAGTGGCTGGCATCGGCACAAACCGCGGGTCTATTTCGGCTGGTTGCTGGTGACGATGTTGCTGTGCGGCCTGCTGGTCACCGCCGAAGCCTATAGCTGAAGCCGCCCCTGACTCTTTGGCGAACTATTCTGTCGCCGTCCCCCTAGCGGTTGCGTGTAAAGTAATTGTCATAACAGCCCAGCGAGGCAATCAGGTCTGGCCTGCTTGCCTCCCCGATGGCTTCGTAATGGCAGATCATGCAATCAGGACGCTCCCGTGACTCAAACCGCCCTTTCCATCTCCGCCGATTTTGACAGCGGCAACATCGTCATGCTCGACGCCAGTCATCCCAACGCCGTGCAACTGGCGATCCGTCCCGATACCCGCAGCGCGCATTTCCAATGGTTCCATTTCAAGGTTGACGGCCTGCAGATCGGTGAGCCCCACGGCTTCAGCCTGACCAACGCCGGCGAGTCGAGCTACAACCGCGCCTGGACTGGCTACAACGCAGTGGCCTCCTACGATCAGAAAACCTGGTTTCGCGTGCCGAGCCGGTTCGACGGCAAGGCGTTGAACTTCGAGCTGACGCCCAGCGAATCCCAGGTGTGGTTCGCCTACTTCGAACCCTACAGCCGCGAGCGCCACGACTGGCTGGTGGATCAGGCGCTGAACCAGGCCGGCACCCAGTTGCTCGCCACCGGCAAGAGCGTCGAAGGCCGTGATATTCCGCTGCTGCGCAAGGGCGACGGCGCGGCGGGCAAGCGCAACATCTGGATCATCGCGCAACAGCATCCCGGCGAGCACATGGCCGAGTGGTTCATGGAAGGCATTATCGAGCGGCTCCAGCAAAACGACCCTGAGCTGCAGGCCTTGCTGGCCTCGGCGGACCTGTATCTGGTGCCGCACATGAACCCGGACGGTTCGTTCCACGGGCATCTGCGCACCAACGCCCAAGGCAAGGACCTCAACCGCGCCTGGCAGGACACGACACCCGAGCTCAGCCCGGAAGTGTTCTTCGTCAAAGAGCAGATGGAAAAATACGGCGTGGACATGTTCCTCGACGTCCACGGCGATGAGGAAATCCCATACGTCTTCACCGCCGCCTGCGAAGGCAATCCGGGGTACACCGACCAACAAGCGCAACTGGAAGCTGACTTCCGCGCGCGGTTGAGCGGCTTGACCCGGGACTTCCAGAGCAAATACGGCTATCCGAAATCGGCGCCGGGCCAGGCCAACATGAACCTGGCGTGCAACAGCGTCGGCGAGCGCTACAAATGCCTGTCGCTGACGCTGGAAATGCCGTTCAAGGACAACGACGACGCCCCCGATGTCGTCACCGGCTGGTCAGGCCAACGCTCGAAACAGCTGGCCCGCGATGTGCTGACGACCCTGGGGCAGATGGTGTCCGTGTTGCGCTGAACCGCCGCCTGATGTCGACAGATTGACCGGCGTCCATAAACGACATCCCCAGCGGGGTTAAGCCCACTGGCGATGTCGTCTGCCTTATTCGCAGCGGTCAATCACGGCAACATCAACCCCGCGATTTACCCCGCAGCATGCTGTCGAGCACCTCATCTCGCCTCACCCAGCCGTGAAACAGCGCGGCAGCCAGATGCGCCAGAATTGTCAGGAAGAACAGGTACGCCAGATAGGCGTGGGCCTTGCGCAGCAGCGCGAAGGTTTCCGGGTTTGCCGCGACAATGGACGGCAGGCGCACCGAACTGCCGAGCATGACCGGATCCCCGGCGGCTGAAATCATCGCCCAGCCAATCAGCGGCATCGCCAGCATCAAGCCATACAGCACGTAATGGGACAGCTTGGCGGCCAGCGCCTGCACGGCCGGCAAGTCAGCTGGCAACGGCGGCGTTTGAGTAGTGACCCGGACGACAATCCTGACGATGACCAGCAACAGAATCGCGATGCCGAGGGGCTTGTGCAGGTTCAGCAGCCACTCGTGGCGCTCGGACACCGAAGCCACCATGCCGGCGCCGATGAACAGCATGGCGATGACCATCAGCGCCATCAGCCAGTGCAGCAGGCGCGCCAGTGGGGCGAAATGCTTGACGGGCGTACTCATGGCTGTTTCTCCTGGGCGGGCTCGGCTTTCAGCTGATCGACTTCACTGGTGCGGCGCATGTAGGACGCAGCGTAGGCCGCCGAGCGCGCGGCGAGCAGCGGGTCATCCGAGCCTTCGATGCCGCTGGGCAAAATCAGCGGATCGTAATTGATGTCGCGGCAGTCGCCATCCAGTTGCGGGCTGTCGGAATTGACCACCAGGGTCCCGGCATCCACGGTCTTGTGCTCGCCGGTCCAGGCTTTGGACGCGTCGTTGGTCGGGTCTTGGGGGTTGGCCAGCGTCAGCATCAGCTTCCAGCGTTGTGGGCCGCTGGCCAGTCTGTCGCTGAGGTCCTTGTCCAGATATTCCTTGGCGTCAGGCGCCGGCGCTGCATCGGTGGCTTCCGGCACCAGACTCCAGCGCACAGGCTGGCGCTTGCCGCTGGCGTCCACCAGCACGAAGGCGTTGACGCTGTTGTAGGTCTCGGTGACGAAACTGGCCGAAGGCTTGGCCGTCTTGACCCACGCCAGAAAAGGCTGGGCTTCCGGGTGTGCGGCGAAGAACGCAGGGGGCTTCGCCGGGTCGGGTTTGCCGGTCTTGGGGTCAGGCCCGGTGGCGATCTGCAGGTCAATGAACGCTTCAGGCGTCGCGACCGGAAACACCGGCATGCTATTCATGCCCGTGCGCCATTGCTGCCCGTTGGGCTGGGTGAACTGCACGGCGAAACTGCGCAGGGGCGCGGCGCTGTCAGGGGAATAGGGGTTGCCGGTGGGCACGGCCAGACGCCCGATCACCGGCGTGCGCCCGCTGGCGAAGACTTCGGCCTTGGACAGGCTGGCCGCGGCCCCGTTGCTCTCGAAGTAGCCGGCCACGCAGATGCCTTTCGGGTGGTTGCGACGGTAACCGGGATGCACACCGTTGTTGCGTTCGAACACGTCAACGACCCGCGCGGGGGTCAGTCGCTGGGGGTCGAGGCTGCCATTGACGTAGGCGAAGGCGCCCGCGACGACCAGAACGATCAGGCCAATGCCGGCCAGGCGTGCGAGTTTTTGGGAATTACTGAGCGGCGGTTTGCGGGGATACGGTGGCTCACGGTCAATCATCGATCACACTCCGGGCTTCTCGCCTCTGGGGACATCAAGGTGCTTGGCACGCTTTGTTTATAGCCGGATGCTTGAGGTTTGTCAGGTTGAGGACATCGAGCGCCTAGCGGCTGGAGCAAGGCCGGAATCTGAGGCTGATCCCACTGGCGCCTTCCCGGCTGAAGCGGGTCCCACAAAAAGCATCGTGCGCGGCCAATGGTTCTGGCAGTGTCCCAATATGAGGAACGACGCGCACTTAGTGGGACCGGCTTTAGCCGGGAAAGCGTTGGGTGTCACGCCGCAAAACCAAGGCTATACCGCTATCAGCCATCCAGCTTCGACGGATCACTCTGCAGCAGCACCTTGGCGTGAATCCCGGCCAGGGTGCCTTTCAGCGTCGACGCGCCACGGCCCTGCTTCGCCTCTTTGTCCTGTTGCAAGGCCTGCTGCAGGACGCTGAGGAAGTTCTGGGTTTTGGAGGTGGAGACCGGCGTGTGGGTGTCTTTCTCCAGGCGGCCCATTACGTACTTGGCAATGCGCGTCGACTGGCTGGCGGACTGACTCAGCGTCGCATCGACCAACTCACCTTTTTTATAGCCGATGCTGGTCTTGCTGCTGGCCTGGTCGCTGACCTGGTAATACAGGTAATTCTGTGTTGTCGGATCGGTGCTCAACGCCAGCTTTTGCCCGCCTGGCAGGGGCTTGTGGTAACTGGCGGTCAGCTGCGATTGCTGGTTCTGAACGATGGTCCGGTTCATCTGATCGCGTCCCTTGGACTGGGTGGTCTGCGACAAGGTGTAAGCAAAGGAATCGAGCTCACCGGGGCGGCCCGGGTTGCCCTCGACGCTCTTCTCGCTGACCGACGCGCTGAAGTCGCCGAGGCCGGTCAACAGGCCGTGGTCAGTGTCGGTCAGCTCAATCGAGTTGACGGTCTGCGGCGCCGAGGAAACGCGGGTGTCCTGGTACTGGCTGTGCAGGGTTTTGAAGGCGTCCTCAAACATCGACAGCAACTGTGCATCGCCGTCGCCACGCTTGCGCGCCGCCTCGATCTGGCTGACATAGCCGTCCAGCGCCTTGGCCTGCTGAGCGCTGTCACCACGAATGGCCGCGTTTTTCAGGTCAACCGAAAGGTCGAGATTGCCCAGCGCGCCACTCATGCGCACCGAACGCTGGTCGGCGTCGGCATGCAGTTCAAGGGTCTGGGCGCTGCCGTCTTCCAGCTTGAGGCTGGTTTTCAACTCTACGGAGGCGAAGGCCTTGGCGTCGAAATGGGTCAGGGCGTCGAGTTTCAGGGTCGGCGGCTTGGCCGTCAGGCCGTCGATAGCCGACTGAAAGCCGTCCGCCATGGCGTTCAGTGCGTTCAGCTCGTCGTCGCTGAGTTCGCCGCCGCTCACCTGGGCCTGCACCGCGAGGCCATCGTCCTGACTGGCAAGGCTGAGCTCGATGGTTTTGCCGCTGGCGGTTTTCAGGGTCAGGCTGATGCTGTTGGCCGGATTACTGTGCAGGCGGTCCTGGGCGGCAGCGAGTTCCGCCGGCTCCAGCGCTTTGCCGGTCGTCGAGCGCAGCACCGATTGGGAAATGTTCTGGCCGGTCTGGGCCAACTGACTGAGCAACGTTGCGCCCAGGCCCTGGAAACGCCCCGCCGTGGCGGAGGTGCTGAAGTTGCCCGCCATCGCCAGCGAGACTTTGTCCTGGCGGGTGTACTCCCAGGCCGGCGGGACGTTGCCATCCCCCATCAGCCCGCGGACGTTGTAGGTCAGCGGCTCGCTGACCTTGGCGTCCTGGCCCAGCATGACGACGGACGACGGCGAGGCGCTGGTGGTGCCAGCAACGGCGCCGTCATTCACCGCGACGGTGGCCGCCGGTTTGACCACCGGCATCAATGCCGCGGATGAGGTGACCGAAGAAATCGCTGACATGGCACTTCCCTGTTCAAGTGAGTAATAGACTTCCTGAACAGGGTGTCGGCGGACGCCTTTGTAACTTGAGCGATACAAATCCGGGGCATTCCCGCTACACATTGAACGCGGCACGCTCGGCCAATGAGGGGTACGCCGAGAAGATGATGCGTGGGGATTTTCCATTCAACTGACCCATGCAAACAATTCAGTCGAACACTTTTACGTTATCGATCATAAATAAACAGCGAGCACTTATTCCCCGTCCTGCAACTTACGCAATCACTCGTTTGATTGAATAGTTATGGCGTGCTTAAACTTCACGCCCTCCAAATGAATAACCGCCCGCATTATCCAACCTGCCCCGAGAGCCACCGACGCATTTATATTCATCCCGATGGATAGAATTAAGACGACGCCGGGCGTTGACCAAACCGCTCGCCGTGGAACTCGCCTCCAATTGAGTCTCCCCCACCTTTGATCGGCGGAACGGGCCCGGTGAAGCCTGAGGGCCTGCGCGGCAGAGCGCCGCACGCTTCATGCGTCTGTCCGTTCGGGCAAGAACGTGTACTATCCACTGACACCTACCAGAACTTAATCCCATGTTTGCCGATAGCGAAGCAGGCCAACGAATTGCCACATGCCTGACCCATCGGGTCAATGGCAGCGCGGAACTTTCCGAGGTCGCTGAAGCAATTACTTCGATGTTCGAGGACATTAATACCTCCCTGACCCCAATCATAGGGCCGAAAGGTGTCGCCGCCCTGCATCGCCGCAGCCTTCATCTCTACATATCAAAGCACCCGCTGGCTGGAGACAACTACAAGATGCTGGCCGTGGGCATGGATCTTCAACAATTGAAGGCGTTACTGGCCGAAGAATCGATAGCCGACGCGCTCTTGTTCGGCCAGGAAGTTCTGAACACTTTTCACGCATTACTTGCCACGCTGATCGGACCATCACTCGCTGCACGGCTGCTCCTTGACGTGTGGGAACACTCTTTCAGCGGCCCGCCTGCCCAGGACATTTCACGATGAGTAGTAAAGTCACGATCAACCGTCTGGCAACGGGCGTACCGGGATTCGACGAGATTCTGGGTGGCGGCCTGCCGGAGTTTTCCTTCAACCTTATCGCCGGTCCGCCCGGCTGTGGCAAGACCACGCTGGCCCATCAGATGATGTTCGCCCTGGCCACGCCCGAACGCCCGGCGATCTTCTTCACGGTGCTCGGAGAGCCGCCGCTGAAAATGCTGCGCTACCAACAGCAGTTCAGCTTTTTCGACGAAGAAGCGGTGAACCGCTCGATCCGCTACGTCAATCTGGCGGATGACACCCTGGCTGGCGATCTGGACGAAGTGCTGCGGCGCATCGTCGCCGAAGTCGAGGCCCACAGCCCTGCCCTGGTGTTTGTGGACTCGTTCCGCTCCGTCGTGCTGGCCAGCGAAACCGACTGCAATCCCAAGAACAACCTGCCGCAGTTCGTGCAGCAGCTGGGGATGCTGATGACCACCTGGCAGGCGACGACCTTCCTGCTGGGGGAGTATTTCAACGAGCTCGACAGCAACCCGATCTTCACCGTTGCCGATGGGCTGATCTGGCTGCGCCAGAGCGTTCAGCGCAACTCCATGGTGCGCAAGATGGAGATCATGAAGATGCGCGGCCAGCCGACGCTGCCCGGGCTGCATACCTTCCGCATTGCCGATTCGGGCATTACGGTGTTTCCACCGGCCGCGGTCACGCTTCAGGACCGCGCCGCGCTCAACCACAGCAGCCCTCAGCAGCGTCTGAAGATGGGCGTGCCGCATCTGGACGATATGCTTGGCGGCGGCCTGCCCCGGGGCTATTCGTTGCTGGTTGCCGGCCCTTCCGGCTCTGGCAAAAGCCTGCTGGCGGCGGCCTTTCTCGAAGAGGGTGCGCGCAACGGCGAAACAGGCGTGATCGCCGTTTTCGAACAGCGACCCAACCACCTGCATAACGCCGAACTCACGCGTCTGGTGCACATGGACAAAGTAGGCGTCGTCGACCGACGGGTGCCGGACCTGTCCATCGACGAGATTGTGCAGCAGCTGCTCAGCGAAATCCGCCGGCTGGACGCAACGCGTGTGGTCATCGACTCGCTGTCCGGGTTCGAGCTGGCCGTGGCGCCCGCCTTCCGCGAAGACTTCCGCGAATCCCTGTCGCGCATGGTCAATGCGTTGACCAGCACCGGGGTCAGTGTATTGATGACCTCGGAACTGGAAGACCGCTACACGGATCTGCGCTTCAGTCCTTACGGCACGGCCTTTCTTACGGATGCCATCATCGTCCAGCGCTACATCGAGATCGACAGCCGCTTGCAGCGCATCATGGCGGTGGTCAAGGTCCGGGCCAGCGCTCACTCGGATGAACTCCGGCTGTACCGCATCGACGATAACGGCTTGCAGATCGGCACCCGGCTGCATAATCAGGAAGGGCTGCTGGGCGGACGCCCGACGCGGCTGTCGCCAGGGGTTGCTGAAGCGGGAGACACCATTCGATGAGCGCATTGCCATGAGCGAATTCGACAACAAGGACGCAACCGGAGGCGCAGGCGCCGACCGAGAATTCGAGCGACTCGCGCAGAAAAAGGAACGGGCCCTGGCGCACCTGGCGTTCCTGCGCCGAGAGCTGCACGAGGCCGAAGCCTCTGCCGGCGCCGGGCTGCATATCGAATTGCTGGTGGAAGCCAATCAGAAACTGGTGCTGGCGGCGTTGGCGGCGCAGACGCAAGCGCCCGCTGCCAGCGCACACGCTGATGTCTATCAGGATCTGCGCGAGGCCAACGAGCATCTGGTGATTTCTGCGCTCCACGCGCAGACGTTGCAAGCCCAGGCTGAACAGGCGCTGGCCCAGCAGCGCACGGCCATGGCCTCGGTAGCCCATGAAATGAGCAACCCGCTGACGCCCATCAGCATGATTGCCGAACGCATGGTGCGCACGTCCAGCGACAGACTGCCGGAAATGCGCAACCTGATCGAAGGTCAGGTGCAGCATCTGTCGCGAATGGTGGAAGACTTGCTCGACGTCTCCCGCGCAAGCACCGGAAAGCTGCGCCTGAGCTACGCCCACCTCAACATCGTGCAGATCATTAAGGAAGCGGTGGACGCCTGCGCGCCGCTGATGCACAAGAAAAACCTGCACATGGACGTCAGCCTTCCCGACGCGCCGGTACGGGTCAACGGTGATCACATCAGGATCGTGCAGATCTTCACCAACGTGCTGACCAACTCGGCCAAATACACGCCGTGCGGCGGCAACATCGAACTGCGTGCCGAGACCGTTCCGGAAGGCTTGAAGATCGTGGTCTCCGACAACGGCATCGGCATTTCCGCCCAGGCATTGCCGGTGATCTTCGATCCTTATGTGCAGGACACCCAGGCCATCGGCTTCAATGGCTCGGGACTGGGCATCGGGCTGACGGTGGTCCGGCAGCTGGTGGAAGCCCATGGCGGCAGCGTTACCGCCCACAGCGAGGGCGAAGGCAAGGGCTGTCATTTCACTATTTTGTTTCCACTGGTGGGATCTGCGCTGTAACTCGGCCACAATACGTCCCCGATCCCAGGCTCCAGGGCTTCACGCCTTTCGGTTCGCCGCCAAACCCAACCCCCCAGGACTGAGCAATGCCTCAAGAGCGAATCGCTGCACTTCGGCTTCCCAAACCCATTCAGGGTGCGATCGACGATCTGGTGCGCGCGTTGAACGCCGCCACCACCAAGGAAGACCTCGAACGCGAGGCCGCCATGGAGATCAGTTTCATCCTCAGCCTGGAGACCAGCAGACGTCTTCGCCCGGCAGACGTAGAAACGCTGTACATGATCTTCGACGACGCCGTACAGGAACGGCTCAGCCAACTGGCGGATCAGTCCTGACCGGACGGCTTGCCGCCTCCCTCGCTGGCACGTCACACCGCTGCTGTGTCATACCGCCGCCGCGCCGCCGTAAACCCCTCCGCCTGTTCGACGAGCAACTGGATGTGCGCGACCTGTTGCGCGCTCAGTCCAGGACTGGATGGGTGATCATCTCCACGGGCTGGCTCGCGATTAATCTCTCTGGGCAGATACGGATTTTTCCGGCGCAGACGCATCCAATGCCGAGACGGCCCCACGGCCTGCACTTCAAATGGTTTCAGCAAAGGACTCCACATGACTTTTTACATTTACCTCATTGCCTGCTGCGCGGCGGCCAGCACCGGCATCATTTTCAAACCCGGCAGCTGGTATGAATCGCTGCAAAAACCACGTTTCACCCCGCCCAACTGGCTGTTTCCGGTGGCCTGGACGACCATTTATCTGCTGCTGGCCTGGGCCGGTTATCGCCTGACCCTGACCCCCGGCAGTGAGACCGTGCTGGCGTTGTGGGCCGCGCAGATTGCCTTGAACACGCTGTGGACGCCGGTGTTCTTCGGTGCCCACCGGATCATGGCGGGCATGGTCATCATCTTGCTGCTGTGGCTGGTGGTTGCCGCCATGGTGGTGCTGGGGATCCAGCTGGACCTTATTACCGGGCTGATCCTGTTCCCCTATCTGGTGTGGCTGACCGTGGCGTCGGCGCTGAATTTTTCGATTCTGCGTCATAACCGCTAAAACAACCTACGCCGCCCTGGCGCGGCCGGCTCGCTGAATCAGCAGACCGGCCAGCGCCGACACCGCCAGCAAGACCACCACCCCGCCATAGACATTCGTGGTGGTCACCAGTCCTGCCGTCTTGATCGACACGCCGGCCAGCAACGCCGGTATGCAAAACGCCAGATAACTCAAGGCCAGAAAGGCCGCCATCAGCGCACCCCGCTCGTGGGCGTGGGCCAATGGCAGCAACAGCCGCAGGGCGCCGAGGAAGCTGGCCCCGAAGCCAACCCCCGCGACCACGGCGCCGGTGAAGAACAGCCACAGCCAGCCCAGATTCACCGCCGCCAGAATCACTGAAACCCCGACCGCCAGAAAACTGCAGCCCACCAGCAATGCCAACCGGGGCGCGCGCAGGCGCAGGTTGTGGATCGAAATCGCGCCACTGATGGTCAGCGCTGCCACGGCAAAGCCGCCGTTGAGTACCGAGGTCGAACCGGTCGCGGCAGTCAGCAGCGACGGCGCGAGCGACAGGAAAAACCCGCCCAGCGCCCAGGCGGCGATGTCCGCGGGCAGCACCAGCAACAGCGTCCCCCTCGCCTGCGCAGGTACAGCGAGCCGCGGCCGCAGTGTTTTCAGCACGCCCGGTTGCGGCGTCACTGTTTCAGCGATCCACAACAGATACACCGCCTGACCGACGAACGCCGCCAGAAGCAAACCATAGGCGAGGCCCATGGGCAGCGGCGCGTATTCCACCAGCGCACTGGTGCCAAGGGCGCCCAGTGCCATGCCGAACATCGGCGTGATGCTGTTGAGCAGCGGACTCTGCTGCGCGTCACTGTCGAGCATCGCGGCACCCAACGCGCTGGTGGCGATGCCCGTCGCCACGCCTTGCAGCACCCGCGCAACGATCAGCCAGCTGACGTCGGTGGCAGCGATGAACAGCAGCATCGAGACGATCTCCAGCAGCAGCCCGATGAAGATCACTGGACGGCGACCGAGGTAATCCGACAGCGAGCCGAACATCAGCAGCGTCGCCAACAGGCTCAAGGCGTAGACGGCGAAAATCACGGTCAACAGCGCCGAGGAAAAGCCCCACGCCTGTTGATAGAGGTGGTAAAGCGGCGTAGGCGCACTGGACGCGGCGAAGAAACACAGCAGCACGAAGGCCAGAAATACCAGGTGGCCCCGCCCCCGACCATCGACTTGCGGGTTCTGCAAAGAATCAGACACGAGTACACTCTCCCGAAAAAGCACGCCACAAAAGCTATTAATTAGCTTTAGCAGTGTGCGAGCAGCGTCTGCTTATAGCAAATACTTTGTGTTAGGGTCCGCACCATGGCTATCAAAGAAGGCATTCGCACCGGCGGCCGCAGTGCCCGGGTGCAGACATCGATTCACGCGGCGGTCCGCGATCTGCTCCAGGAGCAGGAGCGTTCGGCCCTCAGCGTGCCCATGATTGCGGCCCGTGCCGGTGTCACACCGTCCACCATTTACCGCCGCTGGGGCGACCTGACTTCACTGCTGGCAGACGCCGCCGTCGAGCGTCTGCGCCCGGACGAGCCGGTGGATTGCGGCAATCTGCGCGATGACCTGCGCACGTGGGTCGAGGTCTATCTCGAAGAAACCAACTCGGCGCCGGGCCGCGAAATGATGCGCGACGTGGTCGCCAGCAGCGCGACGCTGTGCTCGGGCAAGTGCCTGAACATGGTTCGCGATCAACTGCAGATCATCATCGACCGCGCCCGGGAACGCGGTGAACAGAGTCCTTCGGCGGACGAACTGGTCGATGCCGTCGTCGCACCCATGGTCTACCGCATCTTGTACGCCGAATCGGCGCCGTCCCTTGAGCGCATGCATCAATTGCTGGACCGCTGCCTGAATTAATCCCTCACCCGTCGCGCTCGTCGCAAACGAGCAACGATCGGGTTGACTGGTTATCATGGCCGCCCATTGATCACAGGCGCCCTTCCCCCCATGCACACCCTTGCAGACCTGCGTGCCGGCAAACTGGCAGGCATCACGCGGCTCAATCTCAGTGCCGACCTCAGTGAATTTCCCGAGGAGATTTTCAGCCTCGCCGATTCGCTGGAGGTGCTGGACCTCAGCGGCAATCGGCTGACTGACCTGCCCGCCGACCTGCACCGGCTCAAGCGCCTGAAAATCCTGTTCTGTTCGAATAATCCCTTTACCCGCCTGCCAGAATGCCTGGGCCAGTGCGAGCAGCTGTTCTTCGTCGGCTTCAAGGCCTGCGAGATCGCCGATGTCCCCGCCAACGCGCTGCCGCCTTCGCTGCGCTCTCTGGTGCTGACCGACAACCGTATCGAAACCCTGCCTGAAGCCATCGGCGACTGTGTGCACCTGCAGAAGCTGATGCTCGCGGGCAACCGGCTGCGGCAATTGCCGGAATCACTGGCCCGCTGTCAGCGCCTGGAACTGGTGCGGATCGCGGTCAACGATTTCCATGAACTGCCGCGCTGGTTGCTGGAGATGCCCGCGCTGGCCTGGCTGGCGTTTGCCGGCAATCCGTTGAACGACATCCACACCGAAGCGCCAATCGGGCAGATCCCGTGGCCGCAACTGACGCTGCAACAGGTGCTGGGCGAAGGCGCGTCCGGGGTGATTCAACAGGCCCAGTGGCGCGCGGACAAGGACGCGGCGGCGCTGGACGTCGCGGTGAAGCTGTACAAGGGCGATGTCACCAGCGACGGCTCGCCGTTGAACGAGATGCAGGCCTGCATTGCGGCGGGTCGTCATGCTCATCTGATTCCGGTGCTCGGGCAGATTCTGGACCACCCGCAGGGCGCTCGCGGTCTGGTGATGGAGCTGATTTCGCCTTCTTTCGTGACCCTTGCGCGTCCGCCGACCCTTGAATCCTGCACGCGGGACAATTACGTCGACACCCGGCTGACTCTGTCGATCGTGAAGCGTATGGCCGCCGGGATCGCAGCGGCGTGCGCACATTTGCACGGGCATGGGATCAATCACGGTGACCTGTACGGCCACAACATCCTCTGGAACGAAAGTGGGGACAGCCTGCTGGGGGATTTCGGCGCAGCGGCATTTTACCCGGATGAAGAAACGGGACGCAGGCTGGAGCGCGTTGAAGTGCGCGCGTTCGGGCTATTGCTGGGGGAATTGCTGGACTGCTGCGGAGATAGCGATTCGCAGGTTGCCGGGTTGCGGGAGCTGGAGCGGCGTTGCGTGGAGGCGGGTATGATGCAGCGGCCCGGGTTTGCGGAGATCGAGCAGCAGTTTAGTCAGTAGGACCCAATCCAGAGCACGCCGCACAACCTGTGGGACCGGCTTCGGCCGGGAAGAGGCCAGGGTGGACACCCTCGATTTCGCAGTGTGCCCATCGACGCCTTCCCGGCTGAAGCCGGTCCCACTAAGCCTGCGGCGTGTCAGCGGGACCCAATCCAGAGAACGTCGCACAACCTGTGGGACCGGCTTCAGCCGGGAAGAGGCCAGCGTGGACACCCTCGATTTCGCAGTGTGCCCATCGACGCCTTCCCGGCTGAAGCCGGTCCTACAACGACCGATTCAGATAATTGGCCCGGTAGCCTTATCCGGCCAAGCCGACGTACACGTTTTGCACGTCATCGTGGCTGTCGATCGCTTCGAGGAAGGCTTCCACTTCGGCCATCTGCTCGTCGCTCAGGCCTTCAACCGGGTTTTTCGGGCGGTAGCCGATTTTGGCGGATTCAACGGTGAAGCCGAACTCGGGCAGCGCCTTGCACACGGCGTCGAGGTCGGTGGTGTCGGTGTAGAACGTCGCAACGCCCTCTTCGCCTTGTTCAACGTCCTGAGCGCCGGCTTCGATGGCGGCTTCCTCGGCGTCCGCTTCGGGTGATGCAGCAACCGCATCGATCATCCCCAGGTGATCGAAATCCCAGGTAATCGAACCCTCGGCACCCAGTTGTCCCTTGCGGAACAGCACGCGGATTTCCGAGACGGTGCGGTTGATGTTGTCAGTCAGGCATTCAACGATGACCGGCACTTTGTGCGGCGCGAAGCCTTCGTAGGTGAGTTTCTCGAAGTGAACGTGCTCGCCGAGCAAACCGGCGCCTTTCTTGATGGCACGCTCCAGCGTTTCGCGCGGCATCGAGGCTTTCTTGGCCTGCTCGACCACCAGACGCAGGCGCGCGTTCATGTCGGGGTCAGCGCCGGAGCGTGCGGCAATCATGATCTCTTTGGACAGCTTGCCGAAAATACGCCCCTTGGCGTTGGCTGCCGCTTCTTTGTGTTTGACCTTCCACTGTGCGCCCATGATTGCTCTCTTGTTCCGGTGGCGATAAATCGCTCGGATCCGACGCGTCTTGCGCGTCGGGCCGATGGCGATAAACGCTGAAAATAGGGTGATCGAAGATGACAAGCCGGGGGTGAACCTCGGCGACCGGCGCATTTTATACACGCTGGCGCCAGAAGACACCCCTGAGACGCGCCACCGCCCTGACCTGAATCAGCGATGCTTGAACGCCGGTTCGCGCTTCTCGATGAACGCCGCCATGCCTTCCTTCTGGTCCTCGCTGGCAAACGCTGCATGAAACACCCGGCGTTCGAAACGAATCCCTTCGGCCAGGCTAACCTCAAAGGCGCGGTTCACGCTTTCCTTGACCATCATGGCCGCCGGCAACGACTTCGCGGCAATGCCGGCCGCGACGTTGAGCGCCTCCTCCAGCAACTGGTCCTGGGGCACGATGCGCGCGACCAGCCCGGCACGCTCCGCTTCGACGGCGTCGATCAGGCGCCCGGTCAGGCACATTTCCATGGCCTTGGCCTTGCCGACCGCGTGGGTCAGGCGCTGGGTCCCGCCCATGCCCGGCAGCACGCCCAGCTTGATTTCCGGCTGGCCAAAGCGCGCGTTGTCGGCCGCCAGGATGAAGTCGCACATCAGCGCCAACTCGCAGCCCCCGCCCAAGGCAAAGCCCGAGACGGCAGCAATGATCGGCTTGCGGCGACTGGCCACCCGATCGCTGTCACTGAACAGGTCGTCCAGATAGATCTGCGGGTATTTCAGCTCGGCCATTTCCTTGATGTCAGCCCCGGCAGCGAAGGCTTTTGCCGAGCCAGTCAGCACGATGCAGCCGATGCCATGATCGCGTTCCAGCTCATCGAGGGCATGGTTGAGTTCGCTAATTAGCTGCGCATTGAGGGCGTTAAGGGCCTCTGGACGATTGAGGGTCAGGAGTGCAACGCGACCTTTGACATCTTTGCGGATTGTCGTGTAATTCATTGTTTTATAGACCTTTTATTATGTAGAACGCCAGTCAGCCGTTATCACAGATCTAACCTGCGAAACATGGCGCAAGCCATTGATATCAAACGACAAGCTCGACTGCCATTGCCGTTGCTTCGCCGCCGCCGATGCAAATGGCCGCGACACCTCGCTTCAGTCCACGCTGCTTCAACGCCGACAGCAAGGTCACCAGAATCCTCGCCCCCGACGCGCCAATGGGATGGCCCAACGCGCAGGCGCCGCCGTGCACGTTGACCTTGTGATGGGGCAGTTCCAGGCGGGCCATGGTGACCAGCGCGACGACGGCGAAGGCTTCGTTGATCTCGAACAAGTCCACATCCCGGAGGGACCAGCCGGTCTTGCTCATCAGCTTGTCGATCGCGCCCACTGGTGCGGTCGGAAACAGCCCCGGCTCATTGGCGTAAGCGGCGTGGCCATGGATGACCGCCAGCGGCGTGAGGCCACGACGTTGTGCTTCGGACTGGCGCATCAGGGTCAAGGCCGCGGCGCCATCGGAGATCGAGCTTGAGTTGGCGGCTGTCACGGTGCCGCCCTCGCGGAACGCCGGTTTCAGCTGCGGGATCTTGTCCAGCTTCGCTTTGGGCGGCTGTTCGTCCTGGCGAATGGTCTTGCGCTCCTTGCCGACGGTGACTTCCACCGGGACGATTTCAGCGTCGAACCAGCCGCGCGTCATGGCCTCCTGCGCCCGGGTCAGCGAGGCGACTGCAAAACCGTCCTGGGCTTCCCGACTGAAATTTTCAAGCCCGGCGCACTCCTCGGCAAACGTACCCATCAGTCGACCCCGGTCGTAGGCGTCTTCGAGGCCGTCGAAAAACATGTGATCGATGATCCGGCCGTGGCCCATGCGGTAACCGCTGCGGGCCTTCTCCAGCAGATAGGGCGCGTTGGACATGCTTTCCATGCCACCGGCGATGACCACGTCGGCGCTGCCGGCGAGCAGCATGTCGTGGCCAAGAATGGCCGCCTGCATCCCCGACCCGCACATCTTGTTCAGGGTGGTGCAGGTCGTGTCATCGCTGAGCCCGGCGCCCAATGCCGCCTGACGGGCCGGCGCTTGTCCCAGCCCGGCTGGCAATACACAACCGAACAGCACCTCGTCGACCTGCGCGCCATCGATGCCCGCGCGCTCGACGGCGGCGCGGATGGCAGCGGCGCCCAGTTGCGGCGCGGTCAGGCTCTGGAGATCGCCCTGAAAGGCGCCCATGGGCGTGCGCACGGCGCTCACGATCACCACGGGGTCGTCGTTCAACATCTGGCGTTTGTTCAAAGACATGATGGGGTTTCCTCGATTAGCGAGCGGCCATGCGCAAGGCGCCGTCCAGGCGAATCACTTCGCCGTTGAGCATGCTGTTTTCGATGATGTGGCGGGCCAGCGCCGCGTACTCCTCGGGCTTGCCCAGGCGGGGCGGGAATGGCACGCCGGCGGACAGGCTTTCGCGCACTTGCGGGGTCATGCCGGCCATCATCGGCGTTTCGAAAATGCCCGGGGCGATGGTCATGACGCGAATGCCGTAGCGCGCCAGTTCACGGGCGGCGGGCAGGGTCAGGCTGACGATGGCACCCTTCGAGGCCGCGTACGCCGCCTGGCCGATCTGGCCGTCGTAGGCGGCGACCGACGCCGTGTTGATGATGACGCCACGCTCACCGCCGGCATCGGCCGTGCTTTCGGCGATGGCTACAGCGGCGAGGCGCAGCAGGTTGAAGCTGCCGATGAGGTTGACGTTGATCACCCGGCTGAAACTGTCGAGGCCGTGGGGACCTTCTTTGCCGAGGATTTTCTCGGCGCCCACAATGCCGGCGCAGTTGATGACGCCGTTGATCTGGCCGAACGCACTGAGCGCCGCATCCACCGCGGCCTGAACAGCGTTCTCCTGGGTGATGTCGCTGACGCTGGCGCGGGCTTTGTCGCCCAGTTTTTCCACTTGGGCCGCGAGCGCCTCGGCGTTGACGTCCACCAGCATCACGCTGGCCCCTGCGTCGATGAGCATCTGCGCGGTGGCCGCACCCAGCCCGGACGCGCCGCCACTGACCAGAAATACCTTGCCTTGGATCTGCATGATTGTGTCGTCCTTACACTTTTATTGTTGGAGTGGCGAAATACTCCGCTCTGCCGCGCCGATGGGCAATGGTCAAAGCGCGCAGAACGTCTGGTGGTTTTGGCCAGTGGCGCTTCGTATTTGCCAGCAGGTCAGGCCTTGGGTTGCAGCAGCGCTGCACCGGCCTGGGCCGACACCCGGCGGTTATCCAGCAGCGCCAAGGCCGCGATCACCGCGACGCCAATAAACGTCAGCTGGAAATCAGCGGTCATCGCCTGCCCGTCGTTGCCATGGAGGGCCATCGCGCCGCGCAACAACAGCGCAGCAATCGCGACGCCCAGGCCCATGCTCAACTGGAAGCACATGCTGAACATCGTCGACGCATCGCTCATCTGCGTTTTGGGCACGTCGGCGAAACCCAGCGTGTTGAACGCGGTGAACTGCATCGAGCGCGACAGCCCGCCGATGAACAGGATCAGCAGGATCATCGGCCAGCCCATGGCCTGATCGAGCAGCGCGCAGGCGGCAATCGCCGCCACACCGATGCAGCC
The DNA here is from genome assembly GCF_039672565.1 of Pseudomonas sp. Ps21-P2. NCBI lineage: Bacteria > Pseudomonadati > Pseudomonadota > Gammaproteobacteria > Pseudomonadales > Pseudomonadaceae > Pseudomonas > Pseudomonas sp. Ps21-P2. The sequence goes on from NZ_JBDFPL010000005.1 coordinate 345,065, forward strand.
ATTGACCAACAGCACCTGGCGGAAGCCCCAGCGCTGCATGATTGCGCTGGTAAAGGGCTTCATCGCCAGGTTGCCCGCAAACACCCCCAGCACCAGCAGCCCGGCGTCGAATGCAGACAGGCCGAAACCCAGCTGAAACATCAGCGGCAGCAGGAACGGCAGCGTGCTGATGGCGATCCGGAACACCGAACCGCCCAGCAGACTGACGCTGAAGGTGCGGATGTGCACCACCGCGACGTTCATCAGCGGCTGCGGATGCCGACGCATGTGGCGCCAGGCCAGCGCGCCGCAGACCACGCCGAGCGCCGTTACCGCAAGGCCCGGCCACTGACTGCCATGGCCCTGCCCCAGCCGTTCCATCCCGAACAACAGCGCCGTGCAGGCCACGCCCAGCAGCAGGAAACCTTTCAGGTCAAACGGCCGAGTGCTGACTTCATTGCGCTTGGGGATGAGGATGAGGGTGGCAATCAGCGCCATGACGCCGAGGGGCAGGTTGAGGTAGAAAATCCACGGCCACGACGCGTGGGTAACGATGAACCCGCCCAGGGGCGGCCCGAGTATCGGCGCCACCAGCCCGGGCCAGGTGATCAGCGAAATGGCCCGCACCAGGTCTTTCTTTTCAGTGGCGCGCATGACCGCGAGGCGCCCGACCGGGACCATCATTGCGCCGCTCATGCCTTGCAGGACCCGGGCGGCGACGAACGTCTCAAGACTGTCGCTGATGCCGCACAGCATCGAAGCCACCGTGAACAGCACGATGGCGCCGCCGAACACCCGGCGTGAACCGAGTCGGTCGGCCAACCAGCCGCTGAGGGGAATGAACGCTGCGATCGCCAGCATGTAAGCGCTCATGCCGATATTCAGGTCCACCGCCGCGACGCCGAAGGTCCGGGCCATTTCCGGCATGGCCGTGGCGATCACCGTGGCGTCGAGGTTTTCCATGAAAAAAGTGACGGCCACCAACAAGGCGATCAGCGTGGATTGGCGTTGCGACATCGTTGGGTCCTCAGGCAAGCGTGGCGTTTGACCTGCCGGGTCACGGCAGCAGGTAGCGCATCACCGCATCACAGATCATCGCTTTTTGCCGCGCCTTGACCGCTTCGTCTTCCAGGTCGATCTGGAAAATCTCGGAAAAGGTATGGCGGTTCGACACCCGATAGAAACAGAACGAGCTCATCAGCATGTGCAGGTCAACGGCCTGTACGCCTGCCCGGAACACGCCGTCCTGCTCGCCGCGCCGCAAGGTGTCGTCCAGCGCCTGCAAAACGTTCCGGCTCAGCTCGCGGATGGTCGGAGACTGTTTGACGTTGGCGCCGTTGTGGATGTTTTCGATGCACACGATGCGCACGAAATCGACGTTGCGGTCGTGGTGATCGAAGGTGAATTCCACCAGCCGCCTGACCGCTTCTTCCGGCGCGAGCACGCCGAGGTCAAGGCTGCTTTCCGTGGTGCGAATGTCGCCGTAGAGCTTCTCCAGCACTTCGGTGTACAGCTGCTCCTTGCTGTTGAAGTAGTAATAGATCATGCGCTTGGAGGTTTGCGTGCGCTCGGCGATCGCGTCAACGCGGGCGCCGGAGAGCCCTTGGGCGACGAACTCGGCGACGGCCGCCTGAAGGATACCGTCGCGGGTTTTCTCCGGATTGTTCTTGCGGGACTTGCGCGGGGCGTCTTCGGGCGCTTCGGCGAGGCTGTCGTCAACGGTTTTCATGCGGGGCTCACGACCACGGTGGAATCGCGGGATTATGGGCTGCGCCTGTGCGTTACGGAAGTGGTGCGTGCCGATGCGCTACACGTCATCAGAACCGGGCGGAGCCGCTGCGGGCCCTGGCCATTGCCGCCAGGCGCACCGCCGCATTCGCCTCGCCGTACCCGGCGTAACCCTTCCTGCGCTGGAGGATTTCAAAAAAGAAACGTCCCTCGAACGCCTCGGTGCAGGCGTGAAACAGCTCGCCACCGTCGGCATCGCGGTCATACAGCACGTTGTGGCGCGCCAGTTCGCCAAGGAATGCGGCGTCGAAACCGAACCGCGCGCCCAGGTCATCGTAGTAATTCTGCGGAATCACCAGCCACGGCACGCCTGCCGCTTTAGCGCGGGCAACCTGGACGAAAATGTCGTCACAGGCGAAGGCGATGTGATGAACGCCAGAGCCGCCGTAGCTCGACAGTGCGTGGGAGATTGCCGTGTCGCCGCGATCCGGCGTGTTCAGCGGCAGGCGCACGGTGCCGCAACGGCTGCGTAACGCCCGGCTCCTCACCAGACCGTGGGGATCAGGCAGCAGCTGGTCGGCATCGGCCACAAAATCCAGCACGCTTTTGTAGAACAGCACCCGGCTGTCCAGGCTGTCGGCCGGCAACGCCATGGCCACATGATCGATGCACTGCAAACCGCTTTGCGTGGGAGACTGCGGGCTCAGGATGAAATCCCTGTCCCAGCTCGATTGCCCTGACGCGGCAGGCTCGACCAGGTAAATAAGGCTGCCGTCCGGCGCACGCACCGCCGGGGGCTCCCGATCATCAGGCCCCACCGGACCACCATAGATTTCGGCATTGAACTGACGCGCCCGCTCCAGCGCGTCAGCGCTGTTGTCCACCCGCAACCCCATGGCGCGCAGCGACGGGCCGGGGGCTTCAAGGGCTGAGTCAGCGAAGGAAGCGGCAGCGAAAGGCATCTGAGGTAAGGACAAGCGCTCGGCGTTCAGCACGATCTTGATATCGCCCTGCCCCAGCATGGTCATGGCTTTGCTGCGGTGCTGACCCAGGGTGCCGAAGCCCAGGCCATGCAGCCAGCTGACCAATCGCGCCCCCTGGGCATCCTCCACGGCAAACTCGAGAAACTCGACGCCGTTGCAGGCGCTGGGTGCCGGCGGATGGAACAACGATGACGGCGCGATGGGTTGAGATGGCTGCTCCAGCAGCGCGCGGGTTTGCGCTTCCAGGTACAGCAACGAGCGCAGGCCGTCGGCGGCGTTGGCCCGAGTGGGCGCGGCGCGAAACACGTCGTTGAAAATCTCCAGCGACAGCGGACCGGTGTAGCCGCTGCGCAAAATTGCCGCGAGAAAGCCGGGGCAATCGAACTCGCCCTGCCCCGGAAAACACCGGAAATGCCGGCTCCACTCCAGCACGCCCATGTTCAGCAGCGGCGCGTCGGCCATCTGCACGAAGAAGATCTTGTCGCCGGGAATCTGCGCAATCCCGCTCGGATCGCCCTTGAGCGACAGCGTGTGGAAACTGTCGAGCAGCACGCCGAGGGCCGGATGGTCGACCTGCCGGACGAGATCCCAGACCTGCTGCCAGGTGTTGACGTGACGTCCCCATGCAAGCCCTTCATAGCCCACGCGCAGTTGACGCGCCCCAGCCCGCTCGGCGATCGACCCAAGATCACTGAGCAGCACGTCTCGCTCGCCCAGGGAATCGCTGGCGGTATTGCTGCACACCAGCATCAGGTCGGTGCCAAGTTCGTGCATCAGGTCGAATTTGCGTTCGGCACGGTCGAGGTTGCGCTGAAGATGCTCGCGGCGACAGCCCTCGAAGTCGCTGAAAGGCTGAAACAGGGTGATAGCGATGCCCAGGTCCGCGCAGAGCTGGCGCACCTGGCGCGGACTGCCGTCGTAACAGAGCAGGTCGTTTTCGAAAATTTCAACACCGTCAAACCCTGCGGCGGCAATGGCTTCCAGCTTTTCCGGCAGGGTGCCGCTCAAGGAAACGGTGGCGATCGATCGCTGCATGCGGGGGTGGCTCCTGAATAATCACATGGCGCCCGGCACGATGATGGGGCTCGAACCGGGCGGGCGTTCATGGGATTATTCGCGCCGCTGCATGGGACATCAACTGAAATGAACCATACGGTTAGTTTTATGACGCTATGCGGGGCCAAGGCCTTGGCCGCGCGGACATCACCATAACAATTTCAAAACAGGCTTGATGCTTATGCGGTCCCCTTCTGCTTCGCCTGCCCCGGTCGCCTCCCACCCTGCGCCTCCCCACGCCAGTGTGAGCGAAAAAATTCGCGGCGCCCTGGCCGTCGGCAAAACCCGTTGGGGCATGCTGGCACTGGTGTTCTTCGCCACCACCCTGAACTACATCGACCGCGCCGCACTCGGCGTGATGCAACCGATCCTGGCGAAGCAAATGAGCTGGACGGCGATGGATTACGCCAACATCAACTTCTGGTTTCAGGTCGGTTACGCCATCGGTTTTCTGCTGCAGGGGCGTTTCATCGATCGGGTCGGCGTCAAGCGCGCATTCTTTCTGGCGGTGCTGCTGTGGAGTGTTGCGACGGGCGCCCATGGCCTGGCCACATCGGCAGCGGGCTTCATGGTCTGCCGGTTCATTCTCGGCCTGACCGAAGCGGCAAATTACCCGGCCTGCGTCAAGGTCACCCGGGTGTGGTTCCCGGCCGGCGAACGCGCCGTGGCCACCGGCATATTCAACGCCGGCACCAACGTCGGTGCGATGGTCACGCCCGCCCTGTTGCCGCTGATCCTCACGGTGTGGGGCTGGCAGGCGGCGTTCATCTGCATGGGTGCGCTGGGGCTGGTCTGGGTCATCACCTGGCGGCTGACCTATTTCAATCCGCAGGAACATCCCACCGTGCGCGCCAGTGAGCGGGCCTACATCAACAGCGAGGCCGAGCCTGAGACCGAGGCTGAAGCGGAAAAAGTACCGCTCTCGCGGATCCTGAAGATGCGCGGCACCTGGGCCTTCGCCCTCGCCTACGCCGTGACCGCGCCGGTGTTCTGGTTCTACCTCTACTGGCTGCCGCCGTTTCTGAATCAGCAATACAACCTGGGCATCAGCGTGACGCAGATGGGCATCCCGCTGATGCTGATCTGGCTGACCGCCGATTTCGGCAGCATCGGCGGCGGCATTCTCTCCTCGTGGCTGATCGGCCGGGGCATGCGCCCGATGACCGCCCGCTTGCTGTCGATGCTGGTATTCGCCGTGACGATCATTGGCGTGGTGTTCGCCGCCAACGCCAGCGGTCTCTGGGTGGCCGTGCTGGCGATCGCCCTGGCGGTGGGTGCGCATCAGGCCTGGACGGCGAACATCTGGAGCCTGGTCATGGATTACACGCCCCGGCACATGATCAGCACCGTGTTCGGCTTCGGCGGCATGTGCGCGGCCATCGGCGGCATGTTCATGACGCAGATCGTCGGCGCCGTCCTGACCGCGACCCACAACAACTACAGCGTGCTGTTCACCCTGATCCCGGTGATGTACTTCGTTGCGCTGATCTGGATGTATTTCATGGCGCCGCGCAAATCATGAAGCCGCTGTCGTCAGCCACCCTTTTTGCGCTGTTGCCACGCCGCCGCCAGGCCGCTGAGGCAGATGATCGCAATGCCGGCCTGGGCGACAAGGGATGGTGAGTGGTTGAAGACGATGTAGCCCCACAGCCCGGCGAAGACGATCTGGCAGTAACCGAACGGCGCCAGCATGGCCGGCGCGGCGAAGCGGAAGGCCTGGGTCAGCATCAGGTGCGCGACCATGCCGCAGGTGCCCAGCGCCAGCATGAAGGGAATGTGTTTCCACTCCGGCGATTGCCAGAAGAACGGCACGATGGCGCTCATCAACAGGCTGTTGAACAGCCCGGCGAAGAAGTTGCTGGTGGTCGGGCTGTCGTGGGCCGCGACCAGACGGGTCAGCAGCTGATAGCAGGCGAAACAGAACGCCGAGCCCAGCGGCAGCAACACTGCCGGCCGAAACAGCTCGCCGCCGGGATGCACGATGACCAGTACCCCGCTGAAGCCCACCAGCACGGCGATCCATTGCCCGCGGCTGACCGTCTCCTTGAGCAGTGGCACCGACAGCGCCGTGACCAGCAGCGGCGCGAGGAAGTTGACCGCGGTCGCCTCGGCGATCGGGATGAACATCAGGCCACTGGTGAACAACAGACTGGTGCCCAGCAGGCACACCGCGCGCAACGCCTGCAAACACGGGCGCTTGGTGCGCAGCACACGCAGGCCCGACGACGGCATGAAAATGCACGCCATCAGCCCGGTGTGCACCACATAGCGCACCCAGACCACCATCATGATCGGGTAGATGCCGGAGAGGTATTTGGACAGCGTGTCGTGACTGGAAAACAGAAAGGTCGCAAACAGGATCAGTGCGATGCCTTTCAATGGCTGGTTGACGCCGGAGAGTGGCGTGCTGGTGGTGCTCATCTGCGTTCCTTTGGCCTTGCGTGAATGCGGGTCTGTCCCTTGCCGTGTCGAGCGCCGGCCTTTCGTCGAGGAATCCAGTGTCAGCAAGAATATAGAAGGCGTCGCCGGAGCACCAAGCAAACATGACCGCCCGGGCGTTTTTCTGACTGTCTGGATCAGACCTTTCCGCTCACCCGGATTTGCCGCAGACTGCCGCTCTCGTTGGCTCGAAAACGGACGCTCAGTGGATCGCATTCAGGAAATGACCCTTTTTGCCGCCGTCGCCGAAGGCCCCAGCTTCGCGGCGGTGTCGCGCAACCTGAACGTGTCCACGGCCACCGTGACCCGCGCCGTCGCGCAACTGGAAGCGCGGCTCGGCACCTTGCTGATCGTGCGCACCACCCGGCAGTTGCGCCTGACCGAAGCCGGCGTGCGCTTCGCCGACGACTGCCGGCGCCTGCTGGCCGATCTGCACGAAGCCGAAAGCGCCGCTGCCGGCATCCATGCCACGCCCCGCGGGTTGCTGACCATTACCGCGCCGCAGGTGTTCGGCGATTTGCACGTCACGCCGGTCATGACCGACTACCTGAGTCAGCACCCGGAGGTGCAGATTCGGGGCCTGTTGATGGACCGGATTGCCGGTCAACTGGAAGAAGGCATCGACGTGTCGGTGCGCATCGGCGACTTGCCCGACTCGTCGATGACGGCCATTCAGGTCGGTACCGTGCGGCGCATGGTCTGCGCCTCCCCCGCTTATCTCGCCGCCCACGGCACGCCCCGGCATCCCCACGAACTCATCGAGCGCGAAACCGTTTCCGTGATGATCACCGGTCGCAGCCCCGCGTGGACCTTCCGCATCGAAGGCCAGCACCAGGAAGTGAAAGTGCAGTCGCGGCTGTCGATGACGTCGTTCACTGCCTCCATTCATGCCGCCATCGATGGCTGGGGGCTGACCCAGGTGCCGTCCTATCAGATTCGCCGACACCTGCAGGCGGGCACCTTGTGCGCCGTGCTCGAAGACTTCGAAGTCACGCCGATGCCGGTTTACGTGGTCTACGTCGAGGGGCGACGGGGGTCATCCAAGGTGCGCTCGTTCGTTGATTTCTGCGTGCAGCGTTTGCGCGCGGACCTGCATTACAGCGCCGGGCCGGGTTGATGGCGGGACACTCCCACAAGTCCTGCACCCACCCAAAATCCCGAGCCGAACACCACCCCGTGGGAGTCGAGCTTGCTCGCGAAGGCTTACTTTCAGTCCCCAGAAAAGTGGCTGAATGCATCGACTTCTTCGTGAGCAAGGTGGAGCGCCACCCCGGTCACTCGCACCGGACACCCCAGTCTCTCCCTACCTACTGAAATAGGGTTAGAGTGGTCGCGCTGGCTCCGTCATCCTTCGACACAGCAACAAAAGGAACGGGGCGCTTTCCATCAATCACCTGAAGGAAGACACGCGTGAATCCATCGTCTCACCCAGCGAACATTGCCGAATTGATCGTCGCCGCCATGGGCGGCGGTCAGAAAATCACTGAAATCCGTCCTGAATACGTGCCCGACGATGCGGCCAGTGCCTACGCGCTGCAGCGCGAGATTCTGCGTCTGCGCGACACCACCGTGGGCGGCTGGAAGGTCGGCGCCAAGTCGCCGACCGGGCCAATCAATGGCGCGCTGTTGCCGGACGACGGTATTTTCGCCAGCGGCAGTCAGGTTGAGTGCGTCGACTATCCGTCGCCGATTCTGGAGCTGGAGATCGCGTTTCGTCTTGGCCGCGAATTCACCCCTCGCGACGAGGCGTACTCGGATGAAGACGTGCTGAGCAGCATCGCGACGATGGGCGCGACCATTGAAGTGGTGTCTAGCCGGTTCGCGGCCTGGCCGAAGATCGAGCCATTGCTGGCCTTGGGCGACCTGCTCAACCATGGGGCGTTGGTCATCGGTGAGTTTGTCGACTACGACGCCAGCTTTCCGTTTGTCGAGCCTGCGCTGAGCTTCACTTATGGCGATGAAGACATTGTGCCGGGCGATGGTGCGAATCCGGCCGGTGACCCTCGGCGGTTGCTGCCGTGGCTGGTCAATCACCACACGCAGAACGGGCTGAGCGTGACGCCGGAGATGGTGATCACGACCGGTTCCTATACCGGGATGTACAAGACCCGCGGGCCGGGTCTGGCGGTTGGCGAGATTCGCGGGCTGCCGGTGGTCTCGGTGGAGTTGATTTAGGTTCCTCGGTCGCCCTTGGTGGGACCGGCTTCAGCCGGGAAGACGTCGGTGCATCCAACCTATCTTCAGCGCCAGTTACGGCCCCTTACCGGCTAAAGCCGGTCCTACCAAAAGCAGCGTGCGCTTTCTGGCCTGTTCCCGGCTGAAGTTGGTCCTGCCGACCGCGCACGACCTGTGGGACCGGCTTTAGCCGGGAAGCATTTGATTTGGGTGCTTCGGGGATCGTGGCTCATCCCTGGCGCCAATACCCCGGCCGGTTGTAGACCTCTTTCAGAAACGCGATAAAAAACCGCACTTTCGCCGGCAGGTAATGCTGCTGCGGGTACACGCCCTGGATGTCGTAACTGGACAAGGCAAATTCGTCCAGCACGGTGACCAGCGCGCCGCTTTCAACCTCGTTCTGAATCTCCCACGTCGAACGCCAGCTCAGGCCAAGCCCGCGCTTGGCCCAGTCATACAACAGCTCGCCATCGTTGCAGTACAGGTTGCCCGCAACCTTGATCGCCACCGGCTTGCCCTCGCGCTGAAACGTCCAGCCGCGATGCTGCCCGCCCTGCAGGTTGAACGACAGGCAATTGTGCTGCGCCAGATCCTCAAGCACCTGGGGAAACCCATGCTCGGCGAAATACGCCGGAGAGCCACAGACCACGCGTTTATTGGCGTACAGCTTGATGGCGACGTAGTTCGGGTCCAGCACCTCGCCGATGCGAATGCTCATGTCATAACCCTCACGCACCAGATCCACCACGTTGTCAGTGAGGTTGAATGACAGCTGCAAATCCGGAAACCGCGCCTGGAATTCCGGCGCATGGGGCGCCACGTGCTGACGGCCAAACCCGGCGGGCGCCGAGACCACCAGATGGCCCCGCACGCTGCTTTCGTTCTCGCTGATGCTGGCGTCCAGCTCCTCGAACGACTGCAGCACCAGCTTGGCGTTCTCCAGGTACGACTCGCCGGCATCGGTCAGGGTCAAGCCCCGCGTCGAGCGATGAATCAGCTTTACGCCCAGGCGATCCTCCAGCGCGCTCAGTCGCCGGCCCATGATCACCGGCGTCACCCCCTCCACCAGCGCCGCGGCGGCAAAACTGCCACGGGTAGCCACCAGAACGTAGCTGCGCAATTCCGTATATCGATCCATTCGATACTCCAGATACCGATAGAACGGATAAAAACAGCCATTCACAAAACATCGGATTCAAATCAGGCTGTTTACGTACAAAAACTATCGAGTTCAGGAGACTAGCAAATGACCGTCATGAGAGCCATCGAAGCCGCCGTTCTGGTGATGCGTCGCGAAGGCGTCGACACCGCCTTCGGTATTCCGGGCGCCGCGATCAACCCGCTGTACGCCGCCTTCAAGAAACTCGGCGGCATTGACCACGTGCTGGCGCGCCACGTCGAAGGCGCTTCGCACATGGCCGAGGGTTACACCCGCGCCATCGCCGGCAATATCGGCGTGTGCATCGGCACCTCGGGCCCGGCCGGCACCGACATGATCACCGGTCTGTATTCAGCCTCCGCCGACTCGATTCCGATTCTGTGCATCACCGGCCAGGCGCCGCGCGCACGGATGCACAAGGAAGACTTCCAGGCCGTGGACATCGCCAGCATCGCCGCGCCGGTGGCCAAGTGGGCGACCACGGTCATGGAGCCGGGCCAGGTGCCCTATGTGTTCCAGAAAGCCTTTCAGCTGATGCGCAGCGGCCGACCCGGTCCGGTGTTGATCGACCTGCCCTTCGACGTGCAGATGGCCGAGATCGAATTTGACATCGACGCCTACGAACCGCTGCCGGTGGTCAAGCCCCAGGCCAGCCGCAAGCAGATCGAAAAAGCCCTGGCGATGCTCAACGCCTCCGAACGTCCGCTGATCGTGGCCGGCGGCGGCATCATCAACGCCGATGCCTCGGACGCGCTGGTGGAGTTCGCCGAGCTGACCGGCATTCCGGTGATCCCGACGCTGATGGGCTGGGGCACGATCCCCGACGATCATCCGCAGATGGCCGGCATGGTCGGGCTGCAGACGTCTCACCGCTACGGCAACGCGACGATGCTGGAGTCTGATCTGGTCCTCGGCATCGGTAACCGCTGGGCCAACCGCCACACCGGCACCGTGTCGGTGTACAGCGAAGGGCGCACGTTCATCCACGTCGACATCGAACCGACGCAGATCGGCCGTGTGCTGACGCCGGAGCTGGGCATCGTTTCCGACGCCGGCGCAGCCCTGGCGATGTTTATCGAAGTGGCGCGCGAGTGGCACACCGCCGGCAAGCTGAAGAACCGGAGCGAATGGCTCGCCAGTTGCCAGAAACGCAAGCGCACGCTGCAGCGCAAGACCCATTACGAGAACATCCCGGTCAAGCCGCAGCGGGTGTACGAGGAGATGAATCAGTATTTCGGCAAGGACACCAGCTACATCAGCACCATCGGCCTGTCGCAGATTGCCGGCGCGCAATTCCTCCACGTCTACAAGCCGCGTCACTGGATCAACTGCGGACAGGCCGGGCCGCTGGGCTGGACCATTCCGGCGGCGCTGGGCGTGGTCAAGGCCGACCCGAGCCGCCAGGTGGTCGCGCTGTCAGGGGATTACGATTTCCAGTTCATGATCGAAGAGCTCGCCGTCGGTGCGCAGTTCAAGCTGCCGTACATCCACGTGGTGGTGAACAACTCGTACCTGGGCCTCATCCGTCAGGCCCAGCGCAATTTCGACATCGATTACTGCGTGCAGCTGGCGTTCGACAACATCAACGCGCCTGAGCTGGAAGGCTATGGCGTCGATCACGTCGCGGTTGCCGAGGGCCTCGGCTGCAAGGCGATCCGCGTGCTCGACCCGGCGCACCTGCAGGCCGCCTTCGCCGAAGCCACCAGCCTGATGCAGCAGTACCGCGTGCCGGTGGTGGTGGAGATCATTCTCGAACGCGTCACCAACATTGCGATGGGCACCGAGATCAACGCCATCAATGAATTCGAGTCCCTGGCCGAGAGCGGCGCCGACGCCCCCACCGCCATCAGCCTGCTGGACTGATCGCGCCTGGTTGCTCCAAACAAAAGCTCCCAACACGAACCCGGAACACGAACAAGGAGTACGTCATGCCCCGTTTATGCGCCAACCTGTCGATGCTGTTCACCGAGCTGGCATTTCTGCAACGTTTCGAAGCCGCCGCCGACGCCGGGTTCAGTGGCGTCGAGTACCTGTTTCCCTATGACTTCAGCTCCGCCCAGATCAAGGCCGAGCTGGACCGCAACCGGCTCACTCAAGTGCTGTTCAACTTGCCAGCCGGGGACTGGGCCAAGGGCGAGCGCGGCATCGCCTGTCACCCCAATCGGGTCGAGGAGTTCTATGCCGGCGTTGACTTGGCCATTGCGTACGCCAAGGTCCTGGGCAACACCCAGATCAATTGCCTGGCGGGGATCAAACCCCAGGGATTCGACGACGGGCTGATCGAGAAGACCTTCGTCGACAACCTCAAATACGCCGCCGACCGACTGCAAGCCCAGGGCATTGATCTGGTGATGGAAATGATCAACAACCTGGACATTCCGGGGTTCTACCTGAACACCACCGCCCAGGCGCTGGCGATTCGCGAGAAGGTCGGCAGCCGCAATCTGTCGCTGCAATACGACATCTACCACATGCAAATCATGGAAGGCGACCTGGCCCGCACCCTCGAAAATCACCTGCCGGCGATCCGTCACGTGCAACTGGCGGACAACCCGGGGCGCCACGAACCGGGCACCGGCGAGATCAACTACGGCTTTTTGTTCAAGCACCTGGACCGGCTGGGTTATCGCGGCTGGATCGGCTGTGAATACAAGCCGCTGACCACCACCGAAGCCGGGCTTGGGTGGCTGAAAACCCATAATTTGATCTGATACCGATTCTTGTAGGAGTGAGCTTGCTCGCGATGCTGTGGGCTGTTGACGATGCGCTGACTGATAAATCGCAATCGCGAGCAAGCTCACTCCTACAGGAAGAAATATTGAGGCATGTACGCAACCAGTCTGCCTCCTCCAAACAAGGGAAAAAATCTCATGGCTAACATCGGATTCATCGGCACCGGCATCATGGGCCTGCCCATGGCAGAAAACCTGCAGAAAGCAGGTCATCAATTGATTCTCTCCCGGCACTTCATTGCCCCGCCCGCGTCCCTGGTGGAGGGCGGCGCGACGGTGCTGGCCAACCCGCGGGAAGTGGCGCAGGAAGCGGAATTCATCATCGTCATGCTGCCGGACACCCCGCAGGTCAACGACGTGCTGTTCGGCGAAAACGGTCTGAGCGAGGGCGTTGATAGCCGCAACGTGGTCATCGACATGAGCTCGATTTCCCCCTCGGCGACGAAAGCCTTCGCCGAGAAAATCAACGCCACCGGCGCGCAGTACCTCGACGCGCCGGTATCGGGCGGCGAAGTCGGCGCCAAGGCGGCCACGCTGAGCATCATGGTCGGCGGCGAGCAGGCCACATTCGAGCGCGCCCTGCCCCTGTTCCAGACCATGGGCAAGAACATCACCCTGGTCGGTGGCAACGGAGACGGCCAGACCGCCAAGGTCGCCAACCAGATCATCGTCGCGCTGAACATCCAGGCCGTGGCCGAAGCCTTGCTGTTTGCCTCGAAAAACGGCGCTGACCCGGCCAAGGTGCGGGAAGCGTTGATGGGCGGTTTTGCCTCGTCGAAGATTCTTGAAGTGCATGGCGAACGGATGATCAAAGGGACGTTCAACCCAGGCTTCAGGATCGCGCTGCATCAAAAGGATCTGAACCTGGCCCTTGAAGGTGCGCGGGAGTTGGGCCTGAACCTGCCCAATACGGCCATCGCCCAGCAAGTGTTCAGCACCTGCGCGGCATTGGGCGGGAGTGGCTGGGATCACTCGGGGCTGATCAAGGGGCTGGAACACATGGCGAATTTTTCGATTCGTGGGGATCACAGGCCTGATTGACTGGCATTGAGAGGTGTGTTGTCCATACCGGCCCCTTCCCGGCTGAAGCCGGGCCCACTAAAAGCAGCGGCATGCACTGTGTGGGACCGGCTTTAGCCGGGAAGAGGCCCGCCCTGCTGATACATATCCCGGCCAGTCACAAGCAAAAAAGCCAGGCCTCCTTTCGGACAGCCTGGCTTTCTTGGGCAGCGGGGATTCAAATCACCCCGCCTCCCGATCAGAAAATATTGATCGGATAATCGGCAATCAAACGAAATTCCTTCACGTCGCCGTCAGGCTGGTCGCCGTTGGCGGTGTGCCAGGCCTGCCGCATGCGCAGGGACAAATCCTTCGCCGGACCGGACTGCACTACATACTTCGCTTCGAGGTTGGTTTCGTGGTGGTCGCCGTCATCGCCATAACCGGTGTAAGTGCTGTTCGATGGAATATGGGACCCATCGATGTCGTCACCGTGAATATAACGGACCATGAAACTCAGCCCCGGCGCGCCATAACTCGCCATGTTCAGGTCATACCGCGCCTGCCAGGACTTTTCCCCTGGACCATTGAAGTCGGAATACTGAACCGAGTTCGCGAGCAGTATCGAGTCGCCAGTGTCGCCCGCGCCGTTATTACCGAAGGCCACATAATCGAACGGCGTGTCGCCATGCACTTTCTGATAGGCCAGGGTCACGGTATGAGCGGTCAGGAATGAATAGGCCGCCGCCAGCGACCAGGTCGTGTTGCTGATATCGCCCGCCTTGGCGGCACCACTGTCGTTGGTGCGATAGATATTGAAATCGAAGTTCAACGACTGCTGATCAGAGATCGGCAAGGTGTAGTTGGCATTGCCGTAGTACTGATGCCAGACATCCTTGAGGTCCGAGCCGTAAAGGCTGACCGACAGATTATCGGTGAGCGCATATTTGCCGCCGGCGTAGTCAATGCTGCTGGCTTCGACGTTGGCATACGCCGCCCAGATGCCGTGATCATTGTTGGTGGTGATCGGGCCGTTGCTGCCGGTGAAGTGGCCGCCGTCGAGTTCCAGGTTGGCGATGTCGCTGCTCAGCAGGTTAAAGCCAGTGGCGGTTTGCGGGAACAGGCGTGAGCCGCCCGCGGCAAACACTGGCGCCTGGGGCTGCAGATTGCCGTAGCGCAATTCAGTCTTCGAGATGCGCATCTTCAGCGCCCCGCCGGCTGTGCCGTATTCATCCTGGGGATTGCCATGGCTGTCCACTGGCAGGTTGCCAGTGCCGGTGGTCCCGCCACCGCCATCCAGTTTCAGGCCCCAGTAACCGTAGGCATCAACGCCAAAACCCACGGTGCCCTGGGTGAAGCCGGAGCTGAAATTACCCAGCACGCCCTGGGTCCAGTCCTTGCTGTCGTCCTTGCCGTTTTTGTTGTCCCGGTTGAAATAATAGTTCTTCAGGTGAACGGTCAGACTGCTGTCGTCGACGAAGCCCTTGGCCTCCGATTGATCACTGACAACTGCTGCCGTTGCCAGTTGACTGACGCCCAGCGATACCGCCAGCGTCATCAGATTCCATTTCACGAAAGTCATTGTTATCCCCTGTCTCGATTAAGGCCCAGCGCTTGCGCCCCCGAATGCGTGGCACTCTTTCAAGTTGACACGACGATTCAGCGCTGAAGCGGGCGTTGCGGCAGATGGAAGCGAAACACACATGCCAGTGACTGGACGGCTGTTCCAGCCAATGGAGCACATTGATTATTGTTGATGCACGTTCTGGCCAGGTTATACCACGCACTTGAAGGCCGAAAATCTTGTAGCACTATCCGACCGGCGGGATTCCCAACGAGTCTTGATAGTCACTATCAATCTTCGTAATAGTCGAAAACTTTAAGCCAGTGTTACCGTCGTCGGCGATGAAGAACACGACTCAATTGCCGGATGACTCCGCAGCATCAGGCAGTCGAATCATGCTCCGCTTCATCATTCCTTTGGTAAGACTTTTAGCCACCTCACGTCAGTGCGGTGGCTTTTTTTATGCCCGCGTTCTACCGGACGTTCGCGACAGGTCCCCGAACACCCAACGGCGGAAAAATTCCTTGTAAAAGGACCAACGGACTCTATTGCTTTAATAGCGAAAATATTTCGGCACTGCTCTGAAAACTCCGATATAAAGCGCACCAAGTAATAGCGTTCTAATATCACGAACGCCATCATTTCAGGTGCCCTTATGTTCAAAGATCTTTCAATTGCCAAGCGCCTGGGACTGGGCTTCGGGCTTGTCCTCGCGCTGATGATTCTCGTCACCCTGGTGGGCGTTAACAGGGTTCATCTGATGGAATCCGCCCTGACCGACGTCAGTGAGGACGCCACCGTCAAACAGCGCTACGCGATCAACTTCCGCGGCAGCGTGCATGACCGCGCCATTGCCCTGCGCGATGCCGTGCTGGTGCGCAACGACGCAGGCCTTGCCACGCACTTGCGTGACATTGAGCGCCTGGACGGCCTTTATCAGGCCTCGGCCGCGCCCATGGACCGCATCTACCAGACCAAGGGTGCGTCGCCCCGTGAGCAGGAGCTGCTAGCCAACATCAAGACCGCCGAACGCACGGCACTGAGCGCCACCGAGAAACTGCTGAAGCTGCGTCAGCAAGGCGAGATCGACCAGGCCCAGACAATGCTGATGGAGCAAGTGTCCGGCGCCTACAAAGACTGGCTCGCCCGTATCAACGCACTGATTGACCTCGAAGAAGCGTCCATTGGCGGGCACATCACTTCGGTACGAGCCACGGCCTCGCAATTCGCTTCGCTGATGCTGCTGGCTACCGGCATCGCCGTGGTGTTGGGCATCATCGCCTCGCTGCTGATCATCCGCAGCCTCAAGTCGACCCTCGGCGCCGAACCCCACCAGGTCGCGGCTTCAATCCGTCGTCTGGCGGCCGGCGAGCTGACCGACAAGATTGAAACGTCCTACCCCGACAGCGTCATGGGTGCGCTCAAGGCGACCAACCTGCACCTGTCGGCCACCATCACCGAAGTACGCTCTGCCGCATCAGCGTTGACCCACTCCTCCGCCCAATTGCTGTCCAGTTCCGACAGCAACAGCGAGCAGATGCGCCTGCAAGCCAGTGAAACCCAGCAGATGGCGACGGCGATCAATCAGATGGCCACCACCGTAAAAGAAGTCGCGGGCTACGCCGACCAGGCCGCCAATGCCACCCAGACGGCTGACCATGAAGTCGAAAACGGCAAGCGCGTGGTCGAAGGCACTGCCCAGGCAATGGACCAACTGGCGCGCAAGCTGGAAAGCGCCGCTGACTCGGTGGGCCAGGTGTCCAGCGACAGCCGCGCCATCGAAAACGTGGTGGCGGTGATCAACTCCATCGCCGAACGCACCAACCTGCTGGCGCTCAACGCTGCCATCGAGGCCGCCCGCGCCGGTGAAGCGGGCCGCGGTTTCGCCGTAGTGGCCGACGAGGTTCGTTCTCTGGCCAATCGCACTCAGGAATCAACCCAGGAAATCCGCGACATGGTCGGCCAGTTGCAAACGGGTGCGGTGAAGACCGCCGACCTGATGCGCGAAAGCCGCGAAATGGCCCAGCGCACCGTCGAGCAGACCCACGAAGCGCAGACCGCGCTGGTGAAGATCCGCCACGAAGTCGGTGCGCTCAACGACATGAACGCGCAGATCGCCAGCGCCGCCGCGCAGCAACGGGCGGTGGCCGATGACGTCAGCGTCAACATCAACCGCATCCACGATTCCGCACTGGAAACTGCGGTCGGCTCCAATCAGGTCGCACGCTCCAGCCGCGAGCTGTCGACCCTGGCCGACGTGCTCACCGACCGCGTGAGCTTCTTCAAGGTCTGAGCCTGCAAGGCTGCGTCGTTCAGGCGACGCAGCCATTTACGCCATCAGCCCGCCGCCCAAGTTTCCTCGTTAAAGACGTCTTGATTCCGACGCTGCCCCCGGCTTAATCGCTGGAGTCCTTCTGCACTTTCTGGTCTAGTAGCGATCCGATCATCGCGAGTCGACTGCCGTCGATTCCATCATCCATTCGCTGCAACTGCCGCCCTAGCAAAGGTCCCGCCGATGTCTGCCCACCGTTTCAAGCACGCCCTCTCCTGCCTGTCCCTGCTGGCCTGTCTGACCTCCACTGCCGCCTTCGCCCACGCCCATCTTGAAAGCCAGCAGCCGGCTGCCGACAGTGAAGTGAGCGCACCCAAAGAGCTGCGCCTGATCTTCTCCGAAGGCGTCGAAGACACCTTCACCAAAGTCGTGATCAGCCTGGACGCGCCCGATACGCCGACTGAAATCATCCAGACGCGCAACGTCGAAACCGACCCCAACGACAAAAAAGTCCTGATCGTGACCCCGGCCGTGCCGATGGTCCCGGGCAAATACAAGGTGGAATGGCACGCCGTGTCGGTGGACACCCACAAGAGCGAAGGCACCTATCGCTTTCAGGTGACGCCATAACCCCATGCACGAAGGACTGATCCTGTGCCGGTTCATCCACTTCGGCGCAGTGCTGTTGCTGTTCGGGATCGGTGCGTTCCGCAGCCTGTTGTTTGTCCCGCACCTGCGCCCTTTTGAGGCCAGCCCCGCGGGACCTCCGCTGAGTCGACTGCTCGGCTGGCTTGCCGTTGTGGCCTTGGCGAGCGCAGTGGCCTGGCTGATGCTGACGGCTGCTTACCTGAGCAGTGACTGGAGCAGCGCAATCGATCCGTCCACGGTCGGGCGGGTACTCGGCAATACCTGGTTCGGGCACGTGTGGATCGTCCATTTGTTGTTAAACGCGCTGGTTGTCATCCTCAATCGCCGGGCGAAGCCGAGTGTCATGCTGGTCCTCAACGCCCTGTTGCTGATGACGTTGGCGCCGGTCGGTCACGGCGCGATGTTTGAGGGGCTGAAAGGACAGTTGTTGATCCTCAATCAGATGCTGCACCTGCTCGGCGTCGGCACCTGGCTCGGCGGGTTATGGATGCTGGTCTGGCTGCTGAGGGCTGATCATGGCGTCGATCTCGCGGCGGTATTGCGGCGTTTCAGCGGCATCGGCTACGGGCTGGTGGCGGTGATCATCGCCACGGGCCTGATCAACGTTCGTGCGCTCAGCGGCGGGTTCTGGCCTGCACCTGCGCTTGCCGGGTTTGGCCTGGTGCTGGCGGTCAAAGTCGTGATGGTGTTGGGCATGCTGGCGCTGGCGGCGCTGAACCGGCAACTGGCCCGGGCGGCTGATCTGCCGGTTCAGCGCCTGAAGTTGAGCCTGTTTCTGGAATGCCTGTGTGGCGCCGGTGCGCTGGCGGCGGTGTCGTTGCTTGGCACCTTGCCGCCGATGCTGGGCTGATGTGAATGCGAGGTCCTGCGTACAGAGAGTTTGAACGCAAGACTCGGAGTGTCGTCCTCCATCGCAGCGATTAACGTACAGGCCAGTAAACCGTCAGAGAGCCCGCCAATGAGCCGCCAGCCGCGTAATCCGTCACCCGAAAGCGTCGAGTTCGATCCGCGCTGGAGCGCCGTGCTGTCCAGGGACGCCAGCGCCGACGGGCTGTTTGTCTACGGCGTGCGCACCACCGGCGTCTATTGCCGCCCGAGCAGCAGCGCGCGCTTGCCTCGCCCGGAAAACGTGGTGTTCTTTGACAGTGCCACCGAGGCCGAAGCCGCCGGGTTTCGCCCGAGCAAACGCGCCGCCGCCGACCGCACCGGTCTGGCTGAGCAGCGTGCTGCCGTGGTCGCTGGCGCCTGTCGACTGATCGCCGAAGCGGAGTTGCTGCCGACCCTCGCCGAGCTGGCCGTCCACGCCGGCATGAGCCCCTGGCATTTCCACCGCGTGTTCAAAGCCGTCACCGGCCTGACACCCAAGGGCTACGCCAATGCCCACCGCGCCGACAAGGTGCGCAGCAAACTGACGGACAGCGGGCGCATCACCGACGCCCTGTACGACGCCGGTTTCAATTCCAACAGCCGCTTTTACGAAGCCAGTGCCGGATTGCTGGGCATGAGCCCCACCGACTACCGCAAGGGCGGCGCCGCGCTGGAGATTCGGTTTGCCGTCGGCGAGTGCTTTCTCGGTGCGATTCTGGTGGCCCGGAGTCCGCGCGGCGTGTGCGCCATTCTGCTGGGCGATGACCCCAATCGATTGGTGCAAGACCTCCAGGATCAGTTTCACAGCGCCACGCTGATCGGCGGCGATGCCGACTTCGAGCGGCTCATGGCTGAGGTGGTCGGGTTTATCGAGGCGCCGAAGCTGGGCCTGAACCTGCCACTGGATTTGCAGGGCACGGCGTTTCAGCAGCGGGTGTGGCAGGCCCTGGCGCAGATACCGCCGGGCACGACCGCCAGTTACGCACAAATCGCCCGGCAAATCGGTGCGCCGACCGCCAGTCGTGCGGTCGCCCTCGCCTGCGGGGCAAACCGGATTGCCGTGGCAATTCCCTGTCACCGGGTGGTGCGCAGCGACGGCGGATTGTCGGGTTATCGTTGGGGGGTGGAGCGCAAGCGCGCGTTGCTCACTCGTGAAGGTCAAGGAACGGAACCACAGCATTCACGCTGAGCTATTTTGATTGGTTTCAGCCCAGCTCAAACTTCAGTTCCGCTGCTTCCACGATCCTATCGATCCTCGCGGGTGTGCCACAGACGCAGCAGATAGATTGTGGAACTGGCTATCTCGTAGCGCATCTCGTAATGGCCGATCTGGATTCTGCGCACATCCCTCGGTTCAAATTCTTCAAGGCGTTCGCCGATGCGTGGATTAACGAGCAGCGTAGTCGGTGCTGCCGTGAGTTGCTGCACGGTTCGTGCGGCGGCAGGCTGATTGGCCGCTGCCAGAAACTCATAGAGCCGGGCAATGTTGGAAAGCGCCTTGCTCGTCCACTTCAGTTCCATCAGTGTGGAACCGGCAACGGCGTGTCGGTGCTAAGGCTATCAGCCCAGGCCTGAACGGTCTGGTGGTCAATTACGTGACCAGCATCAACATCAGCCAATGCCTCGCGAGTCAGGCGACTGCGCTCTTCTTCCTGATCTATCCAGGCGGACAGGGCCTGTTTGACGATCCAGTTTTTGGAGCGTTCCAGCCGCTCCGCCATCAAATCGACTTTTTGTGCCAACGCCTCAGGAACGTGAGCCGTCACCGATCGGGTCTTTGCGGAAGTTGCCATGATAGGACGGTCCTGATTAGAGAGTGATTTAAAGTTAATCATAGTGAGTCATTAAAAATCGTCAAGAACAGGGTCAGCTGTCGGATTGCGCTGTACGCCATCCGTTAGGCGTTTCCGGCTAAAGCCGGCTCCACTAGGGAAGCAAAGCATGCAAACGCCGGTAACAGCTTCTCGCTTGAGAAACCCTGACAGCGGCGTAAGGTCCCTGCACCGGATCTCACAAGGAGCATGGACGTGCCTTCGACTCTTCAAGCAGCGATAACCGACACCGCCCCCTCATTCTGGTTGATCGCCGACCAGCTCAACGCACGCAACGAAACCGAACGGCTGGACTACATCCGCTCGGGCTTCCCGCCCGGCTGGGTCAAGGTGCTGCGCAATGCCTTCCGCCTCAGCAACAGCCAGCTCGAAGCCTTATTGGCCACCTCGGTCTCCACGCTGGAGCGCCGCCAGCGTCAGCAACGACCGCTGGACATCGTCGGCTCCGAACGCCTCGACCGGGTCGCCGCCCTCGCCACCCACGCCGCCGAACTCTTCGAAGACCAGAACACCGCCCGCCGCTGGATGATTGCGTCCAACCGCGCGCTCAATGGGCAGACGCCTATCGCCCTGTGCGAAACCGAAATCGGCGCACGCCAGGCACGTCGGGTGCTCAGCGCCTTGCAGCACGGCGGGGTCGTCTGATGCAGGCCTGGAGGATCAGCAAGGCAAATGCCGCGAACGATCTGTCCGGCACGGGCGCCGCGCAGTTCGGCGGGCGCTGGAATCATGCCGACCAGCCTGCCCTCTACCTGGCGCTGAGTGCGTCAGGCTGCGCGCTGGACACCCTCGTTCAGTGCGCGAGCCTGCCGCAGCCGGGTTTCCAGCTGGTTCACCTGCAGTTGCCGGATGACCCGGCACTGTATTGGCAGCCTGCCCTCTCGCAACTGCCGCCCGGCTGGGACGTCACGCCGGCAGACCGGCCCAGCATGGATTTCGGCAGCGCCTGGCTGGAGCGGCGTGAGCAACTGGGTTTGATCGTGCCCTCCGCAATCATCACCCACACGCGCAACCTGCTGCTCAACCCCCGTCACCCCGCCATGGCGCAGGTCAGGGTGCTCGACGTGCGCCCTTTCACCTGCGGCTGATCAGCGCTGGGTGTCGACCACGATTCTGCCGCGCACCTGCCCGTCCATGAGCTGGTGTGCGGTTTCAATCACCTCACTCAAGCCGATCTCCCGGCTGATCGATGGCAGCAGCGAGACATCGAGATCCCGGGCCAGACGCGCCCAGGCGTCGATGCGGTCCTGGCGCGGGCGCATCACACTGTCGATACCGGCCAGCGTTACACCTCGCAGAATGAACGGCGCCACCGATGCCGGAAAGTCCATGCCCTGGGCCAGTCCGCAGGTCGCCACCGTGCCCCAGTACCGTGTGCTGGCGCAGATATTGGCGAGCGTGTGACTGCCCACCGAATCAATTGCCCCGGCCCAGCGCTCTTTGGCCAATGGGCGGCCGGGCTCGGCAAGGGTCGCGCGGTCGATAATTTCAGCGGCGCCGAGGGACGTCAGGTATTCGCTCTCGCTCACGCGGCCGGTGGAGGCCACGACGCGATAACCGAGCTTGGCCAGCAACGCGATGGCGAAACTGCCGACACCGCCGTTGGCCCCGGTCACCAGCACCTCGCCCTTGTCCGGCGTCACGCCGTTTCTCTCCAGTGCCATGATTGCCAGCATCGCGGTGTATCCCGCCGTGCCGATGGCCATAGCCTGCGCCGGTGTAAAGGCGCTGGGTAGCGGGATCAGCCATCTGCCTTGCAGCCGCGCCTTTTGTGCCAAGCCACCCCAATGCCCTTCCCCCACGCCCCAGCCGTTCAGCAACACCTGATCGCCGGGTTTGAAGTCCGGGTCGCGGCTGTCCTCGACGGTGCCGGCCAGATCCACGCCGGGCACCATCGGGAACTGCCGAACGATCGGCCCTTTGCCGGTGATCGCCAGGCCGTCCTTGTAATTCAGCGTGCTGTGGCTGACGCGCACCGTGACGTCGCCCTCGGGCAACTGACTGTCATCGATGTCTGCCAGCTCGGCGCGGTAGCCGTTGTCGTCTTTGTTGATCAGGATGCCTTTGAACATTGCCCCTCTCCTATTTAGACCGCTCGTCTATAACCAGACCTGAAAACATCAGCGCGGCAAGCCGCGCAGAAATCCAATGATGAAGGTGTTAAGTGGTTGCTCGTTCTGCACCAGCCGAGCCCGCAGCACGGCGCCCTCCCAGCCGATCCAGAAATACGCCGCCAGTTCTGAACAATCCGTGCGCGCTGGCAGTTCCCCTGCGGCAATCGCCGCCTTGAAGCAGACCGTCAGGCGCGCCTGCCAATCGAGGAAAACCTTTTCCAGGGCCTCGCGGAAACCCGTTGGCAGGACGCTCACTTCCTGGCCCATGTTGCCGACCAGACAGCCGCGTCGGAACTCATAGCGGGCGATGTTGACCTTTGATTCCTGAACGAACGCGGCCAGTCGTTCCAGCGGCGACAGGGTTTCATCCAGCAGCCAGCGATCAAGGCGCCGGGCAAAGTAGCCGGCGTAGCTGTCGAGCACCGCGAGGCCAAACACCTCTTTGCTGGCAAAGTAGTGATAGAAAGAGCCTTTGGGCACGCCGACGCGTTTGAGGATGCCGTCGATGCCTGTGGCCATGAAGCCCTGCTCGGTCAGCACCTCTACGCCGCAACGGATCAGCGCCTCGCGGGTGTCGAAGTCATCGGGGCGCGCCACTTTGGGCGGGCGGCCGGGGCGTCTGGGTTTTGCAATGATGTCGTTCATGGGGTTGCATATTAGACCGAGCGTCTATTAAATCAACCGCATTTTTTCAAATGCTGCTTTTTAACAGCCTTTTCGCTATGGAGACTCTGCCGATGATCGCCTGGCCCGACACCCGCCTGCTCAAACTGCTGGACATCGAACTGCCCATCCTCCAAGCGCCCATGGCCGGCGCGTCCGGCTCGGCAATGGCCATCGCCGTCGGCAAAGCGGGCGGCCTGCCCTCGCTGCCTTGCGCCATGCTCACCCGCGCGCAGATTCGCGAAGAAGTGGCGCGAATACGCGCGAGCACTCACGCGCCGCTTAACCTGAATTTCTTCTGCCACTCGACTCCGCCCGCCGATCCGCAGGCGGATGCCGACTGGAAAAACCTGCTCAAGCCCTATTACGACGAACTGGGTGCAGACTTCGACGCGCCGACGCCCACGTCCAACCGCGCACCGTTTGACGAAGCGGCCTGCGCCTTGATCGAAGAACTGAAGCCTCAAGTGGTCAGCTTCCATTTCGGTCTCCCCGAGGCTGCGCTGCTGGCGCGGGTGAAGGCGACTGGCGCGAAGGTGTTGTCTTCTGCAACCACGGTTGAAGAAGCGATTTGGCTCGAAGCGCGGGGTTGCGATGCGATCATCGCCATGGGCTACGAGGCCGGAGGGCATCGCGGCATGTTCCTCAGCGATCAGCTTCACACCCAGGTCGGGACCATGGCGCTGGTGCCGCAGATTGTCGATGCCGTGAGGATTCCGGTCATCGCGGCCGGTGGCATTGCCGACAGTCGCGGGATTGCCGCTGCGTTCATGCTCGGCGCGTCAGCGGTTCAGATCGGCACCGCGTATCTGTTTACCCCGGAAGCCAAGACTTCCGCGCTGCATCAGTCGGCACTGAGCCGAGCGCAGGATAGCCAGACCGCTATCACCAACATTTTCACCGGCCGCCCGGCCCGGGGCATCGTCAACCGCATCATGGCTGACATCGGACCGATGGCCGATGCCGCGCCGGCCTTCCCCACAGCGGGCGGCGCGTTGATGCCGCTTCGCAGCAAGGCCGAAGCCCGGGGCGACGACGGTTTCATGAACCTCTGGGCGGGTCAGGCAGTGGGCATCAAGCACTCGCTGTCGGCGGAAGAACTCACCCGGACGCTGGCCATCGGCGCCCTGGAACGGCTGGCCGGGCGCTGAGCCGGTGATTAACCCGCCGATTTAAAAACGCAGCGCGGCAAGATCCGGCTTCCGCGCGGGGAAGAGTCGCTATATATTTCGCTGCATAGCGTTTGACCGGCGTCCGGTTGGCGTTCTTCCTCACCCCGTTTGCCACAGCCCGTTCGCCACCCCGGAGCCGTTCCATGCGCGCAGTTTCACACCGCTTCACCCTCACCTCACTGGCCATCGCCTTTGTCGCGCTGTCCTCGGGCACAGCGTTTGCCGATGAAGTCCAGGTGGCCGTCGCGGCCAATTTCACCGCGCCGATCCAGGCCATCGCCACGGATTTTGAAAAGGATACGGGCCACACACTCGTGGCCTCGTTCGGCGCCACCGGCCAGTTCTACACCCAGATCAAAAATGGCGCGCCGTTCGAGGTGTTCCTCGCCGCCGATGACACCACTCCGGCAAAACTTGAGAGCGAAAACGAGACGGTGAAAGGCTCGCGCTTCACCTACGCCGTTGGCACCCTCGCGCTGTGGTCGGCCAAAGACGGCTACGTCGACGACAAAGGCCAAGTGCTCAAGGACGGCAAATTCCAGCACTTGTCCATTGCCAACCCGAAAGCTGCACCCTACGGCCTCGCCGCCACTCAGACCCTGGACAAACTGGGCCTGACTGACGCGACCAAAAGCAAGATCGTCGAAGGCCAGAGCATCGCCCAGGCCTATCAGTTCGTGCAGACCGGCAACGCGGAACTGGGTTTCGTCGCCCTCTCCCAGGTGTTCAAGGACGGTAAGCTGACCGGGGGCTCGGCGTGGATCGTTCCGGCCAACCTCCATGAACCCATCAAGCAGGACGCCGTGATCCTCAACAAGGGCAAGGACAACGCCGCCGCCAAGGCGCTGATGGACTACCTCAAGGGCCCGAAGGCCGCCGCAATCATCAAGTCCTACGGGTACCAGCTGTAAATGCTGCTGGGCAGTGCCGACCTCGCGGCCATCTGGCTGACGCTGAAACTGGCGTCCCTCACCACCGTGATTCTGCTGATCGTCGGCACGCCCATCGCGCTGTGGCTGTCGCGCACCCGCTCCTGGCTGAAAGGCCCGATCGGCGCGGTGGTCGCCCTGCCCCTGGTGCTGCCGCCCACGGTGATCGGCTTTTATCTGTTGCTGTTGCTCGGGCCGAACGGCGCGGTCGGGCAACTGACCCAGAGCCTGGGGCTCGGCACGCTGACGTTCAGTTTCACCGGGTTGGTGATCGGCTCGGTGCTGTATTCCCTGCCGTTCGTGGTTCAGCCCTTGCAGAACGCTTTCGCCGCCATCGGCTCGCGCCCCCTTGAAGTGGCGGCCACGTTGCGCGCAGGCCCTTGGGACACGTTCTTCTCGGTGATCCTGCCGCTGGCGCGCCCTGGCTTTATCACCGGGGCGATTCTGGGTTTCGCTCACACCGTGGGTGAGTTTGGCGTGGTGCTGATGATCGGTGGCAACATCCCGGAGAAAACCCGGGTCGTGTCCACGCAAATCTATAACCACGTCGAATCCATGGAATACGCCCAGGCCCATTGGCTGGCCGGGGCGATGCTGGTGTTTTCCTTTGTGGTGCTGCTGGCGCTGTACTCCAGCGGCAAGGCGCGTTCGGCGTGGAGCGGCACATGAGCGCGAACATTGAAGTGCGCTTCAAGGTCGACTACGCCGAGTTCGCTCTGGACGTCGACCTCAATCTGCCCGGTCGCGGCGTCACGGCGCTCTACGGCCATTCCGGTTCTGGCAAAACCACTTGCCTGCGTTGCATCGCCGGGCTGGAAAAGGCAGCCGACGGTTATATCCGTGTCAACGGCGAGGTCTGGCAGGACAGCGCCAACCATTTCTTTCTCCCCCCACACAAACGCCCCTTGGGCTACGTGTTCCAGGAAGCCAGCCTGTTTCCGCACCTCGACGTCGAGGGCAATCTGCGTTTCGGCCTCAAGCGCATCCCCGAGCGCGACAGGCGTATCACGCTGCAACAAGCGACGTCATTGCTGGGCATCGATCATCTGCTCAGCCGCGCGCCCGACAAACTGTCCGGCGGCGAGCGCCAGCGGGTCGGCATCGCCCGGGCGTTACTGACCAGCCCGCGCCTGCTGCTGATGGACGAACCCCTGGCGGCGCTGGATGCGCAACGCAAGAGCGAAATCCTGCCGTACCTCGGACGTCTGCATGACGAGCTGGATATTCCGGTGATCTACGTGAGTCACGCCCAGGATGAAGTGGCTCGACTGGCTGATCATCTGGTGCTGCTCAGCGACGGCAAAGCACTGGCCAGCGGCCCCATCGGCGAGACCCTGGCGCGGCTGGATCTGCCGCTGGCGATGGGCGACGACGCGGGCGTGGTCATCGAAGGCAGCGTGCTGGCCTATGACGCTGCGTATCAGCTCATCACCGTCCAACTGCCGCGTAGCCAGTTGAGCATCCGCGTCGCCCACTCGGCATTGCTGCCCGGCAAGCCGCTGCGTCTCAAAGTGCAGGCGCGGGACGTGAGCCTGAGTCTGCAACCCGACGCTCAAAGCAGCATCCTCAATCGCCTGCCGGTCACGGTCATCGAAGAGATCGCCGCTGACAACACCGCCCATGTGCTGGTCCGCCTGAATGCCGACGGCTCGCCGCTGCTGGCGCGGATCACCCGCTATTCCAGGGATCAGCTGCAATTGGCACCCGGTCAACGGCTGTGGGCGCAGATCAAGTCAGTGGCGCTGCTGGCCTAGGCCCGATCCATCGCACTCATCAGAACGCAATTATTCGGCACGACTGCGCAGCGCCACGGTCAATGCAAAAAGACCCCGCGTTCAGGACTGCCTTTCATGCCGGACACAATTCACAGCGAAGACCTGCCCAAAGATCTGCACTACGTCGACGACAGCCAGCCCGGATTCAGCCGCAAGATCCTGCGCGGCAAGTTCGCCTATTTCGACATCGACGGCCAGCGCATTCGCGACGAGGACGAGATCAAGCGCATCAACGCGCTAGTGATCCCCCCGGCTTACAGCGACGTGTGGATCTGCGCCGACCGCCAGGGCCATCTGCAAGCCACTGGCCGCGACGCCCGCGGGCGCAAGCAGTATCGCTATCACCCGCGCTGGCGCGAGATCCGCGACGAGAACAAATACTCGCGGATGATCGCCTTCGGCCAGGCGCTGCCCAAGGTGCGCAAGCAGCTGGAAACGCAACTGGCGAAACCCGGCATGGGCCGCGAGAAGGTCATGGCGGCGGTGCTGTCGCTGCTGGATCAGACGCTGATCCGTATCGGCAACAGCCAGTACGCCCGGGACAACCGCTCCTACGGGCTGACCACGCTGCGCAACAAACATGTCGACGTGAAGGGCAGCAAGATCTACTTCGAGTTTCGCGGCAAGAGCGGCGTCGAGCACCGGCTCAGCGTCACCGACCGACGCCTGGCGAACATCATCAAACGCTGCATGGAATTGCCCGGCCAGAACCTCTTCCAGTACCTGGACGACGACGGCCAGCGGCATACCGTGTCCTCCCACGATATCAACCAGTACTTGCACACACTGACCGGCGCCGATTTCACCGCCAAGGATTACCGCACCTGGGCCGGCAGCGCGATGGCGCTGGCGACCCTGCGCAAGCTGCACTGGGAACCGGAAGCGGACGCGAAGAAACACGTCGTGTCCATGGTCAAGGAAGTCGCCCGATTGCTGGGCAACACCCCGGCCGTCTGCCGCAAGTGCTACATCCACCCGGCCGTGCTGGAAGCCTTCGCCATGGGCGAACTGGCCAAGCTGCCGCGTATCCGCCAGCGCAAAGGGCTGCGTCTGGAGGAAGTGGCGCTGGCCGGTTTCCTCCAGGGCCTGCAGGCCGCCGAGGTCATTCGTGAAGCATCCGAAGAACTGACAGGAGAAACAGCATGACCAATCACGACGCTCACATCCCGGGTGAAAAACTCAATGACCCGGACGCGCGCCCTGCCGACGTAGCCGATGACCGCGACCGCACCGACGACGTGCGTGAAGACGAGCCGCTGACCGGCGGCGACCACGATGACGCCGGGCACACCCCCAAGGTGCCCCTCGCCGAGTAAACCCGTTCTTGTATTTCAGGATTCAAAGGCCTCACCCATGACCACACCGCCGCACCTGCCAGATGACGCCCGCCCTGCTTCCTTCACCGTAGATGCCAACCGCCCCGGATTCGTCCGGGTTCGCGGTGCCCGTGAGCACAATCTCAAGGACGTGGACGTCGACATCCCCCGCGACGCGCTGGTGGTGTTCACCGGCGTGTCGGGGTCGGGCAAATCCTCGCTGGCGTTCTCCACCCTGTACGCCGAAGCCCAGCGCCGCTATTTCGAATCCGTCGCGCCCTACGCCCGACGCCTGATCGACCAAGTGGGCGTGCCCGACGTCGACTCCATCGAAGGCCTGCCGCCCGCCGTTGCACTGCAGCAGCAACGGGGTACGCCGAGCACGCGCTCTTCGGTCGGCAGCGTGACCACCCTGTCCAGCCTGATCCGCATGCTCTATTCCCGCGCCGGCACCTATCCGCCGGGCCAACCCATGCTCTACGCCGAGGACTTCTCGCCCAACCTGCCCCAGGGCGCCTGCCCCGAGTGCCATGGCCTGGGCCGGGTCTATGAGATTCCCGAAGAACTGATGGTGCCGGACGATTCGCTGACCATCCGCCAGCGCGCTATCGCCGCATGGCCCTTGGCCTGGGGCGGTCAGAACCAGCGCGACATCCTCGTGACGCTGGGTTACGACGTCGATACCCCGTGGCGCGACCTGCCAAAAAAGGACCGCGACTGGATTCTGTTTACCGACGAACAGCCCAACGTACCGGTCTACGCCGGCCTGACGCCTGAAGAGACGCGTCTCGCGATCAAGCGCAAGGTCGAGCCGAGCTACCAGGGCACCTTCACCGGCGCCCGCCGCTACGTGCAGCACACCTTCGCCACCACGCAGAGCGCGCTGATGAAAAAGCGCGTCTCGCGGTTCATGCGCGGCAGCCCGTGCCCGTTGTGCGATGGCAAACGCCTGAAGCGTGAAGCCCTGTCGGTGACCTTTGCCGGCCTCGACATCGGCGAGCTGGCGCAGATGCCGCTGTTGCGGCTGGCCGAGGTCTTGCGCCCCGTGGCAGCCGGCGTCTTCGATGATGAAGATCGCGACAGCGCCGTGCTGGATCGCGAGCAAATGGCCAAAGCGAAAAAGAAGCGGGTCAGTGCAGGCGGCTCGGCCCACGACGCCGCCCCCGATGTACGCGCGACGCCCAACCTGTCTGTCGAGAAGCGCCTCGCCGCTCAGCGCATTGCTCAAGACCTGTTGGCGCGGGTCAGCACCCTCACCGAGCTGGGGCTCGGTTACCTGGCGCTGGATCGCAGCACGCCGTCGCTGTCGTCGGGTGAATTGCAGCGCCTGCGCCTTGCGACGCAATTGGGCTCGCAACTGTTCGGCGTGATCTACGTGCTGGACGAGCCGTCGGCGGGTCTGCACCCGGCGGACAGCGAAGCCCTGTTTACAGCGCTCCAGCAGCTCAAGGCGTCCGGCAATTCGCTGTTCGTCGTCGAGCATGACCTGGAAACCATGCGCCGCGCCGACTGGCTGATCGACGTCGGCCCCGCCGCCGGGGAGCATGGCGGGCACGTGCTGTACAGCGGCCCTCCCGCAGGCCTGGCCGAGATCGAGGCGTCGCAAACTCGGCGGCATCTGTTCGCCGAACACACGGAGTTGCGCGCCGCAAGAAGGCAGCCCACTGACTGGCTGCGCCTGGAAGGCATCACCCGCAACAACCTCAACGAACTGAGCGCAAAGTTTCCGCTGGGCTGCTTCACATCCGTGACCGGCATCTCCGGCTCGGGCAAATCCAGCCTGGTCAGCCAAGCGCTGCTGGAACTGGTGGGCGCGGAGTTGGGACGCCCGGTCGCGGAAGTCGAAGCGGAAGAATCCAGCCTCGAAGACGACGCGCCGCAACCCACCGGCGGGCACATCGCTGGCGGATTAAGCGCGATCAAGCGTCTGGTGCAGGTCGACCAGAAACCCATCGGCCGCACCCCTCGCTCCAACCTGGCGACCTACACCGGGCTGTTCGACAACGTGCGCAAACTGTTCGCCGCGACGCCCGATGGGCAGAAGGCCGGCTACGACGCCGGACAGTTCTCGTTCAACGTCGCCAAAGGCCGCTGCCCGGTGTGCGAGGGCGAAGGATTCGTCAGCGTTGAATTGCTGTTCATGCCCAGCGTCTACGCGCCCTGCCCGACTTGCCATGGTGCGCGCTACAACCCGGACACCCTGGCTATCAAGTGGAATGGTTTGAGCATCGCCGACGTGTTGCAGCTGACGGTTGAACAAGCGGTGGACGTATTCGCCGAACAAACCGGCGTGCTGCGCTCGCTTACCGTATTGCGTGATATCGGCCTGGGCTATCTGCGTCTCGGTCAGCCTGCGACTGAACTGTCCGGCGGTGAGGCTCAGCGCATCAAACTGGCAACGGAGCTACAGCGCAGTCAGCGTGGCGCCACGTTGTATGTCCTCGATGAGCCGACCACGGGGCTGCACCCAACTGATGTGGATCGACTGCTGACGCAGTTAAATACGTTGGTGGATGCAGGGCATAGCGTGGTGGTGGTTGAGCATGAAATGCGCGTGGTTGCCCAAAGTGACTGGGTGATCGACATTGGCCCGGGGGCTGGG
Source organism: Pseudomonas sp. Ps21-P2 (assembly GCF_039672565.1). Lineage (NCBI taxonomy): Bacteria > Pseudomonadati > Pseudomonadota > Gammaproteobacteria > Pseudomonadales > Pseudomonadaceae > Pseudomonas > Pseudomonas sp. Ps21-P2. The sequence goes on from NZ_JBDFPL010000005.1 coordinate 376,069, forward strand.
GACAAGGGTGGGAATGTTGTGGCTGCTGGCACGCCTGAGTTGGTTGCGGATGTGGGGGAGAGCCGGACGGCGCCGTTTTTGCGGAAGGTGTTGCGGGGCTGAGTGAGTTCTGTAGAGGTGTTGAAACGAAACAGGCACTTGGGGTTGCCCTCAAGTGCCTGTTTGCTGGAATATGTCAGCCTAGCTGAATGTCTGACTGGAGGTTTTGTTGGAGCAGGCGATCTTACAGCGTAATAACGAGCCTGGGCAGACTAGCGCCAGAACCCTCCCACGGTATGATGCGGAGGATAACGGAATACATTTCGATACTACGGAGCGCTGAACTAAAGCGCGTTGGCATGCCTCTAGATCGGGCACAGATACCTTCAAAAAGAGTCAGCACATCAAGAAAATATAAATATAAATATAAATATAAATCTACTACCGCAGCACCACCCAAGGATATCAACTAATGGCCGTCGCCGAGTTCTTCACCGCCGTTAAGGACCGCTTTACAAGCGCCGTTGGATTTTCAATTGCAATTTCTTGGCTCATTATTAACTACGATTTTTTAATTATCATATTTAGCGGCGCGGGCCCGATGGAAAAAATTCAGCTTATCAATAATCAGGTTTACTATAGTATATCTGTGAAATTTTGGTGCTGGTTCGCACTGCCTGTATTTGCCGGTTGTTTGTACACCTTTCTCTATCCTTACATCGATATTCAGATTTCTTTGTTTCTTGAAAAAATGAAAGTTCAGAAAGAAAAGAAGCTTTTGGAGATTGCCCGCACAATACCCATCGCTGCTGAAACCCAGTTTGAATTTTTTCAGACATATGATGAGAAAATAGAATCATATAAGGATAGGCTACAGAAAGTAGTTGTAAAGCGTAATAGTGACGTGCAAAGATTGGAAACCATAAAGCGAGAGCTAGAGACAAAGAGCTCTCAGCGCCTTTTAGTTCTATTTTGTCAAGGCACAAGAATATCTCCGGGGAATCTTCCTCTTTTGGTGGAATACGACACCGGAACTTACTCGGAGCTCAAAACTAACTGGCAAGAGGATTATGTGGACTTTTCAGCGAAGAAAGAATTTGCATGGTTACTTCGCCTGGCCAAAGAGTCTCGACATCGTGAAACAAGCGTGGATGAGCTGCGGTTAATTAACGTTGAGCACATCACAGACACTTTTGCAGGCGCAAGCGAAGCAGAGCGAAACGATTATTTAGATTTAGTATTAGCTCTGGGACTAGTAACGAGGTTTGAGTCAGTGTTCAACATAGAACCTCTCCGGATGGAAGGGATATTGAGGGTTTCAACCATCGTAGCTGAGTTAGCGGCGGATCAGCCACTAGCCCACGATAAAAACAGTTGATTTAATGCGTTCGTACCTGCTGATGGTAGCGTCAGCGGGTTCGAGCATTGTTCTCCCCAATCACGCTGACAAAGTCGTAGGCCTTTTGCATTTGCAGCTAACTATCCTTCCCACGATCGTTTGCATACTCGCGTCGAGCCTAAGGATCAGCAGGGCCTTGAGCGGACGCGCAGGACGGTTTCGTGATCACCACGGCCGACAGCCATCAAGCCATGGTAGACATTCATGATCAACGACCGGTGCGGAGCCCGGAGCACGCCCAAAAATGGATTGACCCTGATAACCCCGCCAAAGCGCGCGACCGAGATCGTGAAAGACTGCCGCAGGTCCACCTAGCGATGCGCTTGATTCAAGGTGGACAAGGATGTGGGGCACTTGCGTAATCAGGGCCGCGCCTGAGAGAAGAGATGTAGGAAGGGTGATGGCACTTTTGACAACGGATCATGAAGAGCAATAGTATTTCAATATTGAGCCGAGCTTTCTATATGAGCTAGGTATTTACTCTCAAAACTGAAAGGTGAATTCATGCAGTGCCCTACTTGTCAAAAGGTTTTTCATGAACAGCCAGAACAGCTTATATTCCATAATATTCCTGAAACTCGAGATCGGGCTTATACAATCTGGGTTCAACAGTGTCCTTCCTGCTACGAGAGCATAGTAGTCAGGGAAACTGGTCGTGCATTTAACAGAACGCTACACCCAGTAGAGTCGACAGAAATAATATACCCGTCACGAAATCAACTAATGCTACCGCCGGAAATCCCTGAGAAATATCGCCAAGAACTAGAAGAAGCAAGAACAGCGATTAATTATAGCCCGAAAGCCAGCGCTGCTCTATCCAGGCGACTGTTGCAAATGACATTTCACAATGAGCTCAAGATCAAAGCCCGTGATTTATCCAAGGAAATTGATGAATTCATAGAGTCCTCGAAAGCACCTACTTATCTAACCAGTGCGGTTGATGCAATACGCAACATTGGAAACTTCGCCGCGCACCCTATAAAAAACAGTCATACCGGAGATATTGTCGAAGTAGAACCAGGAGAAGCGGAGTGGCTACTAGAAGTGTTGACGGCGCTCTTTGATTTCGTATTTGTCCAGCCGCAAACATTAAAAGCTAGGCGGGAAGCGCTGAATTTGAAACTAGCCGAACTTGGTAAGCCAGAGTTGAAAGGTGAAGAGAGCTAGTTTGAGCCCAGGCTTTGGTACGCACCCTCGCATGCCAATCCAGCTATCAGAGCCGCGTCATAAGCCGTTGAGAGCTCTCCCGCTATTTTGTCAGCCCGCGGGAACCGGTCGTGTAACACCATCGCGGCGCAGAAGGCTGTTTTGCCTCGCTCGGCAGCGTCGGGATCTCCGGCGGTGTCTTCGTGTGCTCCGACGGTACCGAACAGAATTTCGTCTCGATGCAGTACTTACCCTGCCCGGCTGTGCCGCGAAGCTCGTTGCCGGATGGAAGCAGTTTGAAGCAGATCTGGCGACTTACGAGCCAGGCGAAGCAGTGCCCGACGCGGTAGGCAAAACGCCGGACGCGCTTCCGGCGTTACGCATCGAAGTCACGGGCATGGTGACCGCCAGCAACCTGGAACCATTCAAGGCTCACTCGCTGGACGTGTTCGCAGCCATCAACACCGACCTGCAGACCGACCTGCATTTCGCCGACGCAGAGAACACCGTGTAATGGCGGTGCTGACGGTGAGCTGGGCGGCGCTGGACGACCTAGTCCTGATTCATGGCGACGCCTCCAACATGGACGGCGTCGAGCTGCAGCGGGTGGCGGCATGATCAGCTTCAGCCTGAACCCTGATGCGCAGAACCGGATCAAGTCGGCCGAACTCGCGGCGGCCGTGGCGGAGTTTGAGAGCCGCCGCGGGCAGATTTTGCAGGTGAATGCTTCACGGGAGATCCGATCCCGCCAAAGCCGAGGGACTGGATTGATCCGGACACGGTGCTCAAGCTCAGGCCTCGGGTACTAGCACGGCAAGCTTTAGCGGAGCGACGACGAACCTAGGCACACCGGTTGTATGCATAGAGAACCTATACTGCCATTTGGCCCTTTGAAAAAGGGCCGTATCCTGTGCTGGGGTGAAGAAACGCTGACTTCTAACAGCAGCAATAGCGGCGCGTGAATAGCAATATCGAACTCACCAGCCGATCAGGTCAATCTTTACCTTTAATTTCCTTCTCGAATAAGCTCTTTGTAGGCTTTGACCTAGGTCCCCGATGCATTTTTATATAGTTCATTATTCCCTCTTCCGTGAGGCCACGCGAGACCCCTTCATTCAAAACATCTGCAACTGAAAATTTAAGATCCGCCGCCAAACTTTCAACATACATGTGGTTCACTTTATCCGGGCTGTCGAAGTTTCGAGCGGGGAAGCTCTGACGCTCAATTTCTCTGACCCTGCTAGTCAAAGCACGCGTGTTCGATAGGATTTCATCCAGAATGCTTACCTCTGACCGCGGCTCAGCTGCATCCTCTGAAAGGATGTCCTTAAGAATTCTTTTGAATTCCTTATCGAATTGCGGCCAATAGGTATCAAATACTTGCCTCAATATCCTTTCGTTGAGCTTGGCTGTTTCCAGCCCGGCGTTCAACGAGCAAACCAACCCCCACATGGATGAGTGGTCGGCGGTGGTATGGTTGAACTGCGCAAGTGGATCTTCAATATCAGCAGGTTTTAAATCTACAAGGAATGTGCAAACGCGGTTGGTGCTTAAGCCTTTTGCAAGAGCGCCGGTCTCAAAAAGAATCCAAGGCTTATTTTTGTTATCTTGAGTTAAACAGACTATGCCTGCAGCCGTGTCCTTCAACTGATCCGAGATTTCGGAGAACCATATTGCCCCCTTATCGATATCGCGCGTCGAAATCCAGGGCTGCGACGCCTGCAATACGCATTTTATCCAGTCCGCAAGCAGCTCTGCTACTGCTTTACTCCGACGTCCTGACCAGCTGACAAAAACCTTCATGACCACTCCCTGATCCGGCACATGCCGGGAACTAGGTATAGCCCGCCAACAATTTATTCGCCACCGGTTTCTCGGAGGCATCAACTCGCCTGAAGTAATTGAAATGCCAATCCGCAAAATCATCATGCACATGATTGACAAAAAACCCGACGGAAGCCCCGCCGTGCTTCATGTAGCGAGCGAGCCGCTGCCCGAGTCGCAAGCTAACGAAGACCTGTTAGGGCATTTGAACGAGAGCTACAACGCCAAGCAGGGCAAGGTTTGGGGCTTGCTTCACGCGGGGTCCGGCGCGCACCCGCTGAGGGGCTGCCTGGGCAAATACATCGTCGACGAGATCGGCTTCCACGAGTTCAGCCTGGCTGCCGTCGAGCATTTGCAGCACTTGATGGAAGAGTCAAACCTTGCGATCGGAGGGCACGTCCTGTTCGTGCACTACCAGCAGGGCATTACCGAGTACCTGTCTATTGCGGTTATTCAGCAGTCGGAAAGCATCGCAGTTGGCGAAGACCTCCGGACCATCACAGCTAAATACCTCGACCTCGATCACCTCCACCTAGCCGGGCGGATCAACCTGTCCGAATGGCAGAACAATCCGGCGTCTCGGCAGTACATCTCGTTCATAAAAGGCAAAAACGGCAGGAAAGCGCCGGAGTACTTCCGTGACTTCATTGGCTGTCAGGAAGCCATCGACGCTCCTGGCGAAACCCGTACCTTGCTCAGGGCGTTCAGCGACTTTGTGGAAAACGAGGATCTGCCTGAGGAGGCGGCACGGGAGAAGACACGCACCCTGGTGGACTACGCGATGAGTCAGACCAAATTGGGCGAGCCAATCATCCTTGAGGAACTGTCCGGGCTGGTGGATGAAGATCAACCCATGTCTTTTTACGACCACATCCGCAACAAGAACTATGGGTTGTCCCCGGCGATCCCTGCCGATAAGCGAACGCTCAACCGATTCCAACGCTTCACCGGGCGAGTGGAAGGCCTGTCGATCAGCTTTGAAGCGCAACTGCTGGTGCACGAAGGTGAAGTACGACAAGAACAATGACACGCTCGTCATTAACGGCGTGCCGACTCTTCTGACCGATCAACTCAAGCGCGCCGGTGTAGAGCGGTAACCGTGGAGCAGCTTCAAGGATTGTCATAACCATTTCCGCTCCAGTCATCCGATACCACGGCGCCAAGTTCAGACTCGCATCGTCGGTGCCATAGGACTTCCCGCCTCATGCCTGCTACGGGAGTCACTCAACAGCGCCGGCGTGCCACCCCAGAGAGCTGCCTAGAAACTCCGTCCGGAAGCCATACATAGAGCTCTGTAAACAAGCTATTTGTTCAGTTCGGCTCTAGCAGGATCTTGCGCACCATTAGTAGAGTGATAGTAAGAAATCATCGCATGACTACCTATAACAAATAGGATAAACAACATGAGCACGCAAAACCGAACGGACCATTTCTTTGTGTCTTTATATGCAGGCTCCCCGAGCTTAACGGTTTCCCAAGTTTCCTTGAGAATACCCCTCGATATCGAGGTCATTTCTTCAGCCGCAGAGTGCACTTGCTCCTTTAACTGCAGCCGCTTCTCTTTGTTCTTTTCAGCCTTAATTTCGTGCAAAAAAATAGTGCAGGAGTCGAATTTATTTTCAAATCTTACGAAGCTTGGCTCGTCCGGCTTGAAATGTAGCCGAACCATCGCGTAGCCCTGGTGGATTTTTTGTGTCAAATCCCGACTGGCGGCGATACCTTCGCTCCATTTTTCCTGCATAATTTTAACCGCTTCCTTTCTCGATTCAGTTTTGTACTCGCTTTCTTCTAAAGTATTTTCGCGCTTAATCTTTAGAAACTCTTCCAATAAGGCTTGATTAGATGCAACGAGTGATGCCTGAGCATTTATAGCCCCTATTAGTTCTGCAAAGGATGCTCGCACCGAATCAGTCCAGCCTTGGCGAAACTCGGTAGTTTTGCTTTCTTTCTCATTAACAAGCTTAACGATACTTAACGCCGCAGTAATAAAACCTGCAAGGGCTGTGAGAAACGCTGTAAGCAAGATTTTGTCCATTCAAGTGTCCCTTCCTGTTATGTCTTCGATGTGAGCCATATCAGACACGACTCCGAACCAAATTACCATCATGCCAAACTCACGCCGTGAAAGCGGCGCCTTCCGGAGCCTCAATGGCAATCACTGTCCCAGTGATCCGCTACCACGGGGCGAAGTTCAGGCTCGCACCATGGGTGCTGCAGCACTTCCGCCCCATACCTGCTACGTCGAATCATTCGGCGGTGCCGCCGGCGTGCTCATGCAGAAGCCACGCTCCTACGCCGACGTTTACAACGACCTCGATGGTGACGTCGTAAACCTGTTCCGGGTGCTTCAGGACCCGGCGACGCGAATGGAGCTTGTCGACCGACTGGTGCTGACGCCCTACTCCCGAGCCGAGTTTGAGCTTTCCTGGAAGTCGACAAGCCACCCGGTTGAACGCGCCCGGCGCACGATCATTCGCGCACAGATGGGTTTCGGGTCAGCCGGTGCGACGAAGGGTGTCACTGGTTTTCGCATAGACACAAAGCGCCAATACGGCACCGCCCAGTCACTCTGGGCCGAATACCCCGACTCGCTCGCGGCGGTCGGTCAAAGGCTCTCCGGCGTCTTGATCGAGAACAGTCCTGCCATTGAGGTCATCACTGCACACGACGCAGCGACGACACTGCATTACGTCGCCCCCCGTACGTGCACGACACTAGGTACAAGGGCGCATCGACTGGACGGTATTACCGTCATGAGATGGACGACAAAGAACACCGAAAGCTTCTCGGCGTTTTACTCGAGCTAGAAGGAATGGTCGTACTGTCTGGCTACCCAAGCGAACTGTACAGCGAATTGCTGCCTGACTGGAGCTGGTACCGCACGTCGGCGCGGATATCCGCAGGGCGCGGCACGGCAAGGCGTACTGAATGCATTTGGCTGAACCCGGCATACGTCGATCGAGTCAGTCAAATCCGCTTGGACCTAGGGCTCCATCTCTAGCGCCTAAGGTACGGAAGTGGAGTAAGTAGTGACCGCCTGGAAGAACGCACCTATAGATGCAGAGGCAGCAGCTAACTTGTTCCATCGGCTCTGAAGCTTTGCAGTTGCATACACATCAAAAGTGCCCTTTATGCTTTTTTCAACTCTCGTACTTGTACCCGGCGGGTATTTACCCGGACGGTAGAGGACTTGAGCTGTCGCAGACCGCAGCCAACAGAAACACGAAATGAGCGCGAATACGCAGGTAATGCCTGGCGCGGCAACTTTGAAGAACTGAGTCACGCTCTCGATCCCCATCATAAAAGCCTCCTTCTTACACTCGAGTGTTTCGACGAGGATACCTTATGTCATCTAACAAACCGCGCATCGTCTGCCAGTTTAGCTGTGGCGCCGCCTGGGCAGTGGCAACGAAACTAGCGCTGGCCGATTACACCTGCACGTATGACGTGCTGATCATAAATGCATTCCTCGCCAACGAGCATGAGGACAACCGGAGGTTCCTCGCTGACTGTGAATCGTGGTTCGGCAGGCCGGTGACGGTTCTACGTAATACCAAATACGGCGGCGATATCATCGAGGTCTTACGGCGCGAGCGGTACGCGAAAAATCAGTTTGGCGCCCCATGCACCAAGCTGCTTAAGCGCCGGCTGCTCGACACATTGAAGCAGCCAGGTGACGTCATGGTGTTCGGCTACACCGTTGAGGAGAGGGATCGGCTAGAAACTTTCCGAGAACGGAACCCTGATCGTCCTGTCATCGCGCCGCTGATTGATCGCGGCCTGGTAAGGAAGACTGCAAGGCGATGGTCGAACGAGCTGGCATCAAACTGCCCTTCATGTACCGACTTGGCTACGACAACGCCAACTGCATCGGCTGTGTGAAAAGCGGAGAAGGATATTTCCGAGCCATCCGCGAAGACTTTCCAGAAAAGTTAGAATCGCTTTGTCACGTGCAGGACCTGCTGGGCCCAGGCTCGTACCTTCACAGGAACCGCGCCACCAAAGAGCGTTACTCGCTGAGAGACTTGGGCGACGGCCCAGTGCGGCGGAACGAGAAGATTCCCGCATGCTCTTTTTTCTGCGAACTAGCCGAAGCTTACATCATCGCCAGCGCATGATTACGGCAGAACTTTTATTCCGCTTGCCGCTGCTGTAAGGCGATGAAGGTTTCTGACTGAGCCAGAAAGACCTTCGGAAACGCTGCCTTCAAATTCCGCCAAACCAGGACCTGCGAGTTTTTCAATGATGGCTGCAACTTCAGCAATTGTGAGCCTTATCTCATGGTCGTATTCACCCTTGCCATCGTGGCTCTTAGTTCTCCTCATCAGAAGAGTTACCACGGGCCCATCGCCCAAATCTGATTGAAGCCCAATCTGAACAGGCTTTTCTTTTCTGTTTTTTATCGGGCTCCAACCTTCTTTTCGATTTGAGCCTTGACGACGAATTTCCATTAGCGGTGCTCCGAGACATCGGCTAACTGCCGGGCGCACACAATTACCCTACTTTCACGACTCACGCCACTGGCGAGGATCCCCATGTCCGCACATCAGAAGACACATCCCTTCGATTTTAAAACTCAGTACGGCCTCGGCTTCGACTCTCAAGACGATGAGATCGTCGTGGACTTCTTCTGCGGCGGTGGCGGCGCCGGTACCGGCCTCGAAATGGGGCTAGGCCGCAAGGTCAGCGTCGCGAAGACCACAGCGCCAAAGCGATCAGCATGCACACCATCAACCACCCGGGCGCCAGGCACTTCACCACCGACGTGTTCGATGGTGATCCGGACGCCGAGTGCGGCGGCAAGGCAGTGGGCTGGTTCCACATGTCGCCGGACTGCACCCATCACAGCCAGGCCGCTGGCGGCCAGCCGCGCAAGCGCGAGATCCGTAACCTCTCGTGGATCGGTTTGAAGTGGGCCGGCAAGAAGCGGCCTCGAGTCATAAGCCTGGAAAATGTGAAGCAGATCCTGCAATGGGGTCCGCTGATCGCCAAGCGCGACAAAGCGACCGGCCGCATAATCAAGCTGGTGCCAAGCGTGAACAAAAAAGGAAAAGAGGTCTTGGTGAAAGTGGTCGCCGCGCCCGGCGAGATCGTTCCTGTCGGCGAGCAGTTCCTCGTCCCTAACCCCAAGCGCAAAGGCAGCACCTGGAAACGTTTTGTTGAGTTGCTGGAGCAGCACGGTTACGTCGTCGAATGGCGAGTGATCAAGGCATGCGACTTCGGCGCGCCCACCAGCCGCGAACGCCTGTTCATGATCGCTCGGTGCGACGGACTGCCGATCGTCTGGCCGCAGCCGACCCACGCGAAGAAGCCCGGCAAGGGCCAGCTGAAATACCGCACCGCCGCCGAGTGCATCGACTTCAGCGACTTGGGTAAGAGCATTTTCGGCCGCAAGGATGAGCTGGCCGACGCCACCAAACGCCGAATCGCCAAGGGCATGAGGAAGTTCGTCATCGACCACCCTGCCCCCTTTATTGTGCCGATCGCGAACTGGTCGACTGAGACGGTGCAGTCGCTGAACGAGCCGCTGCGAACCGTGACGTCTTACCCGAAAGGTGGTGCATTCTCGGTGGTGAGCCCAATCATCGCACCGGCCACGCATCAGGGGAGCGACCGTATCAACCATCCACTTGAGCCGCTGCCGACGGTAACCTGCGCCAACCGCGGCGAACTGACATTGATCAGCCCTACGCTGGTTCAGACCGGCTACGGGGAGCGCGCGGGCCAGCAACCGCGCGTGCCGGGATTGGATCAACCGCTGGGGACCGTCGTCGCTGGAGGCATAAAGCACGCGCTCGCCTCTGCGCACCTGGTGAAGTTCAGGTTTAACGACGAAGGCAAAGCGTTGGACGAGCCGCTGCCGACAATCACCAGCGGCGGCAATTATCAGCGCCCGGCCGGCGCGGCGCACGCCATGGGAATCGCCACCGCATTCATGGCGCAGATGAACGGCGGCTTCAACACCACCGTAGCGAAAAGCCTGGAGGACCCGCTAACCACAGTCACGAATACCGGCAGTCAGCAACAGCTAGTGACGGCAACGCTGGTCACCAACACGACCGGCTACGCCCCGTCAGATATCGAGGGACCGGTACCGACGCTCACGACCGGACAACATCAGATGCTCACCACGGCGCATCTCCTGCACCTGCGCGGCAACTGCGACGCCCGGGCCGCCGCCGATCCACTCCACATGGTCAGCGCCGGCGGGACTCATCACGGGCTCGTCACAGCTTTCATGGAGCGCCAGTTTGGCGCCAGCGTCGGCCAGCACCTGGATGAACCCGCACCGACCATCACGGCAGGCGGCGGAGGCAAGAGTTCGCTGGTCAGCTTAGAGTTGTCGCCAGAGCACGAAGAAGGCGCGTTGCGTGTTGCTGCGTTCCTGATCAGTTACTACGGCACGGAGAACATGAGCAGCTGCGACCAGCCCGCTCCGACGATCACCACAAAGGATCGACTCGGCCTAGTCACCGTCATGGTAAAGGGAACGCCCTACGTGATCGTCGACATCCGACTGCGGATGCTGCAACCGGCTGAGCTGTATCGGGCGCAGGGATTTCCACCGGATTACATCATCACGCATGGTGCCGACGGGAAGGCGTTCACGAAGACGGAGCAGGTCCACATGTGCGGGAATAGTGTCAGCCCGCCGCCGATGGCCGCCCTCGCCGGGGCGAATGATCCTTGGCGAGTGGCGGCAGAGCAGGCAGCCGCAGCGTAACTTGCTCACAGCCAGCCCAAACGCACAAGCGATTCGATGACGGCTAGCACGGCAATAAGCAGATTGACCAGATTGGTGAGTCGCTTCATGAATTCCTCGGTTGGCTGATTTGCTAATCCGAGTCGACGATGCGCTGACGGTAATGCTCGATAGTCTGCGCGCTTAACACGCTGCGCTCATCATGGCGCCCGACTCCCAAGAGAACTCGTTTCCCACCAGTGAGGGGCATTAGTACATCACCAGATTAATCGAATTGAGTATATCCTGGTAAATGTACTAAAAATTCTGAGCAGGCGTGAGAAGAGTTGCGGATGCCTAAGAACACAAAACCCCGCGTGGCCTGCGCCAGCGGGGTCTTTTGAGCATGCCTGAGAGGGCATGAGAATCGAATATGGTGCCCCGAGCCGGAGTCGAACCGGCACATCCTTTCGGACGACGGATTTTAAGTCCGGTGTGTCTACCAATTTCACCATCAGGGCGGTAGCACATATCAACCTTGACCTCCGCGTGCTGTGTAGCGAGGCCAGCTGATAAGAGTGGGGAATATATACACCCTAAGCCCGGGAGGCAAGTTCAAAGCTTTCGGATTCAATTGGTTACGTTTGTTTACCGTCGCAATCTCGATACCTTGTCTATGCTCTCTCCCAGCGAAGGGTGACACGCTCGCGCAGCTGTCCTGCCCCTCTTTTGACAAACTGAATGAGGTGTCTATGAAATCCGCTTTGTGGCTTGGCCTGATTGGAGCATTTTCGGTGAGCGCTCAGGCGGCGTCGCTCAATGTCCCAATGAACCTGGTGAGCGCCGATGGCGCCCCACAGCCTATTGGCGAGGTCAATATCAGCGAGACAGCTTATGGGCTGGTATTCACCCCCGAGCTGAAATCCCTACCCGCCGGCATTCACGGTCTTCATGTTCACGAAAAAGCGAGTTGCGATTCGGGCATGAAAGACGGCAAAAAAGTGGCGGCACTCGCAGCAGGCGGCCATTTTGACCCAGCCAGTACCGGCAAGCATCTGGGGCCATACGGCGATGGCCACCTGGGCGATCTGCCGGCGGTCTACGTCAATGCCGATGGTGTGGCCAACTATCCTGTGCTTGCACCACGCCTGAAGAAAATTGCCGACATCAAAGGCCACGCGCTCATGATCCATGTCGGCGGCGACAATCACTCGGATATGCCTATGCCATTGGGCGGTGGCGGTGATCGTATGGCATGTGGTGTTATCTGACGGAAATCACACCGGCTTGGGCTCGCTGAATCGTTGACAGTCAAAATGGCCCGGATTCGAGCTTTCGTTCCATAGGAGGTTGCGGAAACGATAGTCAGAGTTGCGGAAACTCTGACCCAATCAGCGCCCACAAAAAAGCCCGTAAGACGTTGATCTTACGGGCTTTAAATGTGGAGGCCGAGGTCGGAATCGAACCGGCGTAAGCGGATTTGCAATCCGCGGCATAACCATTTTGCTACTCGGCCTCAAACGCTCAACGATCCAACCACTACCGCTAAACGCATACAAACTGGAGCGGGAAACGAGACTCGAACTCGCGACCCCGACCTTGGCAAGGTCGTGCTCTACCAACTGAGCTATTCCCGCTTTGTGTGGGCGCCATTCTATACACTCAAATGACCCCGTCAACCCCTTGATTTAAAAATACTTATTTTTTATCTGTGGTCGTGCGCAGATGCGGCCATGCCGCGCGCAGGTATTGCACCATCGACCAGAGCGTCAGGCCCGCGGCGACCATCAACAGCACGTAACCCAACACCACCCAGAAGGTAAACGCAGGCGGGTTGGCCAGCAGGATGACCAGCGCAAGCATCTGTGCAGCGGTTTTCCATTTGCCCAGGTTTGACACGGCCACTTGTGCCCGCGCCCCCAGCTCGGCCATCCACTCGCGAAGCGCCGAGATGACAATCTCGCGGCCGATGATCACAGCGGCGGGCAGCGTGAGCCAAAGGTTGGCGTGGGCTTGTACCAGCAACACCAGCGCAACGGCCACCATCAACTTGTCAGCCACCGGATCGAGAAACGCCCCGAACGGTGTGCTCTGCTCCAGGCGTCTTGCCAGGTACCCGTCCAGCCAGTCGGTCGCGGCTGCCAAGGCAAATACCGAACTGGCGGCCATGTAGCTCCAGTGGTATGGCAGATAAAACAACAGAATGAAGATCGGAATCAGCAGGACACGTAATACGGTGATCAGATTAGGGATATTCATCGGCACAACTGGCTACGAGGTGAGCGAGCATTCTACTCGCTGTGCAGGTTTGCATAAATCGACTCTGCGAGCTTTTTGCTGATTCCCGGCGCCTTGGCGATTTCTTCGATGCTGGCCCGGGACAATTCCTGAAGACCGCCGAAATGCTTGAGCAGATCGCGACGGCGGGTCGGGCCCACGCCTGCCACCCCTTCCAAGGTTGAAGTACGACGGGTTTTACCGCGTCGCGCACGGTGCCCGGTGATGGCAAACCGGTGGGCTTCGTCGCGGATCTGCTGGATCAAATGCAGCGCGGGGGAATCGCCCTTGAGGGTGAACTCATGGGCCGCATCGTTCAAGTACAGCGTCTCGAAACCGGCCTTGCGTGTAGCGCCCTTGGCGACGCCCAGCAAAATCAGGTCGGGGATCGCCAACTCGTTCATCACGTCGCGGGCCATGCTCAACTGGCCCTTGCCGCCGTCCACCAGCAGGATGTCCGGCAGTTTTCCCTCGCCGTCCTTGATTTTGCTGAAGCGACGGGTAAGGGCCTGGTGCATGGCGGCGTAGTCGTCCCCCGCCGTGATGCCTTCAATGTTGTAACGGCGGTAATCCGATTTGATCGGCCCCTCGGGACCGAACACCACGCACGACGCCACCGTCGCTTCACCGCTGGAATGGCTGATGTCATAGCATTCCAGACGCTGCGGCGGCTCCTCGAGTTTGAGCACTTGGGCCAACGCTTCAAATCGCGCAGTGACGTGCTGCCGGTTGGCAAGCCGCGCCATCAGTGCCTGCTCGGCATTGGTCACGGCGAGTTGCTGCCAGCGCGCACGGGTGCCACGCACCCGATGGCTGATGATGATTTCGCGCCCGCGCGAGGCATCGATGGCGTCAATCAGCGCCGGAAAATCCTCGCTGACCACGTTGACGATGACTTCGCCGGGCAATTCGCGCTCGCCACCGCCCAGGAAATACTGGGCGAGGAAAGCGGACATAACCTCGCCCACCTCCTCCTCGATCCCGACCTGGGGGAAGAAATTCTTGCTGCCGAGCACCCGCCCGCCACGCACGCTGATCAGATGGACGCAGGCGCCGCCCGGATTGACGAACGCCGCCACGACATCGACATCGCCGGTACCGCCGTCCATGCTCTGCTGATCCTGGACGCGGCGCAGCAGGCCGATCTGGTCACGCAGCTCGGCCGCGTGCTCGAAATCGAGGTTCATTGCCGACTTTTCCATCAGCGCATTGAGTTCGTCGGTGAGGGCATTGCTGCGGCCCTCGAGGAACATCACCGAGTGACGCACGTCCTCGTTGTAGATCTGCGGCTCGACCAGGTTCACGCACGGCGCCTTGCAGCGCTTGATCTGGTACTGCAGGCAAGGCCGCGTGCGGTTCTTGTAGAAGCTGTCTTCGCACTGACGAACGTGGAAGGTCTTCTGCAGAATGCTCAGGCTTTCGCGAATGGCGCCGGCGCTGGGGTAAGGCCCGAAGTAGCGGCCCTTGGCCTTTTTAGCGCCACGATGGATGCTGAGCCGGGGAAATTCGCCGTCGGACAGGTGCACGTAGGGGTAGGATTTGTCGTCGCGCAGCAGGATGTTGTACGGCGGGCGCGACTCCTTGATCAGGGTTTGTTCCAGCAGCAGCGCCTCGGTTTCGTTGGCGGTGATGGTGGTTTCAACCTGAGCGATCCGCGCGACCAATGCGCCTGTTTTCGGGGCGTGGCCGGTCTTGCGGAAATAGCTGGCGAGGCGTTTCTTTAAATTCTTGGCCTTGCCGACGTACAGCAGCTTGCCGTCGATATCGAACATCCGATATACGCCGGGGCGGCCACTGCAGGTGGACAGAAAAGCACTGGGATCAAACGGCTGGGTCATTTATGCGCTGGCGTCGACCATGCCATGACGAACGGCCAGCAGGGCCAGCTCAACGTCACTGCTAATCGACAGCTTCTCGAATATGCGGTACCGGTAGGTATTCACGGTTTTGGGGGACAGACAAAGCTTGTCGGAAATCGTCTGCACTTTCTGGCAGCCGACAATCATAAGGGCAATCTGGATTTCCCGCTCGGACAAGAGATCGAACGGCGAATTGCTGGTCTGCGGCTGGAACGATTTAAGTGCCAGTTGCTGAGCGATCTGCGGGCTGATGTAGCGCTGCCCTGCGAACACCAGGCGGATGGCCTGAACCATTTCGGTCAGGCCGGCGCCCTTGGTCATGTATCCCGCCGCGCCCGCTTGCAACAGGCGTGTAGGGAACGGATCTTCTTCGCACACAGTCACCGCCACCACCTTCATGTCGGGGTGGCTGCGGATGAGCTTGCGCGTGGCTTCCAGTCCGCCGATGCCAGGCATCTTCACGTCCATCAGCACGACGTCGGGTTTCAGCTCACGGGCCTTCTGCAACGACTCTTCACCGGACTCGGCCTGCCCCACCACCTGCAAGCCTTCGATATCGGCCAACATGCGCGTGATACCTGTCCGAACCAGATCGTGGTCATCGACAACCAGCACCCTAATCAAGCAGACACCTCACCGAATGATTCATGGCGGCTACCCGCCACGTTAACAAAAGAAAGTACGCGACCCGCTCTGGAGCACTGCTCGTGCATATGTGCCAGATGATCTACAACGATGCCGACAAACTATCATCATCGACCGCAAAACTTGATAAAAATCTTCAAACATACGACCGCTGAATCCCTCGCAAAGTCCTAGGGCTTCTTGTCCGGGGCATAGCTGCTCTGGTATTCAGCGAGGGTAGTCGTCAGCCGGCAGATGGCATCCTGCTCTTCCTTGCCGAGGGTGCGGTAACTGCCCACCATCCACTCCTCGTTTTCACTCAGGCTGACGATGGGCACGGGGGTGCGCGACCCCGTCAGCACGTACAACACATCAACACCGCGAAGGGCGACCCGGGCCAGGTAATCGGCCTTGGGCGTGCGCTCGCCGTTTTCATACTTGCCCTGTGCATTGGCTTCCACGCCGCCGATTTCACCGAATGCGCGTTGTGAAAGCCCCAAGCGCTCACGCTCTTCCCTAATTCGGGCACTTATTCCACTCATTTGAATGTATAGCCTTGTTGACATCACCCTTTTGAGTGATAGAATCGAAATAATTTGAACGAACTTGAACGGTTTTGAACTATGCCCGGAATCCGTACTGCCGCACAAGCCAAGGCTTGGCTGGAACAGCAAGGCAAATCGGTTCAAGAGTTTGCCAGAGAGCACAACGTGGACCCGGCGACGACCTATCAAGTGCTGTCCGGGCGAAAGAAGGGACGGCGGGGCGAGTCGCACAAAGTCGCGGTGCTGCTGGGAATGAAGATCGGCGTGATACCGCTTGAAGGCGGCCCTGCGAAAGTGCGTGAGGACTGAATCGGCATTTTGCCGTTTTAACTGCGTCTTGGTAAGCAGCCGGCGTCAATCACCCCGATTGCAATTTCCAATTGAAGAATCCGACGGGTCTGAAGTAAGCTCGGCGGCATTCCACGGAGACAGACCATGTTGCCTTCCCTTTCCACCCAGTTGTTCGCCGCCGACGGTTCACGTCTGGCCGAGCGTGCGGCTGCCTGGAATGCGACAGCATCTATCGCTCCTGCATCTTATTTTTATGGGTATTGGTTTAGCCACTGGCGCGCCTGATACCCACACGGCGCCCTGAACTTCGGGACGCCCACCAGAGATAACTCTCACCCCCGGTCGGCTTCCCGACCGGGGGTTTTGTTTTTCTGGGCCACCCATTTTTGACCGATTGATTTGAGGAACTGCACATGAACCACACCCACTATTACCGCTACGACACCGACTTCGCCTGGCGATTTAGCAACCTCCGTTCGGGACAGCCTGCCGCCTCCGATCGGTCACTGACAGGTGGCAACGCCCTGCTCACAGCCAATCCGGCCAATTGTCGAACACCCCAGTAGGTCCGCGCGGGAACGCCCGCCGACCAGGAAGCCAGCACATGAATTCGCCCGTCGTCCGCAACACCCTCATCGATCTGCCGTCCAGCGCCGTCACCCTGAATGACAGCTGCCCTGCCCCGAAACGCCTGCCCACGCCGTTCGCGCTGAAACATCAGCTGCCGCTGGACGCTGCCATGACCGCACAGGTCGCCGCCCACCGTCAGTCGATTCGCGCCATTCTCAATGGTGAAGATTCGCGCCTGCTGGTCGTGGTCGGCCCGTGCTCGATCCACGATCCCCATGCCGCCCTTGAATACGCCGAGCGCCTGGCCCGTCTGGCTGCCGAAGTCAGCGACCAGATGCTGCTGGTGATGCGCGCCTACGTCGAGAAGCCCCGCACCACGGTGGGCTGGAAAGGCCTGGCGTACGATCCCTCGCTGGATGGCAGTGACGACATGGCCGAGGGCCTGGTCCTGTCACGGCAGTTGATGCGTGAAATGGTCCGCCTCGGCCTGCCTATCGCCACAGAGCTGCTGCAGCCGATGGCGGCGGGTTACTTCGATGACGTCCTGAGTTGGGTGGCGATTGGCGCAAGAACGACCGAATCGCAGATCCACCGGGAAATGGCCAGCGGCCTCGGCGTGCCCACGGGCTTCAAGAACGGCACCGACGGCGGCATTTCCGTGGCCTGCGACGCCATTCGCTCGGCGGCCCACGCGCACCGGCATTTCGGCATGGATTCCCAGGGCCACCCGGCGATTATCGAGACGTCGGGCAATCCCGACACTCACATCGTGCTGCGCGGCGGTCACGGCGGTCCCAACTATGACGCGGCCAGTGTCGCCGCGGTGAATGCCAGCCTGGCGAAGCACCGCATGGCCGCGCGCATCATGGTCGATTGCAGTCACGCCAACAGCGGCAAGGATCCGCTGCGTCAGCCGGCCGTATTCAACGATGTGCTGCAGCAACGACTGGCCGGCGACCGAACACTGATCGGCATGATGCTGGAAAGTCACTTGTTCGAAGGCTGCCAGCCCTTGAGTGCTTCACTCAAATACGGCGTGTCAGTGACGGACGCGTGCCTGGGCTGGGAGTCCACCGAGCGCCTGCTGCGCGATGGCGTGAACAGACTGCGCTACAGGTAACATTTGCAAACGGGAAGCCGGTGCCAGCCATGCGTCCGGCTTCCCTCCGCGGCGTCGTCGTTGTCAGCCACCGCCCGTCACAGCTAAGACGCCGATCGTGGGAAAGCGCCCCACCCACCCTGCGGATTTGGGCCGCAACGGCTGCGCCTTTTCCAGCCTCCCCGGCAACCAAGGCCTGTAGCGGTCAAAGGCTCGCCACAACCTGCATCAGCCGGCGCATTGCCATGCACCGCCGCGCCCTTCCCCTATCACTTCCGCTGGTTACGCTCGATCCCTCTCCGCCATACAAGGAATGATCGACATGTACAGGGAAGTCACCACCAAGTACCCCCTTTTGCTGGTCCACGGCCTGTTCGGTTTCGACCGGATCGGCAAGGTGGACATGTTCCATGCCATCCCCGAGGCGCTGGAGAAAGCCGGCTGCAGGGTTCATGTGCCGGCGCTGTCCGGCGTCCACGACAACGAAACCCGCGGCGAGCAGTTGATTGACCAGATCGAACGCTTCCTGCGCCGCACCGGCTACCTGAAAGTCAACCTGATCGGGCACAGCCAGGGCGCGCTGACCTCCCGCTATGCCGCCGCGCTGCGTCCCGACATCGTGGCGTCGGTCACCTCGGTGAGCGGGCCCAATCACGGCTCGGAAGTGGCCGATCGCGTACGTCGGGCGCTGACACCCGGGCAAATGCCTGAAGCGGTCGCATCACGGATGACCGCAGGTTTCGCGCATTTTCTTGCGCTGTTGAGCGGCAACGCGGACTTGCCCCAGGACCCGATTCAGGCGCTGGATGCGCTGACCACCGAGGGCGTAGCAGCGTTCAACAGCAAGTATTCCCAAGGGCTGCCATCGACGTGGGGCGGTGAAGGCGCCGAACGGGTCCACGGCGTTCACTATTACTCGTGGAGCGGCTGCATCGACGGCTCACTGTTGTCCGAAGGCCGCAATGCCATGGACCCGCTGCACCTGGCATTGCGCAGTTACGCGCTGCTGTTCGAGAAGGAAGCCGCGTCCAATGACGGCCTAGTTGGCCGCTTCAGCTCCCACCTGGGCAAGGTGATCCGCTCCGACTACCCGATGGACCACGTGGACTCCATCAATCAGAGCGCCGGTCTGGTCCGCAAGCAGGTCGATCCGGTAAAGCTGTACGTGGACCATGCCGGTCTGCTGTTCAGCAAAGGTCTTTGAGCGACGATGTCGTCTGTCACGGCAAGACAAAGGCGCCTGAACTTTCTCGGGAAACGCGGCCCTTAATCCGGTACGCTCGTTTCTTTTTTTTCACAGGAGTCATCCCAATGGCCAAAGCCACTGCCCGCCACATCCTCGTATCCAGCGAAGAGAAGTGCAACGAACTCAAGGCGCAGATCGAAGGCGGCGCTGATTTTGCCGAAGTCGCAAAATCCAACTCCAGCTGCCCGTCCAGCCGTCAAGGCGGCGACCTCGGCTCTTTCGGCCCCGGTCAAATGGTCAAGGAATTCGACACCGTGGTGTTCAGCGCACCGGTGAATGTCGTCCAGGGCCCGGTGAAAACCCAGTTCGGTTACCACCTGCTGGAAGTGACCAGCCGCCAGGACTGATCCTCCGCGCTGTTGCACGAACGGCCCGCCCTTGAAAGCGGGCCGTTTGTTTATCGGATCCCTGCTCCAACGCTGTATTGTCCGGTTACAAAGGCTTCGGCTTTGCGGTACCTTCCCACCGGGGTAACCAATAAAAAAACCGGATCGGCCAGCCGCGCCGTCATGACCTTCAACCCTGATATTGGTCACCAATGTCAGTCAGGATTCGTGCAATGCGTTTTGTTTTGTCATCGCTGATGGTTGCAACACTCGTCCTCGTTTCAGGTTTTCAGGTTCTGTCCGCCGCCCCTCAACACGCGTTGACCGTTTACGGCGAGGCGCCACGCTATCCGGCGAATTTCGAACACTTCGATTACGTGAATGCCGCCGCCCCGAAAGGCGGGAGCATGCGCCGCTCGGCGCAGGAAATCGGCCAGTTCGATCACATCATGCCGTACCTCGACAAAGGCACCGGCGTCTCCCAGGTCAATGGCTTGCTTTACTCGCCCCTGGCAGTCAAGTCGCTGGATGAGCCCTACACCGTGTATGGCCTGATCGCAGAGAAAATGGAGCGCGCTGCCGACGGCATGTCATTGCGTTTCTACCTGAGCCCCAAGGCGAAATTCTCCGACGGCTCGCCCATCACCGCCGAAGACGTGCGCTACACCTACAACCTGCTGATGACCCAGGGCAGCCTGTCGTACCGCACCGAGTTTCAAGACGTCAAAGGCGTGGAAGTCGAGTCGCCGACGCAAATTAGGTTTGATTTCAAAAGCAGCGAAAGCCGCACCCTGCCGCTGGATCTGGCCTCGCTGCCAGTGTTTCCCGAACATTGGTGGAAGGACCGCGACTTCGCCAACGGCGGCGGCTTCGAGATCCCGGTGGGCAGCGGCCCGTATCGCATCGGCAAGGTCGACCCGGGTCGCAGCGTCACCTTCGAGCGCAACCCCGACTGGTGGGGCAAGGACCTGCCGGTCAATCGCGGCCAGTACAACTTCGATCATTTCAGCGTCGAGTATTTCGGCGACACCGACGTCGCCCGTCAGGTGTTGCGCGGTGGTGGTTACGACTACAACCGCGAGTATTCCGCCACCGGGTATTCGATCGGTTATGACAGCCCGGCCTTGACCGAGGGCCGTCTGCAGCGGGCGCACCTGGCCAAGGGCGCGGTGCAGAGCTCCCAGGGTTTTATCTTCAATCTGGACCGTCCGAAGTTTCAGGACCGTCGCGTGCGCCAGGCGCTGGCGATGCTGTGGGATTTCGAGTGGACCAACAAACAGATGATGCGCAACGTCTATGTGCGCCAGAACAGTTACTTCTCCAACAGTGATCTGGCGGCGACAGCGCTGCCCACCGTGTCCGAGCTGAAGATTCTTGAGCCGCTGCGCGGTCAGGTGCCGCCGGAAGTCTTCACCACGGTGTTCCAGACCCCGAAAACCGATGGCAGCGGTTTCATCCGCGATAAACAGCTGCAGGCCCTGGCGTTGCTCGAAGAAGCAGGCTGGATGCCCCAGGGTGACAAGCTGGTCAACGCCCAGGGCGAACCGTTGAGTTTTACTTTTCTCAATGGCCAGAGCGGCTTCGAGAAAATCCTGCTGCCCTACAAGCGCAATCTAGCGCAGATCGGCATCGATTTCGAAATCCGCCGCATCGACTCGGCACAGTACCTGAACAGGGTCATGGCCCGGGATTACGACATGATCGTCACCGGCTACGGCGTCTCAACCTCCCCCGGCATGGAGCTGTACAACAACTTCGGCTCGAAAGTCGCCACCGATTCCGGCTCCAGCAACTACATGGTCCTGCGCGACCCGGCCGTCGACACACTGATCGAGGGCCTGGCCAAGGCCGACAGCAAGCCCGCGATGATCGATTACGCCCATGCCCTGGACCGGGTGCTGCAGTGGGGCTTCTACTGGATTCCCAACTATTACTCGCCCGGCTCGTCCACGGTGTGGTGGAACCGCTTCGGCATTCCCAAGGTGCAGGCCAGCAACAGTGAGGCCATCGACACCTGGTGGGAAGTCAGCCCCCAGGCACTGACCAACGAAGAGTTCGCCCGACAACGGGGCGCTTCGGCCATTCCCTCGGAGGTCAAGTAATGCTCGGCTACCTGATGAGGCGCCTGCTGCTGATCATTCCGACGCTGCTGTGCATTCTGTTGGTCAACTTCTTCATCGTGCAGGCCGCGCCCGGCGGCCCGGTCGAGCAAGCCATCGCCAAGCTGCAAGGGGTGGCCGGGGGCACGATTGGCGCCGGCCACACCGAAACCATGAACGCCGGCCAGTCCCGAGCCAGTCGCGGCCTCGATCCCAAGCTGATCAAGGAAATCGAGCATCAATACGGCTTCGACAAACCCTTGCACGAGCGCTTGTGGCTGATGCTGAAGAACTACGCGCAGCTGGATTTCGGCAACAGCTTCTTTCGCGGCGCCAAGGTGACGGACCTGATCCTGCAGAAAATGCCCGTCTCTATCTCACTGGGGCTGTGGGCAACATTGATTACCTACCTGGTGTCGATCCCCCTGGGCATCCGCAAGGCGGTCAAGCACGGAAGCCACTTCGACATCTGGAGCAGCACGGCAATCATCATCGGTTACGCGATGCCGGCCTTTCTGTTCGCCATGCTGCTGGTGGTGCTGTTTGCCGGCGGCACGTCGCTGAGCTGGTTCCCGGTGCGCGGCCTGGTGTCCGAAAACTTCGATCAATTGAGCACCGTCGGCAAGATCGCCGACTACTTCTGGCACCTGGTATTGCCGGTGACGTCGCTGGTGATTGGCGGCTTCGCGACGCTGACCATTCTGACCAAGAACTCCTTCCTCAACGAAGTCACCCGCCAGTACGTCGTGACCGCCCGGGCCAAAGGCCTGAGCGAGCGGCGAGTGCTTTATGGCCACGTGTTCCGCAACGCCATGTTGCTGATCGTGGCCGGCATTCCCCAGGCGTTCATCAGTGTGTTCTTTGCCGGTTCGTTGATGATCGAGGTGATCTTTTCCCTCGATGGCCTCGGCCGCATGAGCTACGAAGCCGCGGTGTCCCGGGACTACCCGGTGGTGTTCGGTTCGCTGTTCATCTTCACGCTGTTCGGGTTGCTGATAAAGCTGGTCGGGGACATCTGCTACACCCTGGTCGACCCCCGAATCGACTTCAGCGCGAGGAATGCGTGATGCGCAGACTGTCTCCGGTGGCTCGCCGTCGCTTCGAGCGTTTTCGCAATAACCGCCGCGGCTGGTGGTCGCTGTGGCTGTTCTGCGGGCTGTTCGTGCTCAGCCTGTGCGGCGAACTCATCGCCAACGATAAACCCCTGGTGCTGAGTTATCAGCACGAACTGTATTTCCCCGCCTTCAAGCGCCACACCGAGCAGGAATTCGGCGGCCAGTTGCCGTTTCAGCCGGATTACCGCAGCGATTACGTGCGCCAGCTGATCAGCAAGGGTGACGGCTGGATGCTGTTTCCGCCGATCCCGTTCAGCGATGACACCCCCAACTATGACCTGAACAAGCCCGCGCCGAGCCCGCCCTCCTCGATCAACTGGCTGGGCACCGACGATCAGGCCAGGGACGTGCTGGCCCGGGTGATTTTCGGCGCGCGGGTGTCGATTCTGTTTGCCCTGGCGCTGACCTTCATCAGTGCGCTGATTGGCATCGCTGCCGGCGCATTGCAGGGCTATTACGGCGGCTGGGTGGATTTGCTCGGCCAGCGCCTGCTGGAAGTCTGGTCCGGCCTGCCGGTGCTGTACCTGCTGATCATTCTGTCGGGCTTCGTCGAGCCGAATTTCTGGTGGCTGCTGGGGATCATGGCGCTCTTTTCATGGCTGGCGCTGGTGGACGTGGTGCGCGCCGAGTTCCTGCGCGGGCGCAATCTGGAATACGTCAAAGCGGCGCGCGCGCTGGGATTGAGTGATCGCAAGGTGATCCTGCGGCACATTCTCCCGAACGCGATGAACGCGACCCTGAGCTATCTGCCGTTCATCCTCACCGGGGCGATTTCCACGCTGACCGCGCTGGACTTCCTCGGCTTCGGCATGCCCGCCGGCAGCGCGTCCCTGGGCGAGCTGATCGCCCAGGGCAAACAGAACCTGCAGGCGCCATGGCTGGGCTTCACGGCATTTTTCACACTGGCGCTGATACTGTCGCTGCTGGTGTTTATTGGCGAGGCCCTGCGGGATGCCTTCGACCCGAGGTCCTGAGATGTCCGAAAACCTGATCGAAATCCGCGACCTCTCGGTGTCGTTCAACGGCCACACGGTGGTCAAGCACCTCAGCCTGGACATCCCCGCCGGCGAGTGCCTGGCACTGGTCGGAGAGTCGGGCTCGGGCAAATCGGTGACGGCCCACTCGATCCTGCAACTGCTGCCCCAGGCCGGCACGCTGAGCACCGGCAGCATTCGTTATCGCGGCAAAGAGCTGCTCGGCGCCGATGGCAACGTCATGCGCGAGCTGCGGGGCAATCAGATCGCGATGATCTTTCAGGAGCCGATGACCTCGCTGAACCCCTTGCACACCGTGTCCCGCCAGATCGGCGAGACCTTGTTGCTGCATAAGGGGATGGCCGGCAAGGCGGCCCAGGCGCGGATCATCGAGCTGCTGGAGCTGGTCGGCATTCAGCACCCGAAGAAGCGCCTGAAGGCCTACCCCCATGAGTTGTCCGGCGGTCAACGCCAGCGAGTGATGATCGCCATGGCCCTGGCCTGCGAGCCGGAACTGCTGATTGCCGATGAGCCCACTACTGCGCTGGACGTGACGGTACAGCGCAAGATCCTGCTGCTGCTCAAACAGCTGCAGCAACGGCTGAACATGTCGCTGTTGCTGATCAGCCACGACCTGAATCTGGTGCACAGCATCGCCCAGCGGGTGTGCGTCATGCGCGCCGGGGAAATCGTCGAGGAGTCCAATTGCCAGCTGTTGTTCAAGAACCCGCAACACCCTTACAGCCGCTTGCTGCTGGACGCGGAACCGGCGGGCGAGCCGTTGCCCCGGGACACCCGCGAGAAGGTGCTGGAGGTCGACAACCTGCGCGTCTGGTTCTCCCTCGGCGGCGGGATTTTCAACCGGCACCACGAGTACCTGAAAGCCGTCGATGACATCAGTTTGAGCATCGAGCGCGGCAAAACCCTGGGCATCGTCGGGGAATCCGGCTCGGGCAAGTCGACACTTGGTCAGGCCATCCTGCGCTTGCTGGAATCCCGTGGCAGTATCCGCTTCAAGGGTCACGCGCTGGACAGCCTGAATCAGAAGCAGATGCGGCCATGGCGCAAGCAGATGCAGGTGGTGTTTCAGGACCCTTACGGCAGCCTCAGCCCGCGCATGTCGGTGGCACAGATCATCAGCGAGGGCCTGGAAGTTCACAGCGACCTGGACAAGGCCAGCTGTGAGGCCGAAGTGATTCGCGCGCTGGAGGAAGTCGGCATCGACCCGTCGAGCCGGCACCGCTACCCCCACGAGTTTTCCGGTGGGCAGCGGCAACGTATCGCCATTGCCCGCGCCCTTGTGCTTAAACCTGCCTTGATATTGCTCGACGAACCGACCTCTGCGCTGGATCGCACCGTGCAGAAGCAGGTCGTCGCGTTGTTGCGTCAGTTGCAGGAACGGCATGGCCTGACTTACCTGTTCATCAGTCACGACCTGGCGGTGGTCAAGGCGCTGGCCCATGACCTGATCGTGGTCAAGGACGGCAAGGTGGTCGAGCGCGGCGCGAGCCACGACGTGTTCGATGCGCCACAGCATCCCTACACCCGGGAACTGCTGGCGGCAGCGCACCCCGGTTTCAACTGAAGCCATTTTGAATCTGTAGTCTGTGCGGCCAGATGCCGAGGAACAGGAAGGACGGAACCGCACATGAAAGACAGTGAGAGCCTGAAGGATTACCGACGCGTTCGGCGACTGGCGATCCGTTCGCTTTTCGAGATAATTGAGCAGTCCAGCGAAGGCACGGTCATCGTCGACCGCGACGCTCGCATCGTCTGGATCAACGAGCGTTACGCACGCCGCTTTGGCCTCGAAGACCCCAGCCGCGCGGTGGGTCAGCCGTGTGAGCAAGTGATTCCGGGCAGTCTGCTGCGTCAGGTGGCGAGCAACGGTCAGCCGATTCTGCTGGACATGATGGACACGGCGAAGGATCCGCTGGTGGTCATGCGCCTGCCGATTCATGACGACGGCGGCGCGGTGATCGGCGCCATCGGTTTTGCGCTGTTCGATGAGCTGCACGCGCTGTCGCCGCTGCTCAAGCGCTATTCAAGCATGCAGCAGGAGCTGGCCTCGACCCGCTCCCTCCTGCGCGCCCGTCAGGCCAAATACAGTTTTGCCCACTTCATCGGCACCAGTGCCGCCAGCCTGGAGGTCAAACGCCGCGCCCGGCGCAGCGCCAGCACCGATTCGCCGGTGTTGCTCCTTGGTGAAACCGGAACCGGCAAGGAGCTGCTGGCCCACGCCGTGCACAATAGCTCGCCACGGGCGCACAAACCCTTCATCAGCATCAACAGCGCGGCCATCCCCGAAGCGTTGCTTGAGGCGGAGTTCTTTGGCACCGCCCCCGGCGCATTCACCGGCGCCGACCGCAAGGGGCGCCAGGGCAAATTGCACCTGGCCGAGGGCGGCACGCTGTTTCTTGATGAGATCGGCGACATGCCCCTGCCGCTGCAGAGCAAGCTGCTGCGCGTGCTGCAGGAAAAAGAGTACGAGCCGGTGGGTTCCAACGAAATGATCAAAAGCGATGTGCGCCTGATCGCGGCGACCTCTACGGATCTCGAAGCGGCGATCAAGCGTGGGGAGTTTCGTGCTGACCTGTATTACCGATTGAGCGTGCTGCCCATCCGGGTGCCGCCGTTGCGCGAGCGTCTGGATGATATTCCGGCGTTGACCGAAGCGATTCTCGAGGACCTGCGCAGCCAGCACGAACTGGCGCCGGCAGCCATGGCCGCCCTCGCACAGCATGCCTGGCCGGGCAACATTCGCGAGCTGCGCAACGTGCTCGAACGTGCGGCATTGCTCAGCGACGATCTGCAGCTCAATCCCGGCGACATTCGCGCGGCCATCGGCACGCTGGTTCCCGTGACCAGTCCGCCGGCAACGGCCTCGTTGGCGTCCAATGATCAGACGTACAGCGAGGCGCGGCAGCATTTCGACCGGGAGCTGATTCAGGCGAAGCTGGCGCAGTGTGCGGGGAACGTGATCCTCGCGGCCCGGCAGCTGGGACTGGGGCGTTCGACGCTGTACAAGAAAATGGCAGCGCTGGGGATCGCCGAGTCTCAATAGAGAGACTGACTGTCCATGATGCTGGACTGGTCGATAGAAGCCTTGATCCAGAGCTGTCGCCACCCAGGGCAACGGGTTGGTCAGATGCCGAATTCCACAATCGTGGTCTCATTTTCTGGACGAATCTGACCCGCCGCCCTGACGCCACCGAGCAAATCCCTTAGGAATCAGCCAGTTAGCGCACTGGCATGAAAGTAGCTATACGTCCTGTTGCGCGGCCTCGCCACACCCAAAACAAAAACAACAGGAGACACTCGATGAGTGTGATCATCGCTTTAGCGGCCCTTACGCTGCTGATGCTGGCTGCCTACCGGGGTTACAGCGTCATCCTCTTTGCCCCCATCGCGGCCCTCGGTGCCGTACTGCTCACCGACCCCTCTGCCGTGGCGCCCGCCTTCACCGGCGTGTTCATGGACAAGATGGTCGGCTTCGTCAAACTCTACTTCCCGGTGTTTTTGCTTGGTGCCGTGTTCGGCAAGCTGATCGAGCTCTCGGGTTTTTCGCGCTCCATCGTGGCGGCTGCCATACGGCTGCTCGGCACCCGCCAGGCGATGCTGGTGATCGTGCTGGTCTGCGCGCTGCTGACCTATGGCGGTGTTTCGCTGTTTGTGGTGGTGTTTGCGGTCTACCCGTTCGCCGCCGAGATGTTTCGCCAGAGCAACATTCCCAAACGGCTGATTCCGGCGACCATCGCCCTCGGTGCGTTTTCGTTCACCATGGACGCCCTGCCCGGCACCCCGCAGATCCAGAACATCATCCCCTCGACCTTCTTCAACACCACGGCGTGGGCGGCGCCGTGGCTGGGCCTGATCGGCACGGCGTTCGTGTTCAGCGTCGGCATGCTGTTTCTGCAGCGCCAGCGCAACAAGGCCCAGCGTGCCGGCGAAGGCTACGGCACTGAGTTGCGCAACGAGCCGGACACCCCGGACGACATCGCCCTGCCCAACCCGTGGATCGCACTGGCGCCGCTGTTGCTGGTGGGGATCATGAACCTGCTGTTCACCCAGTGGATTCCCCAGTGGTACGGCAAGACTCACACCCTCGCGCTCCCGGGTATGGCGACGCCGGTGCAGACCGACATCGCCAAGATCACCGCGATCTGGGCCGTGGAAGCGGCGTTGCTGGTGGGGATTGTCTTTGTGCTGCTGTTCGCCTTCAAGACGGTGAAATCGAAGCTGGCCGAGGGCAGCAAGGGCGCAGTCAGCGGCGCGCTGCTGGCGGCGATGAATACGGCCTCGGAATACGGTTTTGGCGCTGTGATTGCGTCGTTGCCCGGATTCCTGGTGCTGGCTGACGGGCTCAAAAGCATTCCCAATCCACTGGTCAACGAAGCGATTACCGTGACCTTGCTGGCGGGGATCACCGGTTCGGCGTCCGGGGGCATGAGTATTGCGCTGGCGGCGATGTCCGATAGCTTTATCGCGGCGGCCCACGCGGCGAACATTCCGCTGGAGGTGTTACACCGCGTCGCGGCCATGGCCAGCGGCGGCATGGACACGCTCCCGCACAACGGCGCGGTCATCACCCTGCTGGCGGTCACCGGCCTGACCCACCGTGAGGCTTATAAGGACATCTTCGGCATCACCCTCATCAAGACACTGGCGGTGTTCGTGGTGATCGGCGTTTTCTATGCAACCGGCATCGTATGAGGAATCGAACATGAGTCTGCAAGGCAAAACCGCACTGGTCACCGGCTCCACCAGCGGCATCGGCCTGGGCATCGCGCTGACGCTGGCCAAGGCTGGCGCAAATCTGGTGCTCAACGGTTTCGGCGATGCATCGGCGGTGATCGAGCAGGTCAAGCAGTACGGCGGGAAAGTCGGCCACCACCCGGCGGACGTCAGCGATGTCGCGCAGATCGCCGACATGATTGCCTACGCCGAGCGTGAGTTTGGCGGCGTCGACATCCTGGTTAACAACGCAGGGATTCAGCACGTCGACGCGGTGGAGGATTTCCCGGTGGAGAGCTGGGACAAGATCATTGCCATCAACCTGTCGTCGGTGTTTCACAGCACGCGGCTGTGCCTACCGGGCATGCGTGCCAAGGGCTGGGGGCGAATCGTGAACATTGCGTCGGTGCATGGCCTGGTGGGTTCGACGGGCAAGGCGGCGTACGTGGCAGCCAAGCACGGCGTCATCGGGTTGACCAAGGTGGTCGGGCTGGAAACCGCGGCAAGCAATGTCACCTGCAACGCCATCTGCCCCGGGTGGGTGCTGACGCCACTGGTGCAGAAGCAGATCGATGATCGCGCTGCGCAGACCGGTGACCTGGAACAGGCCAAGCATGACCTGCTGGCGGAGAAGCAGCCGTCGCTGGAATTCGTGACCCCTTCGCAGCTGGGGGAATTGACGTTGTTTCTGTGCAGCGAAGCGGGCGCGCAGGTGCGTGGCGCGGCGTGGAATATCGATGGCGGGTGGCTGGCGCGCTGAGCCTGGTAGGACTGGCTTTAGCCCGGAAAGCGTCGGTCGCTGCACCTCTAAAGGTGTGTTGCTCAAACCGGCCCATTCCCGGCTGAAGCCGGACCTACAAGGGTACGCGGACATCAGTGGGACTGGCTTTAGCCGGGAAAGCGTCGGTCGCTACACCTCGAAATGTGTGGTGCTCAAACCGGCCTCTTCCCGGCTGAAGCCGGTCCCACAAGGGTACGCGTCGGTGATGACACCGCAGAATCATCGACGAGGAAACCTCAACTCCCCGGCTCGTCCCGCTCATCCACCAGCCCCCAATCCTTCACATTCACCTGCGCAGCGGGCTGGGGCGCACGGGGCGCGGTGGCGATGGTGGATGGCCCATCCTCACTGTGCAATTTCAACCGCAGGCGCACGTTGTTGGCGGAATCCGCATTCTTCAGAGCCTCGTCTTCCGTGATCGCACCCTCCACCGCCAGGTCATACAGCGCGTTGTCGAAGGTTTGCATGCCGAGGTTGGTGGATTTCTCCATGATGCCCTTGAGCTCGGTCAGCTCGTTGCGGTGGATCAGGTCGCGAATCGTCGGCGTGCCCAGCATCACCTCCACCGCGGCACGGCGTTTGCCGTCGGTGGTCTTGACCAGTCGCTGGGAGACGAATGCCTTGAGGTTATTGCCCAGGTCATGCAGCAGCTGAGGGCGGCGCTCTTCGGGGAAGAAATTAATGATGCGGTCCAGCGCCTGGTTGGCGTTGTTGGCGTGCAACGTCGAGATCGCCAGGTGGCCGGTGTCGGCAAATGCCAGCGCGTGCTCCATGGTCTCGCGGTCGCGGATTTCGCCGATCAGAATCACGTCCGGCGCCTGACGCAGGGTGTTCTTCAGCGCCGCATGAAAGCTACGCGTGTCGACGCCCACTTCGCGCTGGTTGATGATCGAGCGCTTGTGTTTGTGAATGAACTCCACCGGGTCTTCGATGGTGATGATGTGGCCGCTGGCGTGGCGGTTGCGGTGATCGATCAGTGCCGCCAGGGAGGTCGATTTACCCGAACCGGTGGCGCCGACAAAGAGCACCAGGCCGTGCTTCTCCATGATCACATCGAGCAGGATCGGCGGCAGGTGCAGGTCTTCGAATTTGGGGATGTCGAGCTTGATGTTGCGCGCCACGATCGACACTTCATTGCGCTGCTTGAAGATGTTGATCCGGAAACGCCCGACGCCGGACAGGGAAAACGCCAGGTTCATTTCCAGATCCCGTTCGAAATCCACGCGCTGCTCGGCGTCCATGATGCCGTTGGCGATCAGGCCGACGTCGCCGGGTTTGAACGCTTCCGTGCCCAGCGGCTTGAGCACGCCGTTGAACTTGGCGCAAGGGGGCGCGCCGGTGGACAGGTAAAGGTCCGATCCATCCTGGGTGGCAAGCACCTTCAACAACGCCGGAAAATCCATAAGGCAACACCGCACAAGAGGTTTGAGGAGACTGCAGGCCTACAGTGTGTCGACCTTCGGCCGGTTTCAACGTTCGGGCTGTTTAACTGCCGGTCAGAGCTGTTTGAACAGCCGGGTCAGGCCTGTCTCAGCGCCGAGCCACACGTTCGTCCGGTCAAGGTGTGGGAAATTACCCGAAATCGCGCAGCAAAGGCATAATGCGCGGCTTTTTTATCGAGACGTCCGGACCATCATGAAAGCCCAAGCCCGTCACATTCTGGTCAAGACCGCTGAAGAAGCCGAGCAACTGAAGCAGCGCATCGCCAAGGGCGAGGCGTTCGACGTGCTGGCGAAGAAGTATTCGACCTGCCCGAGCGGAAAGCGCGGCGGCGATCTGGGTGAGGTGCGGCCGGGCCAGATGGTCGGCGCGATTGATCAGGTGATTTTCAAAAAGCCGCTGCGGACCGTGCATGGTCCGGTCAAGAGCAAATTCGGGTATCACCTGGTGCAGGTGTTTTATCGGGATTGAGGGTACAGCCCAAACCCTTGCAGCGATCTCACGGGCCCTTTCCCGGCTAAAGCCGGTCCTACAAGGGTCCGCATTCCCTCAGCCAATCCCACTGAATGCACGCGATTCTTTAGTGGGACCGGCTTTAGCCGGGAAGAGGCCCGCATGCACACCCTCGATTTCGCGGCGTAACGCCCGACGCCTTCCCGGCTGAAGCCGGTCCCACAAGGGTCCGCATTCCTTCAGACAATCCCACTGAACGCGCGCGATTCTTTAGTGGGACCGGCTTTAGCCGGGAAGAGGCCGGTGGCCACACCATCTATTTCCGATTCAGACGGGCATCACGCTGCGCGGGATCAAAGCGCCCGGGTGCTGAATCACCAGGCTCGCCAACTGATGCCCGGCGTTGGCCGCATCTTTTGGACCGCCGCCGCGCAAACGCCGAGCCAGATAGGCAGCGCTGAACGAATCCCCCGCCGCCGTGGTGTCGATGACCTTCTGCACGGTGTGCGCCGGCACTTCATAACGCCGGTCATCGACACTGACGAGACAGCTCTGGGCCCCGCGTTTCACCACCACCTCACTGACACCCATGGCCCGATAGGTTTGCAGAATCTCCTCGCCGTCGCTGTAGTCGAACAGCGCCTGCTCATCCTCCTCGGTCAGCAGCGCCAGATCGACTTCGTGCATGACTGCGCGATAGGCCTGCCGCGCCTGTTCGACGCTGCGCCACAAGCGCGGGCGGTAATTGTTGTCGAACACCACCCTCGCCCCTCGGTCTCGGGCATCGCCAAGGGTCGAGAGCAGCCGCGCCCTGCCCGTTTCACCCAGCACCGCCAGGGTGATGCCGCTGAAATACAGCACGTCGTAATCCGGCAGCGCGGCCAGCACCGGCTCGGCCGCTGGCGTGGTGAAGCATTCGCGCACCGCCGCCTCGTTGCGCCAGTAAAGAAAGCGCCGCTCGCCACTGGCGTCGGTCTGAATGCAATACAGCCCCGGCAGCCTCCCCGGCAGACGCTGCACCCGACTCAGACCAATCCCCTCATCCTTCCAGACCTGGCACATGGCGTCGCTGAAACTGTCGTCGCCCAGCGCCGTGACGTAATCCACCTGCGCCGCCGAACCCAGCAGGCGCGACAGGTACACCGCGGTGTTCAGCGTGTCTCCGCCGAAGCTCTGCTTGAGCGTGCCGTTGGCGTGCTGTTGCAACTCGATCATGCATTCGCCGATCAGCGCGACGCGCGGATAGCTGTGACTGACCATTTCACTCATCGCAGACTCCTGTCAGAAGCAGGTATCGAAGGATTCGATGACGCACAGATCATCACCCACCAGGCAACCCGTGCGCCATTTGTCGAAAGTCAGGCACGGGTGAGAGGTGCCGAACGAAATGATATCGCCCACTTTCAATTCGCAACCGGGCGCGACGGTCATGAACGCGTGCTGGTCCATTACCGCTGTGACCTTGCAAGCACTCACGTCCTCGCCAATCGCCGGCACCGCCCCCGGCGCGTAGCGTTTGATCGGGGTGGGCATGCCGGCGTCGAACGCCACGTCGCGTTTGCCCATGGCGATCACCGCAAAACCCGGCTCCGGCATCGATTGCACATGGGCCCAGACCTCCATCGCTGGCTGCAAACCCTCGCTCAGGTCGTGACGTCGATCGAGCACGCAGCATTGCGCGTCTTTGTAGATGCCGTGGTCGTGGACCACGTAACTGCCGGGGCGCAACACGCTCAGGAAACGCTCGCGCACCTGCTGTTTGTCGAATTCTTCGGCGATCAGGTCGTACCAGGCCGAGCCCGAGGCTGTGACGATCGGGCGATCCAGCGCAAACGCGCCCTTGTCCTGCAGCGTCACGGCCAGCCGCACCAGCGACGTGGCGAACGCGCGAATGCCGCTCACCGCCTGATCACCATGAATCACGCCTTCGTAGCCTTCGATGCCGGTCAGCTTCAGCGCCGGTTGTGCCGCAATGGCGTCGGCCAGGGCCATGACCTCGGCTTCGCTGCGGCAGCCGCAGCGTCCACCGACCACGCCGTACTCGATCATCACATTCAAGTTCAGGCCCCTGGCGGCGAAGAACTCGCCCAGCGCCTTGACGTTGTCCGGGTGATCGACCATGCAGTGAAAGTCGAACATGGAGTCAGTGAGCATCTCGGCGATGATCGCCATGTTCGGCGCGCCGACCAGCTGGTTGGCCATCAGCACGCGACGCACGCCATGGGCGTAGGCCGCGCGGGTCTGCACCGCCGTGGCGAGGGTCATGCCCCACGCGCCGTGCTGCAACTGCCGCAGAAACAGCGCCGGGACCATGCTGGTCTTGCCGTGGGGCGCGAGCTCGGCGCCGCTGTCACTCACGAACTTCTGCATCCAGCGCAGGTTGTGCTCCAGCGCCGTGTCGTGGATCACCAGCGCGGGCAGGCTGACGTCGCGTACCAGGTGATCGCCGGGTTGCGTGGCGCCTTTTTCAATCGCGGCAATGCTCATCTCTGTTCTCCTGAATTTTTTGTTCGAGTGTACGTAATGCCAACGTTATTCGATGACGCGCCGGGCCAGACCGTTGGCGCTGTCGATCAACACGCGCCGGTAATGATCGTAGTGGGCAGTGGCGTCGGCGCGCGGGGCGACAATGCACAGGGTCGCGATGCAGATGCCCTGTTTGTCCCGCACCGGCGCGGCGAAGCAATGGGTGAAGGTGTCGGCGATGCTGTCGAAGGAAAAGAAGCCGTCGTCGTGGGCCTTGCGGATCTCGGCGAGAAACGTCTCGATCGGCAGGCGCTTGCCGTCCGGCAGGATGAAGTCCTCGTCGTCGATCAGGTCGATGATCGCCTGATCGGTGAGGTGCCCGAGCAGCAAGCGTCCCGAAGCCGTCCACGGAATCGGCGCGTCCTCGCCGATATCGGACGATATGCGGAAATGCCGCGCGCCTTCTTTCATCAGCGCGACGGTGTATTTGCGGCCGTTGAGCAGGCACATCTGTGCGGTTTCCCGGGTCTGCTCGACGATTTCACCCAGGCTCACTTCAGCCTCGCGGGTGAAGTCGAAATGGCGCAGATGCGCCTGCCCGAGGAAATACAGCTGCCGACCCAGGTACACGTGGCCGTCCTTGCCGACGGTCTCGAGGACGCGCCGCTCCAGCAGCGAACTGACCAGCTCATACACCGTCGATTTCGGGCTGCCGATACCACTGGCGATCTCGTTGGGCCGCATCGGCGTGCCGGTTTCCTTGAGAAAATCGAGAATATCGAACGCTCGGTCTAAACCACGGGCCCGGCGTTTGATGTCTTCGGTCATAAGAGCAGCTCCAGGCTAAACGGCGCGGATGCAAAAACGCCTTCAGCCTTTAAAAATGGGGGTAGGCAATTGAGCTGCAAGCTTCAAGCGGCACGTGTTGCATCAGCGCTCTACCGACTTGCAGCTTGCAGCTTAAAGCTTGCCGCTGCTCCTTACTTTTTCTTGTAGGCAATGCAATCGATCTCGACCTTGCAGTCGACCATCATGTTGGCCTGCACGCAGGCGCGGGCCGGTGCGTGTTCCGGGGAGAAATACTCGCCGAAGACCTTGTTGAAACTCCAGAAATCACGGGGGTCTTCCAGCCACACGCCGACGCGCACCACGTCTTCCAGGCCGTAACCGGCCTCAGTCAGGATGGCCACCAGGTTCTGCATGGTTTTATGGGTCTGCTCGACGATCCCGCCGTTGATGATCTCACCGTTTTCGGCCGGCACCTGCCCCGACACATGCAGCCAGCCATCGGCTTCGACGGCGCGGGCGAATGGACGTGGCTGGCCGCCACCTGCGGTACTGCCAGCACCGTAACGAGTAATGCTCATGAAAATCTCCTTTGATTGAGCGTCTTAAAAACGAATGTTCTTGAGAAATTCAGCCAGACGCGCTGACTTGGGTTGTTCGAATAATGCCTTGGGCGGGCCCTGCTCTTCGATGCGGCCCTGGTTCATGAACACGATCTGATCGGACACCTCGTAAGCGAAGCGCATCTCGTGGGTCACCAGCAGCATGGTCATGCCCTCTTCCGCCAGGCCCTTGATCACGCTGAGCACCTCGCCCACCAGCTCCGGGTCCAATGCCGACGTAACCTCGTCGAACAGCATCAGGCTCGGGTTCATGGCAATGGCGCGGGCAATCGCCACGCGCTGCTGCTGGCCGCCGGACAACTGGCCGGGAAAGTGATTGCGCCGCTCCAGCAGGCCGACGCGTTCCAGCCACTTTTCGGCCAGCGCTACGGCCTGGTCCTTGGGCAGCTTTTTTACTTTGAGCAGGCCGAGGGTAACGTTCTGCAGCGCGGTCAAGTGCGGGAACAGGTTGAACTGCTGAAACGCCATGCCGGTCATCGCCCGGTGCTGCGCGATGAGTTTTTCCGGATGACGCACGCGCTTGCCACTGACGTCGCTGTAGCCGATGTCCTGACCTTCGAGACGAATGTGCCCGCCCTGAAATTCTTCCAGCAGATTGACGCAACGCAACAGCGTGGTTTTGCCCGAGCCGCTGGAGCCGATCAGCGTCACCACGTTGCCTTTGTTCATCTTCAGGTCGACGCCCTTGAGCACTTCAACCGGGCCATAGGATTTGTGCAGCCCTTCGATGCTCAACAGAGCCGGGGCGGCAGGTGCGGTTTGAGTCTGTGTCATGGCAAGGCCACCCGTTTTTCGATTTGCCGCCCAAGAAGCTCGATGGCGTAGTTGATGACGAAGAAGAGAAAGCCGGCGAACAGGTAAAACTCGAGCGTCATGAAGTTGCGCGCGATGACCTGCTGGGTGCTGAGCAGCAGCTCGGCCACGCCGATCACCGAGAGCAGGGTCGAGGCCTTGACGATCTCCGTCGATGAATTGACCCAGGTCGGCAATATCTGCCGCAGCGCTTGAGGCAACAGCACATAACTGAGGGACTGACCGAACGTCAGGCCGATGGCCTTGCCGGCTTCCAGTTGCCCGCGCGGGATGGCCTGCAAGGCACCGCGCACGATCTCGGCGACATGGGAGCCGCAAAACAGCGTCAGCCCCAGCGCACCGGCCTGGAACGCGCCGATCTGCCAGCCCAGCGCTGGCGCCATGTAAAAGCAGGCCAGCACCAGGACAAACACGGGCGTGCCGCGAATCAGATCGACGTAGGCGCGAAACGGCAGGCGCGCCCACCATTTCCCGTAGGTCAGGATCAGCCCGGCGAACACGCCGATCACCGTCCCGAACACGATCGCCAGTCCCGCGCACTGCACGCTGGTGAGAAACCCTGCCCACAACGCCTCCCGGGCAATCCACAATTCATGCAACCAACTGGGTTGTTCGTACATGTTCCGGGCCTCCTAGCGGCGAATCGCCAGACGCTGCTCGAGGTAACGCAGCAGCATGGCTATGAGGTAACAGGCCGCGACGTACAGCGCCGTGGTCACCAGCCAGGTTTCAATCACCCGGTAGCTCTCGACGTTGATCTTGCGCGCGTAATAGGTCAGTTCCGGCACCGCGATGGCGGCGGCCAGGGACGTGTCCTTGAACAGCGAAATGAAGTTGTTCGACAACGCCGGCAGCACGTTGCGCAGCATCACCGGGACGACGATGTAAGCGCGCACCTGCCATTCGCCGAGGCCGATCGCCAGCCCCGCTTCACGCTGGCCCTTGTGAATGCTCAGCAGCCCTGCGCGGAACACTTCGGTCAGGTACGCCCCGGCATACAGCGACAGGGTGATGATGAACGACGGGATCTTGTCCAGACGAATACCGAGCCCGGGCAAGGCGAAGTAGATCAACAGGATCAGCACCAGAATCGGCGTGTTGCGCACCACGGTGACGTAAACCGACGCCACGATGCGCAGGGCCCGATAGCGCGACAGCATCGCAAACGCGGCCATCATGCCGATCACGCACCCGATGGCGATGGAGATCAGGGCCAGTTCCAGGCCGAGCCCCAGCCCCGCCAGCAGACTGGGGAAATCCCGCCAGACCGCTGCAAAATTCAGCTGATAATTCATGGTCAGCAGTACCTGGGGCGGGACGGCACCACGGCCGTCCTCGCCCGCTTCAGTGGGCGACGCAAGCGGCGCGGGTTATTTGTATTCCATCGGGAAACCGATCGCAGGGGTCGGCAGGTCCACGCCGAACCACTTCTTGAACGACTCGGCATACATCGGGAACTCGACCCCGGTCATGGCTTCATGCAGGGCGGTGTTGACGAAGTTCAGCCAGTCCTGATCACCACGCTTCACGGCGCAGGCGTAGGTCTGCGGGCTCCAGGCGAACGCGGGCGAGCGATAGCGACCGGGGTTCTGCACCATCAGGTATTTCACCGACGACTGATCGGTGGCCGCCGCATCGGCACGACCGGAGTTGATGGCCTGGTACATCAGATCGACGCTGTCGTACTGATCAACCTTCGCCTTGGGCAGCGCCTGATGCACCAGCTCTTCGGCATAGACGTTTTGCAGCACGGCAACGGTGACGCCATCGCCGGCGCCTTTCAGGTCATCGATTTCCTTGTACTTGCTGTTGGTCGGCAGCAGCAGTGCGACGCCTTCGCGGTAGTAAGGCAGGGTGAAGGCCACCTGCTGGGCGCGGCTGGCGGTGACGGTGATGAACTGGCAGCTCATGTCGACTTTGTCGGTCAGCAGGTTCGGGATACGCGCGTCGGAAGACTGCACGACGAACTCGACTTTGCTCGGGTCATTGAACAGGCCCTTGGCGACGATCCGCGCGATGTCGATATCAAAACCCTGCAACTTGCCGTCTGCACCCTGGAAGTGCCAAGGGGCATTGGTGCTCCCCGTACCCACGATCAGATGGCCACGCTGCAGAACGCTGTCGAGCTTGCTGTCAGCGGCATACGCCGTCGTCGCAAACGTCGCTGTTGTTATCAGGGCCAGTGCAAAAGCTTTCAAAGAAAGGGATCCGCGCCACATGAGAGAAACTCCGCCGGTTGAATTTATTCCGCTATAGCGGAACACTGTTTGCCACAACGGAATAGACAGCAGAAAGTGTGCCACAGACCTGGGCGCTATAAGAAGGCGCAAGAATCACCGGTATTTTCAATCACATGGGTGCAGAGGCAGGTGCGTCCAGGTCGAAACCTGGCGCGGGCCGAGAGAATTCAGCGCTACGGATCACCCCACGCAGTGAGCATTGGGCCCCATCGGTGTGCGCCCCGCGCCAGAAACGCGCATCACCTCTTACCGTCGCCGACCGTTCATCGCGCCAAGGGCACGATCGCCTTGGTGTGACCCCTAAGCATCGCGCCACTTCAGTAGTGGCGCTTTGGGCTGTGCTGGGTCCAGCCCAGGCCGCTACAACACGCCGCCGGGCGGGTTGACGAAAAACTCCCCCACTCCAGCTATGGTTTTGCTGTGACCGGCCGATTTATGTGGAGGTCAAGGGAACATTGGCACCGTTACTGCTTCAAACGTCTTTATGAAGCTTTTATGACAACCGCGTGAACATGCACGGACGGCAGGCGCTTTTACGGGTTGTACGGTGGAGGAACGCCAATGAAAGAACGAGCCACAGTCATTTGCCGCAGGGACAATCAGATCCTCTACGTGCGCAAATCCAAAGCTCGCTGGAACCTGCCGGGCGGCAAGGTCGAAGCCGATGAATCGCCCGCGCAGGCGGCTGCCCGAGAACTACGTGAAGAGACCGGACTGATCCTGGAAGACCTGGCGTACATCACCCGGTTTGAAGGCGGCACTGTGTTGCATCACGTGTTCGAAGTGTCGGTGACGATGATCGCCACCCCTGCCCCCCACAATGAAATTGCCGACTGCAAGTGGTTTACCACTGAAGAGCTGGGCAGCCAGAAAGTCAGGCCTTCTGCGAAGTCCATCGTGAAAGCTTTTCTGACCAACGCTATTTATTAACTGTTGTTGAGAGCTGTTCACAGGTTTTTCACATCGAGGGCGGTAGTCTTCAATTGCTCCTCCAAGACTGACTTTAAGCCCGCACCCCCCATCGCGGGCTTTTTCTTGTCCGGAATTCCTTGTCAGCGCCCTCCTTTTATCCACGCATGATCTATACACATTCTGACGACCGGGCTTAATTTCGGCATACGAACGCCGACATCAAGCAGAGGATATCCAAGGAGCGGCAGATGTTTAATTCCAAAGTCAAAAAGCAGGTGGCCACACTAAGCTCGGAGCTGGTCACGCTCAAAAATTTTCATGACGCCCTCATGCAGGAGATGCTGTCGCTGACGGTGGATTCCGACCTGCGCATCACGGACGCCAACAGCAAGTTCTGCGCAGCAATCGGTTACTCCCACGATGAACTGGTCGGCCACCCCATGGCGGCATTTATCCCTTCCTACGTGGCGACCATGCCATGCTTTCGCAACTTCAAGGCCGCAGCCACCAGCGGCACGGCAGTGACCGACGACTACCGCTTCGTCAGCAAAGGCGGTTCGCTGATCTGGCTGCACGCCACCTGGTCGCCGTTGAAAGATGAGCAAGGTCGCCTCGTCGCCTTCAAATGTCTGGCCACCAACGTCACCGCCGAAGTCAACAAGGCCCGGGAAAACGAGTCGTTCATCAACGCCCTGCTGCGGTCGACAGCGGTCATCGAATTCGACCTCGGCGGCCACGTGCTGAAGGCTAACCAGTCCTTCCTCCAGGAAATGGGCTACAGCCAGGATCAGATTCTCGGCAAGCACCACAGCCTGTTCTGTGACCCGAAATTCGCCGCCACCGAAGACTACAAAGCGTTCTGGAAACGCCTGAACAACGGTGAGTTCGTGGCAGACCGGTTCAAACGCTTGAACAGCCGTGGCGATGAAGTCTGGCTGGAAGCGACGTACAACCCGGTCCACGACACCCAGGGCAAGCTTTACAAAGTGGTGAAGTTCGCCACTGTCATTACCGATCAGGTACATCGCGAAGCGGAAATCAGCGTCGCGGCGGGCACTGCCTTCGAAATCTCCCAGCGCACCGATGTCTCGGCCCAGCGTGGAGCAGCGGTGATCAACAACACGGTGGAAACCATGAACGGCATTGCCGACCAGATGCTTTCCGCCTCCCATGGCATGGAAGCGCTGGGCAAGCAATCGCTGCTGATCAGCACCATCGTGCAAACCATCGGTGGCATCGCCCAGCAGACCAACTTGCTGGCCCTTAATGCCGCCATCGAAGCGGCCCGCGCCGGTGAACAAGGGCGTGGCTTTGCCGTCGTGGCGGATGAAGTGCGTCAGTTGGCCGGGCGCACCAGCACGGCCACCGAGGAAATTGTCGCGGTGGTGCAACAGAACCAGAAACTGGTGGATGACGTGGTCAAGGACATGGGCAGCACACGGGTTCAGGCCGAACAGGGCCTGTCGCTGGCCAACCAGGCGGGCAGCGTGATCGTGGAAATTCAGGAGGGCGCGCGGCAGGTCGTGGGGGCGGTGCAGCGATTTACCCACCAGCTCTGACGGCCTCGGCTGCATCTTTTCGACGATCGGCCCCATGGCAAATGGTCGCAGAGAGCAGAGGGGGAGGATACGGGTGCAGCACAAGATGCTAATCTGCGCGACGTACATGCCCCGGCCGGTACGCCACTACACATCGATATGGAGCCGACAATGGCTTTGGATTCCCTGCTCTGCCCGGATTTGCTGACCATTGCCGAGCGTTCGGCGATCGCCGAGGTTGAGGCCACGACGAACATCCTCAGACTCGTGACCCGGCTGACCGGCATGCGCTTTGCGGGCATCGCCAAGTTCACCGATGCCGAGTGGGTCGCCTGCGCGGTCTATGACGAGATTCACATCGGTATCCAGGAAGGCGAAGTCCTGGAGTTGGAATCAACACTGTGTAACGAGCTGATCGAAAACCCGAAGGCGCTGATCATCCCCAGCA
The DNA here is from genome assembly GCF_039672565.1 of Pseudomonas sp. Ps21-P2. Classification (NCBI taxonomy): domain Bacteria; kingdom Pseudomonadati; phylum Pseudomonadota; class Gammaproteobacteria; order Pseudomonadales; family Pseudomonadaceae; genus Pseudomonas; species Pseudomonas sp. Ps21-P2. The sequence goes on from NZ_JBDFPL010000005.1 coordinate 417,358, forward strand.
TCAGCAAAAGCGAGCACTATGCGGGTCGCCCGGTGGTCAAGCGTTACGCCATCGAAAGCTACATCGGCGTACCGATCTCCCTGCCCGACGGCCAACTCTTCGGCGCGCTGTGCCTGCTCGACTCCAAGGCCAGCACCTTCGAGAACCCCGACCTCGTCGAAACCCTTGGGCTGTTCTCCCGACTGATCGGCTGCATCGTGTTCTCCCATTACTCCACGGTGAACAAGGTCAGGACGCAGGTCGAGCACGCTTGATCAGGTGATGCAATTCGGGAGCGGCGTCAGGGCCGCTCACGCTTAGCCACCTTCATCAGGCCACGTCACCTCGTCGGTCACGTGGCGTCGTAGTCCCTGAGCGCCAGCGATAGCTTTTACTCACTCGCCGGTAACAGTCTTCACAAGTGCAGAGTGGCCTTTCGGGTTGTCCGCGTTGGTAATCACTGTTACGACTGCGGACTGTGTACCAGAGGCAGCGGCCACGGTAGTCGCGAGCATCGGCTTACCACCCGCACTGAAAGAGGCATCGAGCTGACGCAAGCCCAACCCACTGGCTTTAACGATGCTTTTTTCCCCAAGTTTTTTATAGTTTTGGTAATCGGTACGTTGTTGCAGCGCCGTGCCGGTCAGTAGACCGTTCAAGGCGGTTTCGTCGTTGTCGGAATCGACGGCTGTCGCAAGGGGAACCTGCCCGGTGATCAGCACGCTTTTTTCTGCTTTGTTGAGGTAGTTGGCGCCGGTCATGCCCATGGCAGTCGCTCTAGGGTCGATTGGCGCAGGATCTTTGACAAACCCCGCCGGTACGTTGACTGAAAGCTTGCCCCCTAACATCGAGGCCTGCTGGGCGGTGTAACTGCTCTGCGCCTCTGGCGGTGAGGCGGCCAGAGCGGCCGTGACGCCAACGGTCATTGACACGGCCAGGCTCAATGTGAGATTCAGCGCGCCTTTTTTTAGCGATCGGTTCGTCACGGCAGGCAAATTCCATTTATTCAACATAGTCGATTCCAGAAATGATCACAGGGAGATTCAAGCGACTCTAGCCAGTACAGAGCCCAGCGTAGAGCCACCTTTACGCATTCAGCTGACAGGTCCTTCAGACATTTGTTCCAGAGTCCGCCATACAACTGTCGTCATACTTATGCGACACTACGCGCAATGTCTGGAACGAATCCCTCCTTTATCGCCCAACAGCTCGGACGCCCCGTCCAGATGCTGCTCTCGACATATGCGCGCTGGCTCTGCTCCAGCGGTGATTGGGGGGAAATGGAAAACTCAGAAATGCCCCAGGATTGACCCAAGGTCACATCTAGCAACCCGCAACCCATTGATAGGTAAGGTAATTGATTTCCACAGCTAACATCACCATGCAGTTTGGCGCCAAGCCGCTGTTCGAGAACGTTTCGGTCAAATTCGGCGGTGGCAATCGCTATGGCCTCATCGGCGCCAATGGCTGTGGCAAGTCCACCTTCATGAAGATCCTCGGCGGCGATCTGGAGCCGTCTGGCGGCCAGGTGATGCTTGAGCCGAACGTGCGTCTGGGTAAATTGCGCCAGGACCAGTTCGCCTACGAAGACTTCACCGTCATCGACACCGTGATCATGGGTCACGAAGAGCTGTGGAAGGTCAAGGCCGAGCGCGATCGCATCTACTCGCTGCCGGAAATGACCGAAGAAGACGGCATGGCCGTCGCCGAGCTGGAAACCGAATTCGCTGAAATGGACGGCTACACCGCCGAATCCCGTGCCGGTGAGCTGTTGCTCGGTCTGGGCATTGGCATCGAGCAGCACAACGGGCCGATGAGCGAAGTGTCGCCGGGCTGGAAGCTGCGCGTGTTGCTGGCCCAGGCGCTGTTCTCCGATCCTGAAGTGCTGTTGCTCGATGAACCGACCAACCACCTGGACATCAACACCATTCGCTGGCTGGAAAACATCCTGACCCAGCGTTCCAGCCTGATGATCATCATTTCTCACGACCGTCACTTCCTCAACAGCGTGTGCACCCACATGGCTGACCTGGATTACGGCGAGCTGCGCCTGTTCCCGGGCAACTACGACGAGTACATGACCGTGGCGACCCAGTCCCGCGAGCAGTTGCTGTCGGACAACGCCAAGAAGAAAGCCCAGATCTCCGAATTGCAGTCGTTCGTCAGCCGCTTCTCGGCCAACGCCTCGAAAGCCAAGCAGGCCACGTCCCGCGCCAAGGCGATCGACAAGATCCAGCTGGCCGAGGTCAAACCGTCGAGCCGCGTCAGCCCGTTCATCCGCTTCGATCAGAACAAGAAGCTGCACCGTCAGGCGGTCATCATTGACCAAATGGCCAAAGGCTTCGACGGCAAGCCGCTGTTCAAGAACTTCAGCTTCCAGGTTGAAGCCGGCGAGCGCGTTGCGATCATCGGCCCGAACGGTATCGGTAAAACCACTCTGCTGCGCACCCTGGTCAATGAGCTGACCCCGGATGCCGGCACGATCAAGTGGACCGATGCGGCAGAGCTGGGTTACTACGCCCAGGACCACGCCCACGACTTCGAAGACGATGTCACCCTGTTCGACTGGATGGGGCAATGGACCCAAGGTGAGCAAGTCATTCGCGGCACCCTGGGCCGGATGCTGTTCTCCAACGACGAGATCCTCAAGTCGGTCAAGGTCATTTCCGGTGGTGAGCAAGGCCGCATGCTGTTCGGCAAGCTGATCCTGCAGAAGCCGAACGTGCTGATCATGGACGAACCGACCAACCACCTGGACATGGAGTCGATCGAGGCGCTGAACCTGGCGCTGGAGAACTACCCGGGCACGCTGATCTTCGTCAGCCACGACCGCGAGTTCGTCTCGTCCCTCGCCACCCGCATCATCGAGTTGAGCCCAAGTGGCGTGACCGACTTCAGCGGCACCTACGACGATTACCTGCGCAGCCAGGGCGTCGCGTTCTGATCAGGGTCATGCACTGACAGAGCCATGCTGAAAACAAGAAGCCCCGTCCATCGTGACGGGGCTTTTTTGTGACAGTGGGACCGGCTTCAGCCGGGAAGACGCCAGGCCAGGCGCCCCCGATCCTGCGGTGTGACATCCGACGCTTTCCCGGCTAAAGCCGGTCCTACGAAGGCAAATGCAAACACTCGCAGGACCGGCTTTAGCCGGGAAAGGGCGAGTCCGGGTGTCCTCTGATTCTGGAGAAAAACCGTTAGCCAGCTTTCATTTCCTGACACCACGGGCGATGATGCGGCACTCCCACCGCTCCAGCGAAGAGTCCCCATGTCTGCCGCCCTGCCGCCCGATGCGCCTGCCCATTCCCCCACCCATGACGCCAGTTCGATGGCGATCACGCTTCAAATCGTCTCCATCGTCGTCTACACCTTCATCGCCTTCCTGTGCATCGGCCTGCCCATCGCGGTGATGCCCGGCTACGTGCACAACCAGCTGGGCTTCAGCGCCGTGATTGCGGGGCTGGTGATCGGCGCGCAGTACCTGGCGACGCTGTTGAGTCGTCCGGTGGCGGGACGCATCTGCGACACCATCGGCACCAAGCGCGCCATTGTTTACGGGCTGTCGGGCATCGCGTTGAGCGGCGTGCTGACGTTGGCAGCAATCCTTCTGGAGCGTTTCGCCGGAGTCAGTCTGACCATCCTGATCATCGCTCGCCTGTTCCTCGGTGCGTCCCAGGGCTTGATCGGCGTCGGCACCATCAGCTGGTGCATCGGCCAGGTCGGTTCGGAGCACACCGCCCGCTCGATCTCCTGGAACGGCATCGCGTCCTACGGCGCCATTGCGATCGGCGCGCCGCTGGGGGTGGTGATGGTCGGCGCGATGGGCTTTGCCAGCCTGGGCGTGGTGCTGTTCGTGCTGGCCGCCGGGGCACTGTTGTTGATCCGCAACAAGCCGGCGATCCCTGTGATGCGCGGCGAGCGCCTGCCGTTCTTCTCGGTGTTCGGCCGGGTGGCGCCGTTCGGCCTGAGCCTGACCCTGTCCTCCATCGGCTACGGCACGCTGACCACGTTCATCACCCTGTTTTACCTGGCCCGTGGCTGGGAAGGCGCGGCCTGGTGCCTGACGGTGTTCGGCGTTTGTTTCATCCTGGCGCGGTTGCTGTTCATCAACGCGATCAACCGCTTCGGCGGCTTCCGCTCGGCGATCGTCTGCATCTCGGTGGAAACCCTGGGGCTGTTGCTGTTGTGGCTGGCACCCGATACCACTTTCGCCCTGATCGGCGCGGGGCTGACCGGTTTTGGTTTGTCGCTGGTGTACCCGGCACTGGGCGTGGAAGCCATCAAGCAGGTTCCCAACAGCAGTCGCGGCGCGGGGCTCAGCGCCTATGCGGTGTTCTTCGACCTGGCCCTGGCCATTGCCGGGCCGCTGATGGGCGCGGTGGCGCTGGGCATGGGCTACGGCTGGATTTTCTTCTTCGCGGCGCTGTTGTCGGTGGCGGCGTTGACGCTGGCGGTGGTGCTGTCGCGCAGGGCGCCGGTCGACACGCGGGTGTAGCGAGCGCAGCGTCTCAAAGCTTCCCGGCTGAAGCCGGTCCTACAGAGAGCCCGCGTTGGTTCAGTAGGACCGGCGTCAGCCGGGAAGAGGCCGGCGACTCTGCAACAGCGCTCACTCGCTGTTGAAATCCCCCGGCCACAGCCCGTCCCACCTAAAAGCTGAACTGCCGCCTCGCGTCCCGGTCCGAATAGCACATCCCCGAACAGGAGTGAGGGCGTGACCCCCGATCCCGCTGGCTCGAACGCTACCCCTCCGGACCCGGCCACGTTGCGCGAAGTCCACAAACTGCGCGTGCTGACCGTGAACACCCACAAGGGCTTCACCGCCCTGAACCGGCGTTTCATCCTGCCGGAGTTGCGTGAAGCCGTGCGCAGCACCGGTGCCGACCTGGTGTTTCTCCAGGAAGTCCTCGGCGGCCATGACCGCCACGCCGCCAAGTACGAAGACTGGCCCGACACGCCGCACTACGAATTTCTCGCCGACAGTATGTGGACGGACTTCGCCTACGGCCGCAACGCGGTCTACCCCGATGGCCACCACGGCAACGCGCTGCTGTCCAAATACCCGATCCTGCATTACCGCAATCTGGACATCTCGATCACCGGGCCGGAACGCCGGGGCTTGTTGCACTGCGTGCTGCAAGTGCCAGGGCATGCCGAGGTCCATGCGATTTGCGTGCACCTCAGCCTGCTGGAAAGCCATCGCCAGTTGCAGCTGAACCTGCTCTGCGATCTGCTCGACTCCCTGCCCGAGGACGCACCGGTGGTGATCGCCGGCGACTTCAACGACTGGCAGCTCCAGGGCAACAAGCGCCTGCAGCGCTGCGGCTACCTGCATGAAGCCTTCGAGCGCAGTCAGGGCCGGCTGGCGAAAACGTACCCGGCGCGCTTCCCGATGCTGCGCCTGGACCGGATCTACCTGCGCAACGCCACCAGCCACCAACCAAAAATCCTCGGCACGCGGCCATGGACGCATCTGTCCGATCACCTGCCGCTGACCGTCGAAGTGCACATGTAACAGCGGGCATCACTCGTCACCGCCGTTGGTCTGCCAGCGAGTCGACGGGTTAAACGATTGCGTGAACGCCCCCTCACAGTTAAGGCGAGGCACCTGTCTCGCCTTCTCAATAACAAGAGGTCTGCGATCATGGCTAACACCGGAAAGTCGAACCCTGGCAATTTTGCGAACGATAAAGAGAAAGCGTCCGAAGCCGGCAAGAAAGGCGGACAGGCTTCAGGCAGCGGCAATGCCGGAAGCGATATGAAGAAAGAATCGGGTGCAGGCGCGAGCGGCACCGGCAAGAAAGGCGGCTCAGGCGGCAAGTCGTAACGACGTGCGGCTGAGTGAAGCGAGCGAGGGCCAAGGCTCTCGCTCTTTTGTTTGAGCATCAGTCAAAAAAGCAATGTAGGCCTCGTAGCAAGCACAGGTTGTCAGCGGCACCCTCCCCCCTCATTTATCCGGATCGATCAGCGGCACCGTGGCGTCCCGATCAAACTGGGAACCCGGGTCTTCGTTGCCCGGATCCATGTCGGCGTCAAATCCTGTCTCTTCGTCACCCGGCTGGGGAGCGGGGCGCGGCGGAACGGGTGCAGCGTCAGGTGTATGGGATTGCATGGCAGTCACCTCTCGTTTCAATGTGGCCGATAATAGAGTCAGAGGGCTCGACAACGACCGGGTTCAATGGATCGAGCTTAGCTGGCGCTGACGGTCCAGTGCACGGCGTCTTCGGCAAACTGCAATTGCTCGACACGATGGGCAATGCCGCACGCCAGGGAGTCTTCGGCGCGGATCACCTTCTCCTCCGCTGACAGGCAGCGCCCTATGTCTAGCGGGTGCAGCGCGCTCACGGTCTCGCTCTGGTAGATATTCACGTAGCGCTGCAGGTCGTTGTCCAGGCTGCGCAGGTATTCGCGCATGCGTGAGTGGTCCACCGAGCTCTGGTTGAAGTACCAGCTCATGGGGTGGATCAGAAAACGCGAATGGGGGCAGACAATCCGCTCTTGAGCCGCCAGGTAGATGACGATGCCCATGGATTCGATGTTGCCGCTGTTCAACGCGCGGATCGGCACTTTCAGGGATTTGAGGAAGTTGTACAGGGTGAATCCCAGTGCGGTGCTGCCGCCGGCGGTCGACAGATTCAGCAGCAATCCGGTCGCGCCCTTGCCGAGGGCTTCCAGGCAGCGATCGCGAAAATGCTCGGTGCTGGCCTGATCGACCCCGCAGTGGAAATGAATGATGTGCTCGCTCATCGGCGGCCTCGCTGGTCATGGATGGCTTACTCACGGGCCTCTTCCCGGCTAAAGCCGGTCCCACAGAGAAATCGCAGGAGCCGGTCACACGAGGAATCGCAGGAGCGGGTCCCAGTGAGGTACCGCAAATAGCGAGATTTGCATGGACTGAGGATAGCCGCTCGCTGGGCATGTGAAAGCACACGCTCGCCCATTCCGAAGAACCCCTGCGGCAATCAGCAGTCAGTAAAGAAGCTTCGCCGGTTTCATCGTGCTCGATCCGGGCCATGAACCGCGCGCCATCCAACACGCCCCACCGCACAGGACACCCCCCAATGAGTCTGCACGACAAGATCATCGGCCGCCTCGGCTTCGGCTCCGCGCCGCTGGGCAACATGTTCCGCACCATCGATGAAGATGAAGCTGCGGCCACCGTTCAATCCGCCTGGGATCAAGGCATTCGCTATTTCGACACCGCGCCCATCTACGGCGCCGGCTTGTCCGAGCAGCGCCTGGGCAAGGCCCTCGCCGGCGTCCCACGCGACCAGTACACGCTGAGCACCAAAGTCGGCCGGCTGATTTCCGACGAGATCGACACCGAGACCCGCAGCGGCCCGTTCGCCGAAGGCCTGAAAAACAAGATCGTCACCGATTATTCCGCCGACGCCACGCTGCGTTCCATTGAAGCGAGCCTGGAGCGGTTGAACACTGATCGTCTGGATATCGTGTTTGTCCACGACATCGCGCAGGACGCCCACGGCGATGCCTGGATCGAGCATTTCAATATCGCCCGCACTGGCGCTTTCCGCGCCCTCACCCGCCTGCGTGAAGAAGGCGTGATCATGGCCTGGGGCTTGGGCGTCAATCGCGTCGAGCCGTGCGAACTGACGCTGGATCTGGAAGAAGCCCAGCCCGATGGTTTCCTGCTCGCCGGCCGTTATTCGCTGCTCGATCACGACCAACCGCTGCAACGGCTGTTCGACAAGGCCCGTCAGTACAACGCCGAATTCGTCGTCGGCGGGCCTTACAGCTCCGGCGTGTTGGTGGGCGGCAAGCATTTCGAGTATCAGGAGGCGTCGCCAGCGATGCTCGACAAGGTGGCGCACATTCAGGAGATCGCCCGTCAGTACCAGGTGGACATCAAATCGGCAGCGCTGCAATTTGTCCTTGCCAACCCGCTGGTGGCGGCGGTGATTCCGGGTGCCAGCCGCCCTTCGCGGATCATCGAGGACGTCACCGCGCTTAACGCACAGGTGCCGGATGGTTTCTGGCAGGCCATGCGCGATCAGGGCTTCATCGCCCTGCAGGCGCCCGTGCCGATGAAAGACTGATATCGTGGGCAACGACGCCGGGCCAGACGCCCGGCCTTGTTTTCTGCGCGAGATCTGTCCATGCGAATTCTGATCGTCAACGTCAACACCACCGAATCGATGACCGAGACCATCGCCGAGCAGGCCCGCAGCGTGGCCTCGCCTGGCACCGAGATCATCGGCCTGACCCCGCGCTTCGGCGCCGAGTCGGTGGAAGGCAATTTCGAAAGCTACCTGGCGGCCATCGCGGTGATGGACCGGGTGATGTCCTACGAAGGGCCCTATGACGCCGTGATTCAGGCCGGTTACGGCGAACATGGCCGCGAGGGTTTGCAGGAATTGCTCGAGGTGCCGGTGGTGGACATCACCGAAGCGGCGGCCAGCCTGGCGATGCTGCTGGGGCATAAATACGCGGTGGTCACCACGCTGGACCGCACCGTGCCGCTGATCGAGGATCGCCTGAAACTGGCCGGCGTGTACGAACGCTGCGCGTCGGTGCGGGCCAGCGGCATGAGCGTACTGGAGCTGGAGGAATCGCCCGAGCGTGCGGTCGAGGCGATCGTTGAGCAGGCCATGGAAGCAGTGAGTCGGGACAAGGCCGAGGTGATTTGCCTGGGCTGCGGCGGCATGGCCGGGCTGGATCAACTCATCCGTGACCGCGCCGGTGTGCCCGTGGTGGATGGCGTGACCGCTGCGGTGGCACTGGCGGAATCACTGGTGAGTCTGGGGTTAAAGACTTCAAAAGTGCGCACCTATGCGACGCCACGGCCGAAGAAGATCGTGGGTTGGCCGTTTAAGCTCTAAGCCGGTGGTGTTGAGCTCACGCCGATGGCGCTGCAAACACATACCTTGTGGGAGCGAGCTCGCTCGCGAAGACTGCATTCCAGCCGCAGAAGATTTAGCGGATGTGCTGGCCTCTTCGTGAGCAAGCTCACTCCCACAGGTGTTGCGTCCGTCCAGTTACTGCGAGGTGTCAATACATCTCCGGCGCACCGCCTCCGCATTCGCCTCCACCCGCCGAATCGTTTAGTATCCCCGCCGCCGGTTTCCGCTCGGAATTAATAGGGAATCCCCAGGCGCGTGCTCCGCGCTAAAAGGGAACTGTCCCCGCAACTGTAGGCGCTGAGCCCTGCTTCCTGTTTGCCACTGGGTGACCCCGGGAAGGCCGAAGCACGGCGATGAAGCGCCAGTCAGGAGACCTGCCGGCCAGCATATTCATTCACCGGCGGGGTGTCCGGGGAAGGACTCCCGTTCGTGCGTCGTTCGCGCGCACTGTGCTCGCCCTCATCGTAGGGGCGCCTGTCGGGATGGACTTTCCAGTGCCTGCTTCGCCAAGCATTCAGGCTATCTGGAGATCGCTGTTCATGCCGCTGCGCCGCCTCGCCGCCCTGCTCGTCACCCTGACTTTGCCCACTGCCGCCCTCGCGGCGTCGACGATTTACCCCTTGACCGTGGACAACTGCGGCCAAGCGCTGACCTTCACCCACGCCCCGCAGAAAGCCGTGACCATCGGCCAGGCGGCCACCGAGATGCTCTATGCCCTCGGACTGGGTCCTAACGTCGTCGGCACGTCGCTGTGGTTCAACCCCGTCCTGGCCCAGTACCAAACCCTCAACGACGGCATCGCTCGGCTCGCGGATAACGCGCCGAGTTTTGAATCGGTGATCGGCAAACGCCCGGATTTCGTCCCGGTGCAGTTCGAGTGGATGGTCGGGCCACAGGGCGCCGTTGGTACCCGCGAGCAGTTCCGCGACCTGGGCATCCCGACCTACATCCTGCCGTCCGATTGCGAGGGCAAGAACAACCGGGTCGGCGCCGACGGCACGCGCCTCGAAGCCTTCCGCATCGACACGCTGTACAAAAGCCTGCGGCAGCTGGCGCAGATTTTCGACGTGCAGGACCGTGGCGAGCAGTTGATCGCGGATTACCAGGCGCGAATGGCTCGGGCTGTGGCGCAGGCGAACGCCCATGCCAACCCGCCCGTCTCGGCGGTCTTCTGGTTTTCCAGCCCGGACATCAACGTCGATCCGTACGTGGCCGGACGCAAGGGCATTCCCAACTTCATGCTCGACACCCTCGGCATGCGTAACGTCATCGACTCCGACGAGGAATGGCCGACCGTGGGCTGGGAAACCATCGCCAAGGCCAACCCGACGGTGCTGGTCATCGCGCGGATGGACCGTCGCCGCTTCCCGGCCGACGATCACGAGAAGAAGCTGGCCTTCCTCCGCTCGGACCCGGTCACACGGAATATGGATTCGGTGAAAAACAATCGCATCGTGATCATGGACGCCAGCGCCATGGAGTCCAGCGTACGGCTGTTCGACGGCATCGAACAACTGGCCCAGGCCACTCAAGCGCAATGACGTCATTCAGCATGCCCCGTTCCAGCGTCGTTCGAATCTTCGTCCACGGTGCTTGGGCCCTCGCGTTGCTGGCGTTGGCGGTGCTGGCGGGCGTGGCGATCGGCGAGACGTCGATCAGCCTGCCGGTGATCGTTCAGGTGCTGGCGAACAAGCTGTGGGCCGCAGGCTATCCCCTCGACCCTATCGACGAGGGCATCGTCTGGAATTACCGCCTGACCCGGGCCATCGTTGCCGCCACCTGCGGCGCAGGGCTCGCCGTGTCGGGCGTGGTCTTGCAATCGCTGCTGCGCAACCCGCTGGCCGATCCCTACTTGCTGGGCATTTCCGCCGGCGCTTCGACTGGCGCGGTGCTGGTGGCGATCATCGGCATCGGTGCCGGGACGATTTCACTCTCCACCGGCGCGTTTGCCGGGGCGATTGCTGCCTTCGCGCTGGTCGCCCTGCTCGCCCGCTCCTCTCGGGGCCAGACCGCTGCCGGCCAGATCATCCTGGCGGGCATTGCCGGGTCCCAGCTGTTCAACGCCCTGACGTCCTTCCTGATCACCAAGTCGGCCAATGCCGAACAGGCCCGCGGGATCATGTTCTGGTTGCTGGGCAATCTCAGCGGCGTGCGCTGGTCGTCGGTGGCGCTGTCGGTGCCGGTCGTGGTGCTCGGCTTGCTGGTGTGCCTGTGGCATCGGCGCGCGCTGGATGCGTTCACCTTTGGCAGCGATTCAGCGGCGTCCCTGGGCATTCCGGTACGCCGGGTGCAGGCCGTGCTGATTCTCACCGCCGCGCTGATGACGGCGGTGATGGTGTCGATCGTCGGCTCCATCGGCTTCGTCGGGCTGGTGATTCCCCACGCGGTGCGCCTGATGGCCGGGGTGCGCCACGCGCGTCTGTTGCCCTTGAGCGCCCTGATCGGCGCGCTGTTCATGATCGCCGCCGACGTGCTGTCGCGCACCTTGATCAAGGGTCAGGTGTTGCCGATCGGGGTCATCACGGCGCTGGTGGGCGCGCCGGTTTTTGCCATGATTCTGGTCCGCGGGAATCGTCCTCGATGAACGCCCGTGAGGAGGTGCCCGGCACCATGCTGGAAGGGAGTGACCTGAGTTATTCGGTCAAGGGCGCGCAACTGCTCAGTGGGGTGAGCCTGGCGATTCGGCCGGGGGAAAACCTGGGGATCGTCGGGCCGAATGGCTCGGGGAAGTCGACGCTGCTGAAGCTGCTGGCGGGGATTCAAAAGCCGTCTCGGGGCGACGTTCACTTGGGCGGGAGGCGCTTGTCGTCGCTGAGCCGGCGGGACATTGCGCGGCAGGTGGCGGTGGTGGAGCAGCACGCGCAGACGGGTGATTCGATCAGTCTGTTGCAGGCGGTTGAGTTGGGCCGTACGCCGTGGCTGTCGGCGCTGGCGCCGTGGGGCGCGGACGATGACCGGATTGTGGCGCAGGCGCTGGCGGATGTGAGTTTGCAGCACTTGGGGCATCGGGCGTGGCATACGTTGTCGGGTGGGGAGCAGCAGCGGGGGCATATTGCGCGGGCTTTGGCGCAGCGCCCGCAGGTGTTGTTGCTGGATGAGCCGACGAATCATCTGGATATTCAGCAGCAGTTGTCGATTTTGCGGTTGGTGCAGGATTTGCCGGTGACGACGGTGGTGGCGTTGCATGATTTGAATCAGGCGCTGGGGTGTGATCGTCTGGCAGTGATGGATGGGGGGCGGTTGGTGGCGTTGGGTTCGCCCTTTGATGTGTTGTCGCCGGAGCTATTGGGTGAGGTTTTTGGGGTGCGGGGGCATTGGTTGGTTGATCCGTTTGACGGGGCCAAGGTGTTGAGGTTGAGGGCGCCAGGATCAAAGGCGTCGGCCTAACGGCCTCGTTTTCGCCTTCGGCGAGTTACTTGGAAAAGCACCCCAAGTAACCAAGGGTGCTTGCTCCTGGTTGGGTTCCTCCTTCGTCGGAATACCTTCACTCCGGTCTCGCTCCGTGGGCCCGCGCCGAACGGGCATCCATGCCCTGACGGCGCTCTCGCCGCATCCATGCGGCTCGGCCCACTCCGCGAGACCTCCGTTCAGCCTGCACCCAAGTCGCGATTGGCGGTGCTTGAACCTTTTGCGTATGAAGATCAAAAGCAGATCAAGAGCGGATCAAGAGCAGATCAAGAGCTTCCCGGCTGAAGCCGGTCCTACTGAATGCACGAGCTGCTGTTAGTGGGACTGGCTTTAGCCGGGAAGAGGCCGGTTCTGGCGGTCGAGGATTTTCGGGTTGGACCGTCCCTGTGGGAGCGAGCTTGCTCGCGAATGCGGTATCTCAAACACCCCCGATCATGCGGCCCACCCCAACCTCAATACCGTGGCTTCACCGCCTTCCACTCCGGTTTGTATTTCTGCATTTGCCGCACATCATCCCGCTGGCGAATCCCGCACGTCAGGAATTGGTCATTGAGTTTGCCCAGCTGGTCATAGTCCAGTTCAAGCCCCAACCCAGGCTCGCGGGTGAGGTGGACGCAGCCGTCGATGATGGGGAGTTTGCCGCCTTTGATGACTTCTTCGTCCGGTTCTTGCCACGGGTAGTGGGTGTCGCAGGCGAAGTCGAGGTTGGGGACGGCGGCGGCGACGTGGGTCATGGCCATGAGGCTGATGCCAAGGTGGGAGTTGGAGTGCATGGAGACGCCGAGGCCGAAGGTGTCGCACATTTTTGCCAGGGCCTGGGTGTCGCGCAGGCCGCCCCAGTAATGGTGGTCGGCGAGGACGATCTGCACGCTGTTCAGCGCGACGCTGCGGCGGAATTCGTCGAAGTCGGTGACGACCATGTTGGTCGCCAGCGGCAGGCCGGTGCGTGTGTGCAGTTCGGCCATGCCTTCCAGCCCCGGCGTCGGGTCTTCGTAGTATTGCAGGTCATCGCCGAGCAGTTCGGCCATGCGGATCGAGGTTTCCAGCGACCAGTTGCCGTTCGGGTCGATACGCAGCGGATAGCCCGGGAAGGCCTTTTTCAGCGCTTTGATGCAGGACACTTCGTGCTCGGGGTCCAGGGCGCCGGCTTTGAGTTTGATGCTTTTGAAACCGTACGCTTCGATCATCCGCCGCGCCTGGGCGACGATCTGTTCTTCGCTCAGCGCTTCTCCCCAGCTGTCTGGCGCGTAGGGCGAATCGGCGTGTTGGGCGTATTTGAAGAACAGGTACGCACTGAACGGCACGCGGTCGCGAACGGCACCGCCCAGCAGGTCAACCAGTGGCAGGTTCATGGAACGTGCCTGCACATCCAGAAACGCCACTTCGAACGCCGAATAGGCATTGCTCACCGCTTTGCTGGCGTGTGAACCCGGCGCCAATTCGGCACCGGCAACGCTCGCCGGCTTGTTTGCAGAAACGGTCGCTTTGACCACCGCACGCAAGTGGTTGAGGTTGAACGGGTCCATGCCGATCAACTGGCTCTGCAACTGCTGCTGAATCGCCAGGGCCGGGGCATCGCCGTAGCTTTCTCCCAGGCCGAGGTAGCCGTTGTCGGTTTCGACTTCAATGATCGAGCGCAGGGCAAACGGCTCGTGGATGCCGCTGGCGTTGAGCAACGGCGGATCGCGGAAGGCAATCGGGGTGACGGTGACGCGTGTGATTTTCAAATGACTTCTCCCGGTCAATCAGGGTGTGAGGCTAGGGTTTGACGCTTGACGATGAGCTGAGCGACGCGGCTGCTCGCAGTGGCGCAGCGTCCTCAAGCTTTGGGCGGTGTGGGTCGCCTTTCGGTGTGGTACGGGCGAAAAAGATCACCACGGCCGCCACCAATGAGGTGAGTGCCAGGCCGTACATGCCGCCTTGAATGGAGCCGGTTTTCTGCTCCAGAAAGCCGAACGCGGTGGGCGCCACGAAGCCGCCGAGGTTGCCGATCGAGTTGATCAGCGCGATCACCGCCGCTGCGATGCGCGCGTCCAGATAGCCTTGGGGAATCGGCCAGAACAGCGCGGACGCCGCTTTGAAACCGATGGCCGCAAAGCAGATGGCGACGAAGGCGAAGATCGGCCCGCCGACGGTGGACATGAACATTCCGCAGGCGGCAATCACCAGGGTGACCGCTACCCACGCCTGTTGATGTTTGAAGCGAGCCGCCAGCGCCGCGAAGCCATACATGGCGATGATCGAGATGATCCACGGAATCGAGTTGAACAGGCCGACTTCGAAATCGCTGAGGCTGCCCATCTTCTTGATCATGCTCGGCAGCCAGAACGTCGCCCCGTAGATGGTCAGGGCCACGGAAAAGTAGATGAAGCAAAAGAGCATGATCTGCCGGTCGGCGAGCAGCTTGAAGATCGACGGCTTGATCACTTGCGCCGCTTCCCGGGCGCGCTGTTCGGCGTCGATGGCGCTGATCAGTGCGCCCTTCTCTTCTTCGCTCAGCCACTTGGCATCCCGGGGATGGGACTGCAGCCAGAACCAGACAAAACCGCACAGGGCGATGGAGGCGAAGCCTTCGATGATGAACATCCACTGCCAGCCGTGCAGGTTCATGCCGCTGACGCCGAGCAACGCCCCGGACACCGGCCCGGAAATCACCGACGCAATGGCCGAGCCGCTGAGAAAGATCGCCATGGCCTTGCCGCGTTCGCTCGAAGGCAGCCACTGAGTGAAGTAATAAATGATGCCGGGGAAGAACCCCGCTTCGGCCGCGCCGAGGATGAAGCGCAGCACATAGAAACTGGTTTCGCCGCGCACGAAAGCCATGGCCATCGCCGCTGCGCCCCAGGTGAACATGATGCGCGTCAGCCAGGCGCGGGCGCCGAAGCGTTGCAGGAGCATGTTTGACGGGACTTCGAACAGCGCGTAGCCGACGAAAAACAGCCCGGCGCCGAGCCCGTAGGCCGCGGCGCCGATGCCCAGGTCGGTTTCCATGTGGCTGCGGACGAAGCCGATGTTGACCCGGTCGATGTAGTTGACGATGAACATGATCACGAACAACGGCAACACATGACGCTTCACTTTCGCGGCCGCGCGGGCCAGAACAGTGGGATCGGCGTTATGAGTGGGTTCACTAATGGGAACGGTGCGGTTCAAGGTGCGACTCCCGGTCTTTGTATTTTTTTTGGGATGAGCGTGGGAAATGCAGGTGATGAGCCGATCATGGACCGCCACATTGTTCCCGTCTAATCTAGATTGACTGTTGATTGATACCCGGAATAGATCAATGTTCGAGCTTGCCCAGCTACGTTGCTTCACCACCGTCGCCACCGAACTCAACTTCCGCCGGGCTGCCGAACGGCTGAACATGACCCAGCCACCGCTGAGCCGGCAGATCCAGTTGCTTGAGCATTCCTTGGGGGTTCAGCTGTTCAACCGCAACACCCGCAGCGTCGCCTTGACCGCGGCGGGCCGGGCATTTTTCATCGAAGCCCAGACGCTGCTGGAACGTGCGCATCAGGCGGCCATCGCGGCGCGGCGCTTTGCCGAGGGCGACATCGGCTCGGTGACCATCAGCTTCGTCGGTAGCGCGGTGTACGAGTTTCTGCCACGGGTGATCGCCGAAGCGCGGCAGAACCAGCCCCACGTGAAAATCTCCCTCACCGAACTCAATACCTATCAGCAACACGAAGCCCTGCGCGCCCGGCGCATCGATCTGGGCATCGTGCGCGCGCCGCTGCTGCAGCCCGGTTATGAAACCGAATGCCTGGTCCGCGAACCCTTCGTGCTGGCGGTGCCCAGCAGTCATCCGCTGGCCAACGCCCGGAACATCAGCGTGCAGGACCTCGACGCCCAGCCCTTCCTGATGTACTCCCACTCGGCATACCCGCCGTTCAACGAACTGCTCACCGGCATGTTTCGCTCGGCGCAAGTGGCGCCGGAGTACGTGCAGTGGCTGGGTTCGTCGCTGACCATTCTGGCGCTGGTGAATGCCGGCATGGGCCTGGCGCTGGTGCCGCGTTGCGCCACGAATGTGGTGTTCAAGGGCGTGACGTTCCGCGACATCGATCTCGGTGAAGGGGTGCAGAGCGAGCTGCACCTGGTCTGGCGCTCGGACAACGACAACCCGGCGTGTCAGATGCTGCTGGAGGCGATTCGCGCGGCGGTGAAAGCCGAAGGGGTGTGAAGCGGCTTCAGCCGGGAATGCGTCGGTGGTTACACCGCAAAGGTGGCGGTGCCTGCACTGGCCTCTTCCCGGCTTAAGCCGGTCCCACTAAACCATCCGCGTGCATTCAATGGGACTGGCTGGAACGCCGACTTGTGGGACCGGCTTCAGCCGGGAAGGCGTCGGTGGGCACACCGCAACAGTAATGCCCACATCCGACCTAACACTCAGGTGCGCTGGGCGACTGCCGATGCATCCAGCGGCGCGGCATCCTCCGGCGTGATCGAAAACGGCTCGATCTTGCCGACAATGAACAGATAGCTGAACGCCCCCAGCAGCGCAAACGCCCCGGCGGTGAGCAGCGGCGCGGTGAACGAGCCGTTGCCGATCACCAGCATGAAGCCGGTGAAAGTAGTGATGAAGATGCCGGCGGTATTCGATGCGAAGTTCTGAATGCCACCGATCGAGGCTACATGGGCCGGGGTCGGCGCGACGTCAGCCGGCAGGCACCAGATGCTCGCGCCGGCAAACGCCAGGCTGGCGTAGGCCAGGCTGAAAAAGCCGAGCATCGCGTAGGTGCCATCGACGAACACCGACAAGGAAATGCTCGACGACATCAGCATGCCGCCGACGATGCAGGTCTTGCGCGCAGCGGTCAGGCTCCAGCCCCGGCGATACAGCGCGTCGGAGGTCAGCCCGCCGATCCAGCCGCCGACGATGGACGCGATCGCCGGAATGGTACCGAGTGTTCCGAGGGATTTCAGCGAGAAACCGCGTTCGGTGACCAGGTAGGTCGGGAACCAGGTGATGAAGAAATAGATCACGAAGTTCAGGCAGAAGAAGCCCAGCATCATCCCCCACAGGGTGCGGTGACGAAACAGCGACGCCCATTTCACTTTCGGCCGTGCGGCGAGGGTCGCCGCCTTGCCCGCTTCGTGCTGCTCGATGGCCGCAACCGCTTGAGGCTCTTTGTAGATCAGGAACCAGCCCACGACCCAGATCAAACCCACTGCGCCGGTGATGATGAACGAGGCGCGCCAGCCCCACAGCTCGATGATCAGCGCCACCAGCGGGATGGACAACGCCGAGCCGACCCGCGAGCCGCTGTCGAAGATGCTGGTGGCAAAGCCGCGCTCCTTGACGTCGAACCACTGGCTGACGATTTTCGCGCAGGACGGATACGCCCCCGCCTCCCCCACGCCGAGCATCAGGCGGCAACCGAACATCGCCGCCAGGCTCCCGGCCGCCGCCGTGGCCGCCGTGAACAGCGACCACCAGGCCACCGCGAGGGGCAGCGCGATGCGCGCGCCGACCTTGTCGACGAACCAGCCAAACGGCATTTGCATGAGTGCGTAGGTCCAGAAGAAACCGCTGAGCAGCAGGCCCATTTGCCCTGAGCCCAAACCGAGTTCTTTCTGGATATAGGGGGCGGCAACCGCGAGGTTAGCCCTGTCGATGTAGTTGATGGCCACCGCGAGGAAGCACAGAAAAATTACCAACCAGCGCCCTTTCTGCATGGCGAGTCCTCCTAATTATTTTTATGAGTAAGACGTCGTTAGAGCTTCGTCTAGCGCCCGGGCCCTGATTCACACGCTGTTTACCGAGGGATAAAGCATCCTTCGGGAACCGCAGAATTGGCCTGACCAAATATCCGAATGCAGCCGATACTAGACCCGCAATCCGGGTTATGGAAATCGAAAAGGCGATTTATTTGCCGATTTATGGCTCGACGGTCGGGATTTGCATAATTTGGCCTGACCAATCTATGCTGCTGCGCACGCCACGCTCAGCCCGGCTTCAATGAAGCACTGGCGGTCTTGAGCGGCCCGCTCCCATAACAACAAGGACTGCGCAATGAAAATGACCTTCCGTTGGTACGGCGACAGCGATCCCGTCACCCTGCCCTATATTCGTCAGATCCCCGGCATGACCGGCGTGGTCTCCGCCATTTACGACATCCCGGTGGGCGAGGTCTGGCCGCTGGAGAAAATCGCCGCCCTCAAGGCCACGGTGAATGCCCACGGCCTTGAGCTGGAGGTCATCGAGAGCGTGCCGGTCCACGAAGACATCAAGCGCGGCCTGCCTTCCCGCGATCAATTGATCGACAACTACGGCCAGACCCTGCGCAACCTGGCCGCCTGCGGAATCAAGGTGGTTTGCTACAACTTCATGCCGGTGTTCGACTGGACCCGCTCGACCCTGGCCATGGAGCTGCCGGACGGTTCGACCACCCTGGCGTTCGACGTGGCGGTGATCGAGCAGGCGAATCTCGACAACGGCATCAGCCTGCCCGGCTGGGACGTCAGCTACGAGCCGGAAGTCCTGCGCGCGCTGATCAACGAATACGCGCAGGTCGACGAGGCCACTTTGCGCGAGCGACTGGCGTATTTTCTGGAGCGGATCATTCCGGTGGCGAAAGATGCGGGCATCAAAATGGCCCTACACCCGGACGACCCTCCGCGCTCAATGTTCGGCATGCCACGGGTGGTGAAGAACCGCGAGGACCTGGCGCACATTCTGGCGATGGTCGATGACCCGGCCAATGGCCTGACGCTGTGTTCAGGCTCCCTCGGCGCCGATCTGGGCAATGACGTCCCGTCGCTGGTGCGGGAATTTGGCGGTCAGGGGCGCATTCACTTCGCCCATCTGCGCAATGTGAAGGTCAACGAAGCCGGTGATTTCTACGAAACCGCGCACCGCTCGGAAGACGGCTCGCTGGACATGGCCGAGATCGTCAAGGCCTACGTCGAGACCGGCTTCGAGGGCTATTACCGCCCTGACCACGGGCGGATGATCTGGGGTGAAACCGGCAAACCGGGCTACGGCCTGTACGACCGGGCGCTGGGCGCGGTGTATTTGAATGGCTTGTGGGAAGGGATTCGCAAGACCATGGCGTGAGGCTGAGGACCTTTGAACAGCACCGCCTTGCGGCGGGCGCCTGTTAACGCAACTCCGCGTCCATCCCGTCCAGCCAGCGCGCTTCGGACCGGCGCAGGTGTTCGCGCATGGCGGTCTGGGCGCCGATCAGGTCGCGGGTCTGCACGGCGTGCAGGATGGCTTCGTGCTCGGCCACCGCCATGGCCCAGGTTTCGCGGGTTTCGGAGTGTTCGCTGACGTGGGCGGTAAGCGGGCTGTACCGCTCTTCGAACAGGGACGTGATGATGCGCACCAGGGTCGAGTTGCCGCTCATTTTCGCCAGCCGCTGGTGGAATTTGCGGTCGTCGTCCAGTGCCGGCACGCCTTTGAGCGCACCCTCGCGCATCTTGTCGATGCACCCCTGCAGGTAGCGGAAATCAGCTTTGCTGCCGTGCAGACAGGCCAGCATCACGCTCTCGCCTTCGATCAACGCCCGGGCCTGCATCAGCTCTGACGGGCTCTCGCCCAGGGTGCGGGTTTTGCCTTTGACGCCCAGCAGGTGCTCGCAGACATAGATGCCGGAACCCATGCGAATCTCGACGCTGCCTTCGATTTCCAGGGCGATCAGGGCTTCGCGCAAGGACGGACGAGAGACCCCGAGCAACTGCGCCAGATCACGTTCAGGCGGCAGCCGCGCGCCGGGGGCGATGCCATGCTTGCGAATGTGCTCGCGCAATCGGTCGGCAGTGATCTGGTAAAGGCGGCGTTCGGGGGCTGGGCTTGGCGCGGTCATCAATCACGTTCCATCAGGATGCGCCGGAGGATATCACAGGCGTTGGGGCGCCTTGTCAGGTGGCCTTGCGGGCGGTGAACAACCTTAATTTATGATTGTTCCCCACGCTCCGCGTGGGAACACATCCCCTGACGCTCTGCGTCACACGAGGGGACGCGGAGCGTCCCGGGCGGCATTCCCACGCGGAGCGTGGGGACGATCATCAATGGATGCATCCCATTTAGTAGGACCGGCTTTAGCCGGGAATCAATCCGCCAACGCTCCCTTGAGCGTCGGCTGCTCCAACCCAGCAATCCCCCGCCCCATCTCCACCACCGGCAAGAACCTGCGGCGTTTCTTCTCATCGTGATTCTGCGCGATGTCGGCAATCCTGTGCTGCAAAAACGGGTTCAAAAAACGATCGCGAACGCTGGCCAGATAATCCCGCGCCTGATCCCCTTGGCCCTTCGCCGCAAACACCGGCAGCACCTCCCGCTCCCACAGATCCTCCAGGCTCTCGCGCAGCAGCGGGTCGTTCATTGCCTGAAACACGATTTCGTCGGACGGCCTGCCATCCTTCAACCACCGCTCGGCCAGCCAGGTGTGCCCGAGGTTGAGCATGAACAATTTGTACTGCTCGTACTGCTCAAGCTGATCCGTCACTACCACGCAAGGGTGCGTACACGGCAGCACCAGCCCCGGCTGACGCTCAATGGCCCAGATCGCGTACGGCTCGGCGATGGCACCCACTGGCTGAATCGGCTGCGAGACGATGCGATCAACCAACGAATTCGCCCAGCGACAGGTGTCGCGCAGGTAGTGGGCAAACCCGCTATCGATGCCCCACTCCGCCGCCAGCGCAATGATCAGGTCGCGCAGCACATCGCCGTTGCGCGAGACCAACTCACAGGGGAACAGCGACAACGGCGCCTCAGGATTCGCCTGCCAGCGGTCATGGAGCAACACCAGCAGTTTCGCCGGAAAATTCTGGGGCGTCGGCGCCTCGGCGGCTAGGCAAGACGCCGTGTCCGCCGCATCCAGCACGTAGCCTTTGTCACCCGTGTTGGAGATGACCACCTGCACGTCGTGCCGTATCGCCTGACGAATCAACGTCCAGTCGGGACCGGCTTGCAGCGCGCCGGCAACCGATGTGGACCAATACTCCTCATCCACCGTGCGACCGCTTTCCGCGCCCTGAATGCGCACCGGATACCCCGTGCCACCGGCCAACGCCGCAACTCGCTGGGCGCTGTCGGCGCTGCCGGTGGTTTGCACGACGGTGATTCTGCCCAGCGCTTCGCCCTTCTCCAGGGCCTGGGAAATGAACAGGTCAGCATGGGCCTGAAGAAAACGGCTGGTGCCGAACTGCAGAATGGGGGTGAATGGGGTCGCGTGCATGCCCGCGCCTCCTAGCATTCGACGATGGCTTTGACGACCCGCTGGGCAGGGTCGAGCAGTGTGGTGAAGCGCTCGGTCACTTCGCTGAGGGCCATGCGGTGGGTGTTGAGCGCTGCGTCGGGGATCAAGCCGTCGCGCAGGCATTGCTCGACGTAGCGGAAGTCTTCGACGGTGGCGTTGCGACTGCCCATCAGGGTCGCTTCGCGCTTGTGAAATTCAGGGTCGGAGAAGCTGATGGTGTCGCGAACGATGGACACCAGCACGTACTTGCCGCCGTGGGCAATGAACTCGAAACCGCGCTCCATGGCCTTGGCGTTGCCGGTGGCGTCATACACCACATCGAAAAACTCGCCCTGGGTCAGTTGCTCCAGTTGCTGCTTGTCGTCTGCGCCGATCAGCACGGCCGAATCGATCTGCAGGTGCTGCTTGCAGAACGTCAGGCGGTCCTCGCGGGTGTCGAGCACAGTGACTTTCGCCCCCCGCAGGCGGGAGAAAATCGCCACCGCCATGCCGATCGGGCCAGTGCCGACCACCAGCGCTCGTTGGCCGGATTGCACGTCCGAGCGACGCACCGCATGGGCGCCAATGGACAGAAACTCGATCATGGCCGCCTGATCCAGCGTCACGCCGTCGGCCTTGAGTACGAAGCCGTGGGGCAGGCTCAGGTATTCAGTGAACGCGCCGTCGCGGTGGACGCCCAGCACTTGAATGCGCACGCAGCAATTGGTCTTGCCCTGGCGACAGGCGATGCAGTCGCCACAGGACAGGTATGGCATCACATAGACCACGTCGCCGGGCTCAAGGCCACTGCCCGCCTCGCTTTGCTCGACGATGCCGGAGAATTCGTGGCCCATGACCCGGGGGTATTCAAGGAACGGCTGATTGCCGTTGAAGATGTGCAAATCAGTACCGCAAACCCCGACCCGCTTGATGCGAACCAGCGTCTCGCCGGGTGCGCGTTCGGGTTTCGGACGGTCGAGGGCCAGCAGGGAACCGGGTTTTTCGCAGACGACGGTGAGCATCTTCTCTCTCCAGACCAGGCACGCCGGCGCCGCTGAAACGGCTTGAGCCACAGGTAACCGGGCAGTGATCTTGTTGTTGTGAGGTGGTGAATGGATTCTGGAAGCGCGGGCCGCAGTTGCAGTGGCTTGGGCGATGACAAGTGCGGCGCTGCAGGAAAAAACTACACAGCCGCCCGACCATTGGCAAGACCAATTAGGCAATTAAGCTATTGGCCTTACCAAATTAGCCCTTCAAGTTTTAGGAGCGATTGCCCGTGCCACAGCTATAAATCCCCTCCACCCATGGTTATGATCGGAGCCCATGAATTCCCCATTGCCGATCCGCTCGCCCTGCCCGCCCGGCGCCTGTCAATGCGACCGCGACCGACTGTTGGAGCTGGAGGGCGCGGACGTGCGCATCCTTCGCCTGACCCGTCAGGAAGAAAAACGTCTTCTTGATCGACTGGAAAATATCGCCAGCCTGGAAGATCTGCAGCGCCTGCAACAGCGGATGTTCGAGCAACTCGGCATCCGCCTCGATGTCGCCCCCGGCTTCAATGAAGTGCGCAGCATGCGCGGCATGGTCATCGACATCGCCGAATTGCCCGGCATGTGCCGCAAGACCCGCGCCGCGATCCCTGCGGCCATACGCCGGGGCCTCGAAAAGAACCCCGAGATCGCCTGGCGCCTGCTCAACGCCCACGACTTGTTGCGGGATGCCTGACCACAGTGACAGGCCCTCAGGGTCTGGCACCGGAAACCAGCATCCATACCGCCTCAGTTCTCCCAGTCAGCCTTGTCGATCTTCAACCCGTGCAGACCGTTGTAGGCCGCGCGTTTAGGCTGCTCCCAGCCCTGGAGCAACGCCGCATCAATGTCGTAGATTTCGACGCCCAATGGCCGGCACACGGTCAGCGGATCCTGGGCATCCGGGCCCCACATTGGCAATGAAAGGTCGCCGCCGGGGCACGTTGACAACGCGCAAAGCAGGTCGATTTCGGCGAAGAACTCAAGGTAATCGCCCTGTTTGGCCGGGCAGGCTTTCATGAAATAAAGATCGTCGTGATTCAAGCCGGTGCACTGGAAGATGTTCAGCACGTCGTGCACGTCGAATTCGGTCAGGCCGTGGGGCAACACGGCGCGGGTCAGGTTCGAATGGCAGTGATGGTGAAAGTCTTCGCCGGTGAGCATCTTGTTGACGTAGGGATCGCAGCGGGTGCCGAGCAGGTCATGCAGCCGACCGCCATGTTCGTCGATGCCATAGCTGGCGAGGCTATCGTCGGTGATGGTGACCATCGGCCGCAGGAACGGCAGGTTCGACCACAACCGGTCATGGGTTGTGACATGGGCGCCCTGCAATTGCCGGGTGCGCGCGGCCCACATGCGTTCGCGCGGGTCATCGGCGCTCCAGACATTGAAGTCGCCCACTTGCGGGCCCACCGGGGTGGTCACGCGGAACACCTGCCCGGCCTTGACCTTCCACGCCCGCCCGGTACGGATCGGCACTTCGAACTGCTCGACCAGGGTGCGGCTGTCCTGCGCCTCACGGATGCGTTGATAAAACGCCGTGTCGACCTGCAGCGCCGAGCCTTTGCTGACCTGATAAGCAACGGGATAGTCTTTGTACATGGGTGCTCCTGGCGAGTGATTGACTTCTAAGGGATTTGAGCACAGCACAGCCCGTGCCAATGGCTTTCAGAGATTAACGAACCTCCCTGATTTGGAATTTAATTTCCATCTGTACAAGCAATAGAACTGCGGCTAGCATTGCGACAGCCTCACCGAGGCCCCGAATCGACCTCAACAAGACCTCATCGAGAGGCTTCAGGGGATTCACATGCTCGACCGCGCCAGACGTTTCTCCATCAAGCAGATCGCAACCCAGGCCGGCGTGAGCAAGGCGACGGTCGATCGCGTCCTGCATCAGCGCGGCAGCGTGCATTACCAGACCCACCGCCGCATTCACCAGGCCCTCGAAGAACTCGAAGCCCAGGAAAAATCCGGGCCTGCGGTGGGCCGCACCTTTCATATCGACGTCATCCTGCACACGCCCAAGCGCTTCAGCGACGCGGTGCAGGAGGCGGTTCTCGCCCAGCTCGGCAGTCTGGCGCCGTTTCGGATCTTTCCGCGCTTTCACCTGTATCAGGCCATCGGCACACAGCAGATGCACGACCTGATTCTGCGCTGCGTCGAAAAAGGCAGTCAGGGCCTGATCATCAAGGCGGCGGATGAATTGCCGATCAACGAAGCGGTGAATCAGGCCACGGCGGCGGGTGTGCCGGTGGTGACCTTTGTTTCCGATCTGCCCCAGAGTGAGCGCATCGGTTACATCGGCATGGACAATCGCACTGCCGGGCAGACCGCGGCGTACCTGATGTCGCGCTGGCTGGACGATGCCGCCCAGGACGTGGCCGTGGTGATCAGCAGTGAGCTGTTTCGTGGCGAGGAAGAGCGAGAAATGGGTTTCCGCACCTGGCTGCGCAGCCGTGCGGCGCATTTGCGCGTCGTCGACGTCACCGGAGGGTTCGGGGTGCATGAGCCGACTTTCGAGAAAGTGACTCGAGCGCTGCAGGACAATCCGTCGATCAAGGCCATTTACAGCGTCGGCGGCGGCAACCGCGCGATCGTCGAAGCCTTCGCCGCACTGGATCGCCCCCT
This sequence comes from Pseudomonas sp. Ps21-P2, assembly GCF_039672565.1. Lineage (NCBI taxonomy): Bacteria > Pseudomonadati > Pseudomonadota > Gammaproteobacteria > Pseudomonadales > Pseudomonadaceae > Pseudomonas > Pseudomonas sp. Ps21-P2. Next base: position 442,447 of record NZ_JBDFPL010000005.1, read on the forward strand.
TGAGGTGTTCATCGGCCACGACCTCGATCAGGAAAACCGCCAACTGCTGGCGGAAGAAAAGATTGCCGCGATCATCGATCACAACCTGCAGGTCGACGCCCGCAACGCGTTTCTGCACATCCTGCAGTTTCATCGGCTGTGGAAGGCGGTGCCGATTCCCGTTTCCCACGTGCAGGTGGTCACGCCGTTCAACCTGACGCACTGATGTGCAGCCGCACCCGTTACGCCGATCACCCCATAACAACAATCCCGGAGATCCCCCCATGCTACGCATTGCTGTCCTCGGCGCAGGCCGTATCGCCAACATTCACGCAGCCAACGTGGCCGCCAATCCCAACGTACAACTCACGGTGATCGCTGACCCCTGGCGCGAAGGGGTTGACACCCTCGCCGGAAAGCTGCGCTGCGCCGCGGCCTATGACTGCGCCGAAGCCATTGCCCGTGACGACGTGGATGCGATTGTCATCGGCACGCCCACCGACACCCACATCGACCTGATGCTGCGGGCGGTCAAGCTGGGCAAACCGGTACTGTGCGAGAAACCCATTGATCTGGATTTCGCCAAAGCCGCCCGCGCGGTGGAAGAGATCGAGCGCCTGAACGGCAAAGTGATGCTCGGTTTCAACCGCCGCTTCGACCCCGACACCCTGCAGATGCGCAAGTCCATTGCCCGCGGGGACATCGGCGAGGTGCGCCAGGTGGTCATCACCAGCCGTGATCCGGGTCTGGCGCCGGTGGAATACCTGACCCACTCCGGCGGCATCTTCCGCGACATGACCATCCATGATTTCGACACCGCGCGCACGCTGCTCGGCGAAGAACCCATCGAAGTCATCGCCATCGCCAGCCGACTGGTGGAGCCCGCACTGGCGCAAATCGACGACTACGACAGCGTGATGGTGCTGCTGCGCACCGCCTCCGGAAAACAGTGCCACATCAATTGCTGCCGCGAAGCCGTGTACGGCTATGACCAGCGCCTGGAAGTGTTCGGCTCCAAGGGGATGATCCTCAACGACAACCATCGCCCGAGCACCGTGCGCAGCTACAGCGCCACGCAGACCGAAGTGCGTGAGCCGCTGGAGAATTTCTTTCTCGAGCGTTATGCCGCTTCGTATCGCATCGAGCTGAACCAGTTCATCGACGCGGTGCGGGGCAACGAAACCCTGCCCACCAACGCCCGCGACGGCTTGAGAGCCCTGCATCTGGCCAACTGCGCCATCGAATCGATCAAGACCGGGCGGGCGGTGAAGGTGGAAATCTGAGTCGCGGAGAAACGCGTCGCCCGAAATCAGGATCGGGCAGGTGAACATTTTGTGGGGGATTGCCCGTCGTCAAGACGACACGGTATCGCGCAGCAGATGCGGTCCATGTGGGAGTGAGCTTGCTGACGAAGACAGCATTCCAGTCGCCAAAGATTCTGCGGATGGACGGCCCTTTCCGCGAGCAAGCTCGCTCCCACAATGTTTATCGCCGGCATCTCGGCAATCACGTCATGTTCGACGTTTCCCTGCGCATCACTTGAAATCCCGGCTGCGCACATCAAGTCCGGTGAGCATTGGCGTGAGGTCGAACAATCGCTGGGCGATGACGTGACGCACGCCCTTCTGGAATTCGAACTTGCCGAACACCTGCATCAACTGCGACCCCACCAGCACCTTGCGTTGACGCTCGGCCAGATCACGCCAGACCACGACGTTGATCATTCCGTGTTCGTCTTCCAGCGTCACAAAGGTCACGCCACTGGCGGTGCCGGGCCGTTGTCGACCGACGACAAGCCCGGCGACGCTGAAACTGCGGCCATGCTCTTCATCGAGCAAATCCTTGGAACTGCGAAAACGCTTCGCTGCCAGTTTAGAGCGCAGCAAGGCCAGCGGATGCGGGCCGAGTGTGGTGCCGAGGGTGTCGTAATCGGCAGCAAGGTCCTGGGCGACACTCGGCAGCGGCAGCGCGACCTGGGCCTCTTCGCCAAAATAGTCGTCCCCGAACAACGGCCGTTGCATCTCGACGCCGGCGATCTCCCAGCGCGCCCGGTGCCGATGCCCCACCAGCCCGCGCAGGGCGCCGGAATCCGCCAGCGCAGCACGGGCCCGGTTGTCCAGTTCGGCGCGAATGCACAGGTCGGCCACGTCCTTGAAATCTCGGACACCACGGGCCTGTTCAATGCGCGTGGCGTCCTCCTGGCGGAACCCCTTAATCATGCGCAGGCCCATGCGAATGGCCAGGTTCTGGTTGTATTCGCGGCCGGCAACCGGCTCGAGCGAACAGTCCCAGTCGCTGTAACGCACGTCCACCGGGTGCACGTCGATCTGATGGCGGCGGGCGTCCTGCAGCAATTGATCCGGGCTGTAAAAACCCATGGGCCAGCTGTTGATCAGCGCGCAGGTAAAGGCTGCCGGTTCGTGGCACTTGAGCCAGCAACTGGCGTAGGTCAGCAGGGCGAAACTGGCGGCGTGGGATTCCGGAAAGCCGTAGCTGCCGAAGCCCTTGATCTGCTCGAAAATGCGCTGGATGAACTCGTCCGGGTAACCCTTTTCCTTCATGCGCTCGCTCAAGCGGATCCGATGGGGCTCAAGACCGCCGTGGCGCTTCCAGGCGGCCATGGAACGTCTCAGTTGATCCGCCTCGCCGGGGGAATAATCAGCAGCGACGATCGCCAGTTGCATGACCTGTTCCTGAAAAAGGGGCACGCCCAATGTGCGTTCGAACACCACTTTCAGTTCATCGGACGGGTAGGTCACCTCCTCTTCTCCGTTCTTGCGGCGCAGATACGGGTGGACCATACCGCCCTGAATCGGCCCGGGGCGGACGATGGCGACCTCGATCACCAGGTCATAGAAGGTGTTGGGTTTCAAGCGCGGCAGCATGGACATCTGCGCCCGCGACTCGATCTGGAACACGCCGATGGTGTCGGCGCGGGTGATCATGTCGTAGGTCGGTTTGTCCTCGGCGGGGATCGTCGCAAGGGTCAGGTCGTAACCGCGATAACCTCTGACCAGATCGAATGTCCGGCGCAGGGCGCTGAGCATGCCCAGGGCGAGGATATCGACTTTGAGCAGGCCGACCAGATCGAGGTCGTCCTTGTCCCACTGAATGATGGTGCGGTCCGCCATGGCGGCGTTTTCGACGGGCACCAGGGTTTCCAGCGGATGCTCGGAAATCACGAAACCGCCGGGGTGCTGGGACAGATGCCGGGGGAAGCCGATGAGTTCGCCGGTCAGCGTCAGTACCCGCCGCAGGATCGGGCTGTCGGGTTCGAAACCGGATTCGCGCAGGCGTTCGGCGGGCGGCATGCTGTCGCTCCAGCGGCTGAAGCAGTCCGCCAGGGCGTTGATCTGGTCGGGCGGCAAACCGAGGACCCGCGCCACATCCCGTACGGCCCCCGCACCGTGGTAGGTACTGGCAACGGCGGTGAGCGCCGCCCTGCCCCGGCCGTATCGACGGAACACGTATTGCAGCACTTCCTCGCGCCGTTCGTGCTCGAAATCCACGTCGATGTCCGGGGGCTCGTCGCGCTCTTCGGAGATGAAACGCTCGAACAGCAGATTGCTTTTTGACGGGTCCAGCTCGGTGATGCCCAGGGCAAAACACACCGTGGAGTTGGCCGCCGAGCCCCGACCCTGGCAGAGGATATGCTGCTCGCGGGCGAAGCTGACGATGTCGTGCACCGTGAGGAAGTAACTCTCGTAACGCTTGGCCGCGATCACTTTCAGCTCTTTTTCGATGTTGCTGCGGGCGACGTCTGGCACGCCCTGAGGCCAGCGACGGCTGGCGCCCTGCTCGGTCAGGTGCCGTAACCAACTGCTGGGGGACTGGTCAGGCGGCACCAGTTCATGGGGGTATTCGTAGCGCAATTCACTGAGGTCGAAGGTGCAGCGCCGGGCGATGTTCACGGTTTCAATCAGCAGGCTCGACGGATACAGCTCGCCCAGCACCAACAGCGGTCGCAAATGCCGCTCGCCGTTGGAAAAAAGCCGATGGCCTGCCTCCGCCACGGTGGTGTGATGGCGAACGGCGCTCATGGTGTCCTGCAAGGCCCGACGACCGCGGGTGTGCATGTGCACGTCGCCACTGGCAACGGCAGGAATCGCCATGGCCCGTGCCATGCCGAGCAAGGTGTTCAGACGCTTTCGATCATCCGGACCGCAATGCAACTCGACACTCAGCCACAGATTCTGCTGAAAAACCCCGCGCAGCCAGTCACCTTGTTCCCGCCGCGTCGGGACGTCCTGTTCAAGATCCGGCAGCCACAGCGCCAAAAGCCCCGAGAGCGGCGGCTGGAAGTCCTCGCGCAGCAAGCGGTATTCGCCTTTCTTGCTACGGCGCCGACCCTGGGTGATCAAGCGACACAGGGCTTGGTAACCGGCGAGATTCTCCACCAGCAAGACGATTTTCGGGCCGTTCTCGACGGTGATTTCGCTGCCGATGATCAGCGGCAGCTCACATTCCTTCGCCGCCTGCCAAGCCCGCACAATGCCCGCCAGGGTGCATTCATCGGTGATCGCCAGCGCTTGATAGCCATGCAGTTTGGCCCGCTCGAACAGCTCCTTCGCACTCGACGCCCCACGCTGGAAGCTGAAGTTCGACAGGCAATGCAGCTCGGCGTATGCCCCGCTCATGCGAACCAGCCGTGCAGCAACAGGCTGCTGTCGCCGACGCTGCGGTACGCCCAGCCGCGCTGGCCGTTGCGGGTTTCGACGAGGTAATAGTCGCGGCGCACGTCGCCGCCGTCCCACCAGCCCGACTCGATGCGCTCCGGCCCGGCCAGCACGCGCACGCCCGGCTCGGTCAGTAACTCGGGCTCAGGCAACAGCCAGCCGGGGCGCGGCACTTTATGGGTCAGCACCAGCGGCTTGTTCGGGCAAGCGGGCAGCGAGGCGTGTTCCGGACGATGGTCGGCATTGAAGCCCAGGCCAGCGACCGCTTCATCCCCAAGCCGTGCGCGCAAACGCTCGCGCAGTTGCTCCCAGGGCATGGTCTGCTGCGGACGGTCGTCGAACAGCTCGCGGTGGGTGGGCACGAAGGCCGGCAGATCCTTGGCCTGCAATCGCAACGCGCGCACCGGCGACGGCACTTCGACTTGCTCCAGACGGCCCCGCGCCAGCTCGAACAGCATGTTGGCTTCGCGCTCGGCACTGAGCAGGCCGACGGGAATCTGTGTGTCCGGGGCCACGCTGCCGACGCTTGGCACGTGTTCCAGATGAATCACGAAACGTTGCACGCCGCTGTCGCGCCCGGCCAGAAACACCGCCAGATCGGCAATCATGCGCTTGAGCGGGAACAGCAGCGCCTGATGGGATTCGACGTCGAAATTCAGCTCGATACGGGTATCGAAACGGTCCGGCGGCACATAACACTCCAGCCCCATGGGCCGGCGCCCGAACAGCGTGTCGAGGTGTTGCAGGACCGCCGCCGGGAAACGCCGGGCCAGGGTGTCACGGGGCAACGCCTGAACCTGTCGCACGCGATGCAGGCCCATGCGCGCCAGGGCCGTGGCCACCTCGGTTGGCAGGCCGATGCGGTTGACCGGCATCTGTGCCAGCACCTCATGCAGCGTGTCGCCATCGGTCACGGCGAGACCATCATGGGCGTTGGCAAGCATGCGGGCCGCCAGCGGATTGGGTGCCGCGACGATGCGGTGGGTGAAGCCCAGCTCGGTCAGTTCCTGACGCAGACGCGCTTCGAAGACCGGCCACGGCCCGAACAGGCCAAAGCTGGATTCAACCTCCATCAACAGCACGCGCGGGTACTTGAGGCTGACATGGGAACTGAAACGGTAGGCCCAGGCCGCCAGCAAACGATGCCAGCGCTCGGTTTCGTCGGGGTCGTATTCGACGGTGGCGAATTCACGGGTCATGGCATGGGCTGCGGTTAACGACTGGCCGGCACGCAGGCCCATTGCCCGGGCCGCCGGGTTGACCGTCTGCAGCACCCGGCGCTGCGCCGTGCCGCTGATCAGCGCCAGCGGTTCTTCAGGGTTTTCGCGACGACGTATGACGCCGTCCAGCGCCAGCTGCGGCAGGAGGACACAAGCCCAGAGCATGGCAACCTCAAGCGTCAGCAGTGAACGGAACGGGGGAAGCAGGCGGCAGCCCGCCGCGACACTTGAGCACCCGCAACTGGCTTGGGCGAGCGTCGATGGCAATGCGCAGCGCGGCCGGTGACGGATTGGCGGCCGCCTCGTGCCCGCGACAGGCAAAGGCGAGGGTTTCACCGGTTTCGGCCGCCACCTGCAACCGACGCAAGGCACGGTCGTCGACCTTGGTCGGCCAGCACAGCACTGCGCCGCAACTGCCCGAGCGCAGGCATTGCTCCACCGCCCATAGGGCATCGCGCTCGTTGGCGTGGATGATCGACAACTGCCTCAGGTCGATGCCCGCCATCTGCCAGGCCTGGGCATAGGGGAGATAGGGAGGCGCAACCAGCACGATGCGTTCGCCGCTGTCAGCAAGCCGCGCCAGGGTCGGCCACATCAGCCGCAGTTCACCACTGCCGTTGGCCGCCACCAGCACTTCGGTCATCGCCGCAGGGGGCCAGCCTCCCATGGGCAACGCCGCGTCGAGGGCCGCATGGCCGGTGGGCTGGGCGGCAACCGAAGGCGTCTGCTGACGCCCCTTCCAGACGCGCCGCTCGTCCAGCAGCGCGTCGAGGCTGACCACCGCGCCCATCATTCCCGGCGCACCAGGCCACAGAACACACCTTCGATGGCGAAGTCCTGGTCGGGCCGAACAATGATGGGTTGATACGCCGGGTTGCGCGGCAGCAAACGCAGCTGATCATCGCCGCGCTCAAGGCGCTTGATGGTCACTTCGCCGTCCAGCCGGGCCACGATGATCTGCCCGTCGCGGGCGTCGGCGCTTTGCAGGATGCCCACCAGATCGCCATCAAAGATGCCGTCGTCGATCATCGAGTCCCCGCTCACCCGCAGCAGGTAATCCGGGACGCGCATGAAGGTGCGGCTGTCCAGCGTGAAGGTGTCGTGGTTATCGAGGTCGGGGCCAATGGGCGCACCGGCGGCCACCCGACCGAGGACGGGAAAGTCGAGCATCTGCGGCCGCGGACGGGTGTCCACCAGCCGGATGCCGCGGGCCTGGTTGGCGGTGACTTCGATCAAACCGGCATCGGTGAGCGCCACGATGTGCTTGCGCGCGACACTGCGGGAAGCAAATCCGAAGGCTTCGGAAATTTCAGCCAGGCTGGGAGGCTGGCCATTCTGGGCGATGCGATCTCGAATGAACGTGAGGATGGCAGCGCGTTTTGGGGATAGGGTCGTCATGGAGCACATTTGTACTCTTCTCAACTAAACCTGACTAGCGCCTCTTGTCGATCCGGCTGCAATTTTTGTAACAGAGCGGCGATCAAGGGAATCGCCACCCTGCTCAAAAGCCCTTTCTTTAGCGCTCAAACATCGCTTGAATCTGCGGATACGCGAGGCTGGTCTCGATGACCGTTTCCGAGCGCCCTTCCTCCAGAAAGCCCCGTGCCAGTTGCTCGGCCTGTCCCCACAAGGTCTGGGCGATGCTGGATCCGGCGCTCAACCGGCGAACGCCCAATGCGGCCAACGCATCGGCGGCGGGCAGTCCCTGTCGCGCCAGCAGATTGAGGGGCAGACCGATGCCTGCAACGACGGCTTTGATCTGCTCGACATCCACCAGGGCCGCGACGAACAGGCCGTCCGCACCCGCCTCCCTGTAAAGCTGGCCTCGCTTCAGGGTTTCCTTCAGGCGCAACTCATCAGCGACCAGACTCGCCAGGTAAACGTCCGTTCGGGCATTGATAAAGACGTCCAGCCCGTTACGGGCCGCCATGCTTTTGATCGCCTCGATCTTGCGGGCCAGCAGATCCGGCGCGTCGGAACCGTCCTCGATATTGATGCCGACCGCCCCGACGTCCAGCACCCGCTTGACGTTCTCCGCAGCGGTTTGCGGGTCGTCCGCGTAGCCGTTTTCCATGTCCACCGACAGCGGCACCTTGATCAACCGCGCGATGCTGGCCGCGACGCTGACCGCAATGTCAACCGGAAACACACGGCCATCGGCATAGCCCTGGGCCCAGGCGACCCCGGCGCTGGTGGTTGCAATGGCAGTGGCGCCGAGGCTTTCGAACAGCCGCGCGCTGCCCGCATCCCAGGCATTGGGCAGGCGCAAGACGGTGGATTGGTGGTGCAGTGAGCGAAACGTCTGAGCGGAACCGGGCATGATCATCTCCATTGATTTAAGGGTCGGCCGTTGCGTACGTTTTCAAGCGGCGTGTTGCGTGAAGCTTTGCGTAAACCGTGAAGCGATTGATTCAGAACAGTGACGCCTGGGTCGAAGCCGCCGCCATGACGCGCCTTCCCCGCTGTACCGGCTGATATCCCTCCAGGGTCAGCAGCAGATGCTTGGCGTCGAGGCCACCCGCAAAACCGGTCAGCGCACCGGAGCTGCCGATTACACGGTGGCAGGGGGCGATGATCGAAATGGGGTTTTTGCCGTTGGCCGCACCGACCGCGCGCACGGCGGCGGGGTTGCCGATCTGCAGGGCAATGTCGAGATAACTGCGGGTTTCGCCGAAAGGAATATTCAGCAAGGCCTGCCAGACTTTCTGCTGAAATTCGGTGCCATGGAATTCGAGTTCAAGCTCGAAGCGCTGACGGCGACCTGCAAAGTATTCGGCGAGCTGGCGTTCGGTCCGGTCAAGAATAGCGCTGCCGTCATCTTCGCTCATGGCTCCGAGCAGCACGCGGTTCGGGCGGTCGTTTTCCCACAGCACGGCGGCCAGACGCGGGCCCTTGGCGATCAGTTTCAGCTGCCCAACCGGGGAATCGATGAAACGGTAGGTGAAGGTCATCGTCTGGCTCCTGCTCTGGTTTTTACTCTCGATACGGGCGCGCCGGGATTAACTGGAATCGTCCGTACGCCGACATACTACTCGCGCGCCCTTCCCGAACCACCCGGTTCTTGCGCTCGAACTCGCCGGTCAGCCGCCCTTCTGCTTGCCCGCCGCATCCGCCGCGGAATTCCAGATGTGCATCGCCGCATACGCGCGCCAGGGTTTCCAGGCGTCGGCCCGCGCCTTGTGCTGTGGCAGGCGCAGCAGGGCCGGCTCCTGCAGGGTCATGAGATTCATCAGCACCAGATCCGCGGCGGGCCAGGCGTCCGGGTCACGCCAGGCGCGCATGGCGATGTATTCCACGGTCCAGGGGCCGATGCCGGGCATGGCCAGCAACTGTCGCCGCACATCGCCAATGTCCCCATGGCGCACGTCAAGGGACAGCTCGCCACTGGCCACCGCTGCGGCGAGACGCTGCAGGGTATCGACGCGCTTGCCGGGCATGCCGATCTTGTCCAGGTTGGCCTGCGCCAGGGCATCCGGCGTCGGGAATCGCCACCCCAGCTGTTCATGCAGACCCTCGCTGACCTGAGCCCCGGCGCGCTGCACCAGACGACCGACGATCGTGGTTGCACCCTTGACGCTGACCTGCTGCCCGACGACCGTGCGCACCGCCAGCTCGAACCCGGAAAACGACCCCGGTACGCGCAGCCCCGGACGACGCTGCACCAGCGATGCCAGCCACGGGTCTTGGGACAGGGCCTGGTCGATGATGTGAGGTTCGGCGTACAGATCGAACATGTGAGACACGGGCACGATCAGCTCATCAATGTGCTGGCTCACCTCGCCGTGGGCGGTCGCCAGCAAATGTTGCCCGTCCGGCGACAGTGCGACCGACAAGGCACCTTGGCTGCCCTTGAAATCGATGTTGCGCAGGTACACCCCATCGACCACCGCCTCCACGCCCGCCGTCATCCGCGCCGCGAAGAAATCGAGCATGCGCTGCCAGTCGAACGGTGGGTGAAAGGGTATCAGGCGCGAGGCGTGGGGCTGGAGAGGTTGAAGCATGGGGGAACTGCCGGCAGTCAGGGTCGGCTGACGCTAGCGTAATCGATGGAGGGGCACAAACTTTTCGGGCGGGAACGCATAGTGAGGGTGATCACACTGGCCTCTTCCCGGCTAAAGCCGGTCCTACAGGGGATCGTGTTCTACGACGGATCCCGTGCATCTCTGTCAGCTCGGGCAGCCCACAGAACCGCCGTCAAGGTTCTGCTTGTAGTTTTCATACTGCAACGTGGCTTTGCCGTCGTTCCATTTGAGGGTCAGCACGAGCACGGAATCGAAGTCCTCGGCGACCCAGTCATTGACCAGTTTGACCTTCTCGCCAGACGCTTCCTCGGCGACCTTGTTGATCAGCTCCGGCAGGTAGCCGTGGGACCAGGCAGTGTAGATGGTGGCGTCGTGGTATTTGTCGCGCATCAGCTCATCGGCCAGATCACCGGTGTCGTTGGCGGCGAAATCGATATTGACCGGCAGGCCCAGCTTGATGGCACTTGGGCCAACGGTCATCAGTGGGCGAAGGTAGCTGTAGGAATGATCGTGCTCGCCCTCTTCCACATGACGGCTCGGGTTGGCCGCGAAGATGAAGTCGGCTTTGCCGAAGGTATTCGGCAGCACCGTGGACAGGTCGATGGCCCGATTGAGGCCCTGGCAGTTCAGCTGACCCAGTCCGGTTTCGGGCTTCTCGGCGTGGCGTAGAAACACCAGGGTCTGGGTGCCGTTCTTGGCCTCGGCATGAACACCCTTACCGGCGGCGAACCAGAAAATGGCGGAAGCGATGAGGAGGGTCGGAAACAGAAAATAGGTCATGCGCTGCATCGCGCGGGACCACAGAGGAGGTGTTGAAAGGCTCATATCGGCATGGAGTTCTGATGGCTCGTGATGGGCGTGACGCCCGATGCAACGTCCTTGTCAGCGTGCAGCTCGGTGCAGTATGGCGAGCAAATATTTCCGTATTACGAATGCCCATCAGATCAGAAAACGCTCAAGAGGTTGCACGCAAGCACCTGATTTGCCGAATTAATCGCCGAACGGTCAGAGGGTGTTGTTTTGGGGTACCGGTTTGTACCGGCTGCAGACCACCGCGCTGAGCAGCACGGCGACGCCCGCTGTGGTGTAAATCCATGCGGGGGACGCCCATGGCAGCAGCACCCCGGCGAGCAGCGGCCCGACGCCTGCACCGACATCGCGCCACACCGCATTGCCCGCCAGCGCCTGAACCCTGCCCGGCCCCGGATTGCGTTCGGCGACCAGGGTAGTCACCAATGGCAATTGCAACGCCCGCAGGATCAGAATCGCGCCGGCGCCGACGATCAGCCAGTGAAAGCCGAACGCCGTCAACGCCAGTGCGGTCGCGGCGGAAAGCACCACCAGCATGCGCACAGCGCCGAAGTTGTCAGCCGCGCGCCCGCCCAACGGGCTGAGAAGCATCTCCGAGGCGTAGCGCAGGGCCAGCAACACACCGGCGATAAAGACCGCATTGCCGCCGAGCACTGTCTGCGCCTGAAGCGACAACCCGAAGATGAACAGCCCGTCCAGCGCCACGCCTTCGACGAACGACCACAGCGCCACACTGTCCGGCCGCTTGAAACGGCGCCCGGTTGCATTGGACAGAGAATGCGGCGCAGCGGGCAGTCCCCGCGCAAACCACACCGCTCCGAGGGAACACAGCGCGAGGATGAAAAAGATAAGCCGCGGACCGTAATGCAGGCTGATCAGCGCGCCGATGGGCAGTGCCAGCATAGGGCCGATGGCGATAATCGCGCGGGATCGACCCGCCCGACGTGCCGCTCCACCTAACTCCGAGGTCGCCAATGCCTGGGTCGACAGGTTCAGCGCCGCGTAACTCAGGCCCCAGCCCAGTCGCAGGATCAGCAACCACCAGAACCCGCTGATGAAGCTGTTGCCAAACGCGCAGACCGCCGATACCAGGGCCGCCAGCGTCAAGGCCGCGCGATCGCCCCGCGCGGCGTAGAAACGTACGACATAGCTGTAGCCGAAAATCCGGACCAGCCGGTTGGCCGCCAGCAGGATCCCTGCTTGGGCGAGGCTGATGCCGAAGGCCCCGGCGTTCATCGGCAGCAACAGATACAGAAGCACGTCGCTGGGCAGGCACAAGCTGAGAATGATCGCAGAACGGCGCGATGCGGAATCGGCGGAACGGGCAGTGACGGCGGACATGCTCGGAGAGGCCCTGTTGCAACGGTGGAGCGCCAGCATGCGGTTCTGCGCGTCGGCTGACAACCCGCAGCGCAGCGCAGCGTGCTGAGTCTTCGGACGGCGGAGATTGCCGCTGTTTGCCCAGCAACAGTCGATCAGCAGACTGTTGCATCGGTAGCACTTTCCCACTTGCCCGGCCCCGCAATCAGGGGACCTGGGCGGCGCCTCGCCAATGGCACAAAGCCTGCAATATTCCAATCAAGCAGATCGATTCGCTCCGACTGCTGATTTCGTCATAAGCAGCCGTGCGCAGCTTCCGCCCCTTGACTGGACACTCACCCATGACCGCACTTTCCCGTCTGCCGACTTCCTTCAAACTACTCGCCGGCGCGCTTGCACTGACGTTACAGCCGCTGGTCCAGGCTGCCGAGGCGCCACCGGCCGAGGTGCACCTGGATTACGCCTACTACTCGCCGGTCAGTCTGGTGCTCAAGCACTTTGGCTGGCTGGAAAAAGCCCTGCCAAACAGCAAAGTCAGCTGGGTGTTCAGCCAGGGCAGCAACCGCTCGCTGGAATACCTCAACAGCGGCGGCGTCGACTTCGCCTCCTCCGCCAGTCTCTCGGCGGTGCTGGCGCGGGCCAACGGCAGCCCGATCAAATCGGTTTATGTCTACAGCCGCGCCGAGTGGACCGCGCTGGTGGTGCGCAAGGATTCGACCCTGCAGAGCGTTGCCGATCTGAAGGGCAAGAAAATCGCCGCTACCAAAGGCACCGACCCTTACCTGTTTACCCTGCGCGCCTTGCAGCAGGCGAAGCTGACCAAGGACGACGTCGAACTCTTGCATCTGCAACACCCGGACGGCCGTATTGCGCTGGAGAAAGGCGACGTCGACGCCTGGGCCGGGCTCGATCCGCACATGGCCGCGAGCGAAATACAGGCCGGCTCGCGCTTGTTGTATCGCAACAAGGACTTCAACAGCTTCGGCGTGGTCAGCGTGACCGAGCGTTATGCGAAGGAACACCCTGAAGCGATCAAAACCGTCCTTGGCGCGTACGAAAAAGCCCGGGAATGGTCGCTGAAAAATCCGGACGAGCTGGCCCAATTGCTCGCCACCGAGTCAGGCCTGCCGCTGGATGTCGCCAAATTGCAGTTGACCCGCACTGACCTCGGCAGCCCGCTGCTGACCGACAAAGACGTGACCGCGTCGAAGGCCGCCGCGCCGATTCTGGTTTCCGAAGCGCTGGTGCGCAAAGGGACGAACGTTGACCAGGTCATCGACCAGTTGATCGACCCGAGCTTCGGCAACGCGGTCGTCGCCAAGCCATGAGCAACGCGCGGGGCAGCGAAGTCAGTGGCGGCGGTATCGGAAGCAGCGTCAGCCCCAGAGCTCAGGTGTTGAAGGACGAGGCGTTGGACGCGCAACCGGTTGTGCGGCGTACACGTGGAAATGGGCGAACCCGCCTGAAGGGGCTTGCCGTGCCGGTGGCCCTTTTGCTGTTGCTGGAAATTGCCGTCCGCGTGGGCTGGGTGCAGTCCTACCAGATGCCGGCGCCCAGCGAGATCGCTACGACGCTGACCGATCTGGCCGACGGCGCGCTGTGGAAACACATCGGCGCCAGTTTGACGCGGGTGCTGTCGGGGTTCGTGATCGGTGCGGGTCTGGCGCTGGTGTTCGCGGCGTGGGTCGGGCTCAGTCGCGAGGCGGAAGCGTATCTGGAGCCGACGTTCGCGGGGCTGCGCTCGATTCCGAGCTTGGCCTGGGTGCCGCTGTTGCTGTTGTGGCTGGGGATCGGTGAGACCTCCAAGATTGTGCTGATTGCCATCGGCGCGTTTTTTCCGGTGTACCTCAACGGCGTGGCGGCGATTCGCAACATCGATCGCAAGATGGTGGAGGTCGGGCAGATATTTCGCTTCAGTCAGCGGCAGATGATTGTGCATGTGTTTTTGCCCGCCGCCCTGCCCGGTCTGTTCACCGGGTTGCGCTCGGGGTTGAGTCTGGCGTGGATGTTTCTAGTGGCAGCGGAGTTGATCGCTGCGACGAAGGGGCTGGGTTATTTGCTCAGTGACGGGCGCGAGACGTCGAGGCCCGACATTGTGCTGGCGGCGATCATTGTGCTGGCGGTGTTGGGCAAGTTGACCGATGGGGTGTTGGCGATGCTGGAAAGGCGGTTTTTGGCCTGGCGGGATACTTTTAAGGGCTAAGATCAAGATCAAGGGCGTCGGCCTAACGGCCTCGAGTTTCGCCTTCGGCGAGTTACTTTTAAAAAGCACTAAAAGTAACCAAAAGTGCCTGCTCTCGGTTGGGCCCTTCCTTCGTCAGGGTACCTTCACTCCGGTCTCGCTCCGTGGGCACGCTGCCATCCGCCATCCATGGCGGGGGGCAGCTCTCGCCGCATCCATGCGGCTCGGCCCACTCCACGAGACCTGCGTTCAGCCTGCACCAAAGTCGCGTTTCGCGGTGACCGGACTTTTTGTGTACGAAGATCAAAAGCAGATCAAAAGCAGATCAAAAGCAGATCAAAAGCAGATCAAAAGCAGATCAAAAGCAGATCAAAAGCAGATCAAGGGCATATCAGTCGCCGGCGACTTGTGGGAGTGAGCTTGCTCACGAAGGGGTCGGTACATCCAACAGATATCTGGTGTTTGAGATAAAGCATTCGCGAGCAAGCTCGCTCCCACAGGGAGGGCGTGCTATCAGCAAAAATGTCGGCGCCTGAGCTGGCCTCTTCCCGGCTAAAGCCGGTCCTACAGGGCGTACGCGGTGCTTTTGTAGGACCGGCTTCAGCCGGGAATCCGTTGCTCTGCTTTTGATCTGCTTTTGATCTGCTTTTGATCTGCTTTTGATCTTCATGCACAAAAAGCCCAGTCACCGCCAAACGCGACTTGGGTGCAGGCTGAACGCAGGTCTCGCGGAGTGGGCCGAGCGGCATGGATGCCGCGAGAGCCGCCCCCCGCCATGGATGGCGGATGGCGGCGGGCCCACGGAGCGAGACCGGAGTGAAGGAACCCTGACGAAGGAAGGGCCCAACCAGGAGCACAAGCCCTTGGTTACTTGGGGCTTTATCAAGTAACTCGCCGAAGGCGAAATATCTGCCGTTAGGCAGATGCTCTTAAAGCCATATTGACGCCACCCCACAATCTGGTGTCTCCTGAAACCGGTTTCAGAGCACAACCGCTCTCCCCATAAGCCTGCTGATAAATCCAATAAGGTCCAGGCCGTGAACAGCATCTCCACCCCGACGCGCACCCGCGTCACCATGAACGACGTCGCCGACCTCGCCGGCGTCTCCAAGGCCAGCGTCTCGCGCTTCATCGGCGATGACCGCCAACTGCTGTCTGATGCCATCGCCAAACGCATCGAACAGGCCATCGACACCCTCGGCTATCGCCCCAACCAAATGGCCCGCGGCCTCAAACGCGGCCGCACCCGCCTGATCGGCATGCTCGTCGCCGACATCCGCAACCCCTACTCCATCGCCGTCATGCACGGCGTCGAAACGGCCTGCCGCAAACACGGCTACAGCCTCGTCGTCTGCAACACCGACCGCGACGATGAACAGGAACGCCTGCACCTCGCCGCCCTGCGCTCCTACAACATCGAAGGCCTGATCGTGAACACCCTCGGCCATCACCTCGACGAACTGCGCGAACTGCACCGCGAACTGCCGATGGTGCTGGTGGACCGCAAGGTCGATGAACTGCACAGCGACCTCGTCGGCCTCGACAACGTCACAGCAGTGACGCAGGCGCTGGATCATCTGCATGACGCCGGCTATCGCGATGTACTCATGGTCACCGAACCCCAGGACGGCACCAGTTCGCGGATCGAGCGGATGGACGCCTTCAAGAAACAGATCGCCGAGCGAACCGACATGCATGGGCAGGTCTGCGAAACCGGCGAATCATTACGCGATCGGTTGCGCCACTTCCTCGCGCAAGAAGGGCCCGGCCCCAAAGCGCTGTTCACCGCCAACGGCGTCGCAACCCTGATCACCACCCGCCAATTGCATGAGCTGGGCTGTCACTTGTTTAACGACATCGGCTTGATCGCCCTCGACGAGCTGGACTGGTACCCGCTGGTCGGCAGCGGCATCACGTCGCTGGCCCAACCTACCCATGAGATGGGCATCACCGCCTTCGAATGCCTGCTCAATCGCCTGCGTGGGGATCAGGAGCCGGTGCGGCTGTACGACTTTCCCGCGCAGTTGATCGCGCGGGGCTCGACCCGACGACAGACCTGACATCCCCACACAGATACCGCAGGTCAGACCCTGCACGCCGACGCGAACTTTTACCCGGTTCGCTCGTTCGAACAAAAATGTAACCGGTTTCAGAGGACAATAATAATGACCCTACCATCCGTTGCCATCAGCCTCGGCGCCTTCGGTGCTGACCTCGTTCGTGCCCGTGGCCAGGCCAGTTTCATCCCGCTGCTGGTGGACGCCGGCGTCAAGCGCATCGAACTGCGCGAAGAGCTGTTCAGCCCCAGCCTCGCTGATCAAGACTTCCCTGCCCTTGCCCGCGCCATTCAGGCTCAAGGCCTGGAGTGCCTGCACTCGGCGCCCCTTGAGTTGTGGCTTGAAGGCGACACGCAACCGAACCCCGAATTGAAACCGACCCTGGAGCGCGCCACCGCATGCGGTGCGTTCTGGCTCAAAGTGTCGCTGGGGCATTTTGGCAAGCACTGCGACGTCGCCGCGCTGGCCGATCGCCTGGCGCCCTACGACGTTCACTTGCTGGTGGAAAACGATCAGACCGAACAGGGCGGCCGCATTGAGCCCTTCGTGGAGTTCTTCGCGCAGATCACCGCGCTGCAAATGCCCATCGGCATGACCTTCGACATCGGCAACTGGCGTTGGCAGGAGCAGTCGGCCCGCGACGCTGCCCAGCAGTTGGGCCGATACGTCGAATATCTGCACTGCAAGGCAATCTCCCGGAGCGCGTCAGGCAAGCTCATCGCCGTGCCGCCTGCTTCAATCGACCTGCAACAGTGGGAATTGCTCATCCAGCACATGCCGGTGAACCTGCCCCGCGCCATCGAGTACCCGCTGCAAGGCGACGACTTGCTGGAGGTGACCCGCGAACAGGTTGCCCTGCTCGCCCGCCTTGGCCAGTCGCGACCCACTCACTCCAACGCAACGGAAACGGAGGCGCTGAGCCATGTCTGAGATCGATATTCTCTCGTTCGGCGAAACCATGACCATGCTGGTGGCCGAGCAAACCGGTGACCTGGCCCAGGTTCGCCATTTCGAGAAACGCATCGCCGGTGCCGACAGCAATGTGGCGATCGGCCTCTCGCGGCTGGGCTTCAAAGTGGCGTGGCTGAGCCGGGTCGGCAACGACTCCATGGGCCGCTTCGTCACCGACAGCCTGCAACAGGAAGGCGTGGACTGCGCTCACGTCACCGTGGACGCCGCGCACCCCACCGGTTTTCAATTCAAATCCCTGGAGCTGGAAGGAGCCGACCCGGTGGTCGAGTACTTCCGTCGCGGCTCGGCGGCCAGTCATCTGTCGGTCAACGACATCGTTCCCGACCTGCTGAAGGCGCGGCACCTGCACGCCACTGGCATTCCGGCGGCGCTGTCCGACACCTGCCGGGAGCTTTCCCACGTGCTGATGACGCAAATGCGCGAGGCCGGCCGCAGCGTGTCGTTCGACCCCAATCTGCGGCCTTCGCTGTGGTCGAGCCAGGCGACGATGATCCGCGAAGTCAATCACCTTGCCAGTCACGCCCACTGGGTCATGCCGGGGCTGGCCGAGGGTGAATTGCTCACCGGTTTCGACACCCCGGCGGACATCGCCCGCTTCTACCTGGACATGGGCGTGGAGGCGGTGATCATCAAACTCGGCGCCAAAGGCGCGTATTACCGCACCCAGCTGAATGAGGCGTTCTTGCCCGGCGTGCCGGTGGCCAACGTGGTCGACACCGTGGGCGCAGGCGACGGTTTTGCGGTCGGTGTGATCAGCGCGCTGTTGGAAAACCTCGGGTTCGAGCAAGCCACTGCCCGGGGAAACTGGGTCGGCAGCCAGGCCGTGCAAAGCCGTGGCGACATGGAAGGCCTGCCCACCCGCGCCGCACTCGATGCCGCCAACGTCTCGGAAGGCGCCCGACGACAGAGCGCCTGAACCCTTGCTTTCACACACACCGAACCTCCATCACCTGCTGCGACAAAAACAACATGCTCAGGGAGCCTGAAATGGAAAAGCTGCTCGAATCCGTGAAACACGCCGGCCTCAAACGTCGCTGGCTATTGATCATGCCCATCGTCTTCATCACCTACAGCCTGGCGTACCTGGACCGCGCCAACTACGGCTTCGCCGCTGCCTCGGGGATGGCCGAAGACCTGCACATCACCCCGGGCATGTCGTCCTTGCTCGGTGCGTTGTTCTTCCTCGGTTACTTCTTCTTCCAGGTGCCCGGCGCCATCTATGCGCAGAAGAAAAGCGTCAAGAAACTCATCTTCGTCAGCCTGATTCTGTGGGGCGGCCTGGCCACCCTGACCGGCATCGTCTCCAACGCCTACATGCTGATCGGCATCCGCTTCATGCTCGGGGTGGTCGAAGCAGCGGTGATGCCGGCCATGCTGGTGTACCTGTGCTATTGGTTCACCAAGGCTGAACGTTCCCGCGCCAACACCGTGCTGATCCTCGGCAACCCGGTGACGATGCTGTGGATGTCGGTGGTGTCCGGTTATCTGGTAGCACACTTCAGCTGGCGCTGGATGTTCATCGTCGAAGGTTTGCCGGCAGTGATCTGGGCGTTTATCTGGTGGCGTCTGGTGGACGAGCGTCCGGCCCAGGCCAAGTGGCTGACCGCTGAAGAAAAGACCGAACTGCAAGCGCGCCTCGACGCCGAACAGGTCGGCATCAAACCGGTGAAGAACTACGCCGAAGCTTTCCGTTCCCCGCGCGTGCTGTTGCTGGCCGCGCAGTACTTCTGCTGGAGCATCGGCGTGTACGGCTTCGTGCTGTGGCTGCCGACCATCATCAAGAAAGGCATGCAGATGGACATGGTCGAAGCCGGCTGGCTCTCGGCCCTGCCGTATCTGGCTGCGGTGATCGGCATGGTGCTGGTGTCGTGGGCGTCGGATAAAACCCAGAAGCGCAAAGCCTTCGTCTGGCCGCCACTGCTGCTGGCCGCCGTCGCGTTTTACGGCTCATACGCGCTGGGTACCGAGCACTTCTGGTGGTCGTATTCGCTCCTGGTCATTGCCGGCGCCTGCATGTACGCGCCTTACGGTCCGTTCTTCGCCATCGTCCCGGAAATCCTCCCGGCCAACGTCGCAGGCGGCGCCATGGCACTGATCAACAGCCTCGGTGCGCTGGGATCGTTCGCCGGTTCCTACCTCGTTGGCTACCTCAACGGCGTCACCGGCACCTTGAGCGCGTCGTACCTGTTCATGAGCGGCGCGCTGCTGGTCTCGGTGGTGCTGACGCTGCTGCTCAAGCCGGACAGCAAGGCCCGGCCGCTGAGCGATAAGCCTGGCGTTGGTCCTGCGCCAGCCCACTCCTGATCGGGAATCCTTTCGATGACTCATCATGTTGTGCTGTACAAAAAACTCTCGGCGCCATTGATGGAGCGCCTGCAAGCCCAGGCCGAGGTCACGCTTATTGAAGACCCGAAATCCAGCGACGGCCTGGCACGCCTTCGCGACGCCCTGCCCCACGCCGATGCCTTGCTCGGCGCGAGCGTGAAACTTGACGCCAAACTGCTGGACCTGGCGCCAAAGCTGAAAGCGGTGTCCAGCGTCTCGGTGGGGGTCGATAACTACGACATCGAGTACCTGACGCGGCGCGGCATTCTGCTGACCAACACCCCGGACGTGCTCACCGAAACCACCGCCGACACCGGTTTCGCGCTGATCATGGCCACGGCACGCCGGGTGGTGGAACTGGCGAACATGGTCCGCGACGGCCAGTGGAAGCAGAACATCGGGCCGCAGCACTTTGGTTCCGACGTGCATGGCAAGACGCTGGGCATCATCGGCATGGGCCGGATTGGCGAAGCGGTGGCGCAACGGGGGCATTTCGGGTTCGGGATGCCGGTGATTTATCACAGTCACTCACCCAAGCCGGCGGTGGAAGCGCGCTTTGATGCCCGCTATCGCAGCCTGGAAGACCTGCTGCGCGAAGCGGATTTTGTGTGCCTGACCGTGCCGCTGACCGCCGAAACCGAGGGGCTGATCGGTGCCGAGCAGTTTGCGCAGATGCGGCCGGAGACGATCTTCATCAACATCGCCCGCGGCAAGGTGGTGGACGAGCAGGCGCTGATTGCCGCGCTGCAGAACGGCCAGATTCGCGCGGCCGGTCTGGATGTCTTTGAGCAGGAGCCCGTGAATCCGGACTCGCCGCTGTTGCAGATGGACAACGTGGTGGCGACCCCGCACATGGGCTCGGCGACCCACGAGACCCGAGAGGCCATGGCTCGCTGTGCCGTGGACAATCTGCTGGCGGCCCTGGCGGGCGAGCGACCGAAGGATCTGGTCAACCCCGCTGCGTGGAATGGCTGATAGATACTCTGTGGGATATGGGAATGCTTGCGATATCACCCAGTTCGCAGGACCTCTGGGGGTGACCGGGGTGAACTCAGGATCTTGGGCACGCCGCAGGACGTGTAGGAGTGAGCTTGCTCACGAAGACTGAGGTTCGTCCGCTGGAGATCTAGCGGCTTTGCCACTCTATTCGCGAGCAAGCTCGCTCCCACAGAATTGAGGTGAACTCAAGATTTCGGGCACGCCTCAGGACTTGTGGGAGTGAGCTTGCTCACGAAGACTGTGGCACAGCCGCCAGGGATTCAGCGGCAGTGCCCCCCCTTCGCGAGCAAGCTCGGCTCCCACAGGATCGGGTTAGCCCCTCAAACTTGCGCACCCCGGACTTAACTCGTCAAATCACAAACTTTGCCACCATCGCTTTCAGATCAACCGCCAGTCGTGACAGCTCATGGCTGGCCGCGCTGGTCTGGTTCGCGCCCGCCGCCGTCTGCGCGGCGAGGTCGCGGATGTTGACCAGATTGCGGTCCACCTCCCTCGACACCTGCGCCTGCTCCTCCGATGCACTGGCAATGACCAGGTTGCGCTCGTTGATTTGCGAAATGGCTTCAGTGATCAACTCCAGTGCATCACCCGCCGAACTGGCCAGGCTCAGCGTGGTGCGGGTGCTGTCGGTGTTGCGTGACATCGATTGCACGGCGTCGCCGGTCCGGGTCTGGATGCCGGCGACCATCTGTTCAATCTCCGTCGTCGACTGCGCGGTGCGGTGGGCCAGCGCGCGAACCTCGTCGGCGACCACGGCAAACCCGCGACCGGCTTCCCCCGCACGCGCAGCCTCGATGGCGGCGTTAAGCGCCAATAGATTGGTCTGCTCGGCGATCGAACGAATCACGTCGAGCACCTTGCCAATATCACGGCCCTGGGCCGCCAGGCCTTCGACCAATCCGGAAGTGGCCTGGATCTGCTGGGTCATGTCCTGAATCGACTTCACCGTCTCGACCACCCGATCACGCCCCTGACGTGCGGCCTGATTGGACTGCTGTGACGCTTCGGAGGTCGACACCGCGTTGCGCGCGACCTCCTCAACGGCGGCAGTCATCTCGTTAACTGCCGTTGCCGCCTGCTCGATCTCGTTGTTCTGCTGCTGCAAACCGCGCGAGGACTCTTCTGTCACCGCGCTCAGTTCCTCGGCCGCCGACGCCAGCTGCGTGGACGAGCCGGAAATCAGCTCGATGGTCTGGCGCAGATTGCGCTGCATCGTTGCCAGAGCGCGCAACAACTGAGTCGCTTCGTCCTTGCCGTCGACCTCGATGGGGCGGGTCAGATCGCCCGATGAGATCTCTTCTGCGGCGCGTACTGCTCGGGTCATCGGGTTGACGATACTTCGGGTGAGCAACCACGCCAACATGATGGTGAGCAGGACGGCAACCACTGAAACAGCAATCATGCTCAGGTTGGCGCTTTCATATTCCGCTCTGGAAATCTCTCCCGCTTCAGTGGCGCTCTTCGTGTTCAGGGCGATCAACTGGTTGATCTGCACACCCATGAGGTCAGTGGCTTCTTTCATGCGGGTATTGATCAATGCGCGCATGTCCTCAACCTTATCTTGATGCGACAAGTCCAGCACTTTGGCCTGAATGTCGAGGAACGTTGCCAGCGTCGCTTCAAACTGGTTGTACACGGTCAGCTCATCAGCCTCGGCCGGGAGCGAGGCGTAGGATTTTTTGGCTGTCTGCAACTTACCAATCAGTTCGGCGATCCGCGCATCGGTTTCGCGTAGCGATGCCGGTTCTCGGTTTACCAGCGTGCGAAACGAGGTGATGCGCAAGCGCAGGCTGTTCTCCAGCATCCCACTTAAATGGCCAATACTCGGCAGCTGATTGGACTCCATGTCGATGGCGGTCTGGCGTATCTGCGCCATCCTGTGAACCGAGAAAACGCTCAAGCCAATGACCAGTGCGGCAATGAACGCGAATCCCAGGAATGCGCGAGGCGCAATATTCATGTTTCTTATCGACATGGATGATCTCTCTGGAAGGCTGATGCTGCGTCGATTCTTTTAATTGACGCTCGCCTTGCTATCGGCCGCCCATCAACTTTCATGCGGGCGCCTTGAGCGTTTGGAGATATATATTTCTTCCACCTAACTCGTTAACGATGCTTTCAGATCGCTATAACGATTCAGCGCTGGTTCAAGCATGCATCCGCATATAAGCGATTCATGATAAAGATCAACGAAACATGAAATTCTCAATTGTGTAGGATTTATTTCCCGACACTGTCAGAACTCGGTGCTACCTTTACCTGACTCGTGGTCTGCGGGCCAGGCTTCCTCACGCGACGTGTCGATCGCTGCCGAAGCCTGAACAGACCTGCCGTTTTCCTACCCTGCGGAGCTTGTGAAGTGCTCGATTGAACGAGGTGGGTCCATGAACAAAGTGACATTCCCGAACGCCTGCCAGCTGATGCGCTGGCATTTTCATCCGGTGGGCTTCGAAGCCAACATGGACGCGCCCGGCAGTATGGTGGCCCGTCTTTTTGACCGGGCCAGCGGCGAGACCGTGATTGCCATCGCCGCCATTCCCTGCGCCACCGTGATGAACGCGACGGACGTGGAGCGCATCATCGAGGCCATTGAACTGGAGGTCGAAACCTTCATTCCAAGGCGCTCTCTGTACCTCAATCGGGCCTGACCACCTGGGCGTACTGCCCCTGTTCGACGGATGCGCCGAGTGGAGTGGCGAGTGCCGCAGCCCCTCGGCGATCGTCGAAAAATGCCTTGTCGCCTGCAACCCGTGCCGAGGCCCGCGGCATGTTCCCGTCGTCATTGCCCGCAGCGTCGATGAACCAGTAGCAGTGACGAACGGCGCGCGTGATCGCCACATAAGCCAGGCGCAGTACCTCATCTTTCTGCGCGTTGTCGAACGCTTCCAGATCCCCTTCCCGCCCCAGTCCGGCCAGCTGATAGACCTGATTCTTGTACGGCGACTGCGTCAGATGCTGACAATCTCCCAGCAGAAATACCGCGTCGGCCTGTAGTCCCTTGGCGCTGTGATAGGTCAGTTGCTTCAGACGACGTTCCTGAGGCGGCAGCCTGTAATCGGCATCGGCAAGGTCCTGCAAGGCTTCCGGCAAGCGGCTGCGTTCGCTGCCTTTGCGGTACAAGAGCAGCACCGAGTCACCAGCGTGGTAGTGCTCGGTCAGGCTGGCCAGCAAGCGTTCATCGTCGCGGTCCAGCACGGTCACCGGCAGCAGCTCCTGCACCGGGCCGCTGGCGCGGGCCTTCTTGCCGCTGATCGCCGGCGCCGCACGCACGATGTGTTCGGCGGCGTCGATGATGTGCTGGTGGCTGCGGAAGTTGTCGCTGAGCATGACCTTGGTGGTCGAGGGCGAGGAAAACTCCTTGGGGAACTCCATGAAGAATTTCGGCGAACTGCCGCGCCAGCCGTAGATCGACTGCCAGTCATCGCCGACGCACAGCAGCGATGAACGCTGGGCACCGCGGCCCACATGCAGCGCCGGGCCGCGACTGCGGATCTCCCGCAGACTGGCGCGGATCCACGAGACGATTTGCGGCGAGACGTCCTGAAACTCATCGATCATCAGATGCGACAGCGGACGCAGGCCGGCATCGCTGACCAGCTTGAGGTTTTCCGGCGAGTTTTCACCGAACAGCGAGAACATCCGGTTGTAGGTCATCACCGGCGGTGATTGATCCAGCAGGTGGTTTTCGAACGCTTTCCAGAACAGGCTCAACGCTTCAAAGAAAAACCGGTCGGGGTCTTGATCCGAAAAGCTCATCTGCGCCACGGCGTCCGGCACGTCCAGCCCGAGGTTTTCGATGAAGCTGGCGGCCGCGACAAAACAGTCCAGCAGCGGCGCTGCGCTCAGCTCGCCTTTGACTTTGTAATCGAACCCCGGCCCCGCCACGGCAGCGCCAGACAACGACTGCATCATCCCGCGCGATGCCTGGTAGTTTTCCAGCCAGATGACCGGCTTGCGGCAAAACGCCTGAAACAAGGTGCGCTTGATCACCCATTCAGCCCACACCGGCAACTTGGCGTCCGGGCGGCGCAAGTGTTGGTCTTCGCCGGGATCGAAACCGAGGACGATCCACGCATCCAGCTCGGCCGCATAGCCGTGGACGTGGAAGGTCAGGCCGCTGACTTCGACGGTCTGGCGCATCGGCTCGACGCCCTGAATAGGCCACGCACCGGCGCGAATCCACAGGTCTTCGATGACGTCGCACAGCTCTTCGTCGCGCTTGGAGGACAGGCCCATCACGGTGATGCGCTTCTGCACGTCCGGGTGATCGCGGTCCAGTTCCTTGAGTTGCAGCGACTGCCGGTACAAGGGCGCCATGACCTCGCGAAAACGCGGATTGGCGGCGTACAAATCCCGGTAGCACAGGTTCAGCTGTTGGCGCTGGGCGTCATTGATGCGCAAGTCGAAGGGGTTGCTGTCGGCGCTGTCATCGAACAGCTGGCCGGACTGACTGCTGAGGTTCTCGAACGCCTGCAATTGCTCGAAACCCGGCAGGCTGCGCACCAGCGGCAGGATCCGCGAATGGAAAGTCCGCACCACCTCGCGGGCCTGACGCAGGGTCAGTTCATGGCCCCACAGCGCCATGATCTCGATGAGTTTGTTGATGAAATCCTTGCGCGACTCGCGGGTGAAGGTCACCACGGTCATCGAGTCCAGCTCAAAGCCCAGATAGTGGTTCAGCAACAGCACACGCAGCACCAGCGACGTCGACTTGCCCGCCCCGGCACCGGCAATCACGTAGGTCGAGGGCGTGTCGCTGAAAATCATCTTCCACTGGGCGGTGGTGGGTTGCGCGTGAGCGGGCAGCTTCTCGGCGACGTCCGCTTTGATGCGCTTTTTCAGCTCGTTGGTCAGCGGCAGGCGCCAGTCGTCGAACAAGTGGTCGTCAACCCTGGGACCACGGTGCTCAAGGGGCCGGGTGTCACGAATCACCAGCACCTGACGGCCTTCTTCGATGCCATCCAGATGACCTTCCGCATAACCCTCGTTCATGCCCTCGGCATGACCGTTGAGGTAGCCATCGGCGTGACCCTGGTGCCACGACGGCACGTGCTGCGCCTGCATGCGCGACAAACCGCTGCCCATCATGCGGGCAACGAGCCGCTTGAAGAACGGCAAGCGTTCAGGGGGATTCAGGTCGGGAGGCAGTTGGTTTGGCTCGTTGGGTAGCTCGGCGGAAAAATCGTGCGGCACGCGGGCTCCGGATATCAGCGTTTTCGACAGGGCGCCTATGGTCGCCCCATTCGTGTTTCAGCTCCAGTGAAATGCTTTGCGGTCAGGGAGTTAGCCGATAAAGGGCAGCGTGTTTCTAGGTCCCATGATGGCCTAAGTATCGAATTAACCGATCGCATTCATGCAGAACTTACGCTTTTTATCGATATTTAGTTGATAGATCATTGCTCCATCGACTGACAAGTCATCACCAGCGGCGCCCTGCCACAGGCCCGGCCCTGCTACGGAGGAACTGATCATGCTGCAACTTCGACCTTTCAAATCCCTTGGCGGCGCAGACCACGGCTGGCTGAATGCCCATCACCATTTCTCGTTCGCCAGTTACTACGACGAGAGCCGGATGAACTGGGGCCAGCTGCGGGTGTGGAACGATGACGTGATCGAAGCCGGCACCGGCTTCCCGCGTCACCCGCACCGGGACATGGAGATCATTACCTATGTGCGTGAGGGCGCAATCACTCACGAGGACAGCCTGGGCAACCGTGGCCGTACCGAAGCGGGCGATGTGCAGGTGATGAGTGCCGGCACGGGTGTGGCCCACAGTGAATACAATCTGGAGTCGAAGGAGACGCGGATTTTCCAGATCTGGATCATGCCGGACGAGGTCGGTGCTCCGCCGTCCTGGGGCGCCAAGCCATTCCCGAAAGGCGACCGCGAGGGTTTTGTGACCCTGGCGAGTGGCAAGGCGGACGATGATATCGAGCTGCGGATTCGGGCCAATGCCCGGCTGGTGGCGGCGAATCTGAAAGCTGGCGAGACGGCTGAGTACGTGCTGGATGCAGGCCGTCGGGCGTATCTGGTGCCTGCGACGGGCGTCATCGAGGTCAACGGCCTCCGTGCTGAAGCGCGGGATGGTGTGGCGGTTGAGGATGAGCGTGTGTTGCGGGTGACGGCCCTCGAAGACAGCGAGATCGTGTTGGTCGATGTCGCTTAGAAGCGGTAGATCAAGATCAAGAGCGTCTGCCTGGGGGCAGACGTTTCGCCTTCGGCGAGTTACTTGATAAAGCCCCAAGTAACCAAGGGCTTGTGCTCATGGTTGGGCCCGACTTCGTCGGGTTCCTTCACTCCGGGCCCACGGAGTGTCGTCGAAGTGAGGGTATTCCGACGAAGGAGGAACCTAACCAGGAGCAAGCACCCTTGGTTACTTGGGGTGCTTTTCCAAGTAACTCGCCGAAGGCGAAATGTCTGCCGTTAGGCAGACTCTCTCAGCCGCACCACGAGCTCAGGCTCGACGCAAAAGCGTCAAGGCGCTATCGCGCCGTCAACAAGCACCTGCGCCTCAGCTACTAGACGCTTCAGATGCTCCTCACCTTTGAAGCTCTCCGCATAGATCTTGTAGATATCCTCAGTCCCCGACGGCCGCGCAGCGAACCAGCCGTTCTCGGTAATGACCTTCAAGCCACCAATCGCCTGATCATTGCCCGGCGCCTTGCTCAGGATGCTCTCAATCTTCTCCCCTGCCAGCTCCGTCGACGTGACCTGCTCCGGCGACAGCTTGCTCAACAGCGCCTTCTGCTCGAAGTTGGCCTTCGCCTCGACGCGGGTCGACACTGGTTCGCCCAACTCATCGGTCAACGCCTTGTACATCTCGCTCGGGTCGCGGCCTTTGCGCGCGCGGATTTCCGCGGCCAGCAATGCCGGGATCAAACCATCCTTGTCCGTCGTCCAGACCGTCCCGTCGCGACGCAGGAACGACGCACCGGCACTCTCCTCACCGCCAAAGCCCAGCGAACCCTCGTACAACCCTTCGGCGAAGAACTTGAAGCCCACTGGCACTTCGTAGAGGCGGCGGCCCAGACGTTGGGTCACGCGATCGATCATCCCGCTGCTGACCACGGTCTTGCCGACGGCCGCATCGGCGCGCCAGTCAGGACGGTTCTGAAACAGGTAATCGATCGACACCGCCAGGTAATTGTTCGGCGCCAGCAGGCCGCCGGTCGGCGTCACGATGCCGTGACGGTCGTGGTCCGGGTCGCAGGCGAAGGCCACCTGGAAGCGGTCTTTCAGACCGATCAGGCTCTGCATCGCGAAATTGGACGACGGGTCCATGCGGATCTTGCCGTCCCAGTCCACGCTCATGAAGCGGAAGGTCGGATCGACGAACTTGTTTACCACTTCCAGATTCAGGCCGTAGTGCTCACCAATCGCCGACCAGTAACGCACGCCCGCCCCGCCCAGCGGGTCAACGCCCAGGTGCAGGTTGGCGCCACGAATGGCGTCCATGTCGATGACGTTTTTCAGGTCAGCCACGTACGTGTTGATGTAGTCATGGCGATGGGTGGTGTCGGCGCGCAGGGCTTTTTCGTGGGTGATGCGCTGGACGTTGACGATGCGCTCGGCGAGCAATTCGTTGGCTTTGTTCTCGATCCACTTGGTGATGTGCGAGTCAGCCGGGCCGCCGTTGGTGGGGTTGTACTTGAAACCGCCGCTTTCCGGCGGATTGTGCGAAGGCGTGATGACGATGCCGTCGGCCAGACCGGTCGTGCGCCCGCGGTTGTAGCAGATGATGGCGTGGGAGATCGCCGGCGTCGGGGTGTATTCGTCACCCTCGGAGATCATCACGTTGACGCCGTTGGCCGCCAGCACTTCCAGCGCCGAAGCGGCCGCCGGGGTTGAGAGCGCGTGGGTGTCGGCGCCGAGGAACAGCGGGCCGTCGATGCCGTTGGCCTGGCGGTACAGGCAGATCGCCTGACTGATGGCCAGCACGTGCCACTCGTTGAAGCTCAATTCGAAAGAACTGCCGCGGTGCCCGGAAGTACCGAAGGCAACACGCTGGGTCGCCACCGATGCGTCGGGCTGGCCGGTGTAATAAGCCGTCACCAGACGAGGAAGATCGACCAGCAATTCTGCAGGCGCCAGTTTGCCCGCGAATGGACTGATACTCATGCGAAACCTCCGTGGATGAAAAATAGGGAAATGACAAAAAGAAAAAGTCCCGACCAGGCGGGAAACGCTCTGAAACGCCGCCTGAAATGCCAGTGACGCGGCAGTTTACTGGCAGTTGGACCGTGGCGCTCGGCTATCGATCCGTAACGCCTTGAGACAATTAGCTGCCCCCCATCATAGCTGCCACCACACCGGTAACAGTTGCTGGATCTTGCGCTCGGCGAAGCGATCGTCGATCAGCACCACCACACCGCGATCGTCCAGACCCCGAATCACCCGGCCGGCGGCCTGCACCACTTTCTGCATGCCGGGGTACAAATAGGTGTAGTCGTAACCGGCGCCGAACAACAGGCTCATGCGCTGTTTAAGTTGCTCGTTGACCGGGTTGATCTGCGCCAGGCCCAGGGTGGCGATGAACGCACCGATCAACCGAGCCCCCGGCAGGTCGATGCCCTCGCCGAACGCCCCGCCCAGCACCGCAAAACCGATGCCTTGACTGGCGGGGGTAAAGCGATCGAGAAAGGCCTGCCGTTCGGCCTCGGCCATGCCCCGGGATTGTTTCCAGACAGGAACAGCCGGGTGGCTGCGCTCCATCAGCTCGGCGACTTGCTGGAGATAATCGAAGCTGCTGAAAAACGCCAGATAGTTGCCCGGCCGCGCTTCGAACTGCCGCGCCATCAGCTCGACGATGGGCGCCAGTGAGGCCTGCCGATGGGTGTAGCGGGTGGAAATGCGGCTGACTATTTCCACGTCCAGTTGCGACCGTTGAAAGGGCGACTCGACGTCGACCCAGGCGGTGGTGTCGGGCAGGCCCAGCAAGTCGCGGTAGAAATGCCGTGGATTGAGGGTCGCGGAAAACAGCACCGCACTGATCGCGGCGGTCAGGCGCGGACGCACAAACCCCGCCGGGACGACATTGCGCAGGCACAGCCGGGACAGCGACTTGCTGCCCAGTTCACGCTTGCTGATATCGAACAGGAAATGCTCGTCGAACAGCTCGGCAATGCGACCGAACTGGATCGCCTCGAAATAGAAGCTCTGCAGCTCGCCATTGGCCGCGTGGGGATGCTCGTTGAAGTAGTCGCCAAACGCGGTGATGCACAGGTTGAGACTGTTGAGAAATTTGGCCGGGGTGGCGGCGTAGGCCTGATAAGGGGCGACTTGTTCCTTGTGCAGGGCATTCCAGTCGCGGTTGAGCCGCTGCAAGGCTTTTTTCACCGGCTCCGGCGCGCTCTGCCGCACCTGCTTCATGCTGTGCTGATCGAGTGTCGCGCTGTACATCGACCGCGCCCGCTCGACCATGTTGTGCGCCTCGTCCACCAGGACCGCTACGCGCCACTGATTGAACTGACTGAGCCCGAACAGCATGCCGCTGAGGTCGAAATAGTAGTTGTAGTCGGCGATCACCACGTCCGACCAGCGCGCCAGCTCCTGGCTCAGGTAATACGGGCAGACCTGATGGCCCAGCGCGACCTCACGCACGCCGGCCTGATCGAGCCACGGCTTGATCATCGCCTCGCTGCGCGCCGCCGGCAGCCGGTCGTAAAAACCTTTGGCGAGCGGGCATGAATCCCCGTTGCACGCCTTGTCCGGGTACTCGCAGGCCTTGTCCCGGGCGACCATTTCCAGCACGCGCAGGTTCAGCTCTGGAGCACTCCGCCCAATCACGCTCAGGGCATCCAGCGCCAGCTTGCGTCCCGGGGTCTTGGCGGTGAGGAAAAACACCTTGTCCAGCTTGCGCGTTGGCGCGGCCTTGAGCATCGGAAACACCGTGCCGATGGTTTTGCCAATGCCGGTGGGCGCCTGGGCCATCAAACAGCGCCCGGTGGTGACCGCCTTGTACACCGACTCGGCCAACGCCCGCTGCCCGGTTCGGAAATCGGCATGGGGAAATTTCAGGGCGCTGAGCCCATGGTCGCGAGCATCGCGATGGGCCAGTTCCTGCCGCGCCCACTGCAGGAAGATGCCGGCCTGAGTTTCGAAAAACCCCTGTAACTCGGCTGCCGTGAAACGCTGCTGAATGAGGGTTTCCTGCTCACTGATGATGTTGAAATACACCAGCGCCAGATTGACCTCGGCCAGCTGCAACTGCTGGCACAGCAGCCAGCCATACACCTTAGCCTGGGCCCAGTGCAGCTGCCGGTGGTTGGCGGGCAGACTGCTCAGGTCGCCGCGGTAGGTCTTGATCTCCTCGAGCTGGTTCAGCGCGGCATCGTAGCCATCCGCCCTGCCCCGAATCCTCAGCTCATGAAACACCCCGCTCAACGCCACCTCAGCCTGATACTGCGGCCCCCGCCGCGCTGCCACCGTCCGATGCCCGGCAATCCCTTCCTGCGCCGTGGGCGACGGCGTAAACCGCAAATCCAGATCCCCCGCCTTCGCCGTAAACTCACACAACTCCCGTACCGCCACCCGGTAACCCGTTTCCGGATCGACAGCCGCCACCGCCACAGGCTCGACAGGAGCTGCGCAGGTATCGGGGGAAAGAGCGGAAATGGAAGTCACTGAAATGGCTGGCCGTCGATCGGAACACTGGACGGACGTACAGATAACAGCTCAATGCCGTCGAGGCAAACGGAAATGGATTGGCGGACAGATTTCGGCGCAGAGCGCCAGGGGATGCATACCCACGCAGAGCGTGGGAACGATCAACGCGTGCAGTCAGGAGCTGGTTTCAACCATCAAAAGCATTCGCGAGCAAGCTCGCCCCCACAGTTGGAGGGCCTATCAGCAAAAATTGTTGGCGACTGGGCTGGCCTCTTCCCGGCTGAAGCCGGTCCTACAGAGGGTATGCGGTGCATTTGTAGGACCGGCTTCAGCCGGGAAGCTCTTGATCTGCTTTCGATCTTCATACGCAAAAGGCTCATACACCGCCAAACGCGACTTGGGTGCAGGCCGAACGCAGACGACGCGCAGTGGGCCGAGCGGCATGGATGCCGCGAGAGCGCCGTCAGGACATGGATGTCCGTTCGGCGCGGGCCCACGGAGCGTCGTCGGAGTGAGGGTATTCCGACGAAGGAGGAACCCAACCAGGAGCAAGCACCCTTGGTTACTTGGGGATGGTGCGACTTTCGACTTTTCCAAGTAACTCGCCGAAGGCGAAACCGAGGCCGTTAGGCCGACGCCCTTGATTTTGATCTTGATCTGCATAAGCCGCACCGTTAAACAAGCCGCTCTTGGACCAACGCATTACGAACAACCACCAGTATCGACTCAATATTCTGATCCCAATCCACCGTCCCGCTGATCCGCAAACACTGCTGATGCAACCCCCGCACACTGAACAACTCCCCCGGCGCCACCACAATCCGCTGCTCCAGCAACCGATTGAACACCCGCGCCGTATCCACCCGATGCACACTCTCCAGCCAGATCGACGCCCCACCCCGAGGACGCACAAACGCCACCTCATCCCCCAGATACGCCTCCACCCCGCTTGCCAACTCACCGACCCGCTGCTCAAGACAGCCACGCAACTCCCGCATGTGCCGATCAAGCTGCCCCGACGCATACAACCGCGCAATCGCCTTCTGCCGAACCGGCGGCAAACGGAACGAACGCAACACCCACTGCTGATGCAACAGCGCCCGCGAATGCCGGCTCAACAAATACCCGAACGGCGCCTCCAACCCGATCATCTTGTCAAACGCACCCACCACCAGCAGCCGCTCTGGATCGATCAAATCCCGGAACGGCGAACGGTCCTCCTCGAAACACAGGGCGCCATGGGTATCGTTCTCCAGCACCCACAACCCATGCCGATTCAATACCTCCGCCAACCGCGCCCGCTGGGCGGAAGGCATCAATTGCCCGCGTATCGGGTCCATCTGCGACGACACAATCGCCATCTTCACCGCTTCCCGCTGGATCACCGCGCTCAGCTCATCGATGTCGATTGCCCCCTGGGCGTCGGTGCAGACTTCAATCACCCGAATCCCGTACGTCTGCAGCGTGCGCAGGATGCTCCAGCCGCACGGCGACTCCACCAGCACGGCGCCGTCGCGCAGTTGCAGCGCTTCAATCACCGTCTTCAGCACGCCGGTCTTGTCCGGCCCGATAAACACGTTGTCCGGGTGCCAGCAATGCTCGGTGGACGAGGTGTAGTGGCCGGCCAGCGCCGTGCGCAACTCGACATCACCGAAGGGCTGAAAACGCGGGTCGGGCTGGCAGGGATAGTGACGCATGAGGTCGCGCTCAACGCTCAACAACGCGCCGTGAAGCGACAGCAACAGCGTCGGCTCGTCGGCGCCGAAGACGAACATTTCCGGGCGCCGAGCGCTGGCATGAAAACGCGTGAAGACGTCATCGCCTTCCAGCGGCATGTCGTTGCAGGGGTTGGGCAGCGCGAAATAACCGGACTTGGGCACGGAGCAGATGCGCCCTTCTTTTTCGAGCAGGCTATAGGCGTTTTGCACCGTGGAAATCGATACTCGCAGCCGTCGTGCCAGGAGGCGCAACGAGGGCAAGCGCACGGCCGGTCCGGCGGACAGTTCGTTGGTCAGCCTGAGCAGGTAGCGGTACACCATCTGATAGGCAAAGTCGGTCTTGTTGTTATTCATCGAGCACCCCTTCCGTGCGCCAGGCGCAGGGTCATTGAGAAAGCGCCCCGTCGACCACCCGAGGCTCAACGCATCACGTCGCGTCAGTTCACCTCGCAGCGTTCAACGCCCCGAAATCAGTTCCGTGGTCAGGGCGCCGGTGTGCGGATCGACCGTCGCCACCCGGCGCTTGTCGGGATCGCTGGCGCGGACCCGGGCGATGATCGAACGGTCGTCGTTGAGGTCCACGTGGCGCTTGGCGTAGAGCGATTGCAGCCCCTTCAGGCTCAGGCCGCTGACTTCCACCAGCCAGTGCGGCACCAGGTCCGGGACGAGTTGCCCGGCGAGGGTCTTGTGCAGATCACTGAGCCCCACCAGCATGCCGGGGTGATAGCGGCGCAGGAAGTCCTCGAGCCGTGCGCCGGCGTCCACAAATGGCGAGAACAGCAGGCACACCCATTGGGTCTCGCCCAGGCCGAAAGCCTCCTGGCCGTAGCCTTCGGCAAGCTGCCGGCGATCGTCGATTTTTTCCGGGCTGTCGTAGGCGGCCAGCGCCTGGGCGATCAATCGGGCAGGCATGCGTTTGCGGCGCATCATGGCCGCCGCCAGCTCCAGGTACTCAGCGATGCCATCGCTGTAGGCACGCCCTTCAATAAATTCGGCCTTGAGCCCGCGCAGATGGGCCATCAGCAGTGGATTGGCGCAGTCCGATTCACTGAAGCTGAACGCCAGGTCATCAAAGCGAAACCCCAGAAAATCAGTGAGCAGCCCCCAGTGTTCCTCCGTGCGAAAGCCGATGAGGTCCGCGGCGGTCAGCAAGGTCGGGGCAATGGTTCTGTTCGGGTAGACCGGGGGCCGGCAGCAGCCCGACGCTTCCGCCGACTCGCCGTACAGCTCCTCGTAATAGGCGCGCCCGACACTGTCGATGACGCTTAATGCCCCGCTGAAACCCAAGGTGTGCCAGGGCTCGATTTTCTGCCCACCATGGCGCGCCAGACGCATGATCCAGGTCGCGTACTGCTTCTGCTCCTTGAGCGAGTCGCCGCTGATCACTGCATTCACCCCGCCCCCCCAACAAGCAGCGCGAACCATGAAGTCCGCCATGCCCAGGTAGCAGCTGTTGCAGAAGGTAGTCCGCGCATCGCCAGCCGTCAGATGCCCGCCCAGCAGCACGTCGGAGCGATTCTGCTCACGACCCGCGGTCGAAAAAGGTAAATCGGGCTCGAAAATCTGCACGTACTGGTGATCGATCACCAACAGCTCGACCCTCGGGTCGTCGTGGAGAAACAGCGCCGAATAACAGCGGTCGATGTTGCCCATCACCGCCGAAGTAATGCCCGCATGGCGCATATTGGCGACCCGCAGCCTGAACGTTGCCGGCCCCCGTGCGGCGATGCTCAGTTGAGCGGCACGCAACATGGCCACGGTATAGGCGCTGTCCTTGCCGCCGCTGAATGCCACCAGCACTTTATAGCCGCCGATCCTGTCTATGCCGCCCGCAGCGACGATCAAACGCTGGATCAATAACTGAAGGGCGGTTCGTTCGTTGCGATTCAAATAACCCGAGAGGCGTTGCAGCACTTGCTGATAGACGTAGTTCATGGCTTGTTCGTGCATTGAACTCATGGCTTCAATACCCGACGACTGATCAGCGCGGTAACACTGTTCCCTATTGTTGGCTTGATATCCATACATGAGGCATTTCCGCTAGTGATGGGTGCAGCGGGCCGGTTATCAGGCAAAGCAGAGGGCGGCAGGTCAACAGGCATCGACTCGTTCCTTGAGCATGTAATTGTTCAAACTATTATCGACGCATGCGAAACAATTACAAGCCAGCTACTGCCGACACGTGAAGGTTCTCTTTTCGACAAATCCGAACAGGCATTAAACGAGGATGTTTAAATAAAGGTTTATTAACACTAACATTCCATTGATTCGAAAAGACTTATCAACCACACACACTTGGCGGATTGATCATTCAATTAAACATCCAATAAACAAAAAAGCCTTCCAGAACATTCGGGAAGGCTTGAGTGATACAACGTGACCCGTGACTGACAGGGCGGATACCTGGAACCCGGTCTCCGACACCTCAATCCCGACGCCAGGTCAAAAGCGTCGAGCATTCAATGAGCGCGATGGTCTGCACTCAGGATGGATCAACCTCAACCACTACGCGACCGCCCACTGGGCAACCGTCCATCAAACGGTGCGCCTCGACCAGTTGATCGAAGGGGAACACCTTGGTGATCTGCGGCACCAGCATGCCATCTGCCGTCATCTGGTTGATGTCGCGCAATGCACGCTTGATCGCTTCTTCGTCCTGCTTGATGCCCAGTTCAGGCTTGCCGGTGAAGTTGCCAACGCAGTGGACAAAGAACTGAATGTTCTTCTGGAACGCTGCACACGCCGGGAATGGCGTCTGGTTGCCGCCTTGCAGGCCATAGAGAATCAGGCTGCCACGTGGCGCCAGCACATCACCCAGGATCGACATCTGCGGACCGCCCAGACCGTCGAGGACAATGTCCACGCCGCGGTTGTCGGTGTAGCGGTTGATCGTCAGAAGCAGATCCTCTTCCTCGGTGACGA
Source organism: Pseudomonas sp. Ps21-P2 (assembly GCF_039672565.1). NCBI lineage: Bacteria > Pseudomonadati > Pseudomonadota > Gammaproteobacteria > Pseudomonadales > Pseudomonadaceae > Pseudomonas > Pseudomonas sp. Ps21-P2. The sequence continues at coordinate 478,254 of NZ_JBDFPL010000005.1, forward strand.
TCACCTTGTCCGCACCCATTTTCAGCAGGTATTCGCGGCACGCGTCGGTCTTGGTCGCGGCAATCACCTTGATGCCGAGCGCCTTGCCCAGTTGCAGAAACGCAGGGCCCGCGCAGTGGCTGGCATCGGTGACCAGCGCCGTTTGCCCGGGTTTGGACCGTGCCAGTTCAACGAAAGCAAAGTACGCCACCAGCATCGGCGTGTAGTGAACGGCCGCCTGATTGGGCGTCAGCACGTCCGGGTAATGAGTCACGGAGGTGCGAGGCAACAGGATCAACTCGCCGTAGACCGGGTACACATTGACGTCAGCCGAAGGGAAGCTGGCAACCTTGTCGCCGACTTTCAGATCGGTTACGCCATCGCCAATGGCGGTAATGACGCCCGCCATTTCGGAGCCCAGACCGGCCGGCAGGCGAGCCTGGGATGAAGCCAGATTTTGTCGCCACAGCACGTCGTACCAGGTGACGCCGATCGCCTGGACGCGCACTTGCACCTCACCGGGTGCAGGCAACGCGACCGGCAGCTCTTCTACTTTGAGCACCTCGGCCGGACCGAACTGATGAAAACGGATCGTGCGGGACATTTCGAACCTCGCCTTATGAACCTTGATGCCATGAACTCTATCCGGGCGCCGCCGGTAACACTATCAGTGGCTATTAATAGTCGACATGCCTGCCATCGATTCTGATGGTGCAGGCAGCGCTCAATCTCAAGCGGCCGTCCCGGGCCTGCAGGGCGCACATTGTTGGGTGCGCACCGCGACATTGCAACCCGGACGCCAAATATCGATGAATCCCTTGTTCCACGCTGGCTGCGTCGGCCCGGATTACAAAGGGCCAGTATGTAGGCATTGGTGTATTTTTACTCGTCAAGGTTTCATCGACGACTGTCGGCGGCATGGTACGAAGCTCCTTTACAGGGATGCAGGAAAATTCAACGATGCAGACAACCGGTATTTACCCGTAATATCCCTGCCTGAGCTGAACACGTGGCGCGCGTCTGGGCCGCCAATGTATCGACCAATGCCCCCGAGACCCCCGTCATGAATCGCAACGACCTGCGTCGCGTCGACCTCAATCTGCTCATCGTTTTCGAAACACTGATGCACGAACGCAGCGTCACACGCGCTGCCGAGAAGCTGTTCCTCGGTCAGCCGGCGATCAGTGCGGCGCTGTCGCGATTGCGCGGGCTGTTCGACGATCCGCTGTTTGTGCGCACCGGGCGCAGCATGGAACCCACCGCGCGGGCCATCGAGATCTTTGGCCTGCTGTCCCCTGCCCTGGACTCCATTTCCACCGCCGTCAGCCGCGCTGCCGACTTCGACCCGGCCACCAGCACGGCAGTGTTCCGCATCGGCCTGTCCGATGAAGTCGAGTTCGCCCTGCTGCCCTCGCTGCTCAAGCGCCTACGCTCGGAGTCGCCCGGCATCGTGCTGGTGGTGCGCCGCACCAACTACATCCTCATGCCGGCGCTGCTGTCTTCCGGGGAAATCTCCATCGGCGTCAGCTACACCGACGACCTCCCCGCCAATGCCAAGCGCAAAGTGCTGCGCCGCAGCAAACCCAAACTGCTGCGCGCCGACACCATGCCGGGGCCGATCACCCTGGATGACTTCTGTGCCCGCCCCCACGCACTGGTGTCCTTCGCCGGCGACCTGGGCGGCTTCATCGACGAACACCTGGAAAAAATCGGCCGCAAGCGCCACGTCGTGCTGGCGGTTCCCCAGTTCAACGGGCTGGCGACACTGATTGCCGGGACTGACATTGTGGCGACCGTGCCGGATTACGCGGCTGCCGTGCTGACGGCTGCGGGTGGTGTGCGCTCGGAAGAGCTGCCGATTGAATCGCGTACGTTTGAGCTGCACATGGCCTGGCGCGGGTCGCAGGACAATGACCCGGGGGAAAGATGGTTAAGGTCGCGGATTCAGATGTTTTTTGGGGATCCGGATAGTTTGTAATGAATGGCCCCGGCACATTGATTGAAGAGCAACGCTAACAATGAAACATCAGGCCCCCTACTGCGTGCTGTTTACTGTGATGTTTTCACTGTTATGCCAACCCGCCCTGGCATCATCGTGGCAAATATGCAGGATGGAGTTGCGCATTACTGATGTCGTGACAAACCCATTTCCCAAGTTGCAGGCGGAGATCCTGAAAGTAAGCGTAAAGACGGCCACGGTTATCTGTCCCGAACAAGGGACGACTCTCATGTTTACGCCGGAAACGTCGGACTATCAGGAGGTGCTTCCACGCCGAAGCTGGCCTAAGAAAGGGCAAGTGGTGCGCTTTGATTACCGGTACCTAGACGGCACCTGTAAAGGCGACGGTAATGCTTATCCTTGCCGCATCAAGCACTATTCGCTGCCAAAGAGATTGAGCGTTGAACCATAAATTGGTATGGCGCCTCCAGATGTAAGAATACTTTCACGCCATCGAATTAACGTTTTCGAGTACTACTCTTGGTCTGGCTACCATTTTCGAGTCTTGGTTAAGAGTTTCGACAGCGGATCGCATCAGCCAGCCCGTCCGCCCACAGGCAGGCCCACGTCACCACCCGCCTCGCCCCAAAACGCTTCCGCCGCCTGACTCAACTGCGCCTTTGGCCGGGTCAGGTGAATTTCCAGCGGAATGTCCCAGCTCCCATCGAGCGCTCTGACCAACCGCCCCTCCAGCACTTCCTGTTCGGTGAGGCTTTTCGGCAGCCACGCCACGCCTTTGCTTTCCAGGGCCATGGACATGAGCACCGCGGCAAGGTGGCTGCTGAAGAGCGGTTTGATGTGAAGGTAATCTTCCTTGCCCCGCAGTCGGTGCGCGACGATACGTCCCAGCCCGGATTCATGGGTATACGCCAGATACGGCAACGCCGCAGCCGGAGTGCCGAATCGGGTCGACGTGCTCGCCAGGGGCACCAGCACGTCCTCACCCACTTTTTTGCTGATGAACTGATCAGGGGCCAGCAACGGAGGGACGTCGGGGTGGCGATGGCAGAGCATGAACTGCACCTGACCGTGGATCAGCATCTGCTCGCAGACGGCCATGCTGTCGGAGTGCAGTTGCACGGCCTCAATGAGAGCGCCATTTTCCGAGCTTCGCAGCCACTTGGGGAAGAAGGTGAACGACAGCGAATGCGTCGCCGCGAACTTGAGTGACCGCGCTGCCATGCCGGCCACTTCCTGAGCCTCATTGCGCATCCGGTACAGGTGCCGGGCGGCCTCCTGAGCGCTGGGCAAAATCTGCCGGCCGGCTTCCGTCAGCGTCGCGCCCTGGGGTGTGCGCACGAACAACTCCACCCCCATCCAGTTCTCCAGCGAGCGAACCCTGCGGCTAAAGGCCGGCTGGGTAACATGCCTTGCTTCGGCGGCACGGACAAAGCTGCCGTACTCCGCCAGCGCTGACAGATCTTCGAGCCACACGAGTTCCAAGGGGCCATGCCTCCTGTGCATAGGGTGCGGCATTAATAGCATTGGGCGGGTGGCGTCGCAAAGCCTAACGTGGGGCCACGAACAACAGCACGAACAACAAGGGGAACCCGCCATGCGCATCGTCGACATCCGTGAGAAAACCGTCTCCATCGCCTCGCCCATCGCCAACGCCTACATCGACTTTTCCAAGATGACCTGCTCGGTCGTTGCAGTGATCACCGACGTGATTCGCGACGGCAAACCGGTTATCGGTTACGGCTTCAATTCCAACGGTCGCTACGGCCAGGGCGCGCTGATGCGTGATCGCTTTCTGGCACGCATCACCGAAGCGGACCCCGACACCCTTGTCGATCACGAAAACAATAACCTGGACCCGTTCGCCATCTGGAAAGCCCTGATGACCAACGAAAAGCCGGGCGGTCACGGTGAGCGCTCGGTCGCCGTCGGTACCATCGACATGGCGGTGTGGGACGCAGTCGCCAAAATCGAAGGCAAACCGCTCTATCGCCTGCTGGCTGACCGCTACCGTAACGGCGTGGCCGATGAAAAAGTATGGGTCTATGCAGCAGGCGGCTATTACTACCCCGGCAAGGACCAGACCAAGCTCAAGGCAGAGATGCAGAGCTATCTGGATCGCGGTTATGACGTCGTAAAAATGAAGATTGGCGCGGTGCCACTGGACGAAGACATCCGCCGAATCGAGGCGGTGCTGGAGGTGGTGGGTGACGGGCGTCGTCTGGCGGTCGATGCCAACGGCCGTTTCGATCTGGAAACCGGCATTGCGTATGCCGAAGCCATCAAGCCGTACAACCTCTTCTGGTATGAAGAAGTCGGGGACCCGCTGGATTACGCGCTTCAGGCCGAGCTCGCCAATCACTACGAACTGCCCATGGCCACCGGTGAAAACCTGTTCTCTCACCAGGACGCCCGCAACCTGCTGCGCCATGGCGGCATGCGCCCTGATCGCGACTTCCTGCAGTTCGATTGCGCGCTGTCCTACGGACTGGTGGAATACATGCGCACCCTGAAAGTAATGGAAGACATGGGTTGGTCCTCACGCCGCGTGGTGCCACACGGCGGTCACCAGATGTCCTTGAACATCGCCGCCGGTCTGCACCTGGGCGGCAACGAATCCTACCCGGATGTGTTCCAGCCCTTCGGCGGGTTCGCGGACGGGATCAAAGTGGAAAACAGCTACGTCGGATTGCCGGATATCCCGGGTGTCGGGTTTGAAGCGAAGTCCGCCTTGTACGCCGTGATGCGCGAGTTGGGTGAAGGCTGATTGGCGATCGCATCAGCCCTCTTGCCCCACACTTGATCCGCGAGATGCTCCGGCCATTGCACCTCCGACGTGGCATGACCGGCGTCTTCACGCCTGCAGCGTTCGCGACAGGAAATCCCGAATGTACTGCGCAATCTCAGGCGCATGGGTCTCCAGGGCGAAGTGGCCGGTCTCAAGAAAATGCACTTCGGCAGTCGGGATGTCCTTGCGAAAGGCCATGGCACCCGGCGGGACAAAGGCCGGGTCATGCTTGCCCCACACCGCCAGCAATGGCGGTTGATGCTTGCGCAGATACGCCTGGAACGCGGGATACGCCGCGACGTTGCTGCGGTAGTCGAGAATCAGGTCCAGTTGGATGTCCTCGGCGCCGGGCCGGGCCATGTAAAAAATGTCGAGGTTGTAGCCGTCGGGCGAGAGCTTCTCGGGATCAGCACCGGTGCCGTATTGCCAGTCACGGATGGTCTTGGGCGACAGCGACGGGCGACAGGCTTCGCGGTTGGCCGGCGAAGGATCACGCCAATAGGCCTGCCACGGGTCCCACTGATCGCTGAAACCTTCCAGGTAGGCGTTGCCGTTCTGGCTGATGATTGCCGTCACCTTCTCCGGGTTGGCGGCCGCGAGGCGCAGGCCGGTGGGCGCCCCATAGTCGAAGATGTACAGCGCGTATCGAGTCAGCCCCAGGGCTTCGGTGAAGCCCTCGACCACTTTGTAGAGGTTGTCGAAGGTGTAATCGAACTGGCCTCGCGGCGGTGCCAGGGTGTTGCCGAAACCGGGCAAATCCGGGGCAATCAGGCGGTATTGGCTGGCCAGGAGCGGCATGAGGTTACGGAACATATGGCTAGCGGTCGGGAAGCCGTGGAGCAGCAAGAGCACTGGCGCATCCTTCGCGCCGACCTCGCGGTAAAACACTTCGACATCGCCGACCTTTTGCGTGTGGAACGTGACCCGGAAGGCATCATCGAACTCGACGCTACTGTGCCGGGCAGAAGGACGTGCGCTGGCGGGTGCAGCGCTCACGAGTGAAGCAGCCAACGCAGACGCTGCTCCAATCGCAGACGCTTGCAAGATGCCGCGGCGACTGACGCCGGGTTTGCCGTTCGAGGCGTTGGCCGAATCGAAAGTAGTCATTAGGAGACCTGCATGAGTGAGTTCATGCTGAATCCTATTGACTGCTGCGACGGTCGTGAATCACCAGGAAACTCAACTCACCATTGCGATTTTTGCAATGCTGGTAGAGGTCAGGCTAGCAACGACAGCGATCGCAGCAACTCATGCAATCCTTCCGGCACCAGCACGCCGTCATGACTCAACTCGACGCTGTCCAGCCAAACGGCGGTGAATCTTTCACCGTTACTCTCCTGCCCTTCCAGCCTGTTTTGTTCATAGAGTTCAGGCGCTGCGAATTCGGCGTCATACACCTGAACCACTTCATGGCCGGGGTTACCGAGGTAGGTGAACAGGCTTTCCAGGGTGCCGAGCAGACGAACGTTACGGATGGGGAGATTCAGCTCTTCGCGGATTTCCCGGACGATAGCATCGGCACTCCTTTCTCCGAATTCGATGCCGCCGCCCAGAGGACGAAACAGCGTTTGCTGCTTCACCGGATCGGGAAACGCGTTGACGAGGATCTTGCCTTGGTGATGAAAGACGCAGATGGCGATGTTGCGAATGCGAGGTGGCGACATGGGGTTTCCAGTGCGTGAATGCTGAAATCTAATATAAGACCGGCATTAGCCGGGAAAGCGTCAGTGGTCACGCTGCAAATGTGTGGGTGCTAATGCCGGCCTCTCCCCGGCTGAAGCCGGTCCCACTAAAAGCCCGGTGCATCCTGGCAGGACTGGCTTTAGCCGGGAAAGCGTCAGGCGTCACGCCGCAAATGTAAGCCCCGTCACGCACCTGGCAACGGACTTGCCACCGGCACTCTGTAATCGGCAACCCGCTCGACATGCTCCAGCACCAGCCAGTGTCCATTGCCCAGTTGCCAGTCGAAAAAGTCCGAGAAATCCCGGTTCACCAGCGCCCGAATGGTTTTCGCCACAAAGCCGTGGCCCACCAGCAGAAGATCCTCGGCCGCAGGCAAGCTGATCAGGGCAATCAGACCGTCGTGAACCCGCTTGACCACGTCCGCGATTGACTCTCCTCCCGGCGGTCCGCTGTCCCACTGGCGCGTGATGTTGCGCTGCCACATCTCCGGATAGCGCGCCTGCGCTTCGGCTTGGGTCAGGCCCTCGAACACGCCGACATCCCTCTCGCGAAACGCCGGAATCACCTGCAAGGGCAGGTCCAATCGGTAGTTGAGAATGTCGGCAGTCTGCCGGGCGCGCTGCAAGGGGGAGGTGACGATGCGGCGGATCGAGTCAGGCCATTCCAGACGCAACGCCGCCGCCTGTTCGCGACCGGTCGCAGTCAGGCCGGGATCGAGGGCGCCGAGGTAACGGTGTTCGGCGTTGGCCTGGGTCTGGCCGTGACGTACGACGTATAAGCGCATGCAATGTCTCCCGTCGATGGCGGCAGATTCCGATGATGGCCCGCCGGATGGCAGGCCGGCGTGACCGGATCAGAAGCGGTAAGAAACACCCGTGGTCACGTTGATCGGATCACCAACGTAGAAGTTGGCCGAGTCTTGCCCTCGTGCGTCGTACGCCGTGTTGGACGCTGTGGCATAGCGCTCGTTGGTCAGGTTGCGGGCATCGACGAACACCTCCCATTTCCGGCCTGGCGCTTCATACCCTACTTTCGCCCCCCACAGCGTATAGGAAGGCGCATGCAACGAATTGGCGAAATCGACGTAGTAGCTGGAAGCAGAACGCGCGTTGACTTCGGCATAGAAACCGCTGGCCTGCCGATATTCGAGTGCGGCCTGGTAGACCTGACGCGGCAGACCCGGCAGCTCGTTGTCGCCGAAAGTCGCGTCATTGCGGTAATGGAAATCGTTGTACGTGAACGCCTGACGCAAGGTGAGGGTGTCACCCTGTCCTTCCCACAACAACGCGTTCAGACCGGCCTCGATGCCTTGATGAATCGTGCCGCTGCCGTTTGAGGTGGCGATCAACGGGTCCTGCGTCGCGGTGGCCTGACGCACCACCACCGACAGCAACTCCTTCTGCACCCACGAGCGATACAGCGTCAGGCTGCCGTCGAAAATCCCGTGCGCTCCTCGAATGCCCAGCTCAACCGTGTTGGCCTTCTGCGGCCGGACGTCCTGGATGTAGGGCGTCCCGGTGCTGCCCAGTTGCCAGGTCACGGGTGGGTCAATGGAACGGCTGACGTTGCCGAACAGCTCGAATTCGGGGGAGATTTTGTAGCGCAGGCCAATACGCGGCGCGAGGTAATGCTCTTGGTATTCGACGCCGTTGGGAAACGCGGTGGTATTGACTCCGGTGGTGTATTCGATTTCCGCCTTGCGCTTGATGTCGATGAACGACAGCCCGGTCGACAGCCAGAGGTCATCTGTCAACTGCAGCTCGTTGCCCAGCGAGAAAACCGTGTCACGCGAGCCGGTATAGTTCGCTTCCTGCTGTTTGGTCCCGGTCGCCTTGCTGTGGGATTTGACGTCGGCGAGGTACGCCTGGGTGGTGCTGAAGGTGGCGGTGCTGTCGCTGTTCAAACCCAGAAAAGTGTCGCCTGTGCGCAGGTATCGCAAGGTCAGGTTGATGTCCTTCGAGCGCCAGTCCTGGGGCGTCGCCGAGTAGCGCCAGCCGTTATAGAGCGGGTAATCGTTGTAGCCCAGGCCGACTTCCAGCTTGGCATTGTCGTCGAAGGTGTAAGTGGTTTTGCTGCCAAGCAGTGTCGTGCCGTCCTTCTTGCGACCGAATGGCACGGCGTTGCTTTTCGGGTCGTGTTTGATCTGGTACTTCGTCAGCGTGTTGCCCTGGCTGAGGGTCTCCTCTCGATAACGCAGGAAGAACCGGGTTTCCAGCTTGGGATTGAACACATAACCGAAGTTGGCGACGATGCCCTGCCCTTTATTCGCCGTGTCGTCCTGATAACCATCACGCTCGTTATGTTGCAGGCTGACGTAATAATCAGCGTTACCTTCTACGCCGCCGGTGCTTAATACCTGCTTGCGATAGCCATAACTTCCGGCTTCGAAGCGCGCGTAACTGCCGGGGTCGGTGCGGCCGGTCTTGCTGACGAAGTTGATCGCCCCGCCCAGCGATAACGCCGAATAGTTAAAGGCGTTGGCGCCGTATAACACTTCCGTGTGGTCAACACCGGCCATGTCGAGCATGTCTTCCTGAGTACCGCCGGGGCCGGTCAGCGGCAGGCCGTCGAACAGAAACTTGATGCCCAGCACATAGCCTTGATAGAAGGTGTTCAGTCCTGACCCTCGGATAGAGATCTTGTTGGCCGCTGACCCGCTGGTGGCCTGGGCGAATACACCGGGCTGCAATGCCAGTACATCTTCGGAGTTGGAAGCGCGGCCTTTTTCAATCTCGTGGTTATCGATGACGGCCGTCTTGCCGGGTACTTTCGCCAGTTGCTGCTCCGCCTTCTGCGCTTCGCTTGCCGCCGCGCCGGTCACCGTCACGGTCGCCAGTCGCGGGTCTTGGGAACCCTCGGCGCCACCCTCAGTGGCGAACAATGGTCCGTGGACCAGCATTAACAGGACGCCCAGACTGGACGCCGTTGCCAAGGGATCGAAGCGCCGAGCGCGCGTATTAAAAGAGTGCTGTGTCAAAACAAGAGTCTCCGCAGTTAAATGTCAGTGGGAGCATCTATTCGTATAGTCGCGCTCGGCAGTGACTTTGCAGAGTTCATGCCACGTGTTATTGGCCCTGTTTATCCGGCGTTTACTATCTAAAACGTTGGGCAGGCGACACTTTGCTGCAACTCTGTCGGGTGACCAACACTTGCCAGGCATATAAAGGTGTTGCACCCCTGTTTATGACTTCCCCCCGAAAAACCCCTATAACCGGATGAAAGCGCCTCATAACCTCGACTGTTTCTGACGCAACACCTGATCGACAAAACAATGCTGATGGCACAACAGCAATTGTCGTGCAACGCTCTAGACCGGTCATTTTGCGGCGGATGGACACTTGGTATGGCTCTTGCTCCCTGAACTAAGCCGGTGCACGTGGCACCGGCATCAACAGGATCAAGGAACTTCGGTTCCGCATTGTTACGTTAAACAGCTGGGAGTTAATCAATGGCCAATGCCCAATCCGCCAACGCACTGAATGTGCTTTGGCGCCAGGCGCCGGGCGGGGAGTTGCTCGACCTGGGCCGGGTTTACCGAGGCCCTTTGGCGCTGTCGCGTCTGCAGACCACGCCCCGGCAGATATTGACCCGTCGCGAAGCAGTGCTGCTGGGCGTCTTCGCCCTGGTGTTGCACGGTGCGGTGATCTATTGGATCAATAGTTCGCCCGCCGCCACCCTGCCCGTGGTCCCGCCGGAAATCCCGCCGATGACCATCGAGTTTTCACAGCCTGCCCCTCCGGTTGTCGAGACGCCACCGCCACCGCCCCAGCCCGTCGCGCAACCCGTGGAGGAGCCTCCGCCCCCGGTAGAAGACGAACTGGCCGTGAAACCGCCGCCGCCCAAGCCCGTCCCGAAACCCAAGGCCAAGCCGGTCGCCAAGCCCGTACCCAAACCTGTCGCCAAACCGGCGGAGCAGCCACCTGCACCGCCGACTCCACCGCAACCGGTCGCCGCGCCCGCACCGCCTGCGCCACCCGCGCCTGCACCGGTCACACCGGCTTCGGCCAATGCCGGTTACCTGCACAACCCTGCGCCGGAATACCCGGCCCTGGCCATGCGCCGCAACTGGGAAGGCACCGTATTACTGCGCGTCCACGTGCTGGGCAGCGGTAAACCGAGTGAGATCCAGGTGCAAAAAAGCAGCGGTCATGAGCAACTTGACGATGCCGCTCAGGCGGCCGTGAAACGCTGGAGTTTCGTCCCGGCCAAACGGGGCAATGACCCCATCGACGGCTGGGTCAGCGTGCCCATCGACTTCAAGATCAGGTGATCGACCATCTGGTCGCAACATCGCGGGCTACCTGACAAAAGGCGCATCGCTTAACCCCTTTTTGCCTTGCTTATTTGCCTTGTTGGAGCCGCACATGAACCTTATCGCCTCACCTTTCGATTCCATTGAACACGCCGTCATCTGGGTGCTGATCCTCTTCTCCGTCGCCACCTGGAGCCTAGCCCTGCTCAAGGGCCTGCAGTTTGCTCGCCTCAAGGCGCAGGACCGGAAATTCCACAAGCAATTCTGGGCAGCCTCGAGCCTGGACTCGGCCGCTGAGCTCGCGCAGACCCGGCCGGGTGCCGCCGCCCGCGTCGCCCTGGCCGGTTACGCGGCGATTCAAGTGCCGGAAGGTGGCCACGCCGCTGATTTGAGCCAGGCGATCAACCATCAGGATCGACTCGAACGCGCCCTGCGTCAGCAAATCGTGCGCGAGCGGCGGTCGCTTGAAACCGGCCTGGCCATCCTCGCCAGTATCGGCAGCACATCGCCTTTCATCGGCCTGTTTGGGACGGTGTGGGGGATCATGTCAGCGCTCAAAGGCATCAGTGCGGCAGGGTCGGCCAGCCTTGAAACCGTGGCCGGTCCGATTGGCGCCGCACTGGTGGCCACCGGCGTCGGTATCGCCGTCGCCGTACCGGCGGTGCTGGTTTACAACTATTACCTGCGTCGCCTGAAGCTGACCGCCGCTGACCTGGACGACTTTGCCCACGACTTCTACAGCCTGGCGCAGAAGCATTCGTTCCGCGTGTTGCTGCATCCGGTGCTGAACAAATCGGGCGCCGCGGCTGGCACAACGGCTGCCGGCCAGAAAGTGAAGGAGGCGTCCTGAGATGGCTTTTTCCACACAAGACAATGACGAAGTGCTGAGCGAAATCAACGTCACGCCGCTGGTGGACGTGATGCTGGTGCTGTTGGTGGTATTCATCGTGACGGCGCCGCTGTTGACCAATTCCATCCCGATCAACCTGCCGAAAACCGAAGCGGTGGCGCCGGTGGAGCAAAAGGACCCGCTGGTGGTGAGCATCGACGACAAGGGCAAGCTGTTCATCAACAAGGACGAGATTCAGGCGGATCTGCTGGAAAGCAACCTCAGGGCGGCCAAGGACAAGAACGCCGACGTGCGCGTGCAGTTGCAGGCCGACAACGGCGTGAATTACGGCGAAGTGGCGCGGGCAATGGCCTCGATCGAGAAGGCCGGGATCACCAAGCTTTCGGTGATTACGGCTAAATGACTGTTTAGAAGATCAAGAGCGTATGCCTGGGGGCAGACGTTTCGCCTTCGGCGAGTTACTTTTAAAAAGCACTAAAAGTAACCAAAAGTGCCTGCTCTCGGTTTGGCCCGACTTCGTCGGGTTCCCTCACTCCGACGACGCTCCGTGGGCCCGCGCCGAACGGACATCCATGTCCTGACGGCGCTCTCGCGGCATCCATGCCGCTCGGCCCACTCCGCGTCGTCTGCGTTCGGCCTGCACCAAAGTCGCGATTGGCGTCGTCTGGGCTTTGTGCGTATGAAGATCAAAGGCAGATCAAGGGCGGGTCAAGCGCCAAGGACTTGTGGGAGTGAGCTTGCTCACGAAGGGGTCGGTACATCCAACACATATCTGGTGTTTGAGATAAAGCATTCGCGAGCAAGCTCGCTCCCACAGGATGGGTGTGAGATCAGCAAAATTGTTGGCGCCTGAGCTGGCCTCTTCCCGGCTAAAGCCGGTCCCACTAGCAGCAGCGCATGCATCCAGTGGGATTGGCTCCGACCGTAGGACCGGCTTCAGCCGTTGCCGTTGCCGTTGCTTTTGATCTTCCTCCACAAAAAGTCCAGACGACACGAATCGCGACTTGGGTGCAGGCTGAACGCAGGTCTCGCTCCGTGGGCCGAGCCGCATGGATGCGGCGAGAGCGCCGTCAGGACATGGATGTCCGTTCGGCGCGGGCCCACGGAGCGAGACCGGAGTGAAGGAA
>NZ_JBDFPL010000050.1:0-573 GCF_039672565.1 Pseudomonas sp. Ps21-P2
TATCCAGGGTCGCGATGCCAATGCTGCAGGAGGTAAACAGCGTCTGGCCTTCGATCTCGATGGGTAGGCCAAGCGCTTGTATAATTCGTCCGGCAGTCTCGACAGCCTGTTTCTGGTGGTCTTCGCCAGTAAGTAGAACGGCAAACTCGTCGCCGCCAATCCGCGCAACCACCGCCTCGACGTCAATGGAATAATGCAACCGCTCCGCAACCCGTTTGAGCAATACATCACCAGCGTGATGACCTATGCCGTCATTGACGTATTTGAACCGGTCGAGGTCCATATACAAAACTGTAGCCGTGCTACGGCTGCCGTCGCCCTTTCTACTTAGGGCTTCCTCGATGTGGCTTGTGAAGTACGCCCGGTTCTTGAGTCTTGTGAGTTCATCGTGAAATGCAGCGTAGGACAACTCCTCCTGAATTCTCTCGCGCTCCACCAGCCGTGATTGGAGCGCCACGCGTTCCTCACGATCCATCTGTGCTTGTTGCAATGCCTCCTCAGCTTCTTTTCGCTCAGTGATGTCTCGCTGCACAGACACCCAATGAGTAAACCAGCCGTTCTCGTTTGCCACCG
>NZ_JBDFPL010000051.1:0-573 GCF_039672565.1 Pseudomonas sp. Ps21-P2
TATCCAGGGTCGCGATGCCAATGCTGCAGGAGGTAAACAGCGTCTGGCCTTCGATCTCGATGGGTAGGCCAAGCGCTTGTATAATTCGTCCGGCAGTCTCGACAGCCTGTTTCTGGTGGTCTTCGCCGGTAAGTAGAACGGCAAACTCGTCGCCGCCAATCCGCGCAACCACCGCCTCGACGTCAATAGAATAATGCAACCGCTCCGCAACCCGTTTGAGCAACACATCACCAGCGTGATGACCTATGCCGTCATTGACGTATTTGAACCGGTCGAGGTCCATATACAAAACTGTAGCCGTGCTACGGCTGCCGTCGCCCTTTCTACTTAGGGCTTCCTCGATGCGGCTTGTGAAGTACGCCCGGTTCTTGAGTCTTGTGAGTTCATCGTGAAATGCAGCGTAGGACAACTCCTCCTGAATTCTCTCGCGCTCCACCAGCCGTGACTGGAGCGCCACGCGTTCCTCACGATCCATCTGTGCTTGTTGCAATGCCTCCTCAGCTTCTTTTCGCTCAGTGATGTCTCGCTGCACAGACACCCAATGAGTAAACCAGCCGTTCTCGTTTGCCACCG
>NZ_JBDFPL010000052.1:0-424 GCF_039672565.1 Pseudomonas sp. Ps21-P2
GGCGGCAACGACCAGCTAGTCAGCGGGGGGGGCAACGATGTGATGGTCTCCAGTGCCGGATACGACGGTATGGACGGCGGCGCCGGTAATGATGTATTCCGCTTCGACCGCCTCGGCGACAGCTATATCAAGGACGGAGGCGAGTATACCGACACCATCAACTATTTCGATCCCGCCCACGATATCCTCGACGTGTCGGCTCTGGGCTATAGCCATTTAGGCAATGGTTATGGCGATACCTTGCACATCAGTAGCGAGCCTCTGCGCGGCATTTACATTTTGGAAAGCTACGAGCGAGACGGTAATGGCAAACATTTTGCCGTGCAGTTTCTGGCCAATAGCGGCCTTATTACCGATGCCAACTTCCAGCCGCTGATCAACGGCACTTCGCACAACGATCTGCTCGAAGGCACACACGCCAGCG
>NZ_JBDFPL010000053.1:0-399 GCF_039672565.1 Pseudomonas sp. Ps21-P2
CAGCCAGCCACTTTCTCCGGGAAATGACAGTAAGCCTTCGCGAGCAAGCTCGCTCCCACAGGATCGTGGGTCGCCTCAGGATTTCGGCCCGTTCGTGGGACTTGTGGGAGTGAGCTTGCTCACGAAGGCGCCAACACAGCCAGCCACTTTCTCTGGGAAATGACAGTAAGCATTCGCGAGCAAGCTCGCTCCCACAGGATCGTGGTTCGCCTCAGGATTTCGGCCGGTTCGCTGGACCTGTGGGAGTGAGCTTGCTCACGAAGACGCCAACACAGCCAGCCACTTTCTCCGGGAAATGACAGTAAGCCTTCGCGAGCAAGCTCGCTCCCACAGGATCGTGGGTCGCCTCAGGATTTCGGCCCGTTCGTGGGACTTGTGGGAGTGAGCTTGCTCACGAAG
>NZ_JBDFPL010000054.1:0-379 GCF_039672565.1 Pseudomonas sp. Ps21-P2
GCTGGTCATGGACATCCTGGAAGACCTCGGATACATGGCTATCGAGGCAGGTGACAGCGCAGCAGGGCTGAATGTACTCCAGTCAAATGCGCGTATCGATCTGCTGATCAGTGACGTTGGGCTACCGGGCGGGCTGAATGGCCGTCAGATGGTGGACGCAGGTCGCGTCTGCAGGCCAGACCTGAAGGTCTTGTTTATCACCGGTTATGCGGAAAATTCTGTGCTGGGAAGTGGTCGGTTGGCACCTGGTATGGCCGTGCTGACAAAACCGTTCTCCATCGAAACCATGCGCTTACGCATCCACACAATGGTCGAGAACGCCAAGTTACCGTGAAAGCATTTGATCGAATGGCCTAACTGATAAGTCATAGCGCCAAGG
>NZ_JBDFPL010000055.1:0-377 GCF_039672565.1 Pseudomonas sp. Ps21-P2
GTGACCACAGGCTACGAAGCCGAAGTGAGTCATGATCTGCCTGCCGGAGTCGCGTTCCTGCAAAAGCCTTGGAGTTTGGACCAGCTGGTTCAGACAGCTAGGCACATGCTCAAAACGGCCACTGATCGCGGTTAGATATGTCGGGTACTATGTTTAGTTGGTCCCACATCAGGACCCGCCTAGGCGTTTAGTTGGTCCCACATCAGGACCCGCCTAGGCGGTTTTTTTGCTGCTTGCTAGACGTAACAAGCCTTGGGATTGACGTACCATAAGCCCGCCCTGTTGCTGCGCCCTGGTCCCTTTCCTCCTAGGAGCTGGTTATGCCACCTGCCGATCTCGATTTTCTGGACACCTCGGATCTGCCGCGTGGTTTGAGT
>NZ_JBDFPL010000056.1:0-343 GCF_039672565.1 Pseudomonas sp. Ps21-P2
ACTCAAACCACGCGGCAGATCCGAGGTGTCCAGAAAATCGAGATCGGCAGGTGGCATAACCAGCTCCTAGGAGGAAAGGGACCAGGGCGCAGCAACAGGGCGGGCTTATGGTACGTCAATCCCAAGGTTTGTTACGTCCAGCAAGCAGCAAAAAAACCGCCTAGGCGGGTCCTGATGTGGGACCAACTAAACATAGTACCCGACATATCTAACCGAGATCAGTGGCCGTTTTGAGCATGTGCCTAGCTGTCTGAACCAGCTGGTCCAAACTCCAAGGCTTTTGCAGGAACGCGACTCCGGCAGGCAGATCATGACTCACTTCGGCTTCGTAGCCTGTGGTCAC
>NZ_JBDFPL010000006.1:0-422008 GCF_039672565.1 Pseudomonas sp. Ps21-P2
CCTGACCATTTTTACGACTTCCAATTTGTAGCTGTCATCAAATCTTTTGCGCTTTCTGGTCATGTAGAACTCCTCGATAAATGTATTTTCCACTTATCGAGGTGTCCGGGGAAATTAGACCACTGCAGTACCCTTACGCCTTCCCGGCTAAAAGCCGGTCCCACATACGTCAAAAGCCAGTCCCACTCAAACACCGCCACCCCCTAAACCAACCTCCCGGCAATCGCCGCCCCGACGTCTTGCGTCGAGCCCTTCCCTCCCAGGTCCGGGGTGATCGGGCCTTCGGCAATCACCTGTTCAATCGCCTGCAAGATCCCGTCGTGGGCCGCGCGGTAGCGTTCGTCGCCGTTGCCGAGGAAATCCAGCATCAGCGCGCCGGACCAGATCATCGCGATGGGGTTGGCGATGTTCTGTCCGTAGATATCCGGCGCGGAGCCATGCACCGGTTCGAACAACGACGGAAACCGCCGTTCCGGGTCGAGGTTGGCAGACGGGGCGATGCCGATGGTGCCGGCGCACGCCGGGCCGAGGTCCGACAGGATGTCGCCGAACAGGTTCGACGCCACGACCACGTCAAAGCGGTCCGGCTGCAGCACGAAGCGGGCGCACAGAATGTCGATGTGCTGTTTGTCCCAGCTGACCTCAGGGTAGTTTGCGGCCATCAATGCCGTGCGTTCGTCCCAGTACGGCATGCTGATGGAGATGCCGTTGGATTTGGTCGCGGCCGTGAGGCGTTTGCGCGGGCGGGTCTGGGCGAGTTCGAAGGCGAACTTGAGGATGCGGTCGACGCCGCGACGGGTGAACACCGATTCCTGCAGCACGAATTCGTGTTCGGTGCCTTCGAACATCTTGCCGCCCACCGACGAATATTCGCCCTCGGTGTTTTCCCGTATCACCACGAAATCGATGTCACCCGGCTTGCGTCCGGCCAGCGTACAGGGCACGCCGGGGAACAGGCGCACCGGGCGGATGTTCACGTATTGGTCGAAGTCCCGGCGAAACTTGAGCAAGGAACCCCACAGGGAAATGTGGTCCGGCACCTTGTCGGGCCAGCCCACGGCGCCGAAGTAGATCGCGTCATAGCCCTTGAGCTGTTCGAACCAGTCGTCGGGCATCATCTGCCCGTGCTGGAGGTAGTAGTCGCAGTGGGCCCAGTCGAGCACGTCGATGCTCAGGTTCAGTTGCCATTTTTTCGCCGCCTGTTCCAGTACCCGCAGCCCTTCCGGCAGGACTTCCTTGCCGATGCCGTCGCCCGCAATCGCGGCGATTCTGAATGCCTTGCTCATGGTGCGCCCCTCGGGATGAATCAGTTCAAGCCGCCGATGTGGAATGCTTTGACTTCAAGGTACTCGTCCAGGCCGTACTTGCTGCCCTCGCGACCGAGGCCCGATTGTTTGATGCCGCCGAAGGGCGCGACTTCCATCGAGATGATCCCGGTGTTGAGGCCGACCATGCCGAACTCCAGCGCTTCGCCGAAACGCCACGAGCGCTTCAGGTCCTGGGTGAAATAGTAGGCGCCCAAACCGAACGGCGTGGCGTTGGCCAACGCCAATGCCTCGGCCTCATCAGTAAAGCGCATCAACGGCGCCACCGGGCCGAAGGTTTCCTCGTTGGCCAGCAACATGCCGGCGTGGGCGTCAGCCAGCACGGTGGGTTGCACGAACGGGCTGTCGCCTGTGGGAATCCCGCCGCAGAGGAGTGTGGCACCTTGGCTCAGGGCATCGTCGATGTGCCGGGCCACTTTGCTCACCGCCGCCGGGTTGATCAGCGGGCCGATGGTCACGCCCTCTTCCAGGCCGTTGCCGACCTTGAGTTTGCCCACCTCCTCCACCAGCCGCGCAGCGAAACGGTCGTAGATGCCCGCCTGCACCAGAATGCGGTTGGCGCACACGCAGGTTTGTCCGGCGTTGCGAAATTTGCTGATCATCACCCCGGCCACGGCCTGTTCCAGGTCGGCGTCATCGAACACCACAAACGGCGCGTTGCCACCCAGTTCCAGGCTCAGGCGCTTGATGTGTTCGGCGCTCTGGCGCATCAGCAGGCGGCCGACGGCGGTGGAGCCGGTGAAAGAAATCTTGCGCACCGCCGGGTTGCCGGTGAGTTCTTCGCCGATGCCCGCGGGCATCCCGGTGATGACGTTGAACACACCGGCCGGAATACCTACGCGTTCGGCCAGCACTGCCACGGCGAGGGCCGACAGCGGCGTGAGGTCCGACGGTTTGACGATGATCGGGCAGCCGGCGGCCAAGGCCGGCGCGCATTTGCGGGTGATCATCGCGTTGGGGAAATTCCACGGGGTGATCGCGGCGCAGACGCCCACGGGTTGCTTGAGGGTCAGCAGGCGGCGGTCGCCAGTGGGCGCCGGCATGGTTTCGCCGTAGACCCGGCGCGCTTCTTCGGCGAACCATTTGACGAAGCCGGCGCCGTAGCGGATTTCGCCCTTGGCCTCGTTCAGCGGCTTGCCCTGCTCGCAGGTCATGATCAGCGCGAGGTCATCGAGATTGTCGATCATCGCCTGAAACCAGCACTCCAGCAGCCCCGCGCGTTCTGCCGCCGGGCGCGCGCGCCAGGCAGGCCAGGCACGTTCGGCGGCTTCGATGGCGCGGCGGGTGTCGACCGCGTCCATGGCCGGGACCTGCGCCAGCAGTTCGCCGCTGGCGGGGTCGAGGACGTCCAGGGTGGCGCCACTGTCAGCAGCGATCCACTGGCCGTTGACGTAGGCGCATTCAGCCAGCAGGCCGGGGTCTTGCAAGCGATTCTTGAGCATGGTCGAGTCCTGATCCGAGACAGATTTCAGTCTAGGGATCTGGCTCGAACGAGGATGCCGAAAGCGCCTTGAAACCAGTGCGCCGTGCTGAAATTCACGTCAGGACGGCAGGCTCTGCTACGCCTTCAACGAGCCCAACAGCCCTTGCAAAAAGCGTTCACCGGCGTCCATCTGGCTGACCTCGATAAACTCGTCCGGCTTGTGCGCCTGCTCGATGGAACCCGGGCCGCACACCACCACCGGTACGTCCAAACGCTGCTTGAACAGGCCGCCCTCGGTGCCGAAAGAGACCTTGGTCATGCCGGTTTCCGGCGCGGCGAACTGCTTGAGGAAGCTCACCGCTTCGACCGTCGGGTGGGTGTCGAGGCCGGGGTAGACGTTGATGGTTTCGATCTCGATGGCCGCGACGCTGGAGAGCTTTTGCGCCTCGCGCACGATCACTTCGGCACGCTCGCGCATCTGCTCGATGAACTGATCCAGATTGTCCGCCGGCAGGTTGCGCACCTCGAAATCCAGGGTGCACAGGTTCGGCACGATGTTCAGCGCCTTGCCGCCGCTGATCTGGCCGACGTGCACGGTGCTGTAAGGCACGTCGTAGTCGGTGTCCTGAGCGCCGTGTTGTTGCAGATGCTGCTGGCTCTCCCGCAGGGAGGCGATGAAGTCGCAAGCCACGTGAATGGCGTTGACCGAGCGCGGCGCCAGGGACGAATGCGCCTCCTGACCCCGGCAATAGGTCCGGTAGGAGCCCTTGCCCTTGTGGCCCAGCACGAACTGCATGTTGGTCGGCTCGCCGATCACGCAGAGGAATGGCCGCACCGGCGCCAGGTGCAGCACGTCGAGCAAGCGCCGCACGCCGACGCAACCGATCTCCTCGTCATGGGACAGCGCCAGTTGCAGCGGGCGGTTGAGGGGGCGTGTGAGTGAGTGCTCTGCCGCGTCGAGCATGGCGTCGATGGCCAGGGCGATGAAGCCCTTCATGTCGCAGCTGCCACGGCCATAGATGCGCCCGTCCTGCACGGTGGCGGCGAAGGCCGGAAAGGTCCACGCCTGCCCCGCCGCCGGCACCACGTCGGTATGCCCGGAGAGCAATACGCCGGGCTGGTTTTTCGGCCCGGTACTGGCAAACAGGTTGGCCTTCTTGCCACTCTCGTCCTTGACGATCAGCGACTCGATGCCCTTGGTCAGCAGCAGGTCGCGGACGTAATCGATCAGGGCCATGTTGGACTCCGACGACACGGTTTCGAAGGCCATCAGCCGTTTCAGAATCTCGAGAACGCGGGGTTTCATGAGGCGTGGCTCCGTTGCACGGCGGGATGGGCAAAACGCGTGATGGAGAATGCCTCGATCGGGGTCGTGGTGCGACCGGTATCGAGCAGTTCGGCCATCACGTCACCGACGCCGGGGCCGAGCTGGAAGCCGTGGCCGCAAAAGCCGAAGGCGTAGAACAGGCCGTCGACGGTGCCGCTGGGGCCCATGATCGGCAGCGAGTCCGGCAGGTAGCCTTCAATGCCGCTCCACACGCGGATGATGTTCAAATTGCCCACGCCCGGCAGCAGCCGGCGCATCTGCTCGGCCTGATTGAGGATGCTGCGCGGCTCGACAGCGGCGCGGCGGTTGAGCATGTCCGGTTTGCTACGAAAGCCGCCGCCGATGACGATGTTGCCCCGGGGGATCTGGCGGAAGTAGATCACTTCCTCGGCGATCTTGGTGTACACGCCGATCACCGTCGGCAAGGCGTAGGGCACCGGTTCCGTGACCGCCATCTGCGGGCCGTGGGTGTCCAGCGGCACCGGCTCGCCAAACTGCGCCGAAAGTTTCTGGCCCCAGGCGCCGGCGGTGATCAACAGCTGCGCGGCGTGGAACTGACGACCGTCGGTGGTGGTGACGTGAAAATCACCGCCGACCTTCTCAACCTCGGCCACTTCCGTGCGCTCTTCAATCTGCGCCCCCAGACGCCTAGCGGCGCGGGCAAAGGCTGGCGCGGCAAGGCGCGGGTTGGCGTGGCCGTCGTGAGGGGCGTACGAGCCGCCTTTGACGTCCGCGCCGAGAAAGCCAAAACGCTGATGAAGCTCGGCGCCACGGTAGATTTTCAGGTCCAGCTGCTCGGCCTCCGGGGCGGCGGCATACGCTTCCAGCTCGGCGATTTCGTCTTCGCGATAACACACGCGCATGTGCCCGCTGGGGATGAATTCGAGGTCGTCGTCGATCAGTTCCGGCAGGCGTTTCCACAGCGCGTACGAGCGGTTGGCCAGCGCCAGTTGCCCGAGGAATCGTCCTTGCCGGCGCACGTTGCCGAAGTTGACGCCGCTGGCGTACTGGCCGATCTGGTCGCGCTCCAGCAGGATCACCGACTGCCCGCGCTGACGCAGAAAGAACGCCGTCGCTGAGCCCATCACGCCGCCACCGACGATCACCACATCTGCTTTTTGCACGCTCATGGCGACACCTCCTCAATGAGCATCGACAAGGGTTTGACCGGCGCCTGCCCGCGCTGGCGACCGACTTCCTGCACCTGCACGCCGGCTT
The DNA here is from genome assembly GCF_039672565.1 of Pseudomonas sp. Ps21-P2. Taxonomy (NCBI): domain Bacteria; kingdom Pseudomonadati; phylum Pseudomonadota; class Gammaproteobacteria; order Pseudomonadales; family Pseudomonadaceae; genus Pseudomonas; species Pseudomonas sp. Ps21-P2. The sequence goes on from NZ_JBDFPL010000006.1 coordinate 5,294, forward strand.
CCGCGGCGATCACTTCAGCCCCCGCCTGGGAGCAATAACGGCCCTGGCAGCGACCCATGCCGACCCGGCTGAATGCCTTGGCTCGGTTGACCTCACAGGCGCCCTTCTCGTTGACCGTGCGGCGCAATTCGCCGGCCGTGATCATCTCGCAGCGGCAGACGATGGCGCTGTCGGGCAAGGCCTTGGCCTGTTCAGCAGGCCAGGGAAACGCTTCGGCCAGGCCCAGACGAAACTGGTCCATCACCGCCAGCGCCTGTTGCTGTTCATCGCGCAGCCCGGCATTGAACGGCTGTTTGAGGTCTTCCAGCAGCGCCAACGCCACTCGCCGCCCGGCATGCTCGGCAGCATCGGCGCCGCGAATTTTCGCCCCGTCGCCCGCGGCATAGACGCCGTTCACCGAGGTCCGACCGGCCTCGTCCGTCGCCAGCCACCATTGGCTGGAGGCTTCATCGAAGGCCATGGCGCAACCGGCCAGATCACCCAGCTGGGTTTCCGGGCGCAGGTGATAACCCAATGCGACGGCATCGGCCTGCACGGTCACCGCCCGGCCGCTGCCGGTCGTGAAACGCACGCCTGCCACGCCATTGGCGGCATCGCCCAGCACCTCTAACGGCTTGACGCCGAGATGCACCGGCACTTTGGCTTGATACAACTGCGCCAACAGTTTCATGCCGGTCCACAGCAGACCCGGCCGCGCCAGCAGCTTGGGCAGGGCTTTGATCCGCAGGCTGAAGGGCGAGGTATCGAGGACCGCGGCCACAGTCGCGCCGGCTTTGACGTACTGGCTGGCGACCAGGTACAGCAACGGCCCGCTGCCCATGAACACCACGCGATGGCCGATGGAAACCGCCTGATTCTTCAACGCGATCTGCGCCCCGCCCAGGCTGTAAGTGCCCGCCAGTTGCCAGCCTTCGATGGGCATCAAGCGGTCGGTGGCGCCGGTGCAGAGGATCAGCGCGTCATAGTCCAGCGTGGTGTGGCGGCCCTGATTGGCGCAGCACAGCTGCCCCGGCGTGAGGTTCCACACGAGGGTATCCGGGCGGTAATCGATGGCGCTACGGATGCGGTCGAAGGTCTGGTGCAGGTCCTTGGCCTTGTCGGCTTCGCTGCCATACAAGGTGGAGTAATCGCGGGTGAATCCGTCCGGCTGGCGGCGGTAGATCTGCCCGCCGTCGCGGCGGTTTTCGTCCACCAGAATCGGTTTGATGCCGGCCGCCAGCAGGGTTTCGGCGCAGCGCACGCCGGCCGGTCCCGCGCCGACGATGACGACGCGATGGGTGCTCAGCTGTGCAGTGGCCATGTCGCCTCCGGTTGTGTGGTGACGATGTCCAGCCCGTCGCGGACTTCGTTGGAGCAGGCGCGCAGGCGTTCGCCGCCACGGGTCCAGACCCAGCAATCCTGGCACGCGCCCATCAGGCAGAAACCGGCGCGGCGGCCGCTGTCGAATTCCGACTGGCGCAGCGCGGTGCCCTGGGTCAGCAACGCCACCATCAGCGTGTCGCCCTGCAATGCGTCGACCGGCGCGCCATCCACGGTCAGCTTGACCGTCGGCCGGCCCTGTTCGGCCAGCCTCACAAAACGCCCTTTCATGCATACGCTCCAAAGCTTGTGGGGGTGACGCCGCGCTGGGTCGCCAGCAGATCGGCGGCGTCGCGGTGGCACAGAATTTCACTGCCGTTGTTCAGGGTGCGGCGGTTCGGCGCGGTGCGGTTGCACAGGCCGTCGATGCGCATCGGGCAGCGATTGAGGAAGGTGCACAGCTCCGCCAGGTTGGCCCGATCGCCGATCGGCGGCAGCTCGCCGCTGGTGGCGCCGCAGGTTTCCAGCCAGCCTTGACGCAGTTCCGGCACCGAGTGAATCAACAGGTCGGTGTACGGGTGGTACGGCGCTTCGGCAAAGGATTCGCGACGGCCGGCGTGGACTTTGTGGCCGCTGTACATCACCACGATGTCGTCGCACAGCGCGCGCACGGTGGAAATGTCGTGGCTGATGAACAGGTAGGACACGCCCAGTTGCTGGCGCAGGTCGCGGAGCAGCTCGAGGATCGCCGCGCCGACCACGGTGTCGAGGGCCGAGGTGACTTCATCGCAGAGAATCAGGTCGGGCTTGGCCGCCAATGCCCGGGCCAGATTGACCCGCTGCTTCTGCCCGCCCGACAGCTCATTGGGACGGCGGTCGGCCATGTCCCGCGGCAGGCGCACCAGGTCGAGCAGCTCGCCGATGCGCGTCTGCAAGGCCGCGCCCTTGAGGCCGAAATACATTTTCAGCGGACGGCTGAGGATGGTCGCCACGCTGTGCATCGGGTTGAGCGCGGTGTCGGCGTTCTGGAAAACCATTTGAATGCGGCGGAACTGCTCCGGCGTGCGCTCGGACAGGCTGCCGCCCAACGGCTGGCCGTCGAAGGTCAGGCCGCCGAGTGCCGGAGTCAAGAGCCCCGCCACGACCCGCGCCAGGGTTGATTTGCCCGAGCCCGATTCGCCGATCACGCCGATGGCCTGGCCACGTCGTACGGTCAGGTCGATGTCTTCCAGCACGCGAATCGCCGGCATGCCGTGCAGGTTTTTGTTGCCGTAGCCGGCGGTCAGGCCGGTGATGGTCAGCAGTGGCCCTTCTTCCGCGATGCCACAGGGCGGACGAATGCGCGTGTCGGGCCGCGCAGCCGCCAGCAGGCTGCGGGTGTAATCGTGGGCCGGTGCCTTGAGCAGCGGCGCAGTGGCGCTTTGTTCGAGAATCTGCCCGCCGTTGAGCACGACAATCTGGTCGGCCATTTGCGCCACCACGGCCAGGTCGTGGGACACGTAGACCGCCGTCGCGCCGCGTTCCCGCACCACCCGCTTGAACGCCCGCAGCACATCGATCTGGGTAGTGACGTCCAGCGCGGTGGTCGGCTCGTCGAGCACCACCAGCAGCGGATCGCTGATCAGCGCCATGGCGGCCATCACCCGTTGCAGTTGCCCGCCGGAAACCTGGTGCGGGTAGCGGCGGCCAATGCGTTCCGGGTTTGGCAGGGCCAGGTCGCGGAACAGGCCGATGGCCTTGGCTTCCAGTTCGGCGCGGGTGCCGAGGCCGTGGATTAACGGCCCTTCCACCACTTGATCGAGGAGTTTTTTCGCCGGATTAAAGGCAGCAGCCGCGCTCTGGGCAATGTACGAGACGCGATTGCCGCGCAGGCCCTGCAACTCTTTTTCGCCGAGGGCGAGCATGTCGTGTTCGCCGACCTGCACCACGCCACCGGACAATCGGCAGCCCCGTCGCGCATAACCGAGCAAGGCCAGGGCAATCGTGGTTTTGCCGGAGCCGGACTCGCCGATCAGCGCTAGCACTTCGCCCTTCTCCAGGGCAAAACTCACGCCCTTGACGATCTCCACTTCGCTGCCCGGATCACCGGCCACCACGCGCAAGTCTTCGACGCGAATCAACTGGGTCATATCAATGGCCTCCCGAGCGGCGACCGCGTCGCGATGACAGGTAGTCGATCAGCAGATTGACGCCGATGGTCAGCGTGCCGATGGCCAGCGCCGGAATAATGATCGCCATCGCGCCCTGGTTGAGGCCGCCGATGTTTTCCCGCACCAGCGAGCCGAGGTCGGCGTCCGGCGGCTGCACGCCGAGGCCCAGAAAACTCATGCCGCTGAGCAACAGTACGATGTAGCCGAAACGCAGGCCCAGGTCGGTGAGCACCGGGTTGAGCATGTTCGGCAGGATTTCCCGGCACGCCACGTACAGCTTGCCTTCACCCCGGGTGCGCGCCACTTGCACGTATTCCAGCGCTTCGATATTGACCGCCATGCTGCGGGCCACCCGGAACGAACCGGGGATGTAGCTGATCACCGCCGTGCAGATCAGCAGCGTGACCGACGAGCCGAAGGCCGAGACCATGATCAGCGCAAGCATTTTGCTGGGGATCGAAATGAAGGCGTCCATGATCCGGCTGATGATTTCGTCCAGCCATTTCGGCGAGACCACCGACAGCAGTGCGCAGCCGGTCCCGAAGAAGCTGGCCAAAAGCGCCGCCACCAGCGACAGACCGACCGTGAAGCGCGCGCCCACCAACACCCGGCTGAGCATGTCGCGGCCCAGGTAATCGGTGCCGAAGGGATGCGCCAGGCTGAAGCCTTCGAAGATGTTGTCGGAGATCACTTCCCCGACCGGGTGCGGCGCCAGCCACGGGCCGAACAGCGCCACCAGCAGCCAGATCACGCAGACGGCAGCACCGACCAATCCCAGCCAGGACGGGTTGCCGGAGACCTTGGCCAGTGCCAGGGCTGAAGACGCAGGCCTGGATTTCGCAATGAGCGGGTTCATTGGTTTCTCAGCCTCGGGTTGGAGAGGATGGCGCAGAGGTCGGCAAGCAACACCAACGCCAGATAGGCCGCGCAGAACAGCATGGTGCAGGCTTGCACCAGGGCCATGTCGCGGTTGGTCACGGCATCCACCATCAGGCTGGCGATGCCGGGGTAGTTGAAGATGGTCTCGACGATCACCACCCCGCCGAGCAGGTACGACAGGCTCAGGGCGATGGCGTTGGCAATCGGCCCGATGGCGTTGGGCAACGCGTGACGCAGGACGATGCGGATCGGGCTGACGCCTTTGAGGCGGGCCATTTCCACGTAGGGGCTGTCGAGCTGGTCGATGACGGCGGCACGCGTCATGCGCGCCATCTGCGCCACGATCACGCAGCACAGGGTCATCACCGGCAGCGCGTAAGTGCGCAGAAATTGCAGCGGTGACGTGATGTCGGTGGCGTAGGACAGCGCCGACAGCCAACCGAGGTTGACCGCGAAAATAAGCACCGCCAGGGTTGCCACCAGAAACTCCGGTACTGCGACCATGGCCAGGGTAATGAAACTCAGGCAACTGTCGATGCGCCCGCCCCGACCCATGGCCGAACCGATGCCGAGGATCAGCGCCAGCGGCACCGACACCAGCGCCGTGGCGGCCGCCAGCATCAGCGTGTTCGGCACCCGGCCGGCCATCAATTCACCCACCGGCATGGCATTGGACACCGACTGGCCCATGTCGCCGGTGAGCAGGCCCATCAACCAGTGCAGATAGCGCAACACGCCGGGTTGATCGAGCCCCAGTTTCAGGCGCAGTGCCGCCACCTGTTCAGGGGTGGCGAACTGACCGAGGGATTGCTGCGCCGCGTCGCCCGGCAGCACGGCCGTGATCGCGAACACGACCATGGACACGATCAACAGGGTCACGACCCCGGCACCTAAGCGCCGGCAGATCAACCACAGCGTATGGCTATTCATCGCACTGCCTCCTCAAGCGTCCAGCCACACCTGCTCGGCGAACATGTAGCCCATGAAGCCGCCCAACGGGTTCGAGTCGTAGCCCTTGATGCGCTGGTCGACACCGTCGATGTTGCTGATGAACACCGGCACGCCGATGCCGCAGTGATCGTGGACCAGGGTCTGCATGTCGCCGTACATCCTGGCGCGCTTGGCGTCGTCGGTTTCGCCCCGGGCCAGCATCAGCAACTGGTCGAACTGATCGTTCTGCCAGCCGGACTCGTTCCATGGCGCCTTGGACTGGAAGAACTGCGAGAACATCACGTCGGCGTTCGGTCGCGGGTTGATGTTGCCGAAGCTCAACGGGTGCTTCATCCAGTGATTGGACCAATAGCCGTCGCTCGGCAGACGGTTCACGTCCAGCTTAAGCCCGGCCTGTTTCGCCGATTGCTGCAGCAGCACGGCGATGTCCACCGAACCGGTCGCGGCAGGCGACGCCATGACCGGCATGGTGATGCTTTCCATGCCGGCTTTCTTCAGCAGGAACCTGGCTTTTTCCGGGTCGTAGACCGTCTGCGGCAAGTCGGTGTTGAAGTAGCGCGAACCCGGCGCAATCGGGTGATCGTTGCCGACCACGGCGAAGCCACGGAACACGGCGGACTTGACCTGTTCGCGGTCCAGCAGCAGCTTCATGGCCTGGGTGAATTCCGGGCTTTTGCCGGGGAGCTGGTCCTGGCGAATGATCAAGTCAGTGTAGTTGCCCGACGGTGCATCGACGACGCGGTGTTTGGGGCTGGCGGCGATGCGCGTGGTGGAGCGCGGGTTGACCTCGTTGATCATGTGCACGTCGCCGGACAGCAGCGCGTTGACCCGCGACGGCTCGTCGGCGATGGCGATGAATTCGATCTCGTCGAGGTACGGCAGGCCCGGTTTCCAGTAGTTCTTGTTGCGCACGGCCACCGAGCGCACACCCGGCTTGAACTCGCCGACGGTGAACGGCCCGGTGCCGATGCCTTTGTTGAAATCGGTGGTGCCTTCGGGAACGATCAGCAGGTGCGACACGGCGAGGATCGACGGCAGTTCGGCGTTCGGCGCGCTGAGGCGGATCTGCACTTCGTTCGGGCCGGTGGCCTTGATTTCGGCGAACTGCTCCATCAGCGGCATGACTTTGGAGCCGGTGATCGGGTCCTTGTGGCGGCTGAGGGAGAACACCACGTCGGCGGCACCGAGGCTCTTGCCGTTGTGGAAGGTCACGTCCTTGCGCAGGGTGATGGTCCACAGGGTGGCGTCGACGTTGTCGATGCGCTCGGCCAGTTCCAGCTGCGGCACCAGGTGCTTATCGAAACGGGTCAGGCCGTTGTAAAACATGTAGTGACGGGCATAGTCGGTGGACAGCGCGCCCTTGGCCGGGTCGAGGGTGTCGGCAGTGGAACTGGACATACCGGCGACGCGAATCTTGCCGCCCGGCTTGCCTTTGCCGCCGGCGGTGGCTTCTTCGGCAAACAGTTTGCCGGCGCTGCCGAACAGGCTGCCCGCCCCCGCTGCGGCGACGCCGGCAAGGCCGAGCATCTGCAAGGCGTTGCGCCGCGACATGCCGCGATTGAGGCCTTCGAATACCCGCAGGCTGTCTGGGCCGGAGATAAGCTCGGGGGTGTCTTTGTGGTCAGTCATATCAAGGCTACCTGTCGATGATCGGGATATTCGAGTGCTCACGGATGTCCGGAGCGTCCTGGAAACGCAGACGACGGTGACGCTACAACGGGCGACTCAGCGCAGGCGTCAGTGCAGATAGTCCTGCAAGCGGTAGTACGCGCCCACGAACGGCAGAAACCACGGCTTGCCGAAGTGCCCGGGGATCGCCGGCCATTCCAGTTCACGCCAGGGGTTGGCCGCCGCGTTGCCGGCCATGACCTCGGCCATGACCTGGCCCATGTGCACGGACATCTGCACGCCATGGCCGCTGTAGCCCATGGAATGGAACACGCCGCCGTGCTGGCCGGCGCGGGGCAGGCGGTCGGACGTCATGTCCACCAGACCGCCCCAGCAGTAGTCGATTTTCACGTTGGCCAATTGCGGGAACATGTTCAGCATCGCCGCCTGCAGCACCTTGCCGCTCTTGGCGTCAGACACGCCGTCGGACATGGCAAACCGCGCACGGCCGCCAAACAGCAGGCGGTTGTCCGGGGTCAGGCGGAAGTAGTTGCCGATCTGACGGCTGGTCACGTACGCCCGGTGCTGCGGCAATAACTCGTCGATCAGCGCCTGGGGCAAGACTTCCGTGGCGATGACAAAACTGCCCACCGGCACGATCCGCCGGCGGTACCAGCCGAGGTCGCCGTGCTGGCAAGCGCCGGTCGCCAGCAGCACTTGGCCTGCGTGCAGCGAGCCCTTGGCGGTGTTGACCTGATAACCGCCGGCCTGGGGCTTCCAGTCCTTGACCGGGGTGTGTTGATAAATCATTGCGCCACGCCGCGCCGACGCTTCTGCCAGGCCAACACCAAAGCGGCCGACGTGCATTTGCACGCCATTGCGCTGCAACAAGCCACCGTGAAACTGCGACGAGTTGACTTCGGCACGGGTCTGCTCGGCATTCAGCAGCTCGACGTCGGCGTCCACCTCCTGGCGAATCAGCTCGCAGGTGCGGGCCAGGCCTTCGTAATGCAGGGGTTTGGCCGCCAGCTTGAGCTTGCCGTTGCGCAGCAGATCGCAGGCGATCCCTTCCTGCTCGACCAGCGACACCACGGTCTGCACCGCGCTTTCATAGGCCTGGTAATAGGCGCGCGCCCTGGCCGCACCGAGACTGGCGTGCAGACCGGCGTAATCCTGCGCCACGCCGGTGTTGCACTGCCCGCCGTTGCGCCCCGAGGCTTCGCCGATGACCCGACCGGCGTCCAGCACGACCACGCTGGCACCCTTGAGGGCCAAGGCTCGCGCCGCTGACAGGCCGGTGAATCCACCGCCGATCACGGCCACGTCGACCTGCCCGGGCAAGCCGCCGAGTTGGGCACCGGTGAAGGCCGGTGCGGTGTCGAGCCAATAGGATTCACTGCCCATCTTTAACCCCTTATTGCTAAAACGGCGGCGCTGAAACGGCGTGGAGACGGTGTTTGAGTTACAGACCCACGAGCGCCGGCAGTCCGCCGATGTCGGTGATCTGCTGGTACTCGAAGTACGCATTCGCCGGGACTTCATGACCACGGGCCACGAACGCCTTGTGCTTGATCTTCATGTCGTGGGCCGACATCAGGTCGTAACGGAAACTTGAAGACACATGCAAGATGTCTTCCGGGCCGCAGCCGAGGTTGTCGAGCATGAACTCGAACGCGGCCAGACGCGGCTTGTAGGCCTGGGCCTGTTCGGCGGTGAAGACCTTGTGGAACGGCGCGCCGAGCTTGTCGACGTTGGACATGATCTGGCTGTCGCTGGCGTTGGAGAAGATCACCAGGGGAATCTTGTCGGCGATCTTCGACAGACCGGCCGGCACGTCGGCGTGGGGGCCCCATGTCGGCACGGCGTCGTAATACAGTTGACCTTCATCGCGGTACTCGACGCCCCAGCGCTTGCAGGTCCGGGCCAGGGCGGTCTTGAGGATCACGTCGTACGGCTGCCAGTCGCCCATGACCTGATCGAGGCGATAGGCCGAAAAGTCTTTGACGAACTGGTCCATCTGTTCAGGCTTGACGCGGTCAGCAAACAGCTCGCGGGTCATGGTGCCCATGTGGAAGTTGGTGAGCGTGCCGTAGCAGTCGAACGTAATGAATTTGGGACGAAGAAAGCTCATTGAGTGCGGTCCTGAAGTCAGTTGAGTGTGGCAAGCGTTCGCGCCCTGGCGGCGCGTCGGCCTCGTTGCAGCACAGCTTCATTACATCACTGTGAAATCAGCATATGCCGTCTAAAACGACCCGTGCTCAATACAAACCACCGTTTTGGTGGCTGGGCTCAGCAGAGTTTGCGGTGCGCGCCAGCCTTGGGCAGGGCCTGTGTTTGTGCGCTTTTAGAGGGCTTTTGAAGGCATTCGGGCGGGCAAAGGCCCAAGAATGGGCGTCGTGGCGGCAGATAATGTGGCGTGGTACGCGCGGAGTTAACCGATTCTGCGGTGAGGGCAGATTCTGCTTTCGCCCCCTCCCTGAATGACGGCTGACTGACCCGGGCTCAGCCACTGCGGTGCAGCCATTCTGTGTCGGCGTGCAGGACATCGGGCGGGCACAACGGCCTGTTCGCCAAGTGGTAGAATCCCGCCCCCCGCACCGCATCGGTAAGGTGCACGGGCACGGCGAATGCTCGACCCTGAATGACCCGCCTGGCGGGATGGTGCGCTATGTTTGTAAACCTTGAAGTCCGCAGCTACGACAGGGAAAACCCCAATCACCAGCACGACCACACTCAGTTGGTGCTGCCGATCCGCGGGCGAATGGAAATCAACGTGGACGGTCGTGAAGGGGCTATCGATCAGTCATTGGCAGCCGTGGTGATGCCGGGCTCGGCGCACTCCCAACTCACCCACGTTGACAGCCGGTTTCTGATCCTGGACTGCGCCGCGACTACGCTGGAGGCCTTGCACATCGCGCCGCTGGCCAAGCGTGTGTACGTGCCGGTTTCCCCCGCCACCCGGCGGCTGATCGAGTTCGCCGAGCTGATCGGCAATGAGCAACTGGCCTTGAGCGCTTCACAGCTCGGCCCGCTGTTGCTGTCCTCCCTGTTGTCGGACACCGTCGGATCGCCGTCGCCCATGGCTCAACTGATAGGCCGTCTGCGAGCCACGCCCGGTGACCACTGGAGCAATGAGGTCATGGCGCACGCGGCAGGCATGAGCATCAGTCAACTGCACCAGCGATTCCGGCAAACGTTCGGACAAAGCCCGCAAACCTTCCTCACTGATCTGCGCATTCAGGAAGCTCAGCGATGGCTGCGTGGCACCTCGTTGTCGATCGCCGAGATTGCCTTGCGTGCAGGCTTCTCCGATCAGGCCTCCTTCACCCGGGCCATGCAGCGTGTCAGCGCCACGACACCCGCGGCGTACCGCAAGGCGCACAAACAGCCTGGGTAAAAAATTCGACCGGTGCGGACAATACGCCCCGATTCCATTGCCCCAGACTTGTGGCTTTAGGGTTTGGAGCGGATGAAATGCTGGCTGATCGAGCACTGCTAAAAGGCATCGGCTACGGGGGGTGTGCGGGGCTGTGCTGGGGGGTGATTTTTCTGGGCCCGCAGCTGACGCCGGGCTTGAGCGGCCTGCAGTTCGCCGTCATCCGATTCCTCTGCTACGGCGCCATCTCCGCAGCGCTGTTGATGCCCCGGTGGCGCCGGGTCTGTGCGCAACTCGGTATGGCTGACTGGAAATCACTGTTCTGGCTGAGCCTGATCGGCAACCTCCTCTACTACTCGCTGGTGGGCACCGGTGTGCAATGGGTCGGCATCGCCACGACATCCCTGATTGTCGGACTCATTCCGGTCATCGTGACGCTGGCAGGCCGTCATGACGCCAACGCCGTCTCTTTGCGCAAGCTGATTCCTTCGCTGTGTTGCGCGGTCGGGGGCGTCGTACTGATCAGCTGGCACGCCCTGTTCAAAGGCGACAGGCCGGATGCATTGACCAACGTTGGCGGGATTTTGTGTGCGGTGGGCGCATTGGTGACCTGGAGCTGGTACGCCGTGAGCAACGCTCGGCGACTGGTTCAAGTCACCGAGGTTTCGTCCCATGACTGGGCGCTCCTGACCGGGGTCATGACCGGCGCGCAGTCCCTGCTATTGGCAGTGCCTGTTCTGGGGTTTCAGGCCGGTACGTACAGCGCCGCGGACTGGCTGCATGTTTTGGGAGTGGCCGGGGGCGTCGCCTTGCTGTCCTCGGTGGTGGGTGGCGCGTGCTGGAATCAGGCGAGCAGGCTGCTGCCGCTGGCGCTCAGTGGACAAGTGCTGGTGATCGAGACATTGGCGGCGCTGGCTTTCGGCTTTATATGGGAGCACCGACTCCCGGACAACTTTGAGTGGGCGGCCATTGTGCTGCTGGTGACCGGCGTCGTCTGGTGCCTGAATTGTCACCGGGCCCCGCGCCGTGAGGCGAATGCGTCGGTGGGTGCATGAACGGTGCCCATCCGGCAAAAGTCTGTCCACCGCCCGCTGCAACTGCTTTAAAAAAGCGCTCGGTGCCGTGTTATTCAGCATCAATGTCCCGTGGCATTTGCTGCCGCCCTCGCCCCGGATTTAAGTACGAAGTAGGGTCCCGTCCCCCGGGGCGCGACGAATCTGCCGAATATCCCGAGCCCTCTTGTCAGCCCTCACATCAGGTGGGATACAGGCGTTCAGTGCCACTTGAATAACGCATAACGGAGCCTCGCCATGTCCGCCCTGCCGCACCCTTCTTATACCTATCGCCCCATGACCGTGGCCGACCTGACCGCCGCCCATGACTTGTCAGTGCAACTGAAATGGCCCCATCGCCTGGACGACTGGGCGATGCTGCACCGGGTCAGCGACGGCTTCGTGGTGATGGACGGCGGCCGCCTGATCGGCAGCGCCTTTGTCTGCCCCCAGGGTGACTTCGCGACCATCGGACTGGTGATCGTCAGCAACGATTATCAGGGCCAGGGCATTGGCCGCCGCTTGATGGAGAGGGCCCTCGCCGCGTGCGAGCCGCGTACGCCGATTCTTAACGCCACCGTCGCCGGCAAGCCGTTGTATGCCAGTCAGGGTTTCGTCGAATTTGGCCGGGTGCAGCAGCATCAGGGCCAGGCCATCGTCCCGGCGCTGGTGGAGCTTGCTGACGGTGAAACCTGCCGCGCCCTCACTGCCGACGATCACGCCGCCCTGCTCGCCCTCGCCAAAGCCGCCAGCGGCCTGGACCGCAGCGACGTGCTGCGCGATCTGCAGGTGGAGCACGCCGTGGGCATCGAGCGTGACGGTAAGCTGCGCGGTTTCGCCCTGCTGCGGCCGTTCGGGCGCGGGCGCTGCATCGGGCCGGTGGTGGCGGAAAACATCCATCAGGCCCAGCACCTGATCGGTGTGTTGCTTGCGCAGGTGCCGGACACTTTTGTGCGCATCGACATCCCCGTGGCCTGCGGCCTGAGCGACTGGCTGGAAACGGCGGGCCTGAAGAACATCGACACCGTGGTGCAGATGGCCCGAGGCACGCCGCCCGAGGCCAGCCAGGGCGTGCAACCTTTCGCGCTGATCACCCAAGCCATCGGCTGACTTTTTCAACGGAGCGCTAACCATGTCATCTCCCGGTATTTTGCTGTTGGCGCGCGCTGATGGCAGCGGCGTTGCGACGTCTTTCAACTCGGCGCCATTGGGCGCCCTTGACCCCTTTGCCGAAGCGCGACAGGTGGCGTGGCGCGGCGACGACGGGGTGTCGGCCGGGCTGGTGCGGTTCACCGGCGACGCGTTGATCGAGGACTTTCCCTACAGCGAGACGCTGGTGGTGCACGCCGGCCATGTGGTGTTGAGCAGCGCGGAGCAGACGCTGGAGTTGGGCGTCGGTGACAGTGCGGTGATTGGCCGTGGCAGTCGCGTGGCGTTGCATGCCAGCACTGGCAGTGAGTGGGCGTTTTGTGCGGTGGATGTGGAGGGTGCGCCGGCGCGTCCCGGTTTGACGCTGTTGCCGGCGCATACCTGGCTGGAGCCGTCTGCCACGCTGGAGCCGCCGATTTTGATCGGGCCTGCGCCGCAGTGTCGGGCGTTGAGTCTGTTCGATGATGAGGTGACGACGTTGAAGGTGGGGATCTGGGATTCGACGCCGTATCAGCGCCATGGTCGTGCGCATCGGTTGCATGAGTTGATGCATCTGTTGGAGGGGAGTGTGACGCTGGCCGATGATGAGGGCGGTGAGGTGACGGTCAATCCGGGGGATACGGTGTTTGTGGTGAAGGGGGCGTTTTGTGCGTGGACCAGTACGGTTTATGTGCGCAAGGTCTATGCGGTGAAGTGATTTTTTTTAATCAAGATCAAGATCAAGGGCGTCTGCCTGGGGGCAGACTGTTTCGCCTTCGGCGAGTTACTTGGAAAAGCACCCCAAGTAACCAAGGGTGCTTGCTCTCGGTTGGGCCCAACTTCGTCGGGTTCCTTCACTCCGGTCCCGCTCCGTGGACCCGCCGCCATCCGCCATCCATGGCGGGGGGCGGCTCTCGCGGCATCCATGCCGCTCGGCCCACTCCGCGAGACCTGCGTTCAGCCTGCACCAAAGTCGCGATTGGCGGTGTCTGGGCTTTTTGCGCACGAAGATCAAAAGCGCGCTTACGCTTAGTAGGACCGGCTTCAGCCGGGAAGCCTTTGATCTTGATCGTTCCCACGCTCTGCGTGGGAATGCATTCCCTGACGCTCCGCGTCACCGGTATCACTGGCTCCACGCGGTGCTTTTTTGTGGGACCGGCTTTAGCCGGGAAGAGGCCAGTCTGGGCACTGGCAGGTTTGCTGATCAGACACACTACCTGTAGGAGCGAGCTTGCTCGCGAAGCTGTTGCTGTTTCTGTCAGATCGTTCCCCACGCTCCGCGTGGGAATGCATCCTGTGACGCTCCGCGTCACCGGTCTCACTGGCTCCACGCGGTGCTTTTAGTGGGACCGGCTTTAGCCGGGAAGAGGCCAGTCGCAGCGCCGACGATGTTGCGGTGTACGCCTGTCTCGCTATCAAACGCCCCCACTCACACCTTCAACGCATCTTCCAGAAACGCCACCAACGCTTGCACCCTCGGGCTGCGCAGTTTGCGGGAGGGTACGAGGAGGTTGACGGGGGCGCTGTCGAAGTTCCAGTCAGCGAGGACGCGGACGAGGTTGCCGCTGGCGATGGCTTCGCTGACGTCCCATTGCGAGCGCAACACCAGGCCCAGGCCTTGTTCGGCCCAGCGGCGGGCGACGCTGCCGTCGTTGGTGAGCAGGGCCGGTTCGACGCGCAGGGTTTTGCGGGCGGGGCCTTTGCGCAGGTGCCAGAGGGTGACGTCTTCGTCGTTCTCGCGGATGCAGATGCAGCGGTGGGCGCTGAGTTGGTCCGGCGAGGTCGGCTCGCCGTGTTCTTGCAGGTAGGCCGGGCTTGCGCACAGCCAGCGTTCGTTGGGTGAGAGTTGTCGCGCGGTCCAGAGGCTGTCGTTGAGGTGGCCGATGTGGATCACGGCGTCGCTGTCGTGGCGATCCGGCCAAGGTGTTTCGCGCAGGTCCAGGTGCAGGCACAGCTGCGGATGCAGCCGGATGAAACGCGCCAGCAGCGGCGCCAGTCGCTGTCGTCCGAAACCGAACGGCGCCGCCAGTCGCAGGGTGCCGACCAGTCTTTCGTCCTTTTGCCGGAAGGACTCGGGCAGTGCTTCCAGCTGTTCCAGCAACAGCGCGCTTTCCCGGGAGAAGCGTTCGCCATCGGCCGTCAGGCTCAGGCGGCGGGCGTCGCGGTTGGCCAGGGTCAGGCCCAGTAGGGTCTCCAGTTTGCGCAGGCGCATGGACAGCGCCGGCGGCGAAACATTGAGCGCTCTGGCCGCCGCACTCAGGGATTCGGCACGGCTCAGGGCGACCGCCAGGCGCAGGTCTTCGATGGAGATCATTCACTTTTACTTAATGATTGATGAGACTGGATTGAACCACACCTTAACGGCAGCTGAGTAGAGTGCAGCCTGTCCCTCGCCACCCGAGTTCCGTCATGTCTACGCCGATCGCTTCTCTCGACACGCCCGCCGCGCTGGTGGACGTCCCGCGCATGCAGCGCAACATCCAGCGCATGCAGCAGCGCATGAACAGCCTCGGCGTTCGGCTGCGTCCCCACGTCAAGACCAGCAAATGCATGCCGGTGATTCAGGCGCAGATCGCGGCCGGCGCCAGCGGTGTGACGGTCTCGACGCTGAAAGAAGCCGAGCACTGTTTCAACCAGGGCATCAGCGACGTGTTGTATGCGGTCGCCATCGCGCCCGGCAAATTGGCCCAGGCACTGGCGCTGCGGCGCGCCGGCTGCCACCTGAGCGTGCTCACCGACAGCGTTCAGGGCGCACAGGCCATCGTCGCGTTTGCGCGTGAGCACGACGAATCCAACCCCATCTGGCCCGTCTGGATTGAGGTCGACTGTGACGGTCATCGTTCGGGCCTCGCCGCTGAAGACCCCGCGCTGATCGACGTAGCACGCATCCTCATCGAAGGCGGCCTGCAACTGCGCGGTGTGATGACCCACGCCGGTTCCAGCTACGAACTCGACAACCCCGAAGCCCTGCAGGCCCTCGCCGAACAGGAGCGCGCCCTCTGCGTTCGTGCCGCTCAACGCATCCGTGACGCCGGGATGGCCTGCCCGGACGTCAGCATCGGCTCCACGCCCACTGCCCTTTCGGCCCTGAATCTGGATGGCGTGACGGAAGTGCGCGCGGGCGTTTATGTGTTCTTCGATCTGGTCATGCACAACATCGGCGTCTGCCAGGC
Organism: Pseudomonas sp. Ps21-P2; assembly: GCF_039672565.1. NCBI lineage: Bacteria > Pseudomonadati > Pseudomonadota > Gammaproteobacteria > Pseudomonadales > Pseudomonadaceae > Pseudomonas > Pseudomonas sp. Ps21-P2. Next base: position 20,910 of record NZ_JBDFPL010000006.1, read on the forward strand.
CGACGAGTTGGCCCTGAGCGTGCTGACCACGGTGATCGGCCATCAGCAGGAAAAGGGCTGGATCATCACCGACGCCGGCTGGATGGCCATGAGTCGTGATCGCGGCACCCAGCGTCAGCGCCACGACTTCGGGTACGGCCAGGTGTGCAGCGAAACGGGCGAGTGGATCGAAGGGGCGTTGGTCACGGGCGCCAATCAGGAGCACGGGATCGTTACCCTGGGCGACGCCGACAGTGCCGACCTCGCCACACGTTTCGCCATCGGCAGCCGCTTGCGCATCCTGCCCAACCACGCCTGCGCCACCGGCGCGCAGTTCCCGGATTATCACGCCCTCGACGCCGACGGCGCGGTGCACACCTGGAGTCGTCTGCATGGCTGGTGACATCGAGATCATTCACACGGCCGACGCAGCGGCGCCGGGCGGACACTATTCCCAAGCAGTGGCTTACGGCGGCGTGGTGTACGTGTCCGGGCAGTTGCCGGTGCGCGCCAATGGCGAGCACAGCGCCGACCAACCGTTCGAGGTGCAGGCCTCAATTGCCCTCGACAACCTCATGGCGATCCTTGCACAAGCGGGTTTGAGCTCCAGCGATCTGCTGAAAGTCACGGTCTACGTCGTGGGCATTGAACACTGGCCGGCCTTTGACCAACTCTATGGGCAGTACCTGGGCGAGCATCGACCCGCCCGCGCCGTGGTGCCGGTCCCGGCCTTGCATCACGGTTACCTGATCGAAATCGAAGCCGTGGCGCGTGACCTGCAACCCCGCGGCCTGCCAGCCCGTAACCTGCAAGAGGAGCCTTTATGAACCCGCAAAAAAGCGATGTGCTGGTGATCGGCGGGGGCGTCATGGGCGCCTCGTCGACATTTTTCCTGCAGCGGCGCGGTTGCTCGGTGACGCTGCTGGAGCGCGACCAGATTGGTCAGTACGCCAGCGGCGTGAACTTCGGCAACGTCCGCCGGCAAGGGCGCTATCTGGGCCAGCTCGAACTGGCGAACCGTTCATGGGGCTGGTGGAAACGTCTGCCGGAGTTGATCGACGACGACCTCGAATTCATCCCCAGCGGGCACATGCGCGTGTGTTATCGCGAGGACGAAATCGCCGAACTGGAGGCCTACGCCGCCGCCCCGGAAGCCGAGCAACTGGACCTGAAAATCTATCGCGGCGCCGAGCTGCACAAGCGGTTCCCCTTCCTTGGCGCAGATGTGAAAGGCGGCTCGTACGCGCCCCACGACGGTCACGCCAACCCGCGTCTGGCGGCACCCGCCTTTGCCCGCGCGGCTCGTCGGCTTGGCGCACGGATCGAAGAACGCACCGAGGTTGCCGATGTGCAAAAGGTCGGCGGCGTGTTTCACGTCACCACCACTGACGGGCAATTGTTTGTCGCCGAGCAGCTGTTGATCACCGCCGGCGCATGGGCGACCAGGCTGTCTCAACAGTTCGATGAACCCGTGCCCCTGGAACCCAACGGTCCGCAGATGTCGGTGACCGAGCCGGTGCTCTACGCATTGCCGACGGTAATCGGCGTATTCACCAAGATTAAGGAAGAGGTGATCTACTTTCGGCAGATCCCGCGCGGGAACATCATCATCGGCGGCGGCGCCCGTTGCGCGCCGGACATGGTCAACCGTCGGGCGTTTTTCAAGCCTGAAAGCCTGCTCAATCAGATGCGTCAGATGAAGCGGCTGGTTCCCGGCGCCGAGAAACTCAACATCATCCGCACCTGGAGCGGCATCGAAAGCTACACGCCGGACTCGCTGCCGGTGATGGGCCGCAGCGGCATGGTTGACGGGCTGTTTTACGCCTTCGGCTTCTGCGGCCATGGCTTTCAGCTCGGCCCTGGGGTCGGCGATGTGATGGCCGAACTGATCAGCACCGGCAGCACCAGCACGTCCATCAGCCCCTTCGACATTCGCCGGTTCACTCAGCCATCACTCGTATCGCAATTGGCGACCAGCCTTTTCAGCACAGGAAAACTCATATGAGCGACGCCTACGTTTATCGCATGGCCACGGCGGCCGACATGCCCGCCGCCCACGCGCTGTCCGTGCAGTTGAAGTGGCCCCATCGCGAGGCAGACTGGGCGATGGTGCAGCGCACGTCCGAGGGTTTCGTCGCTGAACATGACGGGCAATTGGTGGGGGTGGCGTTTGCTTGTCATCAGGGGGCTTATTCTTCCATCGGGCTGGTGATCGTCAGTGATCAGCACCGGAGCAAAGGCATTGGGCGCCGGTTGATGAACCTGTGCCTGGACGCCGCCGCGCCGCGCACGCCGATCCTCAATGCCACTGAATCAGGGGCGCCGCTCTATGCAAGCATGGGTTTCGTCGAATACGCGCGGATTCAGCAGCATCAGGGCGTGCCTCAGACGCCGCCTGTTCCGGCTGCGATGGGGGCTGGGCTTTGTCGCGAAGTGACCGAGGCCGAATACCCGCGGGTGATCGAACTGGCCAACGCCGGCAGCGGGCTGGATCGCACGGCGGTCCTCAATGATCTGCTGCCGATGGCGGAGTGTGTGGTGGGCGTCGAGGTGCACGGCCAACTGAAAGGCTGCGCCCTGCTCCGCCGTTTTGGTCGCGGGCACCTTATCGGGCCGGTGGTTGCGCAGAGTCTGGAGCAGGCGCAGCAGATGATCACGCACTTGCTGGACCTGATCCCCGGCGCGTTTGTGCGTTTCGATATTCTGGCTGATTGCGGGCTGGTGGAGTGGCTGGAGGGTCTCGGCCTGCCATGCGTTGATCGCGCGCCCCGCATGGTGCTGGGCGAACCGCCGCGGTCGCGGGATGGGATTGCCCAGTTTGCGATGGTGACCCAGGCGATTGGGTGAACGTTGCCAGGCGCGCCGCCATTTGTAGGACCGGCTTCAGCCGAGAAAGCGTCAGGCGCCACACCGCAAAATTGATGTCGCTTACACGGGCCTCTTCCCGGCTGAAGCCGGTCCTACAAAAACAGACCGCGTGCATTCAGGATATCCGGCATGACCCCGACTGTAGGACTGGCTTTAGCCGGGAAGACGTCAGGCGACACACCGCAAAACTGATGTCGCTTACACGGGCCTCTTCCCGGCTGAAGCCGGTGCTACAAAAACAGACCGCGTGCATTCAGGATATCCGGCATGACCTCGACTGTAGGACTGGCTTTAGCCGGGAAGACGTCGGGCGTCACTCCGCAAAATTGTGGGTGCTCATGCGGGCCTCTTCCCGGCTGAAGCCGGTCCTACAAAAACAGACCGCGTGCATTCAAGATATCCGGCATGACCTCGACTGTAGGACTGGCTTTAGCCGGGAAGACGTCGGGCGTCACTCCGCAAAATTGTGGGTGCTCATGCGGGCCTCTTCCCGGCTGAAGCCGGTCCTACAAAAAACAAACCGCGTGTATCCCGCCAATGATGCAGCGCACGCCATCACCTGTAGGACTGGCTTTAGCCGGGAAAGCGTGAGGCGTTACACCGCAAAATTGATGGCGTACACATCGCCGGATTCAGCAGATTCTCCCTTGCAGACCGCAACAACGGCATCTTTTGCCTGGGCCGGTTTGTTAGCGTATCGAGACGTCAGGACTCGCTGTTCGCAGCACTTATCACCGCTCCAGGGAGCTAGCTGGATGACCTCACACTCTTCACACACCCACGGCCTTGAGCTGCACAACGCCGGGCAGTTTTACATCAATGGCGAGTGGACTTCCCCCGCGGTTCCGGCTCTTCTGCCGGTGATCAATCCCGCCACTGAAGAGGTGGTCGCCGAGGTCGCGCGGGGTTCGGCCGAAGACGTTGATCGGGCCGTCGCAGCAGCGCGCGCTGCCTTCCCCGGCTGGTCGGCGACGCCGGTGGTAGAACGCGCATCGATCCTGAGCAACATCCACACGCTGATCCTTGAGCGCAAAGAGCCGCTGGCCCAGGCCCTGTCGCTGGAAATGGGCGCGGCCATCAGTTTCTCCCGCGCCATGCAGGTACCGCTGGCCGCCGAACACGTGCGGGTCGCCCGGGATCTGCTGTCCACCTACCGTTTCCAGACCGTCGAAGGCACCACCGCCATCGAACGCGAAGCCATCGGCGTCTGCGGTCTGATCACGCCGTGGAACTGGCCGCTGTATCAGATCACCGCCAAAGTCGCGCCGGCCCTCGCCGCCGGTTGCACCGTGGTGTTGAAACCCAGCGAGCTGTCGCCGTTGAGCGCCCTGCTGTTCGCCCAACTGGTCCACGACGCCGGCCTGCCCCCCGGCGTGTTCAATCTGGTCAACGGCAGTGGTCCTGACGTCGGCGCCGCCATCGCCGCACACCCTGACATCGACATGATTTCCATCACCGGTTCAAATCGGGCCGGTGCCCTCGTCGCGCAAGCGGCGGCGGTGACGGTCAAACGCGTGACCCAGGAACTGGGCGGCAAGTCGCCGAACGTGATGCTGCCCGACGCTGACTTCGCCAAAGCCGTGCCGCTGGGGGTGCTGTCGGCCTTCCGCAACGTCGGCCAATCGTGCAGCGCGCCGACCCGGATGATCGTGCCCCGCGCCCGCCTCGCCGAAGTCGAAGCACTGGCCACCGACACCGCCAACGCGTTGATCGTCGGTGACCCGCAATCCCCCGACACCCAACTCGGCCCGATTGCCAACGAAGCCCAGTTCAGCCGCGTCCAGGCCATGATCCAGGCTGGCATCAGCGAAGGCGCGAAACTGCTGTGCGGCGGGCCGGGCCGCGTGGAAGGGTTTGAAAAAGGTTATTACACCAAGCCAACGGTGTTCTCCGAAGTGGGTTCGGCGATGCGCATCGCTCAGGAGGAAATCTTCGGCCCGGTGCTGTGCATCCTCGCCTACGACACCATCGACGAAGCCGTGACCATCGCCAACGACACCGTCTACGGTCTGGGCGCCCACGTGCAGGCGCAGGACCTCGAACTGGGCCGCGCCGTCGCCTCGCGCATCCGTGCCGGACAAGTCCACCTGAACCACCCGGCGTGGAACCCCATGGCGCCCTTCGGCGGCTACAAGCGCTCGGGCAATGGCCGAGAGTACGGCGTTATGGGATTTGAGGAGTATCTGGAGACCAAGGCGATTATCGGCTTCAACGCCTGATCGCCAGCTGGCCGGGATCCTTGGACGTCGCAAATTGTGGGACCGGCTTCAGCCGGGAAGGCGTCATTCGTCACAGCGCAAAATGCGGTGGCGCACAAACCGGCCTCTTTCCCGGCTAAAGCCAGTCCTACGAAGGCGTAGCGTGCAAGACTGCATCCGAAGCGCTGAAACCAGGAATCAGCGCCCACAAAAAAGGGCTGTCCGCGCAAACGGACAGCCCTTTTCAACATCCGCCCGGTTTACGCCAGGCTTTTGCTCACCACTTCATACACGTCCGGCGACAGCGGGCCGGAGGCGAGGATGCGTTCCAGTTCCGCTTTCATCAGCGCTCGCCGCGCGCTGTCGTACTTGCGCCAGCGGGTCAGTGGCGCCAGTTGGCGAGAGGCGATCTGCGGGTTGAAGCCGTTCAGCTCGATGACCAGATCGGCCAGGAAGCGATAGCCCGAACCGTCCGCCGCGTGGAAGTTGATCAGGTTCTGCCCGGCAAAGGCACCGATCAGGGCACGCACCTTGTTCGGGTTCTTCATCGTGAACGCCGGGTGCTGCATCAGCGCTTTCACCCGCTCCAGCCCGCCCGGCAAGGTGCTGCCGGCCTGTACGCTGAACCACTGATCCATGACCAGTGCGTTGTCCTTGAAGTTTTCCGCGAACACTTCCAGCGCCTTGGCCTTCTCGGCCTCGAACGGCGAGTTCACCAGCACGGCCAGCGCAGTCAGGCGCTCGGTCATGTTGTCGGCCGTGTCGAACTGATCGATGGCGGCGGCCAGCACGTCCGGCTTGCCGGTCTGCATCAGGTACGACAGCGCGATGTTCTGCAACGCACGGCGAGCGAAGTGCTCGGACGCGGCCACATACGGCGTCTGCTTGGACAGCTCGCGGTTGGTCTGATAACGCGTCCACAGCGCGTCGCTCAGGTTATCGGCCAATTGCTGACGGGCAAACTCCCGCGCGGCGTGGATCGCATCGACGTCAGCCACTTCGCTGATTTCGATCAGATACGCCTCGCCCGGCAGCGACAGCATTTCCGCGACCATGGCCTGATCCAGAGTCTCGTCCGTCAGCACCGTGTGCAGCGCGGTGATCAGACGCTGATCCATGACCAGCGGCTCGCCCTTCTGGTGCTGGGCAATCAAGTCCTGCAGCACTTGAACCGACAGTTGCTGACCGGCATCCCAGCGGTTGAAACCGTCGCTGTCGTGCTGCATCAGGAACATCAGTTGATCGCGGTTGTACGAGAAGCTCAATTTGACCGGCGCCGAGAACCCGCGCAGCAGCGAAGGCAGCGGCTGCTCGGCGATGTCGATGAAGGTGAAGGTCTGCTCGGCTTCGGTCACCGAGAGCACGCGGGAGGTGTTCACCGCCGGTGCCTCGCCCTGCAGGCGCAGCGGCAGTTCCTGACCCTGGGCGTCCAGCAGGCCCATGGCGACCGGAATCACGAACGGCAGCTTCTGATCGCCCGGCTGGCCCGGCGTGGTCGGCGTGCTCTGACGGAAGGTCAGGCTGTAGGTCTTCGCGTCAGCGTCATAGGACTCGCTGACCGCCAGACGCGGCGTGCCGGCCTGGGAATACCAGCGCTTGAACTGGGTGAAGTCGACACCGTTGGCGTCTTCCATGGCCTTGACGAAGTCGTCGCAGGTCACGGCCTGGCCGTCGTGGCGCTCGAAGAACAAGTCGCTGCCCTTGCGGAATCCTTCCACGCCCAACAGGGTGTGGATCATGCCGACCACTTCCGCGCCCTTTTCGTACACGGTCAGGGTGTAGAAGTTGGAAATCTCGATGAAGCTGTCGGGGCGCACGGCGTGGGCCATGGGGCCGGCGTCTTCGGCAAACTGGTGGGTGCGCAGATAGGCCACATCCTGGATGCGCTTGACTGTGGCCGAGTTCATGTCAGCGGAGAAGCCGGAATCACGGAATACGGTGAAGCCTTCCTTCAGCGACAGCTGGAACCAGTCGCGGCAGGTGACGCGGTTGCCGGTCCAGTTGTGGAAGTATTCGTGGGCAACGATCGCTTCCACGCGCTGGTGAGCAGCATCGGTGGCGGTTTCGGCGCGGGCCAGCACGGCGCTGGAGTTGAAGATGTTGAGGCCCTTGTTCTCCATGGCGCCCATGTTGAAGTCGTTGACGGCGACGATCATGAAGATGTCCAGATCGTATTCGCGGCCGTAGACCTCTTCGTCCCAGCGCATGGACTTCTTCAGGCTGTCCATGGCGTGCTGGCATTTGTCGACGTTTTCCGGCTCGACGAAGATGCGCAGCGTGACCTTGCGCTGGCTCATGGTGGTGAAAGTGTCTTCGATGCACCACAAGTCACCGGCCACCAGCGCGAACAGGTAGGCCGGCTTCTTGAACGGGTCCTCCCAGGTTGCCCAGTGACGCTGGGTGTCATCGGAGGGGCCGGCGGCAATCAGGTTGCCGTTGGACAGCAGGATCGGGAAAGCCTGCTTGTTGGCGCTGACCGTCGTGGTGAATTTGCTCATCACGTCCGGGCGGTCGAGGTAATAGGTGATCTTGCGGAAGCCCTCGGCCTCGCACTGGGTGCAGAACATGCCGCTGGATTTGTACAGGCCTTCCAGGGCGGTGTTGGTTTCCGGGTGGATCTTCACGGTGGTGTCGAGGGTGAAGGTCTCGGAGGTGGGCTGGACGGTCAGGCTGTCAGGGGTCAGTTCGTAATCGCTGGACGTGAGGTCGACGTCGGCCAGTTTGACCGACAACAGTTCCAGCAACTGGCCGTCAAGCACCAGCGGCGGCAAACCTGCTCCACGCTCCGGGTTGCGGCGCATCACCAACTGCGCGTGGACCAGGGAATGGTCGTCGAACAATTCGAATGTCAGGTGGGTCTCGTCAATGAGGTACTCAGGCGCCTGATAATCCTTCAGGTAAATCATTTTCGGCTGGTCGGTGCGCATGCGGTTGTCCCTTCTTCTGCTAATACGGGCTACTGATGCACGGCGAGTTGATACGCCGTGTATTTGCGAATATTGATCACGCCGGTGTCGAAGATCAGGTACTGCCCTTTGACGCCCAGCAGGGTGCCTTCGGCGATCGGATCCTTGTCCAGATTGAAGCTGACGATCTTGGTCGGATAGGCCTCTACCGGGTATCGGATCTCGATGGGCTCGACATCGTTCATCACCTGAATGGCCTGCAGGCCAAAGCGCATCTGCAACGCGATCAGGCCTTCGGCGCAGGACTCGAACAGTTGCTGACGAATCGCCGCCAGATCAACCGCCGGTGCGTCGCCCTTGAGCAGCGCGCGCCAATTGGTGCGGTCGGCCACCTGGCTGCGGAACAGGTCTTCGACGAAACCGGACTGCTGGCGCGTGGCACAACGCACAATCGGCAACGCTTGGCTGGCGCCCTGATCCAGCCAGCGCGTTGGCAGCTGGGTGGCGCGGGTGATGCCGACTTTGACGCCCGACGAGTTGGCCAGATAGACCACGTGATCGGTCATGCAGAACTGCTCGCCCCACGCCGGATCGCGGCAGGTGCCATGCTCGTGATGGCAGCGTTCGGGGCTCATGATGCACAGGTCGCACTGCGCCAGCTTGAGCATGCACGGGTAGCAATAGCCCTGGCTGTAGCTGGTTTTGGTGCGCTTGCCGCAATGGCTGCAATGAATCGCACCCAGAAACTCAAGGCGCACGGTCTTGCCGATCAGCGGGTTGACCGGGATCTGTGAATCACCCAGCCGAAACGCGTATTCCACCCGCGAGGCCTCAAGCCGCGCGGACATTTTGTTGACGGAGCCTCTGCCGATTTCAATCAATGAATGGAGTCCGATTTGAACAGGATATTGGGCACCGGCGCCGACTTCGAGGCGCACTCTTGCGGGCCCATGTAGCCGATGCGCTGGTCCTCGGGCACGTTGCGCACTTCCCAGGCAATCAACGCCTGCAGCGACAGCTCACGTTGCTCCTGGGTCAGCTTGCGGCCGTCGGACCATTTGCCGATTTCCACCGCCAGCTTCAGGCTTTCGTAGACGTCCGGGGTGATGTTTTCGATCATTTCGACAAAAGAGGACATTGGGTTCTCCCAGAATTAAGCGGGCAATTTTAGTGTTTGCGGCGGGCCAGTGCACCGCCCACAAGACCTGTAGCACAACCGATGATCAGTCCGCCGACATGGGCGCCGTTGGCGATTTCGCCAAACCCGAGCGCACCGACGACGCCGGACAGGCAGACCACCAGCCAGATCAGCATCATCCCCAGAACACCCCGTGGTAAACGATACATGGGGTTGGGGGCGAGCAATTGAAAGATCCAGCAATGGCCGAGCAAGCCATAAAGTACCCCGGACAGGCCGCCGAACAGGCTCGGGCCGCTCCAGAAATACTGGACGTAATTTGAAAACGCGCTGAACGCCAGGGTCAGCCCGAGCAATTGCCAACCGCCCTGGCGCATTTCGATGCGCCGACCCAGTTCCCAGAACCACAGCGCGTTCATCACCAGGTGCAGCAGGCCGAAGTGAATCAGCATCGGCGTGACAACCCGCCACCACTGCCCTGCCCCCAGGGACGTTTCCACCGGCAGGAAGCGGATGTACTCGCCGTTGACGCGGAAGTCGTTGAAGGTCAGCCAGCTCAAGGCCTCGAAGTTGTCGCCGAGCAACGTGACGCCAGCGACGATCAGGCACAGCAGCAAGATCACGCTGGTCACCGGGCTGCTGCGCACCTGCACCAGCGGGCTCGGCCTGCTCACGGCCACGACTTCGCGGCCCGGCGGCAACTGCGCGGTCGGGTCGCCTTCGGGGTATTGCTGATACAGCTGGCGGATGTCATCGGCCAGTTGCGGCGCATCGGGCACCCACAGCACTTGCTCGCCGGCCTCTTCGCTGACCCGATGGGGCACGTTGAGGCGCCGCAGCAATTCGACAAAACCGCTCAGGTCGGTTTGAAGCGGCAGGCGTAAGACAGCAACCGGACTCATTGACCTATCTCCGGTCGGGTGACGTCGACCCAGACGAACTTGTCCGGGTCGATCTGTGTTTCCTGATCCAGCCGGTAGGCGACCAGCTTGCCGTAGAGCACGGCGCTGTAGTCGAGGCAGGCCAGGTTGGGGCGGATCGGCGCGGGAATGCCGCTGCGCCAGTAGTGACCGACGAACAACAGCGGCTCATCGGCGCCGTACCGCAGCAGCGCGTTTTTCTCGCTGGGGGACAGCGGCCGACGGGCCACCGGCTCCGGCAGCGCGTCAGGCTGGAACACCACGTCGCCGTAGGTCTGCGGGTCGTCTTCCCAGAATTTGGTGCGGAACGAGGCGCGGGTCAGGCCGTCGCCACCGGTCAGGGTCATGCCGTGGGGCAGGCGCATGTCGGTGCCGCGCAGCAGCCGATCAAATACCGCACTGGCAAAACTGCCGGGCTCCGCGGACGCCTGCACGAAGGCCTGATCGATGCGGCCGTCGCCGTAAACGCTGCGCAATGGCGCGATCAGGCTGGCATCCCAACAGGCGTGGACGACACGGAAGCGCTCGGCGTCAATGAACAGCGGCAACTGATAAAACCATTTGAGAAAGTCATTCCAGTCACCGGGGTGCTGCTCGAACTGCGCCAGGGTTTCGCCCAACAGGCGGGCATGGCGCGGCGTGTGTTCGCGCACCCACTCATGGCCGCTGTCGGGCGGCGCCGGCGTGCTCCAGCCCAAAGCGTTGAATTCATGGTTGCCCATGATGCAGAACGCCTGGCCGGCCTCCACCATGTCACGGACGATGTGCAGCGCTTCGCGAATGCGCGGGCCGCGGTCGATGATGTCGCCCAGGAACACGGCGATGCGCTCAGGGTGGCGCCAGACGCCGGCCTGAAAGCGGTAACCAAGGGTGTCGAGCAAGTGCTCAAGGGTCTGGGCACAACCATGCACGTCACCGATCAGATCGTAGCCACGCGCGGGATCGAGCATCAGTCGCTCCCGCCGCCAAGCCGACTGCCCCAGCCAAGTTTGGTCCGGCAGACTTCGTAGTAGTTGTGATCGAGCGGGTGAATGAGGCGCAGCTTCTGCGGCTTCTTTTTCACGGTCACGGTGTCACCCGGCGCACAGGTGAAGTGGTTCTGGCCATCGCAGGAAACCTGTGGGTAGATCGTCATGTCCTTTGAGACAACGATTTTCAGCTCACTGTTTCCATCGACGACAATCGGCCTGCCGGACAGCGTGTGCGGGTACATCGGCACGATGACGATAGCGTCGAGCTTGGGGTGCATGATCGGGCCGCCCGCCGACAGCGCGTAGGCCGTGGAGCCGGTGGGCGTGGCGACGATCAGGCCGTCGGCCTTCTGGCTGCAGACGAACTGGCCGTCGATATAGATTTCGAATTCGATCATCCGCGTGGACTTGCCGGGGTGCAACACGACGTCGTTGAGGGCGTCGCCCTGGCCGATCGCTTCGCCATGGCGGCGCACTTCGGCCTGCAGCAGGAAACGGTTTTCCACCAGATAGTGGCCGTCGAGCACTTCGGCGACTTTGACTTCCAGCTCATCGGGGCGAATGTCGGTCAGGAACCCCAGACTGCCACGGTTGATGCCCAGCACCGGCACGTTGTGCTTGGCCAGCGCACGGGCAGCGCCGAGCAGACTGCCGTCGCCGCCAACGACGATGACCATGTCGCAGACTTCGCCGAGCATCTTGCGCGAAGAGGTCTGCAAACCGTGGCCCGGCAGGACCTCGGCAATGGCGTCTTCGAGGATCACATGCAGGTGCCGGGATATCAGGAATTTCTTGAGTCGGCGAACGGTCTCCACCACCTGGGTACTGCCCAGGCGACCAATGATGCCGATATTTCGAAATTGCTCCATGGGGCTCCCGCAGGCTTGATGCGTGTAAAGAACGCGATTATGGGCGAAGGGGTCGGGGGCGGCAAATGGGCTCTCTGCGCGCAACCTTCGAGCAGCGCCGTTCCAAGGGTGCGAAATGTACGGGCTGCATCCGAAGGCGACGGTGGAGCGGTGGCCCCAAGCGCCCATCACCCGCTATTCTGCCTGGATGAATAACCCTTTCCCGTCCCTGAGCGCCCTGCCCCGTCAGCTGCGTACGCCCACCGTGCGTGACCTGGCGTGGGTGATTCTGTCGCCGCCCCTGCTGGCGGAAACCCGGTGGCCCCAGCGTCACCCGCTCAGCGGCAGTGACTGGGTGCAGCAGCCCGAAGCGCTTGAAGCGTTTTTAACGCAGCTGGACCGAGACGACAGCGCACTCAGCGACTGGCTGGAGAGAAGCTCGACGCGCCGGCTCGGGCTGTATTACGAGCGGCTGTGGCAATTCGCGATCCAGCACGCGCCAGGCGTCGAGCTGCTCGCGGCGAATCTGCCGATCCAGGGCGAAGGGCGCACGCTGGGCGAGCTGGACCTGCTGCTGAGGGACAGTCAAGGCGTTCACCACGTTGAGCTGGCAATCAAGCTCTACCTTGGTCAGGAAGATCAGGACGGTGAAGATCCGGCGCACTGGCTCGGCCCCGGCTCCGTCGACCGGCTGGATCTGAAGCTCGCCCACCTGAATCAGCATCAACTGCCCATGTCGGCGCGCCCGGAAAGCACCGCGATACTCGCCGCGCGAGGTGTGGAAACCCTCAGCGCTTCGCTTTGGTTGGGCGGTTATTTGTTCTATCCGAGTCCAAACACCGCCGCCTCCCCTCAAGGGGTACACCCTGAGCATTTGCGCGGGAGGTGGCTGCATCAAAAGGACTGGCCGGGTTACGCAGAAAACACCCTGGACGGCCGCTGGCAATTGCTTCCGCGTCCGGCCTGGCTGGCGCCGGCGCGCTGCGACGAGGCATGGACACCCCGTGAGCTTCAGGACTGGCTGTGTGCCCTCGACCCGCTGGCGCCGGCGCAACTGCTGGTGCGCCTGATTCGCCATGCCGACGGCCACTGGGAAGAGGCCGAGCGGCTTTTTCTGGTGTCGGACCTGTGGCCGAACCTGCCGGATCCGCGCCGCGTTACAGGCTCAGTCGCAGCACCAGCGCCGCCAGAGTGATCAACAGCACCGGCACGGTCAGGACGATGCCGACGCGGAAGTAATAGCCCCAGCCGATGGTCACGCCCTTCTTCGCCAGCACATGCAGCCACAACAGCGTCGCGAGGCTGCCGATCGGGGTAATTTTCGGGCCCAGGTCGCTGCCAATGACGTTGGCGTAAATCATCGCTTCCTGCAGCACGCCGTGGGCGTGGCTTGCATCAATGGACAACAGGCCAATCAGCACCGTCGGCAGGTTGTTCATCACCGACGACAGCAGCGCCGTCAGCACGCCCGTGCCCATCGCCGCGCCCCACAAACCGTGTTCGGCAAAGCGATCGAGCCAGGTCGCGAGGTAATCGGTCAGGCCCTGATTGCGCAGGCCGTACACCACCAAGTACATGCCCAGGGAGAAAATCACGATCTGCCACGGCGCGTCTTTCAATACCTTGCGCGTCGAGATGCGGTGGCCCTTGGCGGCAATGCCCAACAGGATCGCTGCGCACACGGCGGAGATGGCGCTGATGGGAATCCCCAGCGGTTCCAGGGCAAAACAGCCCACCAGCAGAATCCCCAACACCCACCAGCCGGTCTTGAAGGTCGCGCGGTCCTTGATGGCCGAAGACGGTTCGGCCAGTTGCGAGGCGTCGAAGGTTTTCGGGATATCGCGGCGGAAGAACAGCATCAGCACTGCCAGCGTGGCGGCGACGCTGACCAGATTCACCGGCACCATCACCGAGGCGTAGCGGTTGAAACCGATGCCGAAATAGTCGGCGGACACGATATTGACCAGGTTGGAGACCACCAGCGGCAGGCTCGCGGTGTCGGCGATGAACCCCGCCGCCATGACGAAGGCCAGGGTGGTCGCCGGCGAAAAGCGCAGCGCCAGCAGCATCGACATGACGATGGGCGTGAGGATCAACGCCGCGCCGTCATTGGCGAACAACGCCGACACCAGCGCGCCGAGCAGCACGATAAACGCGAACAGCCGCCGGCCCTTGCCGTTGCCCCAGCGCGCCACGTGCAGCGCGGCCCAGTTGAAAAACCCGGCCTCGTCGAGCAGCAGGCTGATAATGATCAGCGCAATGAACGTCCCGGTGGCGTTCCAGATGATGTGCCAGACCTGAGGGATGTCACTCAGGTGCACCACCCCGAAAATCAGGGCGAGCACTGCGCCAAAGGTTGCACTCCAGCCGACACCAAGGCCCTTGGGTTGCCAGATCACCAGGGTGATGGTGACCAGAAAAATCGCGACGGCTATCAACATCTTTTTGAAGTTCTCGGAAGCAGGATGGCGAGGATGCCCAACAGCGGCAGGTAGGAGCACAGCGTGTAGACATAAACGATGCCGTGAAGATCCGCGAGGTGACCCAATAATGCAGCGCCTATGCCGCCGAAGCCGAACATCAGGCCGAAGAAGATGCCGGCGATCATACCGACGTTGCCCGGCACCAGCTCCTGGGCGTAGACCACGATGGCCGAAAACGCCGAGGCCAGGATGAAACCGATGATCACGCTGAGCACGCTGGTCCAGAACAGGTCGGCGTAGGGCAACGCGATGGTGAACGGGGCCACGCCCAGAATCGAGAACCAGATCACCGCCTTGCGGCCGATGCGATCACCGATCGGCCCGCCGAAGAACGTGCCCGCCGCCACCGCCGCCAGGAACATGAACAAGTGCAGTTGCGAACTGGCGACCGACAGCTGGAATTTGTCGATCAGGAAGAAGGTGAAGTAGCTGGTGAAGCTGGCCATGTAGAAGTACTTGGAGAACACCAGCATTGCCAGCACCACCAGCGCGCTGGTGACCCGCCGTTTCGACAGCCCGTGGGTCGCCGCCTGGCCGGCCTTGATCTTGAACAGCGCCAGGTGCGCCTTGTACCAGCGGCTGATCGCGTACAGCAGGCCCACGGAAAACAGCGCCACCAGCCCGAACCAGGCGATGTGCCCCTGGCCGAACGGGATGATGATCGCCGCCGCCAGCAGCGGCCCGATAGCCGATCCACTGTTGCCGCCCACCTGAAAGGTCGATTGCGCCAGGCCAAAGCGCCCGCCTGAGGCCAGCCGGGCGATGCGCGAGGCTTCGGGGTGAAAAGTCGACGAGCCGATGCCGATCAACCCTGCGGCGAGCAAGATCAGCGGGAAGCTGCCGACGGTCGCGAGCAGCATCACGCCGCCCAGAATGCACAACGAGCCGACCGGCAGCACCAAGGGGTTTGGATGACGGTCGGTGAAATAGCCGACCCAGGGTTGCAGCAACGACGCCGTGACCTGAAACGTCAGGGTGATCAGCCCGACCTGGGTGAAACTCAAGCCGTACGAGGCCTTCAGCATCGGGTAGATCGAAGGCAGGATCGACTGGATCAGGTCATTGAGCAGGTGCGCCAGTGCCACCGCACCGATGATGCGCATGACCAAGGGGCTTGATTGCGTTGATTGCGAGGCGGGAGCGGGTTGGGTATCGGTCGCGGGCACGGTTGCAGGGCGGGTAACGGCCATCGGGTCCATCCATCGAACGTTGACGCGCCGTCGGACTCGTTACAGAACATGTCAGCGGCACAAGGGGTCGCCAATGTGCCATTTTTTGGGGCGCCGCTGCCATGTTTTGTTGCTGATTTGTGAGTGGGATAGCGTGTTGCAGTTGTTCTGGCACCCCGTTATCGTGTGGCAGGCGCACCCCTTGTGGGAGTGAGCTTGCTCACGAAGACGGCCTGCAATCTGCCGAAACTCCAGCAGATATTCCGACATCTACGCGAGCATAGAGCACCGCCCCCAGTCAAACCACCGTCTGCAATCTCCCCCGCGCCGTCAGCGAACCCTCGACCTCATGCAGCGACACTTTGGACGTCTCCGGCAGGGCCAGCCCGCCCGCCAGCGCCAGCAGCGCAATCACGATCAGGTAAAACGCCGGCGCCAGGTTGCTGCCCGTCGCGCCGATCAACCAGGTCGCCATCAACGGGGCCGTTCCGCCGAAGATTGTGTACGCCATGTTGTAGGTGATCGCCGAAGCGGTGTAACGGGTGCGTGTCGGAAAGGTCTCCGACAACAGCGCCGCCGTGACCACTCCGCAGAGCACAGCGCCAATCGCCAGCAACATCACGCCGACGATCGACGCCACAAACGAACCGGAACTGGCCATCAAAAACGACGGATACACCACCACGATCAGCAGGACACAGGTGCTAAGCACTGTCTTGCGGCGCCCGACCTTGTCGGAAAATGCCCCGGCCACCGGACAGATGGCGGCGGCGAACAGCAAGGCAATCAACGACACCAGCAGCGCCGTCGCACGGCTCAGCCCGCCCGCCACCTGCAAGTAGGTCGCGAAATAGGTGGTGAACATGTAGAACGACAGCGCCGTCAGCGACACGAACGCGCCGAGGCAGCAAATCGCCGCGCCGTGGTTGCGCAGGGTTTCCTTGAGGGGCGAATGAGCGACAGCATGCTCCTGCTTGACCGCCTGAAACGCCGGGGTTTCGTCCAGTTTCCAGCGCAGGTACAGCCCGACCAGCCCCAACGGCGCTGCGATCAGAAACGGCAGCCGCCAGCCCCAACTGCCCATGGCTTCGGCGCTCAGCGAGGCTTCCAGCGCGTAGGCAATGATCGCCGCCGCCGCGAACGCCGAAAAAGTCGATACCGGCACGAAGCTGCCGTACCACGCCCGCTGCGTGCGTGGCGCGTGCTCCATCAAGTAAGCGCACGCCCCCGCGTACTCGCCGCCGGCAGAAAAGCCCTGGGCGCAGCGAATGAGGGTGAGCAAGACGGGCGCCGTCACGCCGATTGCCGCGTAGGTCGGCAACAGACCGATGATCGTCGTCGCCCCGGCCATCAACAGGATGGTGAACGCCAGCGTGCGTTTGCGGCCGATACGGTCGCCCAGCATGCCGAAGAACACCCCGCCCAGCGGCCGAAACGCGAAGGCCACGGCGAACACTGCGAAGGTTTTCAATAACGCCGCGCTGGCATCGCCGCTGGGGAAGAACTGCTGGGCGATGGTCGTGGCCAGAAAGCCGTACACCGCGAAGTCGAACCATTCGACGAAATTGCCGATGGCGGCGGCAACGATGACTTTTCTCAGAGTGGCAGGGTCAACCTGCTCAAGGACGGGAGTGGTCATGCATACCTCGGCGCACGTGGGAAAGATCCGATTATCGACACAGCGCCCTGCCCGCCCGACTCCAGAAATGCCGCCGACGTACTCAGGACCGACCTGTCGGGAGGTGTGGGCCGCAGGATTCGTGCCAGTACGCGAATGCGTGCCTGGGCGTCAGCGATGTGCTAGTTCAGGATCGAAAGTTCGTTTGCCCTGTAATCCCCCCGTGTGCAGGAAAATCAGCCGCGTGCCCTTGGCGACTCGGCCCGAGATCACTTCGTCGTGCAGCGCCAGCAAAGCCTTGCCGGTGTACAGCGGCTCGAGGGGTATTCCGGATTCGGCTTCGTGGCGCGCGATGAAATCGAGCAACGCGGGGTCGGTCTTGGCGAAGCCGCCACGGCTGGCGTCGAGCAACCGGTAACCCTGAGGTTTACAGCTCGCAGCCAACGTGGCGTTAAGCGCCTTCTGATCACGTTCTGGCAAGGTCGCCGGTTTCGACAACGACACCGCCCCTGTAGGAATGAGTTTGCTCACGAAGGCTGAAAGAATGTCCTCCACATTGCCCTCAACCCCATGACCATCGGGCACCGCCATCGCGCCGATCACCTCATGCTGCCCCGCCTCCGCCAGCACCAGTCCAGCCAATGTGGTGCCAGTCCCGCACGCCAGCCACCAGCAGTCGTAATCTTCCCATCCCAAAAGGCCGAGCTGGCTGCGCGCCTGTTCGACGATTTCAACGCAGCCCACTGCCCCGTCGAGCCCGCTGCCGCCTTCAGGCACCGGATAAAGATGCGGATAACGCTCGCGCCACGGCACCCAGAAATCCGCCTCATGCCGCGCGCGATATCCGGCGTAACCCAGCCAGTGCAGCTCCATGCCGAATGCCTGCAGATCCAGCACCGTCGGCGTCTCGACCGCATGCCCGCGCAACAACCCGACCGTGGCAAAACCAAAGCGCTTACCCGCCGCCGCCAGCGCATGCAGGTGATTGGAATGCGCGCCGCCCAGGCTGATAACGCCCTGTGCGCCGGCCTGTTCAGCCGCCACCAGATGGTGCTTGAGCTTGAACCATTTATTGCCGCTGATCAGCGGATCGACAAGGTCCAGCCGCAGGATCGCCGCCTCCACGCCGGCTGCCTGGAGCCAGTCGAAACGGAGGGGTTGCAGCGGTGCACAAGGAAGTGGTGATGAAGGAGCAAACATGAAATCGGTCGGGCAATGAACGGTGCGCGAGTCTAGCACTCGTCGGGCTGGAGTCTCGGTTTGGGGGGCCGTGTTGGGGGATTCCCCAACCGTCAGCCCGCCAAACCCTTACAACCCCGCCGCCAACCGCGACCCCTGATCAATCGCCCGCTTGGCATCCAGTTCAGTCGCCACATCCGCCCCGCCAATCAGATGCACGCTCTGCCCCGCCGCCTTCAGCCCG
This sequence comes from Pseudomonas sp. Ps21-P2, assembly GCF_039672565.1. Lineage (NCBI taxonomy): Bacteria > Pseudomonadati > Pseudomonadota > Gammaproteobacteria > Pseudomonadales > Pseudomonadaceae > Pseudomonas > Pseudomonas sp. Ps21-P2. The sequence continues at coordinate 39,431 of NZ_JBDFPL010000006.1, forward strand.
TCATACAGTTCACGCAGCGGATCCTGCCCGGCGCAGATCACCACGTTGTCCACCGGCAGCAGTTTCTCCTCGCCCTCTGCCCCAATCCGAATGTGCAGACCCGCATCGTCAATCTTCAAATATTCCACGCTGTTGAGCATCTGCACCTGTTTGTTCTTAAGCCCCGTGCGATGAATCCAGCCTGTGGTCTTGCCCAGGCCATCGCCAACTTTCGTGGCCTTGCGCTGCAGCAGGAACACCTGACGGGCCGGTGCATGGGGATGGGGCTTGATCCCGGCCACGCCACCCCGCGCTTGCAGTTGGGTGTCGATGCCCCACTCATCCCAGAACGCGTCGCGATCCAGGCTGGTGGCGACGCCCTGATGGACGAGGAATTCTGACACGTCGAAGCCGATGCCGCCCGCGCCAATCACGGCGACGGACTTGCCCACCGGCTTGCGGCCGAGGATCACGTCGAGGTAGCTCAGCACCTTGGGGTTGTCGACGCCGGGGATGGCGGGCGTTCGCGGCGCGATACCGGTGGCCAGAATCACTTCGTCATAGCCCTTGCCGAGCAGGTCATTGGCCGTGACGCGGGTGTTCAGGCGCAGGTCGACGCCGGTGGTCTGCAGCTTGCGGCCGAAGTAGCGCAGGGTCTCGAAGAACTCTTCCTTGCCCGGAATGCGCTTGGCGATGTTGAACTGCCCGCCGATTTCGCTGGCCGAGTCGAACAACGTCACGTCATGCCCGCGCTGGGCCGCGACGGTTGCGGCAGCGAGGCCCGCAGGGCCGGCACCAATGACGGCGATTTTGCGGACCTGGGTGACCGGAAGGTAATTGAGCTCGGTTTCATGGCAGGCGCGGGGGTTGACCAGGCAGCTGGTGAGCTTGCCGCCAAAGGTGTGATCCAGACACGCCTGGTTGCAGCCGATACAGGTGTTGATCTCGTCGCTGCGACCGGCCGCGGCCTTGTTGACGAATTCGGGGTCGGCGAGAAACGGGCGCGCCATGGATACCATGTCGGCGTCACCTTCGGCCAGCACCTGCTCGGCGACCTCGGGGGTATTGATGCGGTTGGTGGTGATCAGCGGGATCGACACCGAGCCGCGCATTTTCGCCGTCACTTTGGCGAAGGCAGCGCGCGGGACTTTGGTGGCGATGGTCGGAATCCGCGCTTCGTGCCAGCCAATGCCGGTGTTGATCAGCGTGGCCCCCGAACGCTCGATGGCCTGGGCCAGTTGCACCACTTCTTCCCAGGTACTGCCGCCCTCGATGAGGTCGAGCATCGACAGGCGATAAATGATGATGAAATTCGGGCCGACGGCTTCACGCACGCGGCGCACGATCTCTACCGGCAGGCGCATGCGGTTTTCATAGCTCCCGCCCCAACGGTCGCTGCGATGGTTGGTGTGGGCGACGAGAAACTGGTTAATGAAATAACCTTCGGAGCCCATGATCTCGACGCCGTCGTACTCGGCGGTCTGCGCCAAGGTCGCGCAGGTGACGAAATCCTGAATCTGCTTCTCGATGCCCTCTTCGTCGAGCTCTTTGGGTGTGAAGGGGTTGATCGGCGCCTGGATCGCGCTCGGTGCCACTTGCTTGGGGCTGTAGGCGTAGCGCCCGGCGTGAAGGATCTGCATGCAAATCTTGCCGCCAGCCTCATGCACGGCTTTAGTGACGACACGATGGTTGGCCGCCTCTTCCGGCGTCGACAGCTTGGCCGCCCCCGAATACACCCCGCCTTCAGCGTTCGGTGCGATACCGCCGGTGACCATCAGGCCGACCCCGCCCCGTGCGCGCTCGGCGAAGTACACCGCCATGCGCTCGAACCCGCCCGGCTTCTCTTCAAGCCCGGTGTGCATCGAGCCCATCAGGGTGCGGTTGCGCAGCGTGGTGAAACCCAGGTCCAGGGGAGCGAGCAAATGCGGGTAGTGGGGGGCGGCCATAAAAACTCCATCGAGCATCATCACGGGGCGCGAGCGCTCTGCGGCGCTCGTCGAATCAGTCAGGGCCTTGGACGAGCGCCTTGTACATGGCGCAAACAGTAAACAGCCGCCCGGCCATGCTCAATGACTGGAAGTGACAAATCAATGATCAAGCGGTGCACCTCATCGTTCATCGGGCCAGCCTCCAGATTCGGCCTTCGGCGCCGATAGCCCCACAACGACCTTGCCGCACCGCCTCGATGGCTGAGCAGTGTCCTTTTTCTCAATACCTCGGCAGGACGACCAATGAGCTGGATCAATGATGCAAAAATTTCGACCAAGTTGGTCGCAGCCTTTGTGCTGTGCGCCTTCATCACCTTGGGTGTGGGTGTGCTCGGAAGCCGTGGCGTGTCGGACCTGTCGGATAGCCTGAAGCTGGTGTTCAGCAACAACCTGGTGTCCGTCGCAAAAACCGGCCAGGCCAAAACCAACGCCGTAGGGCAAAGCCGCGATCTCTATCGGTTATATACGGCGACGGCCGCCGGCATGCCCCAGGGCGTGAAGGACGAAGTGATTGCATCGATCAACGCCAACCAGCAGCAAAGCGAGAAAGCGTTCGCCGAGTACCGCAAGACCCCGCTGGCCGACGATGAGCGCGCGGCGGGCGACCAGATGGAAAAAGACTGGCCGGCCTACCAGGCACTGGTCCAGAAATACGTCGGCCTCATGAAAGCCGGCGACCTTGATAACGGCCGTGCCTTGTTGTTTGGTGACCTGCAAGCGGCGTACCGCGTGGTGCTCGATGAATTGACCGTAATGGTTGAGTCCAATAACCGGCAGATCGGCGAAGGCGCCGAGGATGCCGCCCGCATGGAGTCCTCCGCCAAGACCTCGCTGTACATCGGCATCGCTATTGCCTTTCTGGCGGCGATCTTGCTGGGTATGTTCATCAGTCGCCTGATCAGCCGTCCTCTCGCCTATGCGGTCACGAGCGCGCGGAGCATTGCCGGCGGTGATCTGACTCAACAGATTGTCAGCACCGGCCGTGATGAAGCCGGGCAATTGTTGACGGCGCTGGGCGAGATGCAGGGCAGCCTGAAAAGCACCATTCAGCAGATTGCCGATGCGTCCAGTCAACTGGCCTCTGCCGCAGAAGAGCTGACCGCCGTCAGCGATAACGGCAGCCGAGGGTTGGTCCGCCAGAACGACGAGATCCAGCAGGCCGCGACCGCCGTCACGGAAATGACTTCCGCTGTGGAAGAAGTGGCGCGCAACGCCGTGTCTACTTCCGACGCGTCTAGGACCACCAGCAAACAGGCCAGCGAGGGCCGCGACCAGGCCCGTGGCGCGGTCGAAGCCATCAACAGCGCGACCACCGAAATCGCCACCTCGACCAACATGGTCCGCGACCTCGCCGTGCAGGTCCGGGACATCGGCAAGGTGCTGGACGTGATTCGCGGCATCGCCGAACAGACCAACCTGCTGGCCTTGAACGCCGCCATTGAAGCCGCCCGTGCCGGTGAGCAGGGCCGGGGCTTTGCCGTGGTCGCCGACGAAGTCCGGGCCTTGGCCGCGCGCACCCAGGCCTCGACCGGTGAAATCGAAGGCATGATCAACAGCGTCCAGGCCAGCGCCGACCAGGCGGTCGGGGCGATGGGCAAAAGCCAGTCGCTGGTGACCGACACCCAGGCGCTGGCCCAGGCAACGGGTCGCGCGCTGGAGCAGATCGCCGACGGCATCGCCCAGATCAACGAACGCAACATGGTCATCGCCACCGCATCCGAGGAGCAGGCGAATGTCGCGCGCGAGGTGGACCGTAATCTGGTGAACATCCAGGATCTGTCTACCCAGACGGCGGCCGGTGCGCACCAGACCAACGCCTCGACTCAGGACCTTTCCCGCCTGGCGGTTTCGTTCAACACGCTGGTCAGCCGCTTCCGCCTGTAAACGTGGCGCCCGTGATGCCTGCAAATCGCCAGCATCACGGTTGATCCATACAGCGCAGGCGGCCGCCGATGCCGCCTCGCTTCAATGCATTCGCCGAATGGCTGCCCTGGTCGTTGGCAAACCTTCTCCAAATCGCCGTTTTGCCGTAGCCTTCCGGCAACGTCATGGCGCCCAGTGCGCTTTCTTCAGAGGCAGTTCTCCTTTCTTCATGCGCAAAGTTCTCGGCTCACTTACCGCAGCAGTGCTGGTGATGCTTCTCGTCAGCTACGGGCTGTGGACGGGCAAGCGTCATGTCGGGCACTACCTGACGGACCTGCGCATCCAGTTGGTGATCAACGACGGGCAACCCGGGGAACGCGGCAACCTGCTGGGCATTCAGCCCGAGCTGTTCCCTTCCGATTATTCGAGCGTCAAGCGCCTGCACCGCAAGCTGGCGTCCTATCTGGTGCAGGCTCGCGACCATGGGCTGCTCAACGATAAAACCATCGTGGTGCTGCCCGAGCACGTCGGCACCTGGTTGTTGGCGGTGGACGAAAAAGCCCAGTTCTATCAAGCCACCACCCTGGAAGAAGCGATGAACTGGCTGGCGTTCAGCAACCCGCTGCTGTTCATCGACGCCGTGTTTCACGCGCGGGGAAGCAGCCGTTTCGAGGACGCGCGTTTGCGCATGAAGGCGCACAGCATGGCGCAGGACTATCAAACCGTGTTCGGCGGGCTGGCGAAGGAATTCGGGGTAACGCTGGTGGCCGGCTCGATCGTGCTGCCCAGCCCGCAGGTGGAAAACGGTGAACTGCGCATCGGCCGTGGCGCGCTCTACAACAGCAGCCTGGTGTTCGGCCCCGACGGCCTGCCCTTGGGGCAACCCCAGCGTCAGTTGTTTCCGGGCTGGAATCAGCGGGGATACATCCGACCCGGCAAGGACGCGCCGCTCAACGTAATCGACACCCCCGCCGGGCGACTGGCGACGCTGATCGGCAGTGACAGCTGGTACCCCGACAACTACGTGCGCCTCAATGCCAGCGGCGTCGAGCTGATTGCGGTCCCGGCCTACGTTGCCGGCACGGACGGCTGGTCGCAACCCTGGCGCAGCGACAAGCACGACGCGCTGGCGGCCCATCTGAACCTGGGCGCCAAGCCGATCACCCAGGGCGAAGCCTGGCGTCGACTGGCCCTGACACCGGCCAGCACGGCGAAGGCCGGCGTCAGCGTGTTCATGCGCGGCCAGTTCTGGGACCAGGGCAGCGCCGGGCACAGTTTCGCCAGCCGCGACGGGCAGAGCATCGCCGAGCAATCCATCAGCGCCGCCCCGAAAGGCGTCCGCCCCGGTCATGGCGCGCGCCTGATCAATCTGTGGTTGTGACCGATGAGCTCCCCTCGCGTGCGTCTGGGCGATCTGTCCGTGGGTTTCGTTCACAGCCTCGCTGATGCTGTTCGCGGCGAGGGCAAAGACCCGCAACCCTTGCTGGCGCAATATGGCCTGGACGCTGCGCGACTGGGTGAGGCCGGCGCCCGGCTGTCGATCCCGCGCTACATGCGCCTGGGCCATGGGGCCATCGAACTCACCGGCGTGCCTGCCCTGGGCCTGAGGATGGGCCGATCCAGTCGCTTGAGTCACGCCGGGCTGGCCGGCATCACCGCTGCCCAAGCGCCAACGGTGCGGGAAGCGGCGCGGACGCTGATTCGCTTTGAAGCGCTGTACGGCTCGAATTATCGCGGCCAGTCGAGCCTGCACGAAGACAGCGCCGGTGCCTGGCTGCGTTTTTACTCGATCAGTCCGTACAACGACTACAACCGCTTCGTGGTGGATTCGATTCTCAGCGGCTGGCTGCATCAGCTGTCGACCCTGAGCGGGACGAAGCTTGTCGCCGAACGTCTGGAGATCGAATTCGACGCCCCCGCCTACGCCGCGGAATACGCCACGCTCTGCGAGCAGCCCGTGAGTTTCGCGGCGGGAGTCAATCAGCTGCGCCTCAACCAGCATCAGCTTGGCCTGCGCAACCCCGACCACGTGCCCAGTACCTGGCGGCATCTGCTGCAGGTGTGTGAACGGGAACTGGAACAGCTCACCCGCACCCGCAGCCTGCGCGAGCGCATCACCCAGTTGCTGGGGCCGTTGTTGAATGGGGGGCGGGAGCCGGACCTGGAAGAAGTGGCCGCGCGACTGAAGCTGCCGACCTGGACCCTGCGCCGCAAGCTGGCAGACGAAGGCACACAGTTTCGCGCGATCCTCAATGACACCCGGCGCGACCTCGCCATGACCTACATTCGGGACACCGAACTGGCCTTTGGCGAAATCGCTTACTTGTTGGGATTTGCGTCGGCCGAAGCCTTTCAGCGGGCCTTCAAACGCTGGACCGAGCAGACGCCCGGTGCGTTTCGTCGTAGCCAGCGCCAGTCGCTCTGACTGGCAGGCGTGGGCTTTCTTACAACTCGGTGGCGTCTTCGGCAGGTTCCAGCGGGTCCATCTCGTACGCCTGGTATTCCAGCAGTTCTTCCTGGTACTCGTCCATTTTTGCGCCCTCGTGGCGGGTTCTTGTGATCGATGGTGTTTTTGTGTCGCTGAGTCATTCAGCAGCAGATTCACTGACTACGCGCCCAACCCTAAAGTGCCCTCATGAACAAAAAATGAAGGCCCGTTGAACACTAGACGCGCCCGGATAAACGGCAAGGGCCCAAGTGGTCTCCAGGCCTTCTTCTGGCTCGCCCTCCGTTTTTTTCGGCCCGCCAGTTTTTTAGCGATGACGGGGTTAGCCCACTTGACGACCGCGCCGTGTTCGCAATAGTCTCGACGCCATGAACGCACCCCAGCATTTCTTCGGCCAGATAATTATTACCGCCATTCCAGTCATGGCGGGTTAGCCGACGTTTGCACCCAACCCGCCCTAGAGGCGGGTTTTTTATCTCTGTCTCCCGGGCCAAAAACCACATCAGGAGCCAGACATGATCATTCGCCCTTCCCTCGCTTTCTTCGCCGCCAACCTGATCATCGCAAGCCTTTCCACGAGGCCCACACGATGAATCAGATGCCAGCCCAGCCCCTCGTTCAGGGCGACTTGCTCAATCACTACGTCAAAAAGATCCTGACCTCCCGGGTGTACGACGTTGCCGAGGAAACCCCGCTGCACGCCGCCCGCCAGCTGTCCGCGCGCTTGGGCAACAATGTGCTGCTCAAGCGCGAAGACTTGCAGCCGGTGTACTCCTTCAAGATTCGCGGCGCCTACAACAAGCTGGCGCAGTTGAGTCCGGAAGAACTGGCGCGGGGCGTGGTGACGGCTTCTGCGGGCAATCACGCCCAAGGCTTGGCGCTGGCAGCAAAGACCCTAGGCGTGTCCGCCACCATCGTCATGCCCAAGACCACCCCCGAGATCAAGGTCGAAGGCGTGCGCTCTCGGGGCGGAAAAGTCGTACTGCACGGTGACTCGTTTCCCGAAGCGTTGGCGTATTCGCTGAAGCTGGTTGAGGAACATGGCTACGTCTACGTCCACCCTTACGACGACCCTGACACCATTGCCGGGCAAGGCACGGTGGCGATGGAAATCCTGCGTCAGCATCAGGGGCCATTGGATGCGATCTTCGTCCCGGTGGGCGGCGGCGGGCTGATCGCTGGCATCGCGGCGTACGTGAAATACCTGCGCCCGGAAATCAAGGTGATCGGCGTCGAACCGGACGATTCCAACTGCCTGCAACAGGCCATGGCCTATGGCGAGCGCGTGGTGCTTCAGCAGGTCGGGTTGTTCGCCGATGGCGTGGCGGTAGCGCAGATCGGTCAGTACACCTTCGAGATATGCAAGGATTACGTCGACGAAGTGATCACGGTCAGCACCGATGAAATCTGTGCGGCGATCAAGGACATCTACGACGACACCCGCTCGATCACCGAGCCCGCCGGCGCCCTGGGCGTGGCCGGGATCAAGAAATACACCGACCAGTACGAAGTCACCGGGCAGACCTTCGTCGCCATCGATTCCGGCGCCAACGTCAACTTCGACCGCCTGCGCCATGTGGCCGAGCGCGCTGAGCTGGGCGAAGGCCGTGAAGCGATCATCGCCGTGACCATTCCGGAGCAGCCGGGCAGCTTCAAGGCCTTCTGCGAGGCGATTGGCAAGCGGCAGATCACCGAATTCAACTACCGCTACCACACCGACCGCGAGGCGCACATCTTCGTCGGCGTGCAAACCCACCCCGACACCGACCCGCGCAAAGCCCTGATCGCAAGCCTCACGGAACAGGGTTTCCCTGTGCTCGACCTGACCGACAACGAACTGGCCAAACTGCACCTGCGGCACATGGTCGGCGGGCATTCGGAACGGGTCAACGACGAGGTGGTGCTGCGCTTTGAATTCCCCGAGCGGCCGGGTGCGCTATTCAACTTTCTGAACAAGCTGGGCGGGAAATGGAATATTTCGATGTTCCACTACCGCAATCACGGCGCGGCGGATGGCCGAGTGGTGGCGGGGTTGGTGGTGCCGGAGGATGAACGGCATCTGGTGCCCCAGGCCCTGGCGGAGATTGGGTATCCGTATTGGGATGAAACCAGGAACCCGGCGTATAAGCTGTTTTTGGGGTGATGCGGCTACGAACGACACCGAAGATCTGCAGGCCCAGCGCACCCTTGTGGGAGCGAGCTTGCTCGCGAAGACTTCAGTACAGCCACTAAACCTCCAGTGGCTGAAATGACCACTTCGTGAGCAAGGTGGAGCGCCACCCCAGTCACTCCCACAGGTTTTGAGTTTGCTGCATGTGCGGTGTCAGCACGCGGCACCTCACCTGGGAAGTAGCAGCGCAGCTCACTGCGCCGGCGTTGACTCAGCCGCTGGCGCAGCGCTCGGCTCGGTGGTCGTTGCCGGCGCAGGCGTTGTGGCAGGCGCGGCCTCCACAGGCGTCGCTGTTTCGGCCTTCAACGGCTCCGGTTCGGCAGGCGCAGGCATTGGCTCGCTGCTCTGTTCGGCAGCGGGCGCAGGTTGAGTCGCAGGGGTTGCCAACGGCGCTGGCACAACTTGCGTCGTTGCAGCTGGGGCGGCAGCGGCAGGTGCAGCCGCCGGCTTCTGCTCGGTCAACGCCGCCGGTTTGCCCGGCACCGGCTCAGGCATGCCCAGGTCGGTCTTTGGCTTCTCTTCAATGTGCGCGGCTTTCTTCACTTCAGGCGGCAGGAAGTTTTCCACCAGCCCGAAGAAACGATCATAAAACTTGGACGATGCCACGGTTTCACTGGCGACCTTGACCATCGAGTCGTCGGTCGAGCCAATCGGCATAGACACCGAGCCCAGCACCCCTACCCCCAGGCTCGCCGAGTTGTTGACCTTCTTCAACGCATAGCGATCCTGCAGTGCGTTGGCGAACATGGTGGTCTTGTTGTCGGCACTGCCGTCCGGCGCACACACAACGTTGAAGCTGATCTCCATGTGGGTTTCGCCGGTCTGCTGGAAGCTTTTATGGCCGCTGATCACTTTGGGATCGCTGCTGGTGATGATGTAGCCCTGGCTCAGCAGTGCCCGCCGGGCCGCTTCGCAGGTGGCGGCATCCGACACCGGGTAGTTGCGGGAGAACGTCCCGGCATCGTCGAAATTCTCATGCTCATAGACCGTCGGTTTTTTCGACGAGCAGCCTGCGGCAGCCAGCAGGGTAATGACCCAGCATGCGGTACGAAAGCTCAGTAATTTAGGCATCAAACATCCTGGGGCAATTGGTCGACTGAAAGTGGACCGGAGAAAACGCCGGTAAGTCTGCAACAAGCCTGCCATGGGATCAACGCAGAGTTTGCAACCGTGTGGATACATCGAAAGGGTAACTGTGCACGGGGCCTGCACCCGTGGGCCTGTCCGGAAAGCGCAGGGTGCGCTGATCAGACCGCAAGAGGGTCGGAAAAATCGGCACGCCGGGCCTGGCATCGATCAGTCGACTGCCTCAGGCCCGGCAGCTCTGGGCTTCAGACCTCGCCGTGCACCAATTTCACGCCGAGGAATTCCAGCGCACGCCAGTAGCCGGGGTAAGTTTTGCCGACGCATTCCGGATCCTGAATCCGCACGCCCGCCACCTTCAAACCGGCCAGCGCGAAACACATGGCGATGCGATGGTCGGAGTGCGTGTTGATCAAGGCGTTGCTGCTGGTGCCCGCCAGACTCGGATCAGACGCGACGAGTAAGTCATCCCCTTCTACCGAGGCCAGTCCGGGGCGGACCTGATTCAGGCCATCGTGCAGCGCCTGAACGCGATCGCATTCCTTGACTCGCAGGTTAGCCAGATCGACGAAGCGCACCGGCGTCTCGTTGAAAGCTGCCAGCACCGCCAGTGTAGGAATCGCGTCCTGCATCTGTGAGCCATTGATGACCGCAGGCATCTTCGGAAACTGCGCGATCACTTCCATGGCCTTGGCGTCTGGCTGAGTGAACGCCTCCCCCGCCACTCCCAGGTCGATCTTGCCGCCCGTCAATGCCTCGGCAGCCCACAAATAGGTTGCGGCCGAGGCGTCGGGCTCGATCTGGTAATCGCAGGCGGTGTAACCCGTCGGCGCAACGCGCCACAACGCATCATCCAGCACCTCGACCTCGGCCCCGAACGCACGCATGCAGGCGATGGTCAGGTCGATGTAGCCACGGGCGCCGATCTCCTTGCCGGTCAGCGCCACTTCAATCGGCGCATCGCCACAGGCCGCCACCATCAACAGGGCGGAGACGTACTGACTCGACAGGCCGCCGTCAATTTCGAAGCGAGTGGCGGTGATCGAACCTGTCCCGTGCACCACCACCGGCGGACAACCGGTGGCGCTTTCCGCGTTCAAGCCGCCTTTGCGCAGTGCCTCCAGCAACGGGCCGATCGGGCGTTTCTGCATGTAGTGATCGCCGTCCAGCGTAACGCTGCCATTCACCGTGCACACGGCCGCTGTCAGGAATCGTACCGCGGTCCCGGCATTGCCGAGGAACAGCGCGTCTTGGGGCGCCTCTAGATGCCCGCTGCTGGTGACGACGAAGCTGGTGTCGTCTGGCTCGTCGATGGTCACGCCCATCTGCCGCAGGGCGTTGGACATGTGACGGGTGTCGTCGCTTTTCAGTGCACCGCGCAAATGGCTGGTGCCCCTGGCGAGGGCAGCCAGGAGCAGCGCGCGGTTGGTGATGGACTTCGAGCCGGGCGGCGACACATGGCCCGTCAGCGGTACGCCCGGCGGGATGACAGTGATGGTTTGGTTCATGCCCATGGTCCAGCTCTCCAAATTCGAAATCAGGCACCGCACAGCGCCGCGTTTACAGCCGGCGATGATGGCATTTATCGCCGGGCTGTGCAGCATCCAGCGCGACAGGCGATGCTTTCGCCAAATCGCAGGCACAAAAAAAGCGATCCTGGGATCGCTTTCTCTGTTGCTTCAAGGCGTTCAAGGACCTCGAAGCTATGTATGGCGCAGCGGACGGGACTCGAACCCGCGACCCCCGACGTGACAGGCCGGTATTCTAACCGACTGAACTACCGCTGCTTGTCGCACAGATTTGCATCTGCTTAACGCTGTTGAAACCGACCCTTGGGCCTGTTTCGTAAAACACTGACCGAAAACCGTAGTTTTCAATCTCGAACCGGGAACACCCCATTCGGAAAATATGGCGCAGCGGACGGGACTCGAACCCGCGACCCCCGGCGTGACAGGCCGGTATTCTAACCGACTGAACTACCGCTGCGCATTGCGTGGACTTTCGTCCTGCTGAATCTCAGTATCCTTCAGCGTCTGATGCTGCTGTGAAACACTCAACGATGGTGGGTGATGACGGGATCGAACCGCCGACCCTCTGCTTGTAAGGCAGATGCTCTCCCGGCTGAGCTAATCACCCTTGCTTCGCTGAGGCCGCGAAATTTACGCAGGTGACGAACCTAAGTCAATAGCCCGCTTGAAGTTTTTTTAAAAAGAGCGATTTTTAGCAGCAAGCACGAAGCTGCACATCAGGAACAAAAAAGCGAGCCCCGAGGCTCGCTTTCTTGTTCAGGCACCTGCTTACAACGCAGCCAGACCCCGCGCGAGATCCGCCTGCAGGTCAGCGACGTCTTCCAGCCCTACCGCAACGCGGATCAGGCTGTCACGAATACCGGCGGCTTCACGTTCCTGCGGCGACAGCCGACCGTGGGACGTGGTGCTCGGGTGGGTGATGGTGGTCTTGGTGTCGCCCAGGTTGGCGGTGATCGAGATCAACCGCGTGGCATCGATGAAACGCCACGCGCCATCCTTGCCACCCTTCACCTCAAAGCTCACCACCGCGCCGAACGCCTTCTGCTGACGTTTGGCCAACGCGTGCTGCGGGTGGCTCTCGAGACCGGAGTAATGCACCTTCTCGATGCCCTCCTGCTGCTCGAGCCACTGCGCCAGTTCAAGGGCGCTCTGGCAATGGGCACGCATGCGGATGTTCAGGGTTTCGAGCCCCTTGAGGAACAGCCAGGCATTGAACGGGCTCAGGCTCGGGCCCGCGGTGCGCAGGAAACCGACGACTTCTTTCATCAGTTCGCTGCGACCGACCACCACGCCGCCCATGGCGCGGCCCTGCCCGTCGATGAACTTGGTCGCCGAGTGCACGACCACGTCCGCCCCCATACGCAGCGGCTGCTGCAGGGCCGGGGTGCAGAAGCAGTTATCGACCACCAGCAGCGTGCCTTTGGCGTGGGCGATTTCCGCCAGCCCGCTGATGTCGACCAGCTCCGCCAACGGGTTGGAAGGCGATTCGACAAACAGCATCTTGGTATTCGGTTTGATCGCCGCGTCCCAGCCGGACAATTCGGCGAGGGGGACGTAATCGACATCGACCCCGAAGCGCTTGAAGTACTTTTCAAACAGGCTGATGGTCGACCCGAACACGCTTTTCGACACCAGCACATGGTCGCCGGCGCTGCAGAAGCTCATCACCGTAGCAAGAATGGCGGACATACCGGTGGACGTCGCCACAGCCTGCTCGCCGCCTTCCAGTGCGGCCATACGCTCTTCAAACGAAGCCACTGTCGGGTTGGTGTAGCGCGAATAGACGTTGCCGGGGATCTCTCCGGCGAAGGTCGCGGCCGCCTCGGCTGCCGTGCGGAACACGTAGCTGGACGTGAAAAACAGTGGATCGCTGTGTTCGCGTTCCGGCGTGCGGTGCTGACCGGCACGAACCGCGAGGGTGTCGAAACCGACGCCCTCGAGATCGCTGTCCAGTCGACCGGCATCCCATTCCTGAGTCATGCCGCCTGCTCCTTGTCTGGATTAGTTGTTGTACAGATCGATGATCGCGCTCACCGCCTGAGTCTTGACCTTGGAGGCGTCATTGCGCGCCTGCTCGATCTTGTTCAGGTAGTGCTCGTCGATGTCACCGGTCACGTACTTGCCGTCGAAGACCGAACAGTCGAAATTGTCGATCTTGATCTTTTTGCTGCCACTCACCGCCTCGATCAGGTCATTCAAGTCCTGATAGACCAGCCAGTCGGCACCGATGAGGTCGGCCACGTCCTGGGTGGAACGGTTGTGAGCGATCAGCTCGTGGGCACTCGGCATGTCGATGCCGTAGACGTTGGGGAAGCGCACGGCCGGGGCCGCGGAACAGAAATAGACGTTCTTGGCGCCGGCTTCACGGGCCATCTGGATGATCTGCTTGCACGTGGTGCCGCGCACGATGGAGTCGTCCACCAGCATCACGTTCTTGCCACGGAATTCCAGCTCGATCGCATTGAGCTTCTGGCGCACGGATTTTTTCCGCGCGGCCTGGCCCGGCATGATGAAGGTACGGCCAATGTAGCGGTTCTTGACGAAGCCTTCGCGGAATTTCACGCCCAGGTGGTTCGCCAGTTCCAGCGCCGCCGTACGGCTGGTGTCCGGAATCGGGATGACCACGTCGATGTCGTGATCAGGACGCTCGCGCAGGATCTTGTCGGCCAGCTTCTCGCCCATGCGCAGACGCGCCTTGTAGACCGAGATGCCGTCGATGATCGAGTCCGGACGCGCCAGATAGACATGTTCGAAGATGCACGGGGCGTATTTCGGGTTGGTGGCGCACTGACGGGTGTGCAGCTTGCCGTCTTCGGTGATGTACACCGCTTCGCCCGGGGCCAGGTCGCGGATCAGGGTGAAACCGAGCACGTCCAGCGAAACGCTCTCGGACGCGATCATGTACTCCACGCCTTCGTCGGTGTGACGCTGACCAAAGACGATCGGGCGGATGGCGTCCGGGTCGCGGAAGCCGACGATGCCGTAACCGGTGATCATCGCCACAACCGCGTAACCGCCACGGCAACGCTTATGCACGTCGGTAACGGCCGCGAAGATGTCTTCTTCAGTCGGTTGCAACTTGCCGCGCACGGCCAGCTCGTGGGCAAACACGTTGAGCAGGACTTCAGAGTCGGAGTTGGTGTTGACATGGCGCAGGTCGGATTCGTAAATCTCCTTGGCCAACTGCTCGACGTTGGTCAGGTTGCCGTTGTGCGCCAGGGTGATGCCGTAAGGCGAGTTGACGTAGAACGGCTGGGCTTCGGCTGACGTGGAGCTGCCTGCCGTTGGGTAACGGACGTGACCAATGCCCATGTGCCCGACCAGACGCTGCATATGGCGTTGGTGAAACACGTCCCGAACCAGACCGTTGTCCTTGCGCAGAAACAACCGGCCGTCATGGCTGGTCACGATACCGGCAGCGTCCTGGCCGCGGTGCTGGAGGACGGTGAGCGCGTCATAAAGCGCCTGATTGACGTTCGACTTGCCGACGATACCGACGATGCCACACATGCGACACAACCCCTACTTAGTGGAACTGGATTTACCGAACACTTCCGGCGGCGTTGTAGGCGGCAGGAGGTGATCCTTGAACGGGATGTCAACAGGTACGCTGACTCCGCTGGCTAGCCACTTGCTGGACATCCCGAGAATCAGGTTTTTCGACCAGTCAGCGACCATGACAAATTGCGGGAGCAGCCTGGACTGCTGCCACCATTGATCCTGTTGCACCGGGCCCAGGCTCAACAGCCCGACCGCGACGACAACCAGCAAGGCTCCGCGCGCCGCGCCGAAGACCATGCCCAGAAAACGATCGGTCCCGGACAGCCCGGTGACGCGAATCAGTTCTCCAATCAGAAAGTTGACCATGGCGCCGACCAGCAGTGTGGCGACGAAAAGAATGGTGCAGCCCGCAATCACGCGCGCCGAAGGTGCTTCGATGTAGTTGACCAGATACTGGGCCAGCGATCCGCCAAACATCCAGGCGACGGCACCTGCGATGATCCACGTCAGCAAGGACAGTGCTTCTTTGACGAAGCCGCGCTTAAGACTGATCAAAGCGGAGATGGCGACAATTGCAATGATCGCCCAGTCAACCGGAGTAAATGACACGTCGCAGCCTACAGACTGATAAGGCGGCGGATTTTAGCAGAGCACTCGCCTGCCGGTAAGCAGCGATTGCGGATGAAGGCCAATTAAGGCGAACTATTGGACTTTGTTCGAGGTCGGGGCGGGTTGAACCCTAAATCGAGGGTGTCAGATCCGGCCCCGGGCAGACGCAATGAAACTTACCTACGCTCCGGCTGGAAGCGCACGACGATGCCTTTGATTTTCTGCTGCTTTTCCAGCGTGTCACGCAGACGATCGGCTTCGGCGCGCTCGATCACCGGGCCAACGAAGACACGGTTCACGCCATCGGAGGTGCGGATGTAGGCGTTGTAGCCCTGAGTGCGCAGGGTCTTCTGCAGATTGTCGGCGTTGGCGCGGTTGGACAGGCTCGCCAGTTGCACCGACCACGTGACCGACAGACCATTTGCATCGACTCGGCTGGTGTCAGCCGCCGATGCGACGGGTGTTGGCGCTTGAGCGGGTGCAGGTGTCGGCGCCGGAGCAGGTTTCGCGGGCGCGGTCTGAACGGCCTTAGGCGCAGCAGCCACAGGCTTGGAAGGCGCTGGCGCAATGGGCATTGCCGGCGGCTGCTGACTGGTGCGCTGCTGAACGGGCTGAGCAGTATGGGTGGACTGAGCAGGCTGGGTCAGTTCGTCATCGGTCGGCACGGGCTCCTGCGGCAATGGCTGCTGTTCAGGCACGCTGACCGGCTCGACCTTGATCGGCGAGGTGGCCGGCGCTTGCGGAGCGGCAGGCGCATCGACCTGCACACGGCGGGCTTCGTCCTGACGCGAAAACAGCATCGGCAGAAAAATCACCGCGATGGCAATCAGCACCAACGCTCCCACCATGCGCTGTTTGTACGCTTTATCCAGCAAAGCCATGTGTCACTTCCTCCGTGACGCGCCAGCAAGCCATTCCAGGGCCTCGGCTACGCAGTAAAAAGACCCGAACAGAACAATCTCGTCGTCGGCTGTCGCGTGGGCGCACTGGGCTTCAAGCGCCAGCGCGATACTCGGGTGAGACGTCACGCGAGCGCCAAGGTTCTGCAACGCCTGTTCGATCTCTTGTGCCGGACGACTGCGCGGCGTTGGCAGCGGCGCCACGGCCCAGCTGCTGAACGTTTCGATCAACTCCGCCAGAACGCCTTGCAGGTCCTTGTCATTGAGCAGACCGAACACCGCCAGCCGCTTGCCTGCCACCGGTCGCTGATTCAGGCGCTGGGCGAGAAACGTTGCCGCATGGGGGTTATGGCCGACATCCAGCAGAAGGCTCAGCGATTTGCCCTGCCAGTCGATGCTGCGACGATCAAGGCGACCAGTGACGCGCGTGTTGACGAGCGCATCGCGAAGGGTCGCCTCATCCCACGGCAAATCCAGCAGCAGGTAGACCTGCAGCGCCAGGGCCGCGTTCTGCATGGGCAGGTCGAGTAACGGCAGCGAATGCAGTTCGACTTTCCGGCCGTTTGCGTCGGTGCCCGACCAGTCCCAACCCGTCGCGTTGATCTGCACCTCGAAATCGCGACCGCGCAGCGACAGCGGGCAATTCAGTGACCGCGCCTTGTCGAGCAATGGCTGCGGTGGATCGAGATCGCCGCACAGCGCGGGCTTTCCTTCACGGAATATCCCGGCCTTCTCGAAGGCCACGCTCTCACGGGTATTGCCTAGAAACTCCGCGTGATCGACACCAATGCTGGTGACCAGCGCCATGTCGGCGTCGATCAGGTTGACCGTATCGAGCCGCCCGCCGAGACCGACTTCCAGCACGACGGCGTCCAGCCCGGCGTGCTCGAACAGCCAGAAGGCTGCCAGCGTGCCCATCTCGAAGTAAGTCAGGGAGACGTCGCCACGGCCACGCTCGACCACCTCGAACGCCGCGCACAGCTCGGCGTCAGTCGCCTCAACGCCCTGCACCTGGACACGCTCGTTGTAGCGCAGCAGGTGCGGCGAACTGTAAACGCCGACCTTCAGGCCCTGTGCCTGCAACAAAGAAGCAACGAATGCGCAGGTCGAGCCCTTGCCGTTGGTGCCGGTGACGGTGATCACTTTCGGCGCCGGCCGGGTCAGGCCCATCTGCGTGGCCACCTGCTGCGAACGTTCCAGCCCCATGTCGATGGCCGAGGGGTGCAGTTGTTCCAGGTAACTGAGCCAGTCGCTCAAAGAGCGTGCGGTCATAGGTTGGCCGGAGCAGGCGGCACAACGATCGGCTCAAGTTTCGGCGCCACGAATTTCGGCGTCGGCAGCCCCATCATCTGCGCCAGGACGTTACCCAGACGCTGACGCAGTTCCTGACGGTGGATGATCATGTCGATCGCGCCATGGTCGAGCAGGAATTCGCTGCGCTGGAAGCCTTCCGGCAGCTTCTCGCGCACGGTCTGCTCGATCACGCGCGGGCCGGCGAAGCCGATCAGGGCCTTGGGCTCGGCGACGATGATGTCGCCCAGCATCGCCAGACTGGCAGAAACACCGCCGTAGACCGGGTCGGTCAGCACGGAAATAAACGGCAGGCCTTCTTCACGAAGACGCGCCAGCACGGCCGAGGTCTTGGCCATCTGCATCAAAGAGATCAGCGCTTCCTGCATGCGCGCACCGCCGGAGGCCGCAAAGCAGATCATCGGGCAACGGTTTTCCAGCGCGTAGTTGGCGGCTTGTACGAAGCGCTCACCCACGACCGCACCCATCGAGCCGCCCATGAAGGAGAACTCGAATGCGCTGCACACCACCGGCATGCCCAGCAGGGTGCCGCTCATGGAAATCAGCGCGTCTTTTTCACCGGTCTGCTTCTGGGCGGCGACCAGGCGATCCTTATACTTCTTGCCGTCGCGGAATTTCAGACGGTCCACCGGCTCCAGATCAACGCCGATCTCCTGGCGGCCTTCGGCGTCCAGGAAGATATTCAGACGGGCACGGGCGCCGATGCGCATGTGGTGGTTGCACTTCGGGCAGACGTCCAGGGTCTTTTCCAGCTCCGGGCGATACAGCACCGCTTCGCAGGACGGGCACTTGTGCCACAGACCTTCGGGCACCGAGCTCTTCTTGACCTCGGAACGCATGATCGAAGGGATCAGTTTGTCTACCAACCAGTTGCTCATGCTTTCTTTCTCCAGTACCGATGGCTCGAACGCGATGGCAATCGGTGCCATGCGCATGCCCTTAAACCAATGTCATGTACGGTGCCGCGAAATGTCGTACAGCGATCGGCGCGAGGCCTGACCTGCCAAAACAACACTCAGCAACACCACTCTCAACTTCCATCACGAGACGCAAGACGTCTTCGCTCAATCAATTCGGCCACGCGCATCAGCGGATGGCAGGCTAGTGGACGGCGACCGTTGGTCCGCCGTCACATCCCGGCCAGTTGTTGCCGGGCAAACGCCCTAGGCGCCGTGTACTGCACTCATGAATGCACGGATCTTGTCGTGATCCTTCAGGCCTTTGGATTTTTCCACCCCGCCGCTCACATCAACCGCGTAGGGCTGCACCTGCGCGATGGCCTGGGAAACGTTGGCCGAGGTCAGGCCACCGGCGAGAATCACTGGTTTGCTCAAATGTTTTGGAATCAGCGCCCAATCGAAGGTTTCACCCGTCCCGCCCGGAATGCCCGCGACATAAGTGTCGAGCAGGATGCCGCAGGCGTTGGCGTAGGCATCGCAACTGGCCGCGATGTCGTCGCCGGCCTGAACGCGCAGGGCCTTGATGTACGGACGGTTGTATCCCTCGCACTGCTCAGGGGTTTCATCGCCGTGAAACTGAATGAGGTCGAGGGGAACGACGTCGAGCAACGCTTTCAAGTCAGCGCGCTCGGCATTGACGAACAGGCCGACGGTGCTGACAAAGGGCGGCAGCGCGGCAACGATTGCCTGGGCCTGCTCCACCGTCACGAAGCGCGGGCTCTTGGGATAAAACACCAGCCCGATGGCGTCAGCTCCCGCGTCAACGGCGGCCAACGCATCTTCTATGCAGGTAATCCCGCAGATCTTGCTGCGAACGGCTGACATGTAGTGGAGACCTCAAGCCTTGCGAAAGTCCCGGATGGTAGCAAATGCAGTCACCTGCGTCAGCCGTCCAGTTCCGAGAAGCCAGTGAGAAAATGCGGGCCGATGTAGCGATCCGGTAATGGGAACTCGTCGCGGTATTCCACCTGAACCAGGTACAGGCCGAAAGGATGAGCCGTCACACCGCCGGTTCTTCGCACTCGGCTTTCGAGCACTTCCTTCGCCCACTCGATCGGCCGCTCCCCTGCCCCGATGGTCATCAGCACGCCGGCAATGTTGCGCACCATGTGGTGCAGGAAGGCATTGGCGCGAACATCGATGACGATCATCTTGCCGTGGCGGGTGACGCGCAGATGGTGAAGCTGCTTGATCGGCGACTTGGCCTGGCATTGCCCGGCACGGAACGCACTGAAGTCGTGGGTACCGACCAGATACTCGGCGGCCAGCGCCATGCGTTCGGCATCCAGCGGGCGGTGGTTCCAGGTGATTTCCTGGCCCAGGTGCGCCGGGCGGATCTGATCGTTGTAGATCACATAACGATAGCGACGGGCGATGGCTTTGAAACGCGCGTGAAAATGCGCGGGCATGACCTTGGCCCAGGTCACGCTGATGTCGTGGGGAAGATTGATGTTGGCGCCCATGGTCCAGGCTTTCATGCTGCGCTCGGCCTGGGTATCGAAGTGCACCACCTGACCGCACGCATGCACGCCCGCATCGGTGCGCCCGGCACACATCAGTGACACCGGCGAATCGGCCACTTTCGACAGGGCATTTTCCAGCGTTTCCTGGACGGTCAGCACGCCGGTCAACTGGCGCTGCCAGCCGCTATAGCGCGAGCCTTTGTATTCCACGCCCAGAGCGATTCTGGAAAAACCTTCGGCGGCCAGTTCGGCTGCCGCTGTTTCTGCCTCGGTGTCTGTAGTTGCCAAGAGCTTAAAGCCTGTCGATGTGCGCAAGGGCGGCCATTATACGGATCGAAAAGAAAGACGCCATCGGCAGCGGCCAACGGTTGACCCGGAGGCGAGGGACAAGCCGAAATGCCCGACCCGGAAACGCAAACGACCGCCGAAGCGGTCGTTTATTGCAGCGATGAATCCGCTCAGACAAGGCGCGACAGCATGTCCCGTGCTTCGGTCTTCTGGCCGTCGTCACCTTCCGCCACAACCTCATCGAGGATGTCGCGCGCGCCGTCGGCGTCGCCCATCTCGATGTAGGCCCGGGCGAGGTCCAGCTTGGTCGCGGCTTCGTCGGTGCCGGACAAGAAGTCGAATTCCGGTTCGTCGTCCGCCAGCAGAGCGTCGTCTTCGGTGAAACGAGGCGATGCTTCCACCGGCTTGTCCAGCGCCGTGTCGAACGGCTTGGCAATCGGTGGCTGTTCCAGACTCTGTGACAGACGGTCCAGCTCGGCATTGACGTCGTCGATCTCGGAGGCGAACGCCTCGGACGCCTGCTCGGTTTCCATCTCGTCAGCCAGTGAGAGGTCGAAATCGGCAGGCAACTCGATGTCGTCTTCCAGCCCAGGCTTGGTGGCGCCCAACGATGCAGGCTGTTCGAACGGCGGCAGATCACGCAGATCGTCTTCCATTCCCAGCAAGTAATCGTCTTCGGCCTTCAACGCCGGCTGATCTTCTGCCAGATCCAGATCGAAATCGTCCAGATCGGCCGGTTTGGCAGCACCGGATGTCGCCTGCTGCTCGCGCAGGATCGCGTCGAAATCCAAGTCATCGGAAGCCGACCCGGCAAACGGCGCGTCCAGGTCCAGGTCGTCGAGTGCAGCGGTGTTCTGTGCCGCAGCGCGGTTGGGCGCATCAGCAGGCGATTCGCTGTCCAGGTCATCCAGGCTCAGGTCAAAGGCGTTGTCGAACTCTTCGTCCAGCGGCACTTCGGTGACCGTTTCGGCAGCCGGAGCAGGCTGCGCGGTGACTTCAGGCTCATCATGGAGCAGCTCTTCAACGTACTTTGCGTCCATTTCCGCTGCCAAAGCCGCTGCTGCTGCCACCCCTGCTGCTGCCGCAGCCGCAGCGGCCATGGACGGATAGCGGGATTTGAGCTCTTCGACTTCAGCGTGGTTCTTTCCCGTGGCGATCAGTTGCCGCTCCTGCGCGACAAACCCGGATTTGTTGTCCTGCTCGGCATAGACTTCCATCAGCTTGAGGCGCAGATCACTGCGCTGCGGCTCGTGCTTGATGGCGTCTTCGAGAACAGCGACCGCCTGATTGGTGCGGCCGTATGCAATGTGGATTTCAGCCTGAACGAGCGCGTCAGCCGGATGTTCGCGGACCGGCTCGGCGACGGTCGGCGCCGGCGGCGTCTTTGCGTGGGGCGCCGGCGCCTCCAGGCCTTCGAAGCTGCTGGCAGGCATGTCCATGTCGGACGCGAAGTCCGACTCTTCGGCCAAGGCGCGCGCCATCTGACGATGCCGTTCGGCTTCGATCAGCGCGTTGCGGCGGCGCGCCAGCAACAACAGAAGCAGCAGCAACAGCAACAGCGCGCCGCCGCCGATCAACCCCATCAGCATCGGGCTGGCGAGGATCTTTTCGAGGGCGCTGCGGTTGTCTTCATCGACCACCGGTTCTGTCGGCACAATCAGCGCTTGATCAGGCGTGGCGCTGGTAACTGCCGCCCCGTCCACCGGCAATGCGTCTTCCGGGGCGATTTCGTCGGGGGCCTTGCCGGCAACATCAGGCGCCACGGCGTTCGGCACGACCTGGGCCTGCATCGCCGGGTTGGCGGCGTTGTTCGGATTGGTGACGCTGTTGGGGCTGACCGCGGGATTGGCAGGATTGGCGGCATCAATGGGCGGCGGAACCGCTGCGCCCGACGCCTGCATCTTCGCCAACTGGTCATTCTTCAGTTGAATCAGGCGCTGCAGTTTGTCGACCTGGCTTTGCAGGTCGGTCATGCGGCTCTTTAGCTCGGCATTGTCCCGACGCGTGGTATCCAGGCTTTCCTGGGTGGTCGCCAGCTGGTTGCTGATATCGGCATTGTCACCGGCTTTGCCTTTCGCGCCCGCCTTGTTGGCAGAGACGAGGCTGAGGTTGTCCTTGGCGTCAATCTGCGACGGCGCAGCGCCAGCCCGGTCGCGACGGGTCGCATCAACCTGACGCGCACCGCTCGGCAGGCGTCGGCCTTCGCGCCAGGCGCGATTCTGCTCGGCCACTTCGGCCACCGCGCGGGGCTGCGCGAGCGCTGTTGATTCCTGCGGCGACGGCAGACGCAACACCTGACCTTTTTTCAGGCGGTTGATGTTGCCGGCAATAAAGGCATCAGGGTTCAGCGCCTGAATCGCCAGCATGGTCTGCTGTACAGTCCCGCCATTTTTCACGCGCTCGGCAATTTCCCAGAGCGTGTCGTTATTGGCGGTGGTGTATTGAGTGAATTTGGGTTCCGGCGCCGGCGCTGGAGCGGGCGTTGGAGGCGCAGCGGCCGGTGTTTCGGCGGCGGGAGCCGGAGCAGGCGCGGCGCTCGGTGCCGTCGACGGCAGTTGAGCGGCGGCCGCAGCGGCTTGCGGCGAGAATTTCGGCGGGTCCAGCAACAGGCTGTACTCGCGCAGCGCACGGCCATTGGGCCAGAGCACTTGAACCAGGAACTTCACGTAGGGATCGCGGATGGGTTTGGTGGAGGTGATGCGCAACACGCTCTTGCCACCGGGATTGACAACCGGAGTAAAGGTCAGGTCATCCAGGATCGCCACCCGGCCGACGCCGGCCTGAGCAAACTCCGCAGAAGTCGCCAGACTCGGCACTACCTGGGAGGCATTGAGGTCCTGCACTTCCGTCAGCTCGATTTCGGCCAACAGCGGCTGATTCAGGGTCGACTTCACGGTCAGACCGCCGAGGCCAAGCGCTTGGGCCATTCCCGATGACAGCGCCGAAGCCGCAGCGATTGCTAAAACGAGTTTACGAACCTGAACCATAGCCCATCCCTTGTTTGAAATTTCCCCGGCAATCGCGAAGATAATGCCTGCTCGGGTGTAGGGCGTATCGACACGCCGCAGCTAGAATGATTCTTCGAATTGTGGGCAAGTATCTTTTACGCAACATCTTTTATCAACAACTCAGCCACCTGCACAGCGTTCAACGCGGCGCCCTTGCGCACATTATCCAGCGTGACCCAGAAATTCAGTTCACAAGCGTCGTCGACGCCCCCGCGCAAACGTCCTACATAGACAGCATCCTGTCCTACCGCGTCGCCCACCGGCGTCGGGTAATCGCCGGCCTCAACCAGCTCGATGCCCTCAGCCGTTTCCAACGCCGCATTGACCGCGTTGATGTCAACCGCCTCGCGGGTCTGCACCGACACGCTCAGGCTGTCGCCGAAGAACACCGGCACCTGGATGCAACTCACGCCGACCTTGATTAAAGGCAGCGAGAGCAACTCGCGCAACTCACTGACCAAACGTTTTTCAAGTGGCACATGACCTTCGGCGTCAGGGTTGCCCACCTGGGCCAGCACGTTGAACGCCATCTGCCGGTCAAACACCTTGGGTTCGAGGGGGCGAACGTTGAGCAGCTCAGCGGTTTGCCGGGCCAGTTCGGTGACCCCTTCGCGGCCCATACTCGACACCGCCAGGCACGCCGTAACGGTGATCCGCTCGATGTTCAGCAGTGCGCGCAACGGCGCCAGCACCAGCGCGAGGGCGGCGGCGCTGGAACTTGGGCAGGCCACCTGCTGCGGTGTGGCCAGATCAGCCAAACGGGCGCCGTTGACCTCGGGCACCACATTCGGCGCCTGCTCGACTGACAAGCCGGCGGACAGGTCGATCACCACGCAACCGGCGGCGGTGGCGCGCTCGGCGTAGCTGCGCGTCACGGCAGCGCCCGCGGCGAAGAACGCAATCTTGGCCTTGCTGAAATCAAAGGCATCGACTTCACGCACGCGCACGTTCTTGCCACGGTACGGCACCGAGCTGCCGGCCGATTCGACACTGGCGAGCAGGTGCAAATCGCCGACCGGGAAGTCGCGCTCTTCGAGAATCTGGACGATGGTTTCGCCGACAGTACCGGTGGCGCCAATCACGGCGATATCAAAGGACTGACTCATGGAAAAACCTCAGGAAAAATCGGGGGGCGGCACTGTAACTGCCTGGCAAAAGTCAGGCAATTGGCCGCGAGCGGATTAGCGAACGTGGTGGAAACAGAAATGGAGGGATCAGGGCTCAAGGCCAATGGGGAAGAACTCGCCACCACTCCATACCCCCAGCCAGCGCTGGCCGTCGATCTCACGCACCACGGCCAGGTCCACCAACTGATAGAAGACGTTGCGGTGGATCAGCGCTTCGAGGTTGTTGCGCACCAGAATATAAGGCGCCGGTTCCTGGCTCTGCGGATCGAGGTCAATACGCAGCGGGTGGTCGGTCCCCGCCTCCACCACGTCGTCGACGTTGGTAGTAAAGCGCAGCAACTGCGACTCACCGCTGCCTTCAACGTCCAGCAGGACCGCCACAAAAGGGGCGTCGTCGACCTTGATGCCGACCTTCTCGACCGGGGTGATCAGAAAGTAATCGTCGCCATCACGGCGAATAATGGTGGAAAACAGCCGGACCATCGGCTTGCGACCGATGGGCGTGCCCAGATAGAACCAGGTGCCATCGCGGGCGATGCGCATGTCGATGTCACCGCAGAAATCCGGGTTCCACAGGTGCACCGGCGGCAAGCCCTTGCCGCTCCTGGCAATCTGGGCCAACAGATCGTTGGCTTTGTCCTGCCCACTCATACGCCACTCCTCAGCGGGCTTCGACGCCCAGCAAACCCCGAGCGTAAGCTTCCATCGGGGGTCCTAGCAAATCCTCGGGCTTGGTGTCGTACAAAGTCAGCAGACCACCACGGAGGTGAATGCGTGCCGAATCGATAAGGTAGCGAGTGTTGGTTTCGATCAGCATCAGCTGTATGACGCCGTTGTCGATGCCAAGACGGTCCACTGCTTCCTGGTCGGACCACTCGTCAAACGTGCCGATGCGGTCATCAGCCTTGGCAAAACGTGTGTACAGCAGATAATGCGCGCCGGCGGCCCGAGCCTCGTTCATCGCGTCATCCAGACCTTCCGGGGCGCGGGCGCGTCGGACCATCGGGAAGTATTCGATAAAACCGTTGAAGGCTTCTTCGGCCACGACATTGGGACGCGGGTAGGCGCCGCCCGGAGGAGCAAAGGCGCCTTGGGCGATATAGATGAACGAGTCAGGTTGCACGCGAAAGTTGTTCAACCGGCGGGTCGAACTGTGATCCAGCAGCCCGGCGTCACTGAGCTCATCGTGAGCGCCTTGTGCCAGATCGCTGACGTGCATGCAGCCACTCAACGCCAGTAGAGCCAGCAGTAAAACCAGGCTACGCATGTTTATCTCCAAAGTCCGGCGACGGAAAACCGGCGAATGGCCGGTTAATGCAGCTTTTGCGCCATGTCGGACCTGGAGAAGGTTTCGCTCGCTGAATCGGGTTTTTGCGGCTGCGATTTATTCGGCAGCAGGGTCAGCCTGGGAGTCGGATTGGCGCTCGGGTTTGGTCTCGTGGCCGTGGTCGACATCCCGCTTGCGCTTGTTGCCCATGCGCACACCGATGTCCATCAGGAACTGGAAGAAACCTTCCTGATCTTCAAGGACATTGCTCCAGAACGGCGAGTGGTACAACGCCACCGCGCCATGCACCAGAGCCCAGGCGGCGCAGTAGTGGAAATACGGAGGAACGTCTTCCAACTTGCCTTCGGAAATTCGGCCCTTGATCAACAGGGTCAAGTGCTCGAAGTTGGAGGCGCGGATCTTATGCAACTCCTCGACCAGCTCCGGCACCTGATTGCCCTTGACCACCTTCTCTTCCAGGCGGTCAAACAGCCGGTAGCGCTGGGGGTCGCGCATGCGGAATTCAAAGTAGGCGCGGGACAGCGCTTCCTTGTCCTTGTCGACGTCCGCCGAATGCAGCAACTCGTTCAAATCGCGCTCGTAGTCGAGCATCAGGCGCAGGTAGATCTCGGCCTTGGATTTGAAATGCTTGTAGATGGTGCCTTTGCCGATACCCACGGCATCCGCGATCATCTCGACAGTGACGCTGTCTTCGCCCTGTTCAAGGAACAGCTTGAGCGCGGTGTCGAGAATCTCCTGCTCACGGCGGCGAAACTCACGGACTTTACGAGGTTCTTTCTGCATAGGAGGAGACTGTGGGTTCGAAATCGGAAGCGCCACATTATGCCTATCCCGCAGCAGAATGCACGAACGATCCGACCTGTATCCGTTTTCTGACGATTTTCGACAACGGCAGGCAAAAAGGAAACGCTCGAGGCCGAAACAGTCTCAGTTTTTGGCGGGATGAGACAGGCAGTCGAAAATCAGGGGCGTCGGTGGAATTGCGGTATCAGCAGGCCGTCAGGTATTCCAAAACTGTTTAAAAATCGTACAGCGTGCGGCTGGACGCCTGCGGATTATAGCCAATACTTATATTCGCCAACGCAGCATCTCCCCCAAGTGCCAGCGTTGGTAAGGACACCAATGGATAGCGTGTCTTTGTTTTACTCCTAATGGTCTTAACCCGGATTCACCCCCCAGAACCCGGGTTTTTTTTGCCTGCGATTTGCTGAACGCCAGGGGCTTGGCAAGCACTGCCATGCACGGCGGATCAGCCCTTGACGCGCGCCAGCGGGAACAGCCGCTTGAAGTTCTCGCTGGTCTGCTCGGCAAAACGCGCGTAGGTCTCGCCGCGCAACATCGCCAGAAACTCGGCCACTTCACGCACATATTGCGGCAGGTTGGGCTTGCCGCGATACGGGATCGGCGCCAGGTACGGCGAGTCGGTCTCGACCAGCAGACGGTCGGCGGGCACTTTGCTGGCGACGTCCCGCAGCGCGTCAGCATTGCGGAAGGTGACGATGCCGGACAGCGAGATATAAAACCCCAGATCGAGCGCGGCCTTGGCCATGTCCCAGTCTTCGGTGAAGCAATGCAGCACGCCGGCTTGAGGCAACGCGGCTTCGCGTAACAGCTCCAGCGTGTCGGCACGCGCACCGCGGGTGTGGACGATCACCGGCTTGCCGGTCACGTTGGCCGCCTGCAGATGAAGCCGGAACGAGGCCTGCTGCAACTCGGCCGCCTCAGGCTCGTAGTGATAATCCAGCCCGGTTTCGCCGATGGCCACGACGCGCGGATGGTTGAGTTCGCCGAGCAGCCACTCCAGCGCAGGCGCCTCGCCGGGCTTGAGGTCCAGCGGGTGAATGCCGACCGAGCAATCAACGTCGTCGTAGCTATCGGCCAGCGCTTTTACGGCACCGGCATTCTCGGCACTGACGCCGATGCACAGGAAGTGCCCGACGCCCCGCTCTCTCGCCGCTTGCAGGGCGTTGTCGAGGGAGCCGTCGTGGGCGCTGAGGTCGAGGCGGTCAAGGTGGCAATGGGAATCTACAAGCATGGCGGCGGGGGCAACTTACATCGTGTGGGTAGGACGGTCGGACTTAAGCGCTCCGGCCAGGTAGTTTTCAATCATGTTGCGCGCGGTGTTGTCGCCATCGTTGAACTGCACCCCAACGCCAGCGGCGCGGTTCCCCTGAGCGCCCTTCGGGGTAATCCAGGTGACCTTGCCCGCGACCGGAATCTTCTCCGGCTCATCCATCAGGTTGAGCAACATGAAGACTTCATCGCCCAGTTTGTAGCTTTTGCTGGTGGGAATGAACAGGCCGCCGTTTTTGATGAACGGCATGTACGCGGCGTACAGGACGGACTTGTCCTTAATGGTCAGGGACAGAATGCCGTTACGTGGACCTGGACTCAGTGGCACGCTCATCTCGTTTCCTCAGGCAATGCATGATGTCATGCAGATGGCCAGTCTAACCCTGTCCGGTCAGGCCTGCCCACTGCACCAATAACGCTTCGAGCAACAAAACCCGGTTGAGGTTCGCTTTTGACATGACCTTCTGGCGCTGCAGCAGCACCCAGTCCTGAATCGCCAGCACATTGCGCTGGGACGATTTCTGCGCCAGATACTGCACGACCTTGCGCATGTCAGTCAGGCCCAGGCCTTCTTCGTCCTGGGTCAGCTGATAGCGCAGGATCAGGCTCGACCAATCGCAGAACCAGTCGAACAGCAACAACAGCGGAATGTCCTTCCAGCCTTCGGCCAGCTGGGTCGGCGATTGCTGGCCCTTGAGCAGCTTTTTAACGCCGTCCACCACCAGCGCCCGTTGCTCATGAACACCCTGGGCGTGCAGTTTGACCGCCACCAGGGGCGAACCGGCCGCGAGGGTCAGCAACTCAACGCGTTCCTGCTCGGTGCAATCGGGCAGCGCATCGGCCAGCCAGGCGATGCTCATGGCATCACTGGGCAGCGGACACGCCTGTTGCACGCATCGGCTCTTCACCGTAGGCAGCAGCCGACTCGGCTGATGGCTGACCAGCAACAGAACGGTGTTGCCCGACGGCTCTTCCAGACTTTTCAGCAGGGCATTGGCGGCGTTGATGTTCATCGCCTCGACCGGCTCGATGAGCACCACCTTACGCCCGCCCATCTGCGCGGTCTGTACCACGAAGCTGACCAGATCGCGCACTTGATCGACCTTGATCGCCTTGTCGGCCTCTTCAGGCTCCAACACGTAATGGTCGGGGTGACTGCCGGCCGCCAGCAGCGAGCAGGATTTGCATTGCCCGCACGCTTCAAGGCCTGCCGGGCGTTGGCACAGCAGCAGGTACATCAAACGCTCGGCCAGCGCCCGCTTGCCGATACCGGCCGGACCGTGCAGCAAATAGGCGTGCGCATGTTGCTTGCGGCCGGCCAATTGCTGCCACAGGCCGTGTTGCCAGGGATAAGCCTCAGCCATGCCGGCGAGCCGCCAGCAGCGCGGTCAACTCAGGCACCAGCACATCGAGGGATGCCTGGACTTCAGTCAGCGGGAGCGCCGCGTCTACCAGGCGATAACGCTCAGGCGCCGCGGCCGCGCGGGACAGATACGTACTGCGCACGGCGTCGAAGAACGCTCGGCCCTCTTGCTCGAAACGGTCCAGCTGACCGCGCGCGGAAGCCCGGGCCAGGCCGATCTCGATGGGCAGATCGAACACCAGGGTCAGATCCGGACGCAGCGCGCCCTGGACGAAATCTTCCAGCACGGCGATGCGTTCGATGGGCAGGCCTCGGCCGCCTCCCTGATACGCGTACGTGGCATCGGTGAATCGGTCGCAAAGCACAACGGCGCCCCGCGCCAACGCCGGGCGAATCAGCGCGGCGAGGTGCTGCGCGCGGGCGGCGAACATCAGCAGCAGTTCGGTATCCACGAACATCTGCTCGTCACCCGGCGTCAACAGCAGCTCGCGGATACGCTCGGCGAGCGGCGTCCCGCCGGGCTCGCGGGTCAGGACGACATCAATGCCCTCACTGCGCAGCCGTTCGGCCAGGTAGTCGCGGTTGGTGCTTTTGCCCGCGCCTTCGGGGCCTTCAAGGGTAATAAACAAACCGGTCACGGGCAGTCCTTGGTCAGATTCATGGCGAGTGTGCTCGCGGTTGTCATTTGCCGGGGTCATTGGCTGGAGTCGACGGAGCTGCAGCGTCTGTCTGCGGTTTCGGCGACTGCTCGCTGGCGTCCGGCTCAGACCCCTCCGGCTCGGTCGCCTTTGATTCTGTCGATGGCGGCTCTATGGGTTGCGGCTCTGAAGGCGGCTGCTCGACGGTATTCGCCGGCAGCGCCGGTGCAGCGACAGGCGCCGGGCTGGAGCGATAGTCCGCGCGACGCTTGAGCTGAAACTCCTTTACCGCCGCATTGTGCGCATCCAGATCGGCAGAGAATACGTGACTGCCGTCCCCTCTCGCCACGAAGTACAGGCTGTTGCCGGCCACCGGGTGCATCGCCGCATGGATCGCTTCACACCCGACCATGGAGATCGGTGTCGGCGGCAAGCCGGAGATGACATAGGTGTTGTAGGGCGTAGGTTCTTTCAGCAACGCGCGGGTGATCTTGCCGTTGTACCGGTCGCCGAGCCCGTAAATGACGGTCGGATCGGTCTGCAGCAACATGCCTTGCTGCAAGCGACGCACGAATACGCCGGCGATCTGGCCGCGTTCCTGAGGCACGCCGGTTTCCTTTTCCACCAGCGACGCCATGATCAGCGCCTGGTAAGGATCGGTGTAAGGCACATCGGCAGCGCGCTTCTCCCATTCCTCCTGAAGCACTTCATCCAGGCGGTTGTAGGCTTGTTTGAGCAGCTCGACGTCGGTCATGCCGCGCACGTAGCGATAGGTGTCCGGGAAAAACCGGCCTTCGGGGAAGACGTCCGGATGCCCCAGCTTCGCCATCAGCTCGGTGTCGCTGAGATCGCTCGCCGTTTGCTCCAGCTTGACCTGTTTGGCCAGTGCCGCGCGCACCTGACGGAAGGTCCAGCCCTCCACCAGGGTGACGCTGTACTGCACCACTTCACCTTTTTGCCAGAGATCGAGCAGCGAATCGGCGTTCATGCCCGGTGCCATGCGGTATTCGCCACTGTGCAGCGACTGGCCCTGCAGATTGAAGCGCCAGTACAAACGCAGCCAGAACGCGTCCTTGATGACGCCGTCGGCTTGCAGCCGATTCAGCACGCCGGTCGGCGAAGAGCCCGACGGCACATCCAGCAGTTTTTCCTGGGTCAGATTGAGGGGCTGCTGCAGCGCGCTGTTCTGCTGCCAATAAGCCACACCCAGCAAGAGCCCCGCCAGAACCACACCTGTTTCCAGCAAGACGAGTAATTTTCGGATCACGAATCAGATATCCAGAAGCCCGCGAACAAGGTGTTGGAGTTTACGGGTCAGCGGCCCAACCGGCCAGTTGAGATGCTCGACGCCGCGCACCGGCCAGATGCCGTACACGCTGTTGCAGACAAACACCTCATCGGCCTTTTGCAGGTCGGACATCTGCAGGTCAAGCTCACGGGCCGGCATGTTCTCGCGCTCCGCCAGCGCCAGGATCTCGGCCCGCATCACGCCGGCCACGCCACAGCGGCGCAGGTCCGGCGTCAGCAACACCCCGCCCTTGACCATAAACAGATTGCTGTAGACCGCTTCAACGATACGCCCCGACACGTCCCGCATCAGCCCTTCCGCGTACTCGGCACTTTGCCACTCGCCACGGGCCAGCACTTGCTCAAGGCGATTGAGGTGCTTGAGCCCGGCCAGCAGCGGCTGCTCGGCGAGGCGGGTCTGACAAGCGAACAGTTTGACACCCTGCGCTGCATGGGCCTCGGGATACGCCGGCAGCGCACTTGCCTGGAGGATGCGTCGCGGCTGCGCGTCCGAAGCGGGTGCATAGCCCCGCACGCCATCGCCACGGGTAACGATGAGCTTCATCACACCGTCACCCAACTGGGCAGCGAAGCGGCAGCATTCCTCTTCGACCAACGCCAGATCCAGGTTCAGCGCCAGGCGCTGTGCCCCCAGTGCCAGGCGTTGCAGATGACGCGGGAAGAGCAATGGCTGTCCGGCCTTGACGAGGACGGTCTCGAAGAGACCATCGCCGTATGCCAACCCCCGATCCTTGACGGCAAGGGAGTCAGCAGCAAGGCCATCGATCCAGCTCACGATCATTCGGCGTACCGGCGGAAGACCAGCGAACCGTTGGTGCCACCAAAACCGAAGGAGTTGGAGATCACCACGTCGATCGGCATCTTGCGCGGCTCGTGGGGAACGAAGTCCAGGTCGCAGCCTTCATCGGGCTCGTCGAGGTTGATCGTCGGTGGCGCGACCTGATCCTTGATCGCCAGCACACTGAAAATCGCTTCGATTGCACCGGCGGCGCCCAACAGGTGGCCCGTCATCGACTTGGTCGAACTGACGGCCAGCTTGTAGGCGTGTTCGCCGAACACCTTCTTGATGGCGCTGACTTCGGCCAGATCGCCCGCAGGCGTCGAGGTGCCGTGGGCGTTGATGTATTGCACGTCCTCTGGACGAATCTTCGCGTCACGCAGGGCATTGGTGATACAGCGCGCGGCACCGGCGCCGTCATCCGGCGGCGAGGTCATGTGAAACGCATCGCCGCTCATGCCGAAGCCGATCAGCTCGGCATAAATCGTCGCGCCCCGGGCTTTGGCATGCTCGAGCTCTTCGAGGACCATGGCGCCGGCACCGTTGGACAGCACGAAGCCGTCGCGGCCTTTGTCCCACGGACGGCTGGCGCGCGCCGGCTCATCGTTGCGGGTAGACAGCGCGCGGGAGGCACCGAAGCCACCCATGCCCAGGCCGCAGGCCGCCATTTCAGCGCCGCCGGCAATCATCACGTCGGCTTCGTCGTAGGCGATGTTGCGCGCGGCCATGCCGATGCAGTGGGTGCTCGTGGTGCACGCAGTGGCAATGGCGTAGTTGGGGCCCTGTGCGCCGAGGTGGATCGACAGGAACCCGGAAATCATGTTGATGATCGACCCCGGCACGAAGAACGGGGAGATCTTGCCTGGCCCCTGTTCATGCATCAGCCGGCTGGTGTTCTCGATATTGGTCAGGCCCCCGATGCCCGATCCCATCGCCACGCCGACGCGTTCGCGATTGGTGTCGTCGATCTCGATACCGGAGTTGCGCACGGCCTGAAAGCTGGCAGCCAGCCCGTACTGGATGAACAGATCGAGTCTGCGGGCCTCTTTGGCCGACAGGTATTCCTCGACGTTGAATCCCTTCACCGATCCGCCAAAACGGGTGGTGTATTTGGACAGGTCCGTGTGTTCGATAGGCCCAATGCCACTCTGGCCAGCCAGAATGCCTTGCCAGGTGCTCGGCACATCCGTGCCCAAAGGCGTCAGCATACCCATACCGGTGACCACGACGCGTCTACGCGACACAGGACTCTCCTTTCTTCTATTGATGAAACGCTGCCCTATTCAAAGAAAAAACCGCACGCCAGGGGCAGTGCGGTTTCTCCAGGACAGCAAACTACGATTACAAAATCTTACGCCTGGTGGGCAGTAACGTAATCGATAGCGGCTTGTACGGTGGTGATCTTCTCGGCTTCTTCGTCAGGGATTTCGGTCTCGAATTCCTCTTCCAGAGCCATTACCAGCTCTACGGTATCAAGGGAGTCGGCACCCAGGTCTTCAACGAAGGAAGCAGTGTTCACGACTTCCTCTTCCTTGACGCCAAGTTGTTCGGCAACGATTTTCTTGACGCGCTCTTCGATGGTGCTCATACCGTGTTTTAACTCCTAGTGGACAAATTCAGGCAGCTGGCCGATGGGTAAGTGTATAGAAGAGGTTTTGCGCATTTCAAGCTAAACGCAATTCCCGCTACGCCCAACAGCCCTCTACCCCTTAAAAGATTTCAGCTTTATAACGGATTTTAGACAGCCCGTATGACATTTTTTCGATACGACCGGTCACATGTACATGCCGCCGTTAACGGGGATTGTAGCCCCGGTAACGTAGCCTGCACCTTCTGAGGCAAGAAAAGCGACAACATGCGCGATCTCTTCTGCCTGCCCCAGTCGGCCCAGAGGAATCTGTGCCGTCAGGGAATCACGTTGCGCTTCTGGCAGCTCGCGGGTCATGTCGGTGTCGATGAAACCCGGCGTCACCGAGTTGACCGTCACTGCGCGCGACCCGACTTCACGTGCCAGGGCACGACTGAAGCCTTCCAGACCCGCCTTGGCGGCTGCGTAGTTTACTTGACCTGCGTTGCCCATGGCACCCACCACCGAACCAATGCTGATGATCCGGCCCCAACGCGCCTTGGTCATCCCGCGCAGAACGCCCTTGGACAGGCGAAACAGACTGCTCAGGTTGGTGTTGATGACGTCATGCCACTCGTCATCCTTCATGCGCATCATCAGGTTGTCACGGGTGATACCGGCGTTGTTGACCAGGATCAACGGCGCACCAACGCGTTCGGTGATCTGGGCCAGCGCGGCGGCAACGGATTCGTCGCTGCCCACGTCCAGCGCCAGGCCGAAGCCTTCGATGCCGTTTTCCTTGAAATAAGCGGTGATCTTCTCGGCGCCGGACTCGGACGTCGCCGTACCCACGACGGTGGCGCCGTTACGACCCAGTTCAAGGGCGATCGCCCGGCCAATGCCACGGCTCGCGCCGGTGACAAGTGCAACTTTACCCTGACTCATGCAGGCGTCTCCTAATCAGGCCAGCGCCGCGCGAGCGGCGGCGAAGGCGTCTGGGGTATTGAGGTTGTGAGTGGTCACGCCATCAGCGCAGCGCTTGTTCAAGCCGGCGAGCACCTTGCCCGGGCCGCACTCGACCAGTTGCAGGGCGCCCTGAGCCGCCAGGGTCTGAATCGATTCGACCCAGCGCACCGGCTTGTACAGCTGCTGCAGCAAATCGGTTTTCAGCGTTTCGAGATCGGACACGATACTTGCGGTGACGTTCTGAACCAGCGGGATCTGCGGCACCTGCCAGTCGATGGCGGCGATGGACTCGGCGAAGCGTTCGGCTGCCGGACGCATCAGTTCGCAGTGGGAAGGCACACTCACCGGCAACGGCAAGGCGCGCTTGGCGCCTTTGGCCTTGCAGACTTCGATGGCGCGCTCCACAGCGGCCTTGGCACCGGCAATCACAACCTGCCCGGGCGAATTGAAATTCACCGCGCTGACCACGTCGCCCTGAGCCGCTTCGGCACAGGCGGCTATAACCACCGCATCGTCGAGACCCAGAATGGCCGCCATGCCGCCCTGCCCCGCCGGCACAGCTTCCTGCATTAATTGACCGCGACGCTCGACCAGCTTGACCGCGTCCGCAAGGCTCAGGCTGCCGGCCGCGACCAGCGCGCTGTACTCACCCAGACTGTGGCCGGCGACATACGCCGGGCGCACGCCGCCTTCCGCCAGCCACAGGCGCCACAAGGCAATCGATGCAGTGAGGATGGCAGGCTGGGTTTTATCGGTCTGGTTGAGGCTCTCTTCCGGGCCCTGCTGGGTCAGCGCCCAGAGGTCATAGCCCAGCGCAGCGGAAGCTTCTTTGAACGTCTCCAGCACCAGCGGATGCTGCGCGCCCAGCTCGGCCAGCATGCCGAGGGACTGCGAGCCCTGGCCCGGAAAGACAAATGCGACGGAAGCAGACATTAACAAGCCCCTGATTATTCTCGTCAAAATGAGCGTCCGGCGGGCCGAACGCGAGGTAATTCAATGTGTTGCGATGGACAGTTGGATGACCATGCGGTCACAGGCGTCACATTCTAGCCCAAGACTCGCAGCGAAGCCCTAAAGCAGATCCTCAAGACGACCGCGCAAGCGCTGCGGGAGGTTTTCCTGAATCTCGATCAGCGCCCGCTGTATCGCGCTCTGGAAACCCTGAGCATCGGCCGAGCCGTGACTCTTCACCACGATGCCCTGCAGACCGAGAAAGCTGGCACCGTTATGCCGCGCCGGGGCCAGATCGGCCTTGAGCCTGCCGAGCACAGGCCTTGCCATCAAACCCACCAGTCGCGACAACACGTTGCGGCGAAACAACCGCTCGATCCGCTCGCCAATCATCAACGCCAGGCCTTCGCTGGACTTCAGCAGCACGTTGCCGACAAAGCCATCGCAGACCACGACATCCGCCTCACCCCGATACAGGCCATCCCCTTCGACAAAGCCGATGTAATTCAGCCCCGGTGCGGCCTGCAAAAGACTCGCGGCCAACTTGACTTGCTGATTGCCCTTGATGTCTTCGGTGCCGACGTTCAGCAGTGCGACTCTGGGTCGCACCACGCCCAGCGCCTCGGCGGCCACCGAACCCATCACGGCGAACTGATAAAGATGTTCGGCGGTACAATCCACGTTCGCACCCAGATCCAGCAACTGGCAATAACCGCGCTGTGTCGGAATCGCGGCCACCATGGCCGGCCGGTCGATACCGGGCAAGGTTTTCAGCACGAAGCGGGACAGCGCCATCAAGGCACCGGTATTGCCTGCACTGACACAGGCGTGGGCCTTGCCATCGGCGAGAAGCCCCAGCGTAACGCGCATCGACGAATCAGGCTTGCCGCGCAAGGCCTGGGACGGACGCTCATCCATGGTGATGATCTCGCTGGCATGCACAACGTGCAGGCGTGAGCGATCGACACCGGAGTGGCGTGCGATGAGTTCTTCAAGAAGGGGGGATTGACCGACGAGGGTCAGGTGCAACGAGGGTGTGGCAAGCAGGCAGGCAATGCTGGCCTGAACAATGTGGCGGGGACCGAAGTCCCCGCCCATTGCATCGATCGCGATGACCGGAGCAGACAAGAAATTACTCGTCAGCGCCCTTGTCGATCACTTTACGGCCACGGTATACGCCTTCTGGCGATACGTGGTGACGCAGGTGAACTTCACCGGTGGTTTTTTCTACAGACAGAGTGCTAGCCTCGAGAGCGTCGTGGGAACGACGCATGTCACGGGCAGAGCGGGATTTTTTGTTCTGCTGAACAGCCATAATTGATTAACTCCTAAACGTTTGGGTCACGCTTTAACTGCGCCAATACACTGAACGGGTTGGACCGCGTTACCTCGTCCTCGCTCGGTTCGGACTCGTTGAGGTCCGCCGGCGGCTGGCATTCTTTCGGATCATGAGTTGGAACAATGGGCAAGGCGAGCAGAAGCTCATCCTCGATCAAAGCCAGCAGATCCATGGGATCTTCGCCGAGTTCCAGCACGTCATAGCCTTTCGGCATCGACTGGGTGTTTGCACCCTCCTTCACCACGGCATAACTGCATTCGCTGTGGATCGGAAAGGTGACCAGCTCAAGACAACGCTGGCAAACCATTTTGACTTCGACGTCAATTGCACTGTGGATAACCACAGCGCGCTGCTCGTCTCGCTCAAAAACGAATTTCGCCTGCACCGTACCGAGATTGTCAGCAAGCGGGTCGCAGAGTCTCTCCAAATCAGCCAGCAGCATCTCTCCCTGAAGAGTAGTGCCACGATCAGCTAATTTGCGCGGGTCAACGTGAGGTGGAATCGGGTCATTCAACATAGGCGCAGCATTCTAGGGACGACCCTGGCGACTGTCAAAGGAAATTCAGGCCTGTTCGCAACCTGACCTGCTGATTACACTCGACTTTCATGTTTCGGAGCCACCCATGCTGCCTCTACTCCTTGCTTCCAGCTCGCCCTACCGCCGTGAATTGCTCGATCGCCTGCGCTTGCCATTCGTCTGTGCGTCGCCTGACATCGATGAAAGCCGCCGGCCGAACGAGCCTGCCATCGACCTTGTGACCCGCCTGGCGCGTGAGAAAGCCATGGCACTGGCCGAACGATTCCCCGACCACCTGATCATCGGGTCAGACCAGGTCGCCGTGCTTGGCGAACAGATCCTTGGCAAGCCGCACACGTTCGAGCGCGCGCTGGAACAGCTGAAGGAGAGCAGCGGCAACAGCGTCAGCTTCCTCACCGGCCTCGCGCTCTTCAACAGCCGCACGGGTCAGTGCCAAGTCGATTGCGTGCCCTTCACCGTGCACATGCGCCAGCTGGACGAGGCGCGTATCAGCCGCTACCTCCACGCCGAACAACCCTATGACTGCGCCGGCAGCTTCAAGGCCGAAGGACTGGGCGTAAGCCTCTTCCGCAGCACCGAGGGCGCGGATGCGACCAGCCTGATCGGCCTTCCTTTAATACGCCTGGTGGACATGTTGATGAACGAAGGCATCGAGCTGCCCTGATTTCGACAAAATAAACAGATGCGAAAAGCCCGACCAATGGCCGGGCTTTTCTTCACACGCGAAGGCTGAAGCGATCAGCGCAGGGACGGCCCTTTGAAGCCTGCCCACATTGCGATCTGCTCGGCCACGCTGGCGCCCATCTTTTTGGAGAAACGATCGAACGCCGACTCTTGCACCGTGTAATCGACCATCTCTTTCTCGCCGATGATATCCCGCGCCACATAGCTGGCACTGCCAAGCCCATCGACCAGACCCAGGCCCACCGCCTGCTCGCCTGTCCAGACCAGCCCCGAGAACAGTTCCGGATGGTCCTTGTCTTTCAGGCGATCACCGCGACCCGCCTTCACACTGGCGATGAACTGCTTGTGGGTAGTGTCCAGAACGCCCTGCCAGAAGGCAGTCTCGTCAGGCTTTGGCGGCTGGAACGGATCAAGGAACGCCTTGTGCTCGCCCGACGTGTAGGTACGACGGTCAACACCCAGTTTTTCCATCGTGCCGACGAAACCGAAGCCGGCTGCCGTGACACCGATCGAACCCACCAGACTGGCTTTGTCCGCGTAGATCTGGTCGGCGGCGCTGGCGATGTAGTACGCACCGGACGCGCCCAGATCAGTGATCACCGCATACACCTTGATGTTCGGCTTCTGCGCGCGCAGACGACGGATCTCGTCGTAGATATAGCCGGACTGCACCGGACTGCCGCCCGGGCTGTTGATGCGCAGAATCACGCCCTTGGTTTTTTCATCTTCAAACGCTTTCCGCAAACTGCCAACGATGTTGTCGGCGCTGGCCGCCTCGGTATCGGCGATCATGCCCTTCACTTCGATCAGCGCCGTGTGGCTCGTGCTGCGTGAAGCGCCCTTGCCGAAATCCATCAGCGGCGAGAACAGTGCCAGTGCGCCGAACAGATAAAGAAAGGTCAGGGATTTGAAGAAGATTCCCCAGCGCCGCGACCGACGCTGCTCCTGCACGCTGGCGAGCAGGGTCTTTTCCAGCAGTTTCCAGCTTTTTGCATCCCCTGCGTCGTCGCGCTCTGGCGAAGACGGAGATTTCCATTCGTCCGACATAGATCAGTTACCCCAACAACGAAGTTTCAGCAGTCCGCGCACCCAACCAGGTGCGCAATTCGGAAAAGTGCTCGATCGCCAGACGCGGCTGGTATTGAAGCAGGGAGCCAAGCGCTTGCGCGCCGTACCCGACAGCCACCGAATCCATTCCGGCGTTACGCGCCATCAGCAGATCGAACGAAGCGTCGCCAACCATCAGCGCCTTTTCAGGCCTGACGCCGCAATGCTGCAGGATTTCATTGAGCATCAGCGGATCGGGCTTGCTGGCCGTTTCATCCGCCGCGCGGGTGGCGTCGAAGAAGTCGGTCCAGCCGTGCGCCTTCAACACCCGATCCAGACCACGCCGGGCCTTGCCGGTGGCGACCGCCAGACGATAGCCCTCGGCACGAAACGCCTCCAGCGACTCATGCACCCCGTCGAACAGTTTCGAGGGCTCAACGTCCATGGCCATGTAACGGTCGGCGTAGTGCTGCCGGAAATCGATCAGATCATTGGCCGTGATATCCGGGTACAACGTGCGAATAGCTTCCGGCAAACCCAGACCAATGATGCCCTTGATCGCGGCATCGTCGCGCACCGGACGACCGGCAAGCTGTGCGGCGGCTTGCATCGCGTCGACGATACGACCGATGGAATCGGACAGCGTGCCGTCCCAGTCGAAGATCAGCAGTTCGTAATCAGGGCGCAAGCAGCAATCGCTCCACGGTCTTGGCCCACATCTCGTCGACGGGCGCTTCGAGTTTCAACTCGCCACCATCCGGCAGTGGCACGGTCAGGGCATAGGCGTGCAGGAACAGACGCTTGCCGCCGAGATCACGAATTTCGCGGCTGAAATCTTCATCGCCGTACTTGGGGTCACCGGCGATGCAGTGGCCGGCATGTAAGGCGTGGACGCGAATCTGGTGGGTACGGCCGGTAATGGGCCGGGCTTCGACCATGGTGGCGAAGTCGCCGAAGCGGCGCAGGACCTTGAACAGAGTCAGCGCCTCCTTGCCCTCCTCATTGACCTCGACCATGCGCTCGCCGGAGCGAAGATTGCTCTTGAGCAACGGTGCCCGGACCTGCTTCTGCGCGGTCGGCCAGTTTCCGCGGACCAGCGCCATGTAACGCTTGTCCACGCCGTCGCCGCGCAACTGCTCGTGCAGGTGGCGCAACATGCTGCGCTTCTTGGCGATCATCAGCAGCCCGGAGGTGTCGCGGTCCAGACGGTGGACCAGTTCCAGCTCCTTGGCGTCGGGACGCAGCTGACGAAAGGCTTCGATGACGCCAAAGCTCAAGCCGCTGCCACCGTGAACCGCGATGCCTGCGGGCTTGTTGAGGACGATCAGGCCTTTGTCTTCATGGACAATGGCGGCCTCAAGACGCTGCAGCAAACCCTGGGCAACCGGCACAGGTTCGTCGCGCTCAGGCACTCGAACGGGTGGGACGCGCACGACATCGCCCGCCTGAAGCTTGTACTCGGGCTTGATCCGGCCCTTGTTCACACGCACTTCGCCCTTGCGCAAAATGCGGTAAATCAAGGTCTTGGGAACGCCCTTGAGGTACGTGATCAGAAAGTTATCGATGCGCTGACCGGCAAATTCCGGCGCAACCTCTACCAGCCGGACGCCGGGGGTTGGGGGGGTAAGATTTGTCATGGCGCAAATCATAACAATTTTTTATGGATTTGAAGCACTTAATGATTGCTGCTATAGTCGCGAACGCCGCCAAAAGCGGCCTGGACAGCGGACAAACGGTATGACAGCCGGCCCTGCCCAACGCAATTCACGAGGGCGCGAGGCCGTCCTACGGGGCTTTCGGTGACAACGGAAGATATGCAAGCGTAACGAGCGCAGGTGACATGAGGCCTGAAACAAGCCCGATCGCAGAGTGAGTCACTCGCCATCGAGGCCCACGTTCAAGGCCAGTTCACAAAGTGCAGTCGCTGGTAGTCGCTCCGGGCGAATGCTTCGGAAACCATGCCTTATTTGAGCCATGACGCGCGGACTTCCCATGGAAGATCGCGATAAATGCAACCCGCTGCGGATTCAGCGCGCGGCAGCACCCGAATTATCAGGGATACGTGTGGGGTGGAGACGCACAACCGTCGGACTGTGTAGCACAAGGCTTTATTCAAGACGCTTCATATCGTCCGCTACCGATGGTTGATTCCTCCTCCTGACAAAGCTTTTGCTGACAGGGTGTCATTTGTCACCACAGCAAGCAGGAACGTCGTCGCGACTCGGCCCCGCTGGCCGAACCTCGTTAGACACTGGAGTGTTCAAGCACTCCTGACGTGCCCTGACACCGACCGTGAGAAGTCGTGTGTGCCGAACGCCGTTTCCGGCAGCCCGGAAACCGACGGTACTACATGAAAAGAATGCTGATTAACGCAACTCAACCCGAAGAGTTGCGTGTTGCGCTGGTAGACGGCCAGCGCCTCTACGACCTGGACATCGAATCCGGGGCCCGCGAACAGAAGAAGGCCAACATCTACAAAGGCCGGATCACGCGTATCGAACCCAGCCTTGAAGCCGCGTTTGTCGACTTCGGCTCCGAGCGTCACGGCTTTCTGCCGCTGAAAGAAATCTCCCGCGAATACTTCAAGAAGTCGCCCGAAGGCCGCGTCAACATCAAGGACGTCCTGAGCGAAGGCCAGGAAGTCATCGTTCAGGTCGA
Source organism: Pseudomonas sp. Ps21-P2 (assembly GCF_039672565.1). NCBI lineage: Bacteria > Pseudomonadati > Pseudomonadota > Gammaproteobacteria > Pseudomonadales > Pseudomonadaceae > Pseudomonas > Pseudomonas sp. Ps21-P2. The sequence continues at coordinate 80,852 of NZ_JBDFPL010000006.1, forward strand.
GAAAGAAGAGCGCGGCAACAAGGGCGCTGCCCTGACCACGTTCATCAGCCTCGCAGGCCGCTATCTGGTCCTGATGCCGAACAACCCGCGTGCCGGCGGCATCTCCCGTCGTATCGAAGGCGAAGAGCGCAACGAACTGCGTGAAGCGCTGAACGGCCTGATCGCCCCTGCCGACATGGGTCTGATCGTTCGCACTGCCGGCCTTGGCCGCAGCAGCGAAGAAATGCAGTGGGACCTCGATTACCTGCTGCAACTGTGGACCGCGATCAAAGAGGCTTCCCTCGACCGCTCCGCACCGTTCCTGATCTATCAGGAAAGCAACGTCATCATCCGCGCCATCCGCGACTATCTGCGCCAGGACATCGGCGAAGTGCTGATCGACAGCGTCGAAGCCCAGGAAGAAGCGCTGACGTTCATCCGTCAGGTGATGCCGCAGTACGCCAGCAAGATCAAGCTCTACGAAGACAGCGTTCCGCTGTTCAACCGTTTCCAGATCGAAAGCCAGATCGAAACCGCCTTCCAGCGCGTCGTCGAACTGCCTTCCGGTGGCTCCATCGTCATCGATCCGACCGAAGCACTGGTATCCATCGACATCAACTCGGCGCGCGCTACCAAAGGCAGCGACATCGAAGAGACCGCCCTGCAGACCAACCTTGAAGCGGCTGAGGAAATCGCCCGTCAACTGCGTCTGCGCGACATCGGCGGCCTGATCGTCATCGACTTCATCGACATGACCCCGGCCAAGAACCAGCGCGCTGTGGAAGAAAAGGTCCGTGAAAGCCTCGAGGCCGACCGTGCCCGCGTTCAGGTGGGTCGCATCTCGCGCTTCGGCCTGCTGGAAATGTCCCGTCAGCGTCTGCGTCCATCCCTGGGTGAGAGCAGCGGCATTGTCTGCCCGCGTTGCAACGGCACCGGCATCATTCGTGACGTTGAATCGCTGTCCCTGGCAATCCTTCGCCTGATTGAAGAAGAAGCGCTGAAAGACCGCACGGCCGAAGTGCGCGCTCAAGTGCCGATCCCGGTCGCTGCGTTCCTGCTCAACGAAAAACGCAACTCGATCACCAAGATCGAACTGCGCACCCGCGCGCGCATCATCATTCTGCCGAACGACCATCTCGAAACCCCGCACTTCGAAGTGCAGCGTCTGCGTGATGACAGTCCGGAAGCCCACAGCCTGCAGACCAGCTATGAAATCGCTGCCGCTGCTGCTGAAGTGGAAGAAGTTGCACCGCCTGCCGCTGCTACCCGCACCCTGGTTCGCCAGGAAGCGGCAGTCAAGACCGCTCCGGCCCGTGCCAACGCACCGGTTCCGGTTGAAGCCGCTGCACCGGTTGCCGCTGCCCCTGCACCGGTTGCCCACGAGCCAAGCTTGTTCAAAGGCTTGGTGAAGTCGCTGGTCAGCCTGTTCGCTTCCAAGGAAGAGCCTGCCGCTGCCGCACCTGCCGCCGTGGTAGAAAAACCGGCTGCCGAGCGTCCTGCGCGCAACGATGAGCGCCGTAATGGCCGTCAGCAGAGCCGCAGCCGTAATGGTCGCCGTGACGAAGAACGCAAGCCGCGTGAAGAACGTGCGCCGCGTGCCGATCGCGAAGAACGCGCACCCCGTGAAGAACGTGCCCCACGTGAGGAACGCGCGCCTCGTGAAGAGCGTGCACCGCGCGAGCCGCGCGAAGCCCGTGAAGAAACTACCGCACCGCGTGAAGAGCGTCAGGCCCGTGCGCCTCGCGAAGAGCGTCAGCCGCGTGCTGGGCGTGAAGACCGCAAGCCGCGTGAAGAGCGTGTGCGTGAACTGCGTGAGCCGATCGACGCCGCACCGGCTGTCAACCTGCCCCGCGAAGAACGCCCTGAGCGCGCCCCGCGTGAAGAGCGTCAGCCGCGTGCGCCGCGTGAAGAGCGTCAACCACGCGCCGAACAGGCTGCAGTGGCTGCTGAAGACGAAACCCTGCTGACCAGCGAAGAGCAGCAGGATGACAACCAGGAGCACGCCGAAGGCGATCGCCCTCGTCGTCGTTCACGTGGTCAGCGTCGTCGCAGCAACCGTCGTGAGCGCCAGCGTGATGCCAATGGCAATGAAATCGAAGGCAGCGAAGGCGTTGAGGGTTCGGAAGGTTCTGAAGCCCACGACGGCGAAAGCACTGAGCACAGTCATGAGTCCCATGACGAAGTGCACGCGAACGCCGACCGTGGCGATGTCGCTGCCGGTGCAAGCGTTGCTGCCGTAGCGGAGCGCGTCATCAGCGCCACCGCCGAAGCCGATGCCCACCGTCAGGCTGAACGTGCGAACACGTCCGTTGAAGCCCGCGCGACTGAAGCAGCACCGGTGGCTCAGGCCTCCGAAGCAGCGCCAGAAGCGCCCGCCGTCGAGTCCCCTGCCCCTGAAGCCAAGCGTTCGGTGATGCCGGAAGTGGAAGTGGCAACATTCGACGCCTCGCTGAGCCCGTTCGAACGCCAGGTGAAAGCCGCCGCCGAAGCCGAATCGACCGACACGCCAGCCAGTGGCGAGACTTCGGTCGCTGTTGAAGCGCCAGCGGTAGTGGAAGCCCCGGCCTTTATGCCGACTCCTGCGCTGGTGCATGAGGCGGTTGAAGTCGCCGTGGCTGAGCCGGTTCACGTTGTTGAGCCTGTTAAAGCCGAGCATGTCCAGGCTGCCGAGCATGTCCAGGCTGCTGAGCCTGTTCAGACGGCCGAGCCTGCCGAAGCGTCTGAGCTCGTTCAGATCTCTGAACCTGCTCAAGCCGCCGAGCCAGTGCACGCCAAGGCCTCGGTAATCGACGCGCCGACCGTGGTTGAACCCGTTGCTCAGCAGCCTGTGGCCGCTGAACCGGTCATCGCGCCAGCCGTAGAAGCGCCAGCTCAGACTGCAGCGCCGGAAATCGTCGCTGCGCCAGTTGCTGTCGAACCTCCTCAAGTGCCGGTTGCAGAACCGGCCAAAGAAGAGACGCCTGCGCTGCCGGCTGCCAGCAATGGCCGTGCACCGAACGATCCCCGTGAAGTGCGCCGCCGTCGTCTGGAAGCCGAGCGTCAGCAGAAAGAGGCCCAAGCCTCGGATGAGCCTAAACCGCTCGTTTAATCGGCGGTAACTAAAAAGCCCCACCTGTGTAAGCAGGTGGGGCTTTTTTATGCCTGGAGGTTTGAAATCAGCCGGGTTGAAAGATCAGCGCAGCAGGCACGTCCACGTCCCACAACACACCTGGATCGTCAACCTCGATCTCCTTGATCCGCGCGCCCTGGAAAAGCCGTTTGGCGCCCTTCTCCCCGGCAAGTGCCATGAGCGCCGGCCCGAACGCACGACCAAAAGCGACGGGGTGCCCATACCGCCCGCCATGGACCGGTACGCTGATGGCGTCGTCCTCCACCGAGCAGGCCACGCGCTCGAGTGTGTCAGCATGAATGAAGGGCATGTCGCCCAACGCAATCAACCAGCCGCGATGAGCAGGCTCGGCCGATACAGCAGCGGCGATGCTGTCGCCCATGCCAGGGGAATCCAGCACCACCACTTCACAGCCGTGACGCAGGCCCAACTCGGCCACGCTGCAGTAATCGGCTTGTGTCAGAAGAACGGTTTTATCGGCGAGGGTTTTTACGTGGGCAAGCACCTGCTCCAGCACCGATCGCTCCATGCCGTCACGCCCGATGCATTGCGCCAGCAGCTTGTTGCGGTGGTCACCGGCAACCGCTCGATAGCGACTGCCGAGGCCCGCCGCCAGCACGACGGCACACAGCGTTTCACTCATGTTCAACCCTCATGGGATACACGCTGACTGAAACTCAAACCGGAAGAGGACGGATCCCACGGTCAATACAGGTTAGGCTCCATCTCAAGCGCAACGCCGAAGCGCTCGAGGATGTCCGCCTGAATCCGCTGCGCGAGACCGAGCAATTGCCCGCCCGATGCCTGGCCGTAATTGACCAGCACCAGCGACTGCAGCGCATGAACGCCGGCGTCACCATCGCGAAAGCCCTTCCAGCCCGCCTGCTCGATCAACCAGCCGGCCGCCAGTTTTACCTGACCATCGGCCTGAGGGTAGCCGACCACGCCAGGGTGCGTGCGTTTGATGACAGCCACACGCTCGGCGGACACCAGCGGGTTCTTGAAGAAGCTCCCCGCATTGCCCAGCGTCGCGGGGTCCGGCAGTTTTTCGCTGCGAATGGCGCAGATCGCCCGGCTCACGTGGATCGGCGAAGGCTCTTTGATGCCCTGCTCTTCCAGCCGCTGACGCACCGGACCGTAATCGAGATGCAGGCTCGCCGAGTAACTGAGCTTGAAGCGAACCCGCAGGATCAGCCAGCGGTTTGGCTGACGCTTGAACAGGCTGTCCCGGTAGCCGAACGCGCAGTCGGCCAGGGTAAATTCGCGCAGCTCGCCGGTTTGTCGATCCATCGCGGTCAGGCTGTGGAAAACATCCTTGAGTTCAACGCCGTAAGCGCCGATGTTTTGCATCGGTGCAGCACCGACAGTGCCGGGGATCAGGCTGAGGTTTTCCAGCCCGGCCAGTCCCTGAGCGAGCGTGTCCTGGACGAAAGGATGCCAGGGCTCCCCTGCCTCCGCTTCAACAATGGCGCCGCCGCAATCCTCGTGGGTGATGCGGATGCCACGGCTGGCCATGCGCAACACGAGGGCATCGACGTCACGGGTCAGCAGCAGGTTGCTGCCGCCGCCGATGACCATCAGCGGCACGTCGTGGCTGGCCGAATACGCGAGGGCCTCGCGCACGTCGTCGTCGCTGCACGCCTCGGCAAAACGCCGGGCATGCACGGCCACGCCGAATGTGTTGTAGGGCTTGAGAGACACGTCGTGCTGCACATTCAGCGTCATGAGTGCATCCGCGAAAACAGTGGAAGAACGACCAGAGCCATGCTCATCAACCCTCCAGCAGACGACGAACGCGTTCCAGGTCTTCAGCGGTGTCGACGCCGGCCGGTGGCGCTTCAAGGGCATCGGCCACGTGAATGCGCACGCCGTGCCAGAGCGCACGCAACTGCTCGAGGTTTTCGGTGTTTTCCAGCCAGCATGGGCCCCAGCTGACGAAGTCGTGGAGGAACCCGGCGCGGTAGGCATAAATGCCGATGTGACGGCGATACGGCACGCCTTCCGGCAGCTCGTCGCGGGTCTTCGCCAGCGCATCGCGAGCCCAGGGCAGCGGCGCGCGGCTGAAGGTCAGCGCCAGACCATTGAGGTCCGAGCAGACCTTGACCACATTGGGATTGAACAGCGATGCCACGTCCTCGATCGGCTCGGCGAGGGTCGACATGCGCGCTTCAGGGTGCGCGGCGAGGTTGTCGGCAACCTGATCGATCACAGCCGGCGGGATCATCGGTTCGTCGCCCTGGACGTTGACCACGATGGCGTCGTCGGCCAGACCCAGCTTGGCGGCGACTTCGGCCAGGCGATCGGTCCCGGAATTGTGATCATCGCGGGTCATCAGCACTTCGGCGCCGAAGGCCTGGCAGGCTTCAACGATGCGCGGATCGTCAGTGGCAACCACCACGCGCTCTGCGCTGCTTTTGCGCGCTTGTTCCCAGACGTGCTGGATCATCGGCTTGCCGGCGATGGTTTTCAGCGGCTTGCCGGGAAAGCGACTGGAGCCGTAGCGCGCCGGAATGACAACGGTGAACGCTGCGGTCATTTGTCCAGACGCTCGTCGGCGGTGAGGGTGCGCGCTTCGCTTTCCAGCATCACCGGGATGCCGTCGCGGATCGGATAGGCAAGGCCGGCGCCTTTGCTGATCAGCTCGGTTTTATCGGCGCTGAGCTTGAGGGGACCCTTGCAGATCGGGCAGGCAAGAATGTCGAGCAATTTGGTGTCCATAAGAGATCCTGAGCGAGTTATGGCAAAAGACGGGTTAACTGCGAATCGAACCAACTGACGAACGCCGGCGAAGGCGCGGCTTCCACGGCCAGATACCACCAGTCCGGCGCGGCGAAGGAGGCGCATTTGACGGCGTCCTTCTCGGTCATGACCACGGGCAATGCCGGAGTGAACGACAGGGATTGGGCACTGAACACGGCGTGGTCGGCGAACGCATGTGGAACAGGCCGCCAGTGTAGTCCTTCGAGGGTGTTGAAGAAACGTTGTGGATTACCGATGCCGGCCACTGCGTGGACCTGCTGACCGGGCAGGAAATGATCGACCGGCCGGCGTTCACCGGTGACCAGGTTGACCAGCGTGGAGGGCTTGAGCTGAAACCCAAAGCCGTCTTCGCGATCAGCGCCCGCGCCGTTGTACAGCAGCGCATCTACGCTTTGCAGCCGCTCGACTGGTTCGCGCAACGGGCCCGCCGGCAGGCAGCGGTGATTGCCAAGCCCGCGAACGGCATCGATCAGCACCAGTTCGAGGTCGCGGTTCAGGCGATAGTGCTGCAGGCCGTCGTCGGAAAGAATGAGGTCGAGGGGCTCTTCAGCCAGCAAGGCGCGCACGGCTTGCGAGCGGTCCGGGTCGATCATCAGTGGCACGCCGGTGCGATTGACGATCAGCAGCGGTTCATCGCCCGCGTGCTCGGCAGTCTGTTGCGGCACTACGCGCCAGGGCAGGCTCGGCGGCTTGGCGCCATAGCCCCGACTGACCACACCGACGCGCAGGCCGCGGGCCCGGCAATGGTCGATCATCCAGAGAATCAGCGGCGTCTTGCCGGTGCCGCCGATGGTGATATTGCCGACGACAACGACCGGAACGGGCGCTTTATAGATGTCGCCCTGCCCTGCGAGGAAACGCGCGCGCTTGCGGTTCACCACGCGCCGGTACAGGCATTCGAGCGGGCGCAATAACACCAGCGCCGGATGGCCGTTGTACCAGGCGTCGAGCAGTCGGTCAGTGAATGCCATCAGTTAGCCGATGCGGCCTCGACGGTGGTCATGCGCAAATGAGCGAAACCGAGTTTGCCGGCAGCATCCATGGCGGTAATCACCGCCTGATGGGGGGTCTTGCCGTCAGCGCTGATCGACAGCGGCAGGCTGGTGTCGCCCTCGGACTCCTTTTGCAAGGCATCAATCAGGGTTTCCAGCTTGCTGTCGCCCAGCAGCGTGTTGTTAACCGAGTAAACACCGTCGGCATTGATGGTGATGTCGAGGTGCTTTTTGTCGACGTCATCGGCCGAAGCACCGGTCACCGCCTGGGGCAGGTCGACGCGCAGCTGGGTTTCCCGGGTGAACGTGGTGGTCACGACAAAGAACAGCAGCAGGATGAACACCACGTCGATCAGCGACACCAGATTGATGTCGATGGTCTCCCTGGGCTTGCGACGGCGGAATTTCACTTCTTCTTGCCCTCGCCACGCGCGGCAGCCTTGATGTCCGGCTTGGCGTCGGTCAGATCGACGTCACGATCGCCCTGCACGACTTCCACCAGCTTGATGGCTTCCTGTTCCATGCCGACGACCAGTTCATCCACGCGGCTTTGCAGGTAGCGGTGAAAGAAGATCGCGGGAATCGCGACGGTCAGGCCAGAGGCGGTGCAGATGAGTGCCTTGCCAATACCGCCGGCGAGCATACCGGCGTTACCGGTCATGCCGCTGCTGGTGAACGAGCTGAAGATGTCGATCATGCCGAGCACGGTGCCCAGCAGACCCAGCAGCGGGGCCATGGCAGCGATGGTGCCGAGTGTTGCCAGATAGCGTTCGAGCTCGTGAATAACCCGGGCTGCGGCCTCCTCGATGCACTCTTTCATGATCTCGCGGCCATGACGGGAATTGGCGAGGCCTGCGGCGAGGATTTCACCCAATGGCGAATCGGCGCGCAGCTCTTTGAGCTTTTCGGCGCTCAGCTGGTTGTCCTGAATCCAGCGCCACACCTGGCCGAGCAAATGCGGCGGCGTGATGCGGCTGGCGCGCAGGGTCCAGAGGCGTTCAATGATGATTCCGACGGCGGCGATGGAACTCAAAATGATCGGTAGCATCATCCAGCCACCTGATTTGACCAGTTCCCACACAGCGACCACCCCCTCAAAAAAAGTGGCGCCACTCTAACATAGCGTCGGCGCCTCGCCGAACGTGTCGATGAATAACCAGACCTTTCAGTCACGCCAGAAGCGTCGCGTCCTACGTTCGGCCATCGCCGTTTCGTAGGCGCCCAATTGCACGGTGATAGCGCCCAGCACAGCGCTGTCGTGAATCTCCATGCCCGACCATGCATACCGCGACATCACCAGAGGATGGGGATGACCGAACGCATTATTGCGGCCTCGGGAAATCAGCACGCCCCGGGCGCCGACCGCGCGCAGAAACGCCCGGGACGACGAGCTGCGGCTGCCGTGGTGGGGAGATTGCAGCCAGTGGGCGCTGACGTTGAAGCCATCGGCGAGCATCGCGCGCTCTGCCTCCACGTCGATATCACCGGTCAGCAACAGCCGCTCGCCGTTGGCCTCGACGCTGAGCACGCACGAGGCCTGATTGCCCTCGGCGGCCTGCTCCCAACTCCAGGTGGAAAAAGTCACCTCATCCCACGTCCATGTTTCCCCGTTACGGCAAGACTCGGCCGACAACTCGGCAGGCATGCGCCCTACGTCTCCCGCCAGCACTCTCGCAACGGGCACGCCTTTTAGAACGGCGGCGGCGCCACCGGCATGATCAGAATCGGCATGACTGAGCAGCAGCGTGTCCAGCTGCCTGACCCCGGCGCGCCGAATGGCCGGCAACACCACGCGCTCGCCGATATCGAAATCGCCGAAGCGCGGCCCCGCGTCGTACAGCAGGGCGTGATCACGGGTACGGAGCAATATGGCAAGACCCTGCCCTACGTCCAGTTGCAACACTTCGACTTGCCCGGCGGGCACTGTCTTCTGCGGCGGAAAGATGCACAGCAACAGTAACGGCCAGCCCAGCGGACGCATCGGCAGGCCTTTGGGCAGTAACAGCAGCAACGCGCCGAGCAGGCTGAGCGGCCAGACCCACACCGGCACGTGGGGCCCGGTCCAGGCAGGAGCGAGATCCGCCATGAACGAGAGCCATCGAAACAACCCGTCCATCGAACCGCCCCCCAGCCACAGCAGGCTTTCGCCAAGGGATGGAATCGCCAGCAGCAGCGTGCCGAGCAACGCCAGCGGCAGAATCAACAGGCTTACCCACGGCACGGCGAGCAGATTGACGACGGGGCCGCTCACGCTCACCGGCAGGTTCAGCGCCAGCAACACCGGCATCAGGCCAAGCGCAATCAGCCATTGTGCGCGGGTCCAGCTCTGCAGCCAGCTCCACCGCCCGAGTCGCCCGCTGAAGATCAGCATCAGGATCGCGACGGCCATAAACGACAGCCAAAAGCCGGGGCGCAGCGTGATCAACGGCTCGGCGATCAGCACCAGATTCAGCGCCAGCAAAAGCGGCCACGTGGTGCCCAGATGGCGGAACCGCAGACGCCACAGCAGCACCAGACCCAGCATGGTGACAGCCCGCTGCACCGGCACTTCAAACCCCGCCAGCACGCCATAGGCCAGCGCGCCCGAGAAGGCCGCGATGCACGCCGAGGGCAGCCAGGGCAAAAACGCCGGCCACGCGCCCCAACGGGCCAGCCCGGCGACGAGCCCGTACAGCAAACCGGCAAACAAGCCGATGTGCGTCCCGGAGATGACCAACAGGTGAACGGTGCCGGTGTCCTGCAGGACCTGCCAATCGGCGGTGCTCAGTCCTGAATCGTCCCCCAGCACCAAGGCGGCCAGCCCGCCCTGTCGGCCCTGGGCATCCACACTCAGCAGGCGCTGGCGGATGCCGTCGCGCCAATTGCCCCGGGCCGGTTCGAGCAACTGGCCGTCCACCACGGTGCCGGTGGCGCCAATGCGCTGGGCCAGCAGCCATGCCTGGTAATCGAACGCGCCGGGATTGATCAGCCCGCCCGGCCGCTTGAGTTTGACCGCCAGACGCCAGCGCTCGCCGCTGCTGACCGGCGGGCCGCCGTACCAGCCGATGCGGATCTGCTCGGGCAACCGCGCGCGTCGTGAAACGGGATTATCCAGCTGAAACCGCACCACGCCGTCGACTGTCTGCGGCAGCCCGACCACACGCCCTTCCAGCCAGAGCGTCTGCCCATCGAGGCGCTCGGCCAGTCGGTCATCCAGCGCCGACGTCGCCGAGACGCAAGCCCAAGTGAGGCCGAACAGGTAAAACGCCAGCGGGTAAGTGCGAAACGGCAGCAGCATCAGCGCCACCACGGGCATCGCCAGCAGCAACCAGACCGGCGGTAGTACTGGCAAAAAACGTAGCGTCAGCAATCCGAGTGCAAGCGCGAGCATCCCCGTGCGCATGAGGCTTTCCTTGTCTGCAGGCTAAATCAACCTCCATGGCTTAGCTGATGCCCCGGCCTGCGCGCTTATTAGTTGTCACAAAATCTGAATTTGCGTTTGCGACTATCCGTGCATACTTCCCCGAATTTCCCGCCCACCTCGCCGGATTCCCGTATGCCACGCCACCTGATCAAGCGGTACATGCCCGATCCGAACAGCATCCGGGAACACAAATCCTTACGCTTTCTTGGCTCTCTTCTGCACGACCCCAACCTCTGGCACCTCAATCGACGCTCCGTGGCGCGCGCGATGGGGATCGGGCTGTTCGCCGCCTTGATGCCGATGCCATTGCAGATGCTGCTGGCCGCCGTGCTGGCGATCTGGGTTCGGGCCAACATGCCGATTGCGGTGAGTCTGTGCTGGCTGACCAACCCGCTAACGATGCCGCCGGTGTTTTATTGCACCTACAAAATCGGTGCGCTGCTCATGGGCTTGCCGCCACGGCATTTCCCGGACGAACTGAGCTGGGACTGGATCAGCGGGCAGCTTTCCACCTTGTGGCAGCCGTTTTTGCTGGGATCGGTGGTGGCGGGGATCGTGCTGGGCGTGGCGGGGTATTTCGGGACGATGGCGTACTGGCGCTGGTGGGTCGGACGGCAGTGGAGGGCGCGCAAGGCTAAACGTCAGTAGCGCCAACGCCGCCAATCCGGTGGGAGCGAGCTTGCTCGCGAAGAGGTCAGTACATCCGCTACCCATTCAGCGCGTGTAATGGAGTCTTCGCGAGCAAGCTCGCTCCCACATAAGAATGCGGCGGACTCATGATCGAGTCCGCCGCTATTTCACAAGATCGTCCTAAATCTGTTACTGACGCATCCCGCGTCCGCTCACCAGGAGTCGCGCGCAGCCCAGGTACAGCACGATGGTCGCAACGACCATGAACGCCAGGGCGATGCTGATCTTGATGTCCGACACCCCGAGGATGCCGAAGCGGAAGGCGTTGACCATGTGCAGCACCGGGTTGGCCAGCGACACGGTTTGCCAGAACGGCGGCAGCAGGTTAATCGAATAGAACACCCCGCCCAGGTAGGTCAACGGCGTCAGCACGAAGGTCGGGATGATCGAGATATCATCGAAGTTGCGCGCAAACACGGCGTTGATAAAGCCCAGCAGCGAGAAGATCGTCGCGGTCAGCAGCACCACAATGATGGTGATGCCCAGGTGATGCACCTGCAGGTCGGTGAAGAACATCGACAGCATCGTGACGATCACCCCCACCGCCAGCCCGCGCAGTACACCACCTATGGTGTAGCCGATCAGAATGGTGTGGGGCGACACCGGCGAGACCATCAGCTCTTCGACCGAACGCTGGAACTTGGCGCCGAAGAAGCTCGAGACGACGTTGCCGTAGGAGTTGGTGATCACCGACATCATGATCAGGCCGGGCACGATGTACTGCATGTAGGTGAAGCCACCCATGTCGCCGATCTGCCGACCGATCAGGTTGCCGAAGATCACGAAGTACAGAACCATGGTGATCGCCGGCGGCAGCAGGGTCTGCGGCCAGATCCGCATGAAGCGCCGGACCTCACGGTAAACGATGGTGTTCAGGGCGATCAGGTTGGGACGCAGCTCCGAGCTCATATCGCCACCTTCGCCAGATTCTTCTCGACCAGACCCACGAACAACTCCTCAAGGCGGTTGGTTTTATTGCGCAGACTCAGCACCTGAATGTTCTGCAGCGACAGCTGGCTGAACAGCGACGTGATGCCGATGGTCTTGTCGACCTGCACCTCAAGCGTCTGGCTATCCACCCGTTTCACCGGATAGCCGTTGAGTTGAGGCGCGGCCTGTAGCGGATCGCGCAGGTCGAGCAGGAAGGTCTCGACGTGCAGCTTGTTGAGCAGGGTCTTCATGCTGGTGTTTTCGATGATCGTGCCGTGATCGATGATGCCGATGTTGCGGCACAGCTGCTCAGCCTCCTCCAGATAATGCGTGGTGAGGATGATGGTGATGCCCTTCTCGTTCAGCTCGGTGAGGAAGGTCCACATCGAACGGCGCAGCTCGATATCAACGCCGGCAGTAGGCTCGTCGAGGATCAACAAACGCGGCTCGTGAATCAGCGCGCGGGCAATCATCAGTCGGCGTTTCATGCCGCCGGACAACGAACGTGACGGCGAGTCGCGCTTGTCCCACAACCCAAGCTGGGTCAGGTACTGCTCGGCGCGCTCTTTGGCGATCTTCGGCGGAATGCCGTAATAACCCGCCTGAGTCACGACGATATCGAAAGTCTTCTCGAACTGATTGAAATTGAATTCCTGCGGCACCACGCCGATCGAGCGCTTGAGTTGCGCCGGATGGCTATCGAGGTCGTGGCCGAAGATGTTCACCGTGCCGCTGGTTTTGTTGACCAGGGTCGAGATGATCCCGATGGTGGTGGATTTGCCGGCGCCGTTGGGGCCGAGCAATGCGAAGAAATCACCCTCGGCGACGTCCAGATCAATGCCCTTGAGGGCCTGGAAACCGTTGCCGTAGGTCTTGGTTAGCTGCCGGATGGACAGAGCTGAACTCATGACTGAACACACACCAATAAAAAATGAAAAGGGAAGATAAACGAATACGAACGTGCAGTTGCCGGGCTCACAGGGGCGCTGACATTTACCGTGCTGCGCAGCTGGAATATCAGGCGCAACACAAGGCTACAAACGCAGTGGCCGCAATGTTGCGTGCCGATGCCGCCCAAGTACAGCGACATCGATTGATAGTCAGTATTAACTCGACACGGGCTGAACTCAGGTCAGCGCGGTCATGACGGCCTTTCGATACGCCGGACGCTGTTGCAAACGCTCGTACCAGGCTTTGAGGTGGGGCAGCTCGCGACGTTCAATCGGCATTTCGAACCAGGGATAAGCGAAGCAGCCGAGGGGAATGTCGCCCACGCCGAATTCGTCGCCTGAGAGGTACGGCTGATGCGCCAGTGCTGCGTCGACGATGACCAGCAGGCGCTCGACTTCAGCTTTGGCCGCGTTGATCTGCGTCCAGTCCTGTTTGTCGGCCGGCGTGCGTACTACGCCCCAGAACACCGGGCGGAAAGGGCCGGCCAGCGTCGACGTAGTCCAGTCCATCCACTTCTCCGCCTGAGCGCGCGCCTTGGGGCCGGCGGGATAGAAAGCAGAATCCGGCGCGTATTGAGCCGCCAGATAACGGACGATGGTGTTGGATTCCCACAGCACGAACTCGCCGTCTTCAATCATCGGCACCACACCATTGGGGTTCTTCGCCAGGTACTCGGGCTGATCGTTGACACCAAAGGCGCCGCCGGCATTCAGCGACTCGTATTCCAGTCCCAGTTCCTCGGCGATCCACAATGCCTTGCGCACATTGGACGAGTTCTTGCGGCCCCAGATCTTCAACATGTTGTCATTCTCCGTGTGGTCAACGAGCGATGAGTGGCGTTTGCGGCGGGCCACAGTCTACTCCGGGATGCGGGTGTTCGAGCCACAACTTCCTGTGCATCGGCCAGCCCCCGAACTCCCTTGGTAGCCCGGGGTCACTATCGAAGCGCGGGCCAGAGCGGTCGACTGCGCAGCCGGTTGCGCTTATCGCACCGTCATCATGGAGGGCTGTTTATGTTGTTGCTGTGGATCGTAGTGTTGGTGGTCGGCGTGGCCTGGCTGGCCCATCGGCGAGTTGCGCCCTTCCCCGCCCTGGGCATCGTCGCGGTGTACCTGCTGGCGATGGGCGCGTTCAGCCATGCCCACGGCTGGATGATCATCCCGTGGGTGTTGTGGATTGGCGTCGCGTTGATGCTGGCGCTGCCGGACCTGCGCCGCAAACACTTCAGTGCGCCGATGTTCTCGTGGTTTCAGAAAGTGCTGCCGCCGATGTCCGCCACCGAGCGTGACGCCATCGACGCCGGCACGGTGTGGTGGGATGGAGAGCTGTTCAGCGGACGTCCGGACTGGAACACCCTGCTCAGCTACCCGAAAAGCAAGCTGACCGATGAAGAGCAGGCGTTCCTCGACGGCCCGACCGAAGCACTGTGTGCCATGGTCAGCGACTGGGAGATCGGTCAGGCCATGGACCTGCCGCATGAAGCCTGGGCGCATATAAAGGAGCACGGTTTCTTCGCGCTGATCATTCCCAAGGAATACGGCGGTAAAGGCTTCTCGGCCTACGCCCACTCGCAAGTGGCGATGAAGTTGGCGACCCGCAGCGGCGATCTGGCCTCCACCGTGATGGTGCCTAACTCACTGGGCCCGGCGGAACTGCTGCTGCATTACGGCACCGACGAGCAGCGCAACCACTATTTGCCGCGCCTGGCGCGAGGCGACGAGATCCCGTGCTTCGCACTGACCGGCCCGCTGGCCGGCTCCGACGCAGGGGCGATGCCTGACACCGGGATCATCTGCAAGGGCCAGTGGGAAGGTGAGGAAGTCATTGGTCTGCGCCTGAATTGGGAAAAGCGCTACATCACCCTCGGTCCCGTCGCCACCCTGCTCGGCCTCGCGTTCAAGGCCTACGACCCTGAGCATTTGCTCGGTGACGAGACAGACCTGGGCATCAGCCTGGCGCTGATTCCAACCGACACCGCCGGTGTGGAAATCGGTCGCCGTCATGTGCCACTGGGCGCAGCGTTCATGAACGGCCCGAACTCCGGCAAGGACGTGTTCATTCCGCTGGAATACCTGATCGGCGGCCAGGACATGCTTGGCAAAGGCTGGATGATGCTGATGAATTGTCTGTCGGTCGGCCGTTCGATTTCCCTGCCGGCGGTCGGCACCGGCGCTGCGAAGTTCACCAGCCTCGTTACCGGGCAGTACACCCAAGTGCGCGAGCAGTTCAACGTACCGCTGGCAGCGTTCGAAGGGATTCAGGAATCCCTCGCGCGCATCGGTGGCAACGCGTGGTTGATGGACAGCGCGCGCATTCTGACCGCCAACGCGGTGGACCTGGGCGAGAAGCCTTCGGTGCTGTCGGCGATTCTGAAATATCACCTGACCGAGCGTGGCCGCGAGTGCATCACCCACGCGATGGATGTGCACGGCGGCAAGGGCATCATCATGGGCCCGAACAACTACCTCGGTCGCTCATGGCAAGGCGCGCCGATCTTCATCACCGTGGAAGGCGCGAACATTCTCTCGCGCAACCTGATGATCTTCGGTCAGGGCGCTATTCGCTGCCATCCGTTCGTGCTGAAGGAAATGGCCCTCGCCGGCCGTAAGGATCACGATCGGGCGGTCGTGGAATTCGACGGCCTGCTCATGCAGCACATTGGCTTCGCCGTGCGCAACGCGGCCAGCACGCTGGTGCTGAATCTGGGGCTGGGGCATTTCGAAAGCGTGCCGGGGGATCGCCTGAGCCAGCGTTATTTCCGCGCGCTGAACCGGCAGGCTGCTGCGTTCGCAATGTTGGCGGACCTGAGCATGATGCTGCTGGGCGGCGAGCTGAAACGCCGCGAGCGTCTGTCGGCGCGTCTTGGCGATGTGCTGAGCCACATGTACCTGGCGTCCGCCGCGCTCAAGCGTTACCACGATCTGGATTATCCCGAAGCGCTGGCGCCGCTGTTTTGCTGGTCCATGGAAGAAGCGCTGGGCGAGTCCGAGCGTGCGCTGGATGAGCTGCTGAGCAATTTCCCGAACCGCATCCTCGGCGGGTTGCTGCGGGTGATCGTGTTCCCGTTCGGCCGTCGCCACAAAGGGCCATCGGACAGGCTCGATGCCCAGGTCGCGGAGATCCTCGGCCGCGCCAAGGGAGACCCGGCGTTGGAATCGGTGCTTGCCGGTTGCTATCGCCCGACCGACGCAGAGGATCCGGTCGGCGCGTTGCAGCACGCCAGCGACTTGCTCGACGGCGCCAAGGCGATCCGCAGCAAACTTCATCACGCGGTGAAAAGCGGCCAGGTCAAACCGACGGGTGGCGAGCATCTGATCGACGCCGCGCTCAACGCAGGCGTGCTGCAGGCGGCGGAAGCGGAAACCTTGCGCGCTGCAGAGGCGGCGCGACGCAAGGTGATCGATGTGGATGATTTCGACAAGGAAGCGCTGGTCGCCACTGAAGGCAAAACCCGCTAACAACGACGTACCCTGTAGGAGTGAGCTTGCTCGCGATTGCGGTGGGTCAGCAACATGCACCTTAGCTGACACGCCGTCATCCGCGAGCATGGGAATCGCTCCTGCAGTTGCTGCCCACGACTTACGTCTACATACACCGCTCTAGCGAATTGTCCTACACTCCTTGGTAACAACAAGAAAAACCCAAGGGGACGCATCATGATTAACCAACGCCTGACTCATCGCTGCCTGCTCTCTGAAATTGCCTCCGGGGAGGATCTTTACAGAGGCAAGCCGACACAAACCCTGCAAACCCTGCTGATGATGGGCTTCGTCACTCGTCTGCCCAGTCCTGACCGTACCTATGCTCATCTCGCGCTTACCGAAGCAGGCCATCGGTATCTGGCCGGGTTGTGGCATTGAGATAGCCGCAGGCGGCGGGGGCCTCTATACTCCTGCGCCTGTTTTTGTCTCTGAGGGCTTCATCATGGCCGACGCCAATCTCGACCACATCATGAATCTGCTGTT
The DNA here is from genome assembly GCF_039672565.1 of Pseudomonas sp. Ps21-P2. Taxonomy (NCBI): domain Bacteria; kingdom Pseudomonadati; phylum Pseudomonadota; class Gammaproteobacteria; order Pseudomonadales; family Pseudomonadaceae; genus Pseudomonas; species Pseudomonas sp. Ps21-P2. The sequence continues at coordinate 97,631 of NZ_JBDFPL010000006.1, forward strand.
GCATTTGCGCGGCATCCTGGTCGCGCTGGGAGAGGCCGAGCAGGTCCCCGAAGAAAGTCATGCGCTGTTTCTGGAGCGTTACGATGAGTTGCTGACGCTGTTGCCGGCTGATCCGATCGAGAGTCAGTATCTGGGGCAGGATTTGTTGTGTCAGGTGATTCAGCGCTATCCGCAGATTGCTCATTTGGTGCCGCGGGATTTGTTGTGGTTTTTCGCGGGCGATTGTCTGCATTTCATGCCGGACGATGAGATTGATTTGTATACGGCGCTGGAGGAGCGTCGGTTTGAGGCGATGGAGAACGAGGAGCCGTTCGACTGGAATCAGGAGAAGCAGTTGTTGGCGATGTCGCAGTCTGAGTCCAAGCATTGATCTGAGGTTATCCGGATCAAGATCAACATCAAGAGCGTCCGCCTGGGGGCGGACTGTTTCGCCTTCGGCGAGTTACTTGATAAAGCCCCAAGTAACCAAGGGCTTGTGCTCCTGGTTGGGCCCTTCCTTCGTCAGGGTTCCTTCACTCCGGTCTCGCTCCGTGGGCCCGCGCCGAACGGACATCCATGTCCTGACGGCGCTCTCGCCGCATCCATGCGGCTCGGCCCACTCCGCGAAACCTGCGTTCAGCCTGCACCCAAGTCGCGTTTTGCGGTGTCTGGACATTCTGCGTATGAAGATCAAGATCAAGATCAAGATCAACGGCGGATCAAAGGCTTCCCGGCTGATGCAGGTCCTACGGGGGGCGCCGCCGGTCCTTATGACTGCGCGCATTTGTGGGACCGGCTTTAGCCGGGAAGAGGCCGGTATGGGCAATTGCAAGTTCGCCGCCTAACGCTTCGATCCTTCCCACGCTCTGCGTGGGAAGGCATCCTGTGACGCTCCGCGTCACTCTGAGCTTGGCAGTTATCCTTCTACCTTATAAAAGATTCCCTGATCTTACCTGCCCGCTAAATGCATATTTTTTATAATTAGCTTAGCGCCAAATCGAATTTCACAGACCCTCGACTTCCCCCTATGTTGCTGACTCGCACCCGCGCCCTCCCCTTGGTGCAGGTTGTTCCATCAGCACGAGGAATTGTCATGAGCGTCGAGTTCATCGGTTATATCGCGACCCAACCCGGATCGGAGATTCATCCGCGCAGCGGGCCGGCGGTCCAGCCTGAGTATGTGGAGAAAGTCGCCCGTGCCCATGAAGAGGCGGGCTTTGATCGTGCACTGGTTGCCTACCATTCCAACAGCCCGGACAGTGCGTTCGTCGCGTCTTACGCGGCCAGCGTCACGACAACATTGAAGTTTCTCGTCGCACACCGTCCGGGTTTTATCTCACCCACCGTCGCCGCTCGGCAATTCGCCACGCTGGATGTGTTCACTGGCGGGCGGATTGCGGTGCACATCATTACAGGCGGCGATGATCAAGAGCTGCGAGCGGACGGCAGTTTTATTGGCAAGGATGAGCGTTACGCGCGCACGGACGAGTACCTCGGCGTGGTGCGCCAGGAATGGACGGCCGACAAGCCGTTCGATCACCACGGTAATTATTACCAGTTCGAGGGCGCTCATTCGTTGGTCAAGTCGCCGCAGCAGCCGCATATTCCGCTGTATTTCGGGGGTGCCTCGCGGGCTGCGCTGGAAGTTGCCGGTAAGCATGCCGATGTCTATGCGCTGTGGGGCGAGACCTACGAGCAAGTCAGGGACATCGTCAAACAGGTGCGGGCTGAAGCCGCAAAACACGGCCGGACGGTACGTTTCAGCCTGTCGTTGCGGCCGATTCTGGCGGAGACGGAGGAAAAGGCCTGGGCGCGTGCGGACAATATTCTTGAGCGGGCGAAGGTACTGGCCCAAGCGTCCGGCTTTGAGCGACGCGAACCGCCGAATGAAGGCTCGCGGCGTTTGCTGGAAGCCGCGGCCCAAGGTGCGCGTCTGGACAAACGCTTGTGGACCGGCATTGCCGGACTGCTCGGCGCGAAAGGCAATTCCACCGCGTTGGTGGGTACCGCAGAGCAAGTGGCCGAGGCGCTGCTGGATTATTACGACTTGGGAATCACGACGTTCCTGATTCGCGGTTTTGATCCGCTGGAAGACGCAATCGATTACGGCAAAAAACTGATCCCGCTGACACGGGAATTGGTCGCGCGGCGTGAGCAGGAGAAGAACGAGAAAGTGGCGTAATCGCCGCCTGCGCGGCAGGCCTCCTCAACACCCCATGCCAGGCGCGCCGCGTAACGGCGCGCCTGGATTCGACATCACGCCTGATAATCCGTCCCGTGCCGATCCAGTTCGCGGATCAGCGCGTTCCAGTGCCGTGTCACGCCCGGACCCGTGCCGCTTTTCAGGACTTTGGCCTGTTCTTCCACTTTCCTGACCACTTCCTCGGGCGGGAAGATCAATTCGGCATTGCCCGCCGCCTGCGCCGCGATCTGAATGTTGCACGCGTATTCGAGGTTGTGGAGCTGCTGAAACGCGTGCTCGACACTCACCCCTGCCGTGAGCAGACCGTGGTTGCGCAGGATCATCACGCTCTTGTCGCCCAGGTCTGCCACCAGGCGTTCACGCTCGCCGAGGTCCTGCGCGATGCCTTCGTAACCATGGTACGCCACGCGCCCGGAGAACCCGAGGGAATGCTGGGAGATCAGCAACAGCCCGTTCTTCTGCGCAGAGACGGCAATCCCGTCGCGGGTGTGGGTGTGCAGCACCGCCTGTAAATCAGGGCGCGCGGCATGGATGGCGCTGTGGATAACGTAGCCGGCGTTGTTGATGCCCAGGCCGGTCGGGTCATCGACGAGGGTGCCGTCGATGTCGACCTTGACCAGATTGGACGCGGTGATCTCGTCGAACAGCAAGCCAAAGGCGTTGATCAGGAAGTGCTCATCAGGCCCCGGCACGCGCGCGGAAAAATGCGTGTAGATGTGGTCGGTCCAGCGTTTCAGGGCGGCGATCCGGTAAGCCGCCGCCAGTTTCACCCGCACCTCCCACTCTTCCGGGCTGACCCGATCACGCACGCTGCCGGCGTTGACGGCGGTGCTGACGCTGGACTGAACAGGTAAAGAACTGACGTTGCTCATGCATGACTCCCTGGTGGTCTGGTTCAGACGTAATCGGGGAAGCCTATGCGCTGAGCAAACCATTTAGAAATCACATTTTCTTCTAAGCTAATTATCAGTATTTTTTATTATCAGCCTGAGCTTTCCATCAGGCGGCGTCGGCTGACAATCAGACCTATCAGCTGCATTGATGCCGTCAGACTGCCTACCGCAATATTTACTGACAGTTCTTCGCCCCTCTTTCAACCGCGTCTAAATCGTCTCATACCGGTGGAGACCAGCAGCAGCAATCGCCCAGAAGCAGCCATTTGCAGGCGATGCCGCCTCAAGTGCGATGCACAGCGTCTACCCGCTGATTGCTCCGCAACTACTGGACTCCGCCCCGCCCAAGTCTTGGTTTTTCAAACCTCCACTGGTAGCGTGCCGCGCCTCGCGGTATCGCCCGCTCCCCTTTCGTCATCGTTTCCGATACGGGGACTCGCCGCCCCCTACTCAAGGACGCTGCGCGTTATGCATATGGCGATGCACGGTCATTAGCAAATGGAGTTAACAATGACGCAAAACAGCACCGTGCTGTCCGGCATCCCGCTGGATCAATTTATGGACCGTGTTGAGGTCGAGCATCAAGAACACGGCGCCGACTTTTTACTGGGCCAGTTGCGCGCACAGCCGCTGAAGGCGATCTCGCTGGAATCGATCACCCGTCTGCACGTTTTGTGGGTTAACGCCGGTGACGCTGAAGCAGCCAGAGCGGTGCTTACCGACGACGGCCAAGCTTTGATCGAGGTTACGCCTGACGATGCGCGCAACGAACTCAAATTCAACCTGCTGCTCTACCAACTGCGACTAGGCAACTATTTGAAAGACGAGCAGGGCCTGCTGCAGGCGTTGGACAGCCTGCAGCAACTGACCAAGGAACCGCTGCCGTTCGACATCGAGCGGTACTGGCGCCACCACATCTTCGAAGATCTGCAGCACACAACGCTCGATGTGGCGCTCCGGGCCATCGAAGTGAGCCACACCCTGTCACTGATCAATCCCTGCCGTCACACTTTGCGGGCTTGGGACGATGCCGATCAATACCGGCGCCGGGCCAGGGTACTGGCCGCCCATGACCGTAACGAAGAGGCGCGTGAAACCGCGCTATCGGCAGTTGCCGCTTTGCGCACAGCCAAAGAAGATCAGGATGTCGACGTTAACGACTGGCTGTGGCTGGGCGATTCGCTGATCGAAATCGTGCCGTTGCGCCTGGCGATGTTTGAGCAACCTGTGATGCGACTGATCGCAGAGTTGGCACTGCCCCAACGTCGGGAATATGAAGTGCGGCTGGCGCGTTTGGCCGCCCGGTCACTGCACGCCCAAGGCGATCTGGCAGGGGCGTTGAAAATCTGTGAAGTGGCGACGCTGAGCTTAGGGGCCGACGGCGGTGACAACTTCGTTGATTTCCATTTGCCTTGGCTGCTTGAGGACGGCCAGATCGAAGAGGCCGGGCAACGTGCGTTCGTGGAAATTTATGAAATGCGCGACGAAATGTGGCCGGGCACGGCTGCTTGGGTACACGATCGCCTGCTCGATGCCGAGGATGCATCCGCATGGTGGCCGTTGTGCGTGATGCGTGCCTGTGACGATCAAGCGGTGCTGGAGCGGTTCATTTCCGGCCTGCCGTCGCGTGACGAGTCGATGCCGACCTTGGGGCCGCTGCTTGATGCCATGCATGCCAAAGGCCACGAGCTTGGTCAGATCGACAACGTCTTCACCGAGGCCCTTGCTGAAGCCAGGCGCCGCTCGCCAAACCACCCGTGGATCAATCGCCTGTTGGCGGTGCGGGAACGCATTGCCGGACGAATTGACGCCAACACTGAACTTGCCATGCTCCGCGAGGCAGTCCCCGCCGGCAATATGCAGGACAACCGCAGCGCCTTCAGCCTGCTTAGCGCCCACGCGAGTGTGTTCGGCATTATCAATGCCCTGCGCCAACCTTTACCTCCACTGGCCGGTGGTATGTACTACTACCGGTTTGCGGTCCACACCGAGGGTCTGGTCGAAACGCACGTCGAGCAACTCTCGAGCGATGAGGCAGACCAAGCCTGGGCGCTGCTGAGCCAAGTACAAAAGGCTGCCTACGAACACGGCCAGGCTCGAATGGAGCAATGTTTCTCCAGCGGCCGCGGGCACCGCTTCGATGCCTGTGCGCACCTGTACTCAATGCTGTGCAACAACTTGGCAAATAACTACCGGCGCTACAACGACCAACGCATGTATGAGCAGGCCATTGAGCTGCATTCCCGAGGCATCGCCGCCAGCTCGTTCGCAGAACATTATCAGGGCATCCTCGAAAACCGAATTCTGCTGGAGGACAACGAGGGCATCGCCGACGCTGCCGAACACCTTTGGCACTACGCAGCCGACTATGGCTACAGCCGCCACGACCCTGAAGAATACCTACTGGGCGTCACCCGTGCCCTGCACCGCCTGGACCGCAACCGCGAAATATTGATCTGGCTGGAGCGTATCCTCCAATGGCAGGAAGAGCGCGGCGTACGCGACCAAGATTTGGAGTACTCGGAGCTGTTCGTAAGGACGAAAATCGCCTTGTACTTGTCGTTCAGTTTGCCGGAGGCGGCCACCAGCTTGTGGCTACGCTACGCACCGCACATTAACGAACGCGACGAGGCATCCCTCCTGGGCTGCGCCGGAGAAGTACTTGAAGGGCTTGGCCGCAAGGAAGAAGCTTTGGCGTATTACCAGCGCTCCATCCTGCAAAGTGACCCGAACAACGCGGCCGACCAGCACAATATCGAAATTTTCCGCCAGAGCATCGCCGAGCTGGAGGCTGCTGGAACACCAGACTGCAAGACCTGGTGGCAGATATGGCGGTGAAACCGCAAGCGCGACAATCCGGTTACGCCTCGCGCAACGCACTCAATGCTGATCAGCTCAAGCGCGGGATTGCTGAACGCAGCAAGGCCCGTGGTGATGCGCCAGAGGTGGGCAAATGGTTGCTCAATCATTATTACCGTCATCTGGTTGGCAATTTCGAACCCGCGCGGCGGATCCTGACCCTGGAGCAGGCTGCCGAAGCACTGGGCGCCGAGCCGCCCTCATGGGTGCCAAGGCATTTGAGCGACGCCGGCAAAAATTCGCAGCAGACACCCGCGCCGCTGGTTTGGGTCGATCCGCATCAAGCGCCACTGCTGGCTCAAGAGGCCTTGCTGGTGGAGTTCCTGACCTCTCGCCAGGGCACGGCGCTGGCCGGTAAGCTCGACCGCATCAACTGCCCGCAGGCGCTGGCGCTGTGGCAAAAAGAACATGCGCAAATGGCGGAGCGGGTCGAGCTAGGCTGGCGCAAGAGCAACCCCGAGGCATTGCTCGCTCGGGTGACCACCGCTGAGCACGTATTACAGGAGCTGCGTCCCGAGAGCCCCTCGCTGCGCGCGGAAATGGCCTTTGAAAGCTACGTGATGCGCCACTGCCTGGGCCAGTTCGCTGATCGTCGTGCCTTGACCGGCGGCTACGGCGAGCGCTACGCAGAAGCGCTGGAGCAGCGGCGCATGCGCGTGTTCAGTTTCCGCGACAGCCAGGGCCAGCCACACATCACCATCAGCCTGATCGTTCAGGCCGACGGCACCTTGACCGTCGAGCAGGTCAAGGGCAAGCAGAACCGGCCACCGGTCGAGCGTTATTACCAGGACTTGCTGCAGTGTCTGAATGCCCTCGGCACCGACCAGCAGACGCCCGACGACTGCATTGCAATCGGCATCGTGCGCACCGAAGTCGGTTGGCAGCGAATCGAAACCGTCAGCGACCCGGCCGCTCAGAGTCGTCTGGTAGCCTGTTATCCGCAACTGTACGACTGCCTAGATGCGCCCTCGGCCATGGTCGAATGGCTGGTGGCCGGACGTCAGCCACAGCAGTTCCTGCAGACTGCCCCGCACGCGGCTTCGGTCAAGTACGCCACTCGCCACATATTCTGCGAACGCGTTGAGCTTTCGTCTGATGCCCCGCTGTACCTGACCGAAGATGTGCAGTGGCCTGATATGACCTCGCCGCTGGCCGGAGAAATCCAAGCATGGCAGGCTCGGGCAAGATAAGGAGAACGGCATGTTTTTAAGTATCGCAGCGGTTGTTTCAGGCTGGTTGTTGTGGCGAACATTCAGGGCGAGGGGCGGCGCATCGTTATTCAGCCCGCGCAAGCACTGGTCGCTACTGTTAGCCAGGCCCATGGCTGACGCAATGGAAATCGAGGGCTTCTACTCGCCAGCATGCGATCCCTTCACCGAGCAAGCGCGGACGACCGTGCGCGCAGCGTTGCTCTACCAAGCCGGAATACGCAGCAATTTCAATGACGAGGCGGTGCGGAAGCACTTCAGTGCGACGCTCGAACAGCAATGGTACAGCCTCGACCTGCAGGCGCTGACGGCCGAAGATGAACCCCGTGCAGCCATGGCTTTTGCCTGCGCGCGGGTGGCGTTTCTGGTCCGCTGTGCATTGCTGATGCGCTGGCTCGAACCCGAACTTGCCTGGCGTGTCCTGCTGCTGAACGCACAGCGGGCGCAGGACTGCTTCGACAGTTGGGCAGATTTCGGTAGCGCCTATAAGCTGGGGCGCGAGCAGTGGGTTGCAACGTTTCGCGTCGATTCGCTGGGCGAAGCGTTCCACGAGCAGCATCTGCGCCAGTTGCTGGCAGCCGGCAGCGGTGCTTGGGCCGATATTCACTGGCAAACGCCTGCGGCGTTGAATCCAGTTTTGGCCGAGTAACGCCTGTGCTACGGCGAGGACTTTTCCTGGTAGTCAAAACGGTGTCTTGGTCAGACCGTCCACCACCACGTCACTGCCCTCAAGCCGCATCCCGCTCCTGCTTCAGCGATTGCGCCACCAGACTGCCGAAGGACGCCACCGGCGCCTGCAGATTGCCGAGGAAGCGTGGGTAGATCAGCCACAAATCCATCACCGGTTTGAAATCCTTGAGCGGCATGACCGCCAGTGAATCGCGGTGGACGCTGCGTTCCAGCAGCGGACGCGGCACCAGACCCAGGCCCATGCCATCGGCAACCAGCCCCAGTTGCAGCTCGGTGCCGAAGGTTTCCAGATTGACCTTCAGGCTTAACCCCTGATCAGCCAGCGTGCGTTGCAGCCCGGCGCGGAAACCGCAGCCGTCGGGGTTGAGCACCCAGCCCAGCTCGTAGCAGTCCGCCAGCTTCACCGGCTTTTTCGGCAGCGCGCTCCTGGCGCACACCACCACCAGCTCCATCTTGCCGATGGACTCGCCGACGATGCCTTCAGGGAAGATCTTCCCGGCCGGGAACAGCGCCGCGGCCGCGTCCAGTTCGCCATTCTCGATTTTTCCGATCAGGTGGCTGCCCCAGCCAGTGATCACTTGGGCGCGCAGGTCGGGAAATTGCCCGCGCAGGTGTTTCAACGCATCCAGCAGCACGACGTCGCCGATGGTTTGCGGCACCCCCAGCCTGAGCAAACCGCTGGGCGGCGTGTCGCTGGCGACGAGTTCACGCAGAGAGTCCATTTCCCGCAGGATCGCCAGACACTTCTGATACACCTGCGTGCCCATTGGCGTCGGCTTGAGCGGCTTGGTATTACGGTCAAACAACTCAACGCCCAGCGCCTGCTCGAAATTCTGCACGCGGCGCGTGATGGCGGGTTGGGTCAGGTCGAGGGATTCAGCGGCATGGCTGATCGACTGGCAGCGAATGACCGCTACGAAAGCATCGATGTCATCAATTTTCATTCGGATCGCACATGGAATAAGAGAAACAAGATAGGCAAAAATCATAATGGCTATCGAAGGCGCTGGATAGCCTCACAACGCCCGGCACCCTGCGAATCGGTTATCAACGACTTTTTGGTTATAACCTAATCATCAATAAATAGCATATTAGCCAGGCGCATTATGCTTATATTAAGCATCCCCTTCCGACCGGAGCCGATATGACTCACATCCGACACCCTGAACGACTCAGGGCCTTTATCGGCGCGTTGGCCGAGCTGATCGATAGCAACCCGGGGGAAGGCGACCTGCTCTCCCGGGGTGGCAAGCTGCTGGGGCAACTGGTCAATCATGACGACTGGCTGCCGGATGAGTTCGCCGTGCCTGATCCGGCGCGCTATCAACAGTTTCTGTTGCACGCCGACTCACGGCAGCGGTTCTCGGTCGTCAGCTTCGTGTGGGGGCCGGGCCAGAGCACGCCGATTCATGATCATCGCGTCTGGGGCTTGATCGGCATGCTGCGCGGCGCCGAGTATTCCCAGGGGTTCGCCCGCAGCGCCGATGGCCGACTCGAACAGGAAGGCCCGGCGATCCGCCTGGAGCCCGGTCATGTCGAGGCACTATCGCCGCGCAGCAACGACATTCATCAGGTCAGCAACGCCTTCGACGATCAGGTGTCGATCAGTATTCATGTCTACGGCGCCAACATCGGCGCCGTGAAGCGCGCTGTTTACCAGCCCGATGGCAGCGAAAAACTGTTCATCTCCGGCTATTCCAACGCCTTTCTCCCGAACATCTGGGATCTGTCCAAAGAGAACCAAGCCCAATGAGCCACCACACCCGTTCCTACGCCGACATCCGCCAAGCCCTTCTAGCCCATGAGGAGGTCGCGCTGGTCGATGTCCGCGAAGAAGCCCCGTTCGCCGAAGCTCACCCGCTGTTCGCCGCCAACATCCCGTTGTCGAAACTGGAGCTGGAGGTGCTCGCGCGCGTCCCACGTCGCGACACCGCTGTCACCGTTTATGACAACGGCGAAGGTCTGGCCGAACGCGCCTTGAAGCGTCTTCAGGAACTGGGTTACAGCGACGTCAAGCTGCTTGAAGGCGGGTTGCAGGGCTGGCGCAACGCTGGCGGCGAGGTGTTCATTGACGTCAACGTGCCGAGCAAGGCGTTCGGCGAACTGGTGGAGCATCATCGCCACACGCCGTCTTTGGCCGCAGAAGAGGTCAAGCAGTTGCTCGACGCCGAGGCCGACGTGGTGGTGCTGGATGCGCGGCGGTTCGATGAATATCAGACCATGAGCATTCCCACCGGCGTCAGTGTGCCCGGTGCCGAACTGGTGCTGCGTGCCCGTGAGCTGGCGCCCGATCCCAACACCCGGATCATCGTCAATTGCGCCGGCCGTACGCGCAGCATCATCGGCACCCAGTCGCTGGTCAACGCGGGCCTGCCCAACCCGATTTCCGCCCTGCGCAATGGCACCATCGGCTGGCTGCTGGCCGGGCAGACCTTGGATCACGGGCAATCCCGGCGCTTCCCGCAAGTCAGCGACGCGACCTGGGAAGTCGCTCGGGCGGATGCGCGCAACGTGGCGGACAAAGCACGAGTGAAACGCGGCAGCCGCGCGGAGCTGCCGGTCTGGCAGGCAGAAACGACTCGCACGACGTACCTGTTCGATGTGCGCACGCCGGAAGAATTCGAAGCCGGTCACGTGCCGGGTGCGCGTTCGACGCCGGGCGGCCAACTGGTGCAGGAGACTGACCATTACGCCAGTGTGCGCGGCGCACGAATTGTCTTGCTCGACGACGACGGCGTGCGCGCGAACATGTCGGCTTCATGGCTCGCACAGCTCGGCTGGGAGGTGTTCGTGGTGGACGACCTGGGCCCTGAGGATTTCAGCGAAAAAGGCGGCTGGAACGCGCCGAACCCGCCCTCGCGGCAGGTCGAGGAGATCAGCGCCGAAACACTGCGCCAGTGGCGCGAACAGGGTGGCGTGGCGGTGCTGGATTTCACCGCCAGCGCCAACTACGTCAAGCAGCATATTCCGGGTGCCTGGTGGACGCTGCGAGCCGACCTTGCCAGCGCGCTGCAGAACATTCCGGTCGCCGAGCGTTACGTGCTGACCTGTGGCAGCAGCAAACTGGCGCGCCTGGCTGTGTCTGAGGTCGAAGCGCTAACGGGCAAGCCGGTGTTTGTGCTCAAGGACGGCACCGCCAGTTGGGTCGCGGCGGGGTTAGAGCTTGAGCACGGCGAAAGCCATCTGGCCTCCTCGCGCATTGATCGCTATCGCCGGCCTTATGAAGGCACGGATGCGCCGCGTGAGGCGATGCAGGCGTATCTGGATTGGGAGTACGGATTGGTCGAGCAATTGGGCCGCGACGGGACCCACGGGTTTTATGTGATCTGAGCCGCCGCTTGACGGCTGGCCCCCGTCGCGCGGACGACGCCAGCCGCTGTGGGAGTGAGCGTGCTCGCGAAGATGGCGTTCCAGCCGCTCAATATTCAGCGCGTGTGCCCGCCACCTCGTGGACAACCGCTCCTGCACAAAATGCATTGCCCCAAAAAATTGTTATGCATTAATCTAATAATTAGGATCTGCATCATCACACAAATACATAATTAGCATATAACCAAAAGATACTTCTATTCCGTTTCTTATAGGCATAAGGTCAATTCCCTTGCCGACCCCTTCTCCAGGCGGAGGCCAAGAATCCACTTCCACGCCTGGAGACACGCATCATGTCCGCCCCTTTCACTCCCCTGCTTCGCGTCCGACACGTGATACTCGGCGCACTGCTCGCCTTGTCATTCAGCCAAATCACGCAGGCCGCCGAGCCACTCCAGCCGCTGCTCGTCGCTAACCAGAAGTCCGCGCTGAAGGTGCTGCTGGAGGTGTCCGGCGAGCTGAAGGACGTGCCCTACGAGATCAAGTTCTCCGAATTCCCTTCGGCGTCGCCATTGGGCGAAGCCCTGAACGCAGGGGCCGTCGACGTTGGCGCACTGGGCGATGCGCCATATGTGTTTGCGCTGGGCGCGGGTGCCGCGTTGAAGGTCATCAGCATCACCCATGTCAGTGGCCGCTACACCACCGCATTGATCGTGCGCAACGACTCGCCGATCAAGTCGGTTGCCGACCTCAAGGGCAAGCGCATCGTCACCGGACGCGGCTCCATCGGCCATTACCTGGCCATCCGCGCGCTGAACGAAGCGGGCCTGAAGACCAGCGACGTGAATTTCGTCTACCTGCTGCCCAGCGAGTCGCGGCTGATCCTCGACAACGGCGATGCTGACGCCTGGGCCACCTGGGCGCCCTACACCACCGTCGCCACGCAGAACGGCGCGCGCATTCTGCCCAACGGCCCGGACTTGCTGACCAATCATTCCTACCTCGCTGCGACCAGCAAGGCTATCGCCGACAAGCGCGTGCAACTGGACGACTTCGTGGTGCGCCTCGACCGCGCCTACCGCTGGGCCAACGCCCATCCTGCCGAATACGCCGCCGCCCAGACCAAGGTCACCGGGCTGCCATTGGCCGTGCATCTGGCGGTCAACCAAGACACCAAAATGGAACGCGTGAGCATCGATGACGGCGTCATCAAGGGCCTGCAGAACACGGCGGACATCTACCAGCGCGAAGGCATCCTTAACAAGCACGTCGACGTGTCCCACGGCTTCGATGCGGATTTCAACGCCATCCGCCTGGCCGCCGAGCAATCAGCCGAGCAAGCCGCCCACCAGAACAATCCCCAAGCTGCGCGCTAAGCGCTCGACTCAGGAGCACACATCATGAGCAAGCCTCGTCAACTCAAATTCGGTGCAATGGTCCATGGCGTGGGCCACGGTTGGGGCGAGTGGCGCCACCCGGACGCACAGGCCGACGCCAGCACCAACTTCGACTGGTATAAAGGCCAGGCCCGACTGGCTGAAGACGCGAAATTCGACTTCGTGTTCATCGCCGACAGCCTGCACATCCACGAGAACTCCAGCCCGCACTACCTCAACCGTTTCGAGCCACTGACCATTCTCTCGGCGCTGGCGGCGACGACATCAACGATCGGCCTGGTGGCGACTGTGACCGTCAGCTACACCGAACCCTTTCAAGTGGCGCGGCAGATCTCTTCCCTGGACCACATCAGCGGCGGCCGCGCCGGCTGGAACGTCGTCACCTCATGGCTCAGCGGCACCGCCGAAAACTTCAGCAAGAGCGAGCATCCGCCCCACGCCGTGCGCTATCGCATTGCCAGGGAGCACGTGTCGGCGGTCAAAGGGCTGTGGGATTCCTGGGAGGACGACGCCTTCACCCGCAACAAGCAGACGGGTGCGTTTTTCGACCGCAGCAAGCTGCACGCCTTGAACCATGCGGGCGACTTTTTTCAGGTCAAAGGCCCGCTGAACATCGCCCGCTCACGCCAGGGTCAGCCGGTGCTGTTTCAAGCAGGGACTTCCGAGGACGGGCGCAACTTCGCTGCAGAGTATTCCGATGCGATTTTCGTCCACGCCGAGTCCCTGGAAGAGACTCAAGCGTATTACGCCGACCTCAAGCGCCGCGCGGTCGGCTTTGGGCGCAACCCGGATGACCTGTCGATTTTGCCGGGCATTCGCCCGATCGTGGGGCGCGACGCCGAAGAGGTTGAGCAGCGTTATCAGCAAGCGGTGGAACTGGTGAGCATCGAAGACGCCATCGTCGCGCTGGGCCGGCCGTTCAACGATCACGACTTCCGCCAATACCCGCTGGATGCGGCGTTTCCGGACCTGGGCGATCTGGGCGCCAACAGCCAGAAAGGCGGTTCGGATCGGATCAAGCAGCAGGCCAGGGAGCAGAACCTGACCCTGCGTCAGGTTGCGCTGGATTTCTCCCGCCCCCGCCGCGAGTTCGTCGGCACGCCCGAACAGGTCGCCGACCAGATTCAGCACTGGTTCGAGAACGGCGCCAGTGATGGCTTCATCATCAATTCGCTGTTGCCTGATGGGCTGAAATACTTCACCGAGTTGGTGATTCCGGTCCTGCAGCAACGCGGCCTGCAACGCAGTGATTACACCGGCTCGACCCTGCGCGAACACTTTGGTCTGGAGTTTCCCGTTAATCGTCATACCGCCGCGCGGCTGGCAGCGGCTGCGAAGGTCACGGACGCTGAAAAATCGCAGGTCCCGGCATGAGCGCAGGATTGAATCGGCAACCTGATGCTTCAGCAGATGCCGAGACCGAGGCGGCCTTTGTGGGGCGTTTGCAGGGGATCACCGAGCGGCTGGCCGAGACCGCGCAGCACTACGATGAAACGGCTGACTTCCCACACGAGAACTTCCGTTTGCTGCACGAGCAAGGTCTGCTCGGGCTGACGGTCGAAGGCGCGCTGGGGGGCGGCGATGCGGATCTTAAGCGGGCACAGCAAGTGATCAGCGCGGTGGCGCGCGGCGAGCCTTCCACTGCGCTGATTCTGGTGATGCAGTACATCCAGCACGCACGCATTCGGGAAGTCAAAAACTGGCCCGAGCATTTATACCGACAGGTGGCGCTGGACGCGGTGCATAAAGGTGCGCTGATCAACTCGCTGCGGGTCGAGCCGGACTTGGGCTCGCCTTCTCGCGGCGGGCTGCCGGCGACGATTGCGCGCAGGACGGCGGAAGGCTGGCGGATCAGCGGACGGAAGATTTACTCGACGGGGAGCCGCGGCCTGACCTGGTTCAACGTCTGGGCCCGCAGCGATGACGCCGATCCGATGGTCGGGGTGTGGCTGGTGCGCAAGGACAGCCCGGGCGTGAGCATCGTCGAGGACTGGGATCATTTGGGCATGCGCGCGACCTCCAGCCACGAGGTGATTTTCGACGACGTGCTGGTGCCGCTGGATCATGGGGTCAACACCAGCCCGGCGAGTTCGCCGCAGCCTGAATTGGATGCAACAGGATTGCTGTGGATGTCGGTGTTGTTGTCGTCGGTGTACGACGGCATTGCGCAATCGGCGCGGGACTGGCTGGTGAATTTTCTGGAGCAGCGCACGCCGTCCAACCTGGGGGCCTCGCTGTCGACGCTGCCGCGCTTTCAAGAAGTACTCGGCCACATCGACACCTTGTTGTTCGCCAACCGGACGTTGCTGGAATCGGCGACTCATGGGCTGACGCCGGCCAGTCATGGGGCGCAAATCAAATACCTGGTGACCAGCAACGCCATTCGCGCGGTTGAACTGGCCATTGAAGCCACCGGCAACCCCGGCCTGTCGCGCAGCAACCCGCTGCAACGCCATTATCGCAACGTCGTCTGCGGCCGAGTGCACACGCCACAGAATGACGTGGTGCTGCAGGGGGTGGGCAAGGCCGTGTTTGCCGGGCGAGCAGTCAGGCAGTAAGTAGCACCGCATTCCACGGTAGGACCGGCTTCAGCCGGGAAGGCGCCAGTGTGAACACCCCAAATCTTGCAGCGTGACACCCGACGCATTCCCGGCTAAAGCCAGTCCTACCGGGTGTACGCATTGTTTTTAGTGGGACCGGCTTCAGCCGGGAAGAGGCCAGTTGCGACACCCTCAATCTTGCAGCGTCATGTCCAACGTCTTCCCGGCTAAAGCCAGTCCTACGTTCGCCGATCAAGCCAGCATTTCAGGCGGCTCGAACGCGGTGATCGGCGGTACTTCGCCGTGCCACTTTTCAACGTCAACCGTCACTGTCTGCGCCGAGCAGCCCTGAGACAGACTCGAAGACCCAATGTCTTCAGTCAGCACATTCGGGTTGCCGTGCTTCTCCAGGCTGTTCGGCTGACCCTTCACCAGCGGATCAAACCAGGCCCCCGTGGCGATCTGTACCACGCCCGGGCGAATGTCGTCGGACACAATCACCCCGGCCAGAAAAGCACCTCGATCGTTGAACACCCTGACCACATCCCCCTCGGCAATCCCGCGCGCCAAGGCGTCCTGCCGGTTGATCGTCAACGGCTCCCGCCCCTGAATTTTCGAGGCCTGGCTGTAAGCCCCGTGGTCATACTGACTGTGCAGGCGCGTCTTCGGCTGGTTCGACAGTAGATGCAGGGGGAGTGGCTGGGTGGGCTTGTCCAGCCACACGGGATGGCCGGGGCAGTCGGCATAGCCAAAGCCTGCGATCGTCTCACTGAAAATCTCGATCCTGCCCGACGGCGTCTGCAGCGAATTCCCCTGGGGATCCTCCCGAAAGGCCTTGAGCAGCACAGTATCGTCTGCCGGGTAATCCACTTCGAACACGCCCTCGCGCCAGAACTTGTCAAAATCCGGCAGCTCGATGGCAAAGCTTCCGGCACGTGGTCGCGACTCTTCATACAGCAAGCGCAGCCATTGCCCGGCATCACGGCCCTCAGTAAACACCTGCTCGCAGTCCAGCCGACGGGACAGCTCGGCGAAGATCGCATAATCGTCCCGCGCCTCCCCCACCGGCTCGATCACCTTGTGCATGGCGATCATGAAGCGGTCGGACGCAGCGCTACCAATGTCGTCACGCTCCAGCGCAGTGGTCGCAGGCAGCACAATGTCCGCGTGTTTGGCCTGAGCGGTCCAGAACTGCTCGTGAACGATGATGGTTTCCGGACGCTGCCAGCCCTGCAGCAGTCGATTGATGTCCTGGTGGTGATGGAAAATGTTGCCGCCGGCCCAGTACACCAGTCGGACGTCCGGGTAGTGATAACGCTTGCCGTTGTAATCGAACGCCTCGCCGGGATTGAGCAGCATGTCGGTGACCCGCGCCACCGGAATGAAATCCTTGACCGGGTTCACGCCCTGGGAAAAGCGCGGCCCGGAAAACGCCTTGCGCCCGCTGCCGGTGTTGTTCATGCAGCCATAACCCAGCCCGAAGCCGCCGCCGGGCAGACCGATCTGCCCCAGCATCGCCGCCAACGTCACGGTCATCCAGAACGGTTGCTCGCCAAACTGTGCCCGCTGCAGCGAATAGGCGACGTTGATCGTCGTGCGCTTGCCCGCCATCTCCCGCGCCAGGCTGACGATCCGTTGCGCCGGAATATCCGTCAGCGCTGCCGCCCACTCCGGCGTCTTCGCCACGCCATCTACCGCGCCGAGCACATATTCGATGAAGCGCTCATGCCCCACCGTATAACGACGCAGAAAATCTACGTTGTGCAGTCCTTCGTCCACCAGCACCCAGCACAGCGCCATCATCAGCGCAGTGTCGGTGCCGGGCCGCACGGCGAGCCACTCATTGCGCTGCGGTCCGGTTAAATCATCACGCAGTGGGCTGACATTGACGAACTGCACGCCGGCATCCGACATCCTGCGAATGCCGTTGCTGACCAGATGATCGCTGGCACCGCCGGGGCTGCATTGCGCGTTCTTCAACGGCAACCCGCCAAACGCGACGAACAGCTCGCAATGCTCCGCCAGATTCTGCCAGGAGGTGTGCGCTGCGAGCAGCCAGTCCATGTTGCCGACGATGTGCGGCATCAACACCCGGCCCGCGCCGAGGCTGTAACTGTCAACGCTGTAGACGTAGCCGCCGCAGCTGTTGAGGAAACGGTGCAACTGGCTTTGCGCATGATGAAACCGCCCCGCGCTGCCCCAGCCGTAACTGCCGCCGAATATCGCTTTGTTGCCATGCTCACTCTTTACCCGCGACAACTCGGTGGCGACCAGATCCAGCGCAACATCCCACGGCACCTCGACGAAGGCTTCGTGGCCGCGCAAGTGCGGGTTGCGCAGGGCCGGATGATCGTCGAAACGCTCGAGAAAACTGCGGCGCACGGCCGGCCGACGGATACGCGTGGCCGAGTCGATTGCCCCGGGAATAGACGAACCAATCGGCGAAGGGTCCGCGTCCCACTCCACCGGATCCATGGCCTGAAGCCGTCCGTCAACAACCCGCGGACGGTAAGCGCCCCAATGCAACGAGGTGAAACTCATGGGTCAATGCTCCAGCAAGTGGGCCTGTGCGGTGACTGCCGTGATCGATCAACGCGCCGCTTGCGCCGACGCGTCAGCCCCGGCGTCAAGCGCAGCGGCAAAGGAGTCGTCGAACACAGTGCCAGCCGGATAGGACTTCGTCAGCCCCGCAGCGTTGAAAAAGTCGATGGTCTGCTGCGCCTGGGTTATGACCTGGGGTGAAATCGGCAGCACCACCGTCGCCGAACGCTCGAACCAGCCCCGCGCCACCTCGGGGTCGGCCTTGGACAGGACCGCCCACGCATTAGCGTACGTGTCGGTGTTCTGCTTGTTGGCGACCGACCAGGCCCGAGCTTTTTGCAGGCGCTGGAGGAAGTCGGTGATTTCCGGGCGCTTGTCTTTGATCGAGCGGTCATTGGCGACGACAAAGCTCTGCGCCGGGATCAGGTTTTGCGCGGTGGTGATCACCCGCCCGCCCTGGCGCTCCTGCTGAATCACGTAGGGATCCCACGTGGCGATGGCGTCAACCGAACCACCGTCCAGAGCATGGGAAGCGTCCAGCGCACTCAAATATCGATATTCCACCGCATCCCGCGCGATGCCGGCCTTGTCCAGCGCAGTCAGCATCAATTGCTGGCTCCACGAACCCTTCCAGATCGCCACCCGCTTGCCTTTAAGGTCGGCCACCGATTTGATCGGCGAATCCTTGCCCACCACGATCGCCACCCCCGCCAGGTTCTGCCGTGAAACGCCAATCACCTTGATGGGCGCCCCTAACGCGCCGAGAAACAACACCGGCGCATCACCCAGCAAGCCGACGTCGAGGCTGCCGGCATTCAGCGCTTCCGCGACGGGTGAGCCGGCGGTGAACTGTTTCCATTCCAGCGTGTAGGGCAAATCGTTGAGAACGCCAGCGGCTTCCATGACGGTTCGGGCGCCATAGCTTTGATCGCCCACCACCAGTTCTGCGGCATGCACCGCGCTGAGTGAGCCGGTGAATAGGAGAAGGGATAACACAGGGCGCAACAGAAGGGATTTGATCGACACAGGCAATCTCCGGGGAGGCTCCATCGGAACCGGATCATGAAATGAACGCCGGTCCGCCTGTGCGGTAGCCGATTCTTGGGCCTGCGCCGGGCGAAGCAGCGTCAGGGATCAGAACCATAGCATCGAACGTTATATTAAATAAATTCAATATAGTTATATGGAAATATGCGGAATGTGCAGGAAGCCGCGAAAATGCGTGAGCTTGATAAACCTAACGATTTTGCTTAAAGAAGTACGTATTGCATCACTCGCCGATCATCCCGAACCAGGCGACTACGGGGCAATGGCATAGTATGCCAACATTCATTGGGCTCACATCTCTCAACCTGGAGCGGACTATGGCTACGCGTAACGTTGTACTGACCACGCATCAGGAACAGGTAATTCACGAACTGGTCCAGTCCGGGCGGTACCAAAATGCCAGCGAAGTAATGCGCGAAGGACTGCGGCTGCTGGAACAGCGAATCGCTGAAGATACGGCAAAAGTTGAGGCCCTTCGCCAAGCCACCTCGATCGGTTTGATGGACCTTGAACACGGTCGCTTCACCGAACTCTACGAAGGCGACCTCAAGCAGTACCTCGAAGATTTGAGCGTTGAGGCCAATGTCGCCACACGCGCGAAGAACTGAGCAAGTCGCACTATCGTATATCCAGCGCAGCGCGCGCCGACATCATCGACACGCTTAAGCACTCTCAGGCGCAGTTTGGCGACCAAGCACAACAACGTCTATCAAGCCCTGATCCTTGAAGCGCTGCAGCTCATCGCTAACGCGCCCCACCGCATCGGCAGCTGTCAGCGGGATGAACTTGCACCGGGTCTTCGCAGCTTCCACCTCACTTACGCTCGCCAGCATGCCAGGCACAGCCATGGTCCAGTCAAAAGCCCGAGACATCTCGTGTTGTATCGTGTGGCTAAAGACGAAGCAATTGAGGTCGTCAGGCTGCTTCATGACGCTATGGAAGTGGAGTTGCATGTGCCACGAGCCTGATCCACTGCCCGCCAAGGCTACGCACTTGCTCACTCGCCGAAAATGAGGACGCTGCCTGCGCCACTTTAAGAGAGCTCATTTTCCTCAAATCCCGGACAAACAAAAACGCCGCTCTAGTGAGCGGCGTTTTTGAGAATTTGGAGCGGGAAACGAGACTCGAACTCGCGACCCCGACCTTGGCAAGGTCGTGCTCTACCAACTGAGCTATTCCCGCAAATGGCGTCCCCTAGGGGACTCGAACCCCTGTTACCGCCGTGAAAGGGCGGTGTCCTAGGCCACTAGACGAAGGGGACACAGCCTGGAAACACCATGGTGTTGTGTTCCAGTTCCAGAAACACATCCGAAGACGCTTTCTGGTTTCACTCAACTTCGCCCGAAAGCAAAGCTGCTTAAAAATGGAGCGGGAAACGAGACTCGAACTCGCGACCCCGACCTTGGCAAGGTCGTGCTCTACCAACTGAGCTATTCCCGCAATGGCGTCCCCTAGGGGACTCGAACCCCTGTTACCGCCGTGAAAGGGCGGTGTCCTAGGCCACTAGACGAAGGGGACACGCTACAACATTCACTCCCTGCTACGCTCTGCTGTGTGCTTTACGCTGCAAGTGGCGCGCATTCTATGGATGGATATAGGGGTCGTCAACCCCTCAGTGAAAATATATTCAAATCAATGACTTCGCCCTCTATTTAGGCAATGGACGGCCGATACACACGTGTCAGCCGCGATGGGGAATATCAGGCGGAGTGACAGGACCACCTTCCCGCGATAGTGGATAGCCACTACACTCGCGCAAATTACTTGACTGAGGCTTGTGCGGTGACACCACTCTTTATCACCTTCTTGGTTGTAGCAGGCATCGTGCTCCTCATTGCGGTGGGCTATCTGAATCATGTCGCAGAAGGCAAAAAGGTCGAGCGCGCGCGAAGCATGGTCGAGCTCAATGATCGGTTGCGTCGCTGCAGCGAGCTGTCGGAAACCTTCCCCGGTCAGCTGATGACACCGGCGCTCAAGCTGCTGCTGGTGCGCCTGGAGCTGAACGTGGTCAAGCGCCTGCTCGCTCTGGAAAAAAGGAACAACCCGAACCTTCAGGAACGCCAGGCTGAACTGGAAGCGCTGGTGGCCCAGGGTGACGCGATCACGGTCAGCAACCCGGCGAGCCCGATTCAGACCGAAGCCAAGGCCAAGGACGTGCGCTTTCTGTTAGAAGCCATGCACGGCCAGGTCACGCGAGCGGCCCACGATGGTTTCCTGCAAACGGCTGAAGCCAAGCACTGGATTCGCGAGATCCGCAATTTGCTGGTGCTGCTGCACATCGAGTTCTTCAACAACCTGGGCCAGCACGCGATGAGTCAGGAGCAGCCTGGCCAGGCCCGTCTGGCCTTTGAGCGCGGCGTTCAATACCTGAAAAATCAGCCTGAGCCCGCGCCGTGGAAAGCCCACTTGCAGGCCATGGAACGGCAACTGGCCAAGGCCAACTCCATGGTACTGGACACCATTGCACCGACTGAAGACGACAATAACGAGCTGACCGAAGGCTTGAAGGTCGTGGACGCCGACGCCGAGTGGAAAAAGAAAGCCATCTACGACTGATGGCTGATGCCTGACGCCCCGCGCAACACGGTGCGTCAGGACCTCATCTCAGCAATCGGTTGATTTCAGGAAAATCGCCGCCAGCCGCTCAATCCCCGCCTGATCTTCCTCGCTGAAGCGCCCGACACTCGGGCTGTCCAGATCCAGAACGCCAATCAGCTTTCCGTCCTTTATCAAAGGCACCACCACCTCGCTATTGGAAGCACTGTCGCAGGCGATGTGTCCGGGAAACTCATGGACATCGTGCACGCGCTGGGTTTCGCGGCTCTGTGCCGCCGTGCCGCAGACGCCCTTGCCGAACGGAATGCGCACGCAGGCGATCTGGCCCTGGAACGGACCCAGCACCAGCTCTTCGTTGCGATTGAGGTAGAAGCCTGCCCAGTTCAAGTCGTCGAGCTGGCTATAAAGGAAAGCCGAAAACTGCGCCGCATTGGCGATGAAGTCGCGCTCGTCGGCCAGCAGGGATTCCAGTTGTGCAGCCAGCAGGCGGTAGCCATCAAGGCCCTCCCCTGCAGAATTCAAATCGATCATGCGTCTTGCTCCAGCATTTTCAAACCTACCCAATAACGGGCGAACTGATACGCGCAACGACCGTTGCGGTTGCCACGGCCGGTCGCCCAGCGCACGGCGTGGATCTCAAGCGCTTCATCGCGCTGCCATTGCAGACCGGCCTTGGTCGCGAGCTCGCCAATCCAGTGTTCCACCACATCCAGGAAATGCTCCTGGGTGAAGGGATAAAACGAAAGCCAGAGCCCGAAGCGGTCCGACAACGCAATTTTGTCCTCGACCGCTTCGCTCGGGTGAATCTCGCCGTCGTCACCACGCTGCCAGTGAGCGTTATCGCTCTCCTTCTCCGGCACCAGATGACGGCGGTTGGACGTGGCGTACAGCAGGACGTTGTCCGGCGCTTGCTCCAGCGAACCGTCGAGCACGCTTTTGAGCACCCGGTAGTCGCCTTCACCGGATTCGAACGACAGGTCATCGCAGAACAGTACGAAGCGCTGGGGCAACTTCTGCAGTTGCTCGACCACACGCGGCAGATCGCCCAGATGATCGCGCTCGATCTCGATCAGGCGCAGACCGGCTTTGGCGTGCTCGGCCAGCAAGGCGCGGACCAGCGACGACTTGCCCGTGCCACGGGATCCCCAGAGCAGCGCATGGTTGGCAGGCAGGCCGTCGATGAACTGCTGGGTATTGCGGCCCAGTTGCTCGCGCTGGCGGTCGACGCCGATGAGGTCGGACAGGCGCATGTCCAGCGTGACTTCCAGCGGCATCAGGTAACCGCCGCGGCCTTCGTGCACCCAGCGCGCGGCCAGCGTCGTCTCCCAATCGACGGGCTGACGCACCGCCGGCAACAGAGGTTCGAGACGCGCCAGTACCGACTCGGCGCGCTCCAGAAATGCGTTCAATCGAGAATCCACGGTTTCTCCTTGATTTAACGGGTTAAAGCCCGGCCGCGATCGGCTATGCTTGC
The DNA here is from genome assembly GCF_039672565.1 of Pseudomonas sp. Ps21-P2. Taxonomy (NCBI): domain Bacteria; kingdom Pseudomonadati; phylum Pseudomonadota; class Gammaproteobacteria; order Pseudomonadales; family Pseudomonadaceae; genus Pseudomonas; species Pseudomonas sp. Ps21-P2. Next base: position 120,327 of record NZ_JBDFPL010000006.1, read on the forward strand.
CATGCGACGGACACAAGAAGTGACAGTGCCTTTATGGATATACCGATCACCCACCGGCTGTCATTCAAACAGGCCCGTTTGACTGTGCTGATCGGCTTTGTATTGGGCACGCTGCTCAGCCTGTTTCAAATTGCCCTCGATTATGCCAGCGAAGACGCGTCCATCGATCGTGAAATTCGCTCCTTGCTGCAAATCAGCCACAACCCCGCCTCGCGTATTGCGTACAACCTGGACGCAGAACTGGCGCAAGAGCTGACCCTCGGCCTGCTGCACTCCCCGGCCGTGGTCGGCGCGCGGCTGACCGATAACAACAACGTTCAGCTCGCTGCCGTGTCTCGACCCTTGGCGAACAGCGCTTACCGGATGGTCAGTGATTTCCTGTTCGGCGGGAGTCGGCAGTTCGAAGACATGCTGCATCTGGACCACATGCCTGACGAGTCGATCGGCACCTTGCACCTGGACGTCGACACCTTCGCATTCGGCAGCCATTTCCTGCAGCGGGCCGTGATTACCCTGGTCAACGGCTTCGTGCGCAGCCTGGTGCTGGCCGGCCTGTTGCTGGCGCTGTTTTACTTCACCCTCACCAAACCGCTGACGGGCATGATCCGTGCGCTGTCCGAACGGGATCCGCGCAGCCCCGTTCAGCCGCCAGTGCCCTGCCCGCGCGGCCATGAGCAAGACGAAATCGGCGTGCTGGTGGCGGTCACCAATCGGCAGTTCGAGAGCGTGGCCAGTGAGTTCGCACGGCGGCGGGAGGCGGAAAACCGGCTCACCGATCATCTCAACGAGCTGGAAGACATCGTCTCCGCGCGCACCAATCAGCTCGAAGCCAGCAACGCCCGGCTCAGTCAGTCCAACGAAGAACTGCAGATCGCGCGCAGTACCGCGCTAGACATGGCCCACGCGCGCTCGGCGTTTCTGGCCCACATGAGCCATGAAATCCGCACGCCGCTCAATGGCTTGTTGGGCATGCTGGCGCTGTCGCTCGATGGCCCGCTGAGTGCGGAACAGCGCCAGCAGCTGTCCATCGCCCACGACTCGGGCAAGGTGCTGGTCGAACTGCTCAACGACATTCTCGACCTGTCGAAATTCGACGCCGGCCAGGTAGAGCTTGAGCGCATTCCGTTCGATCTCGCCGCCTTGATCGAAGACACCGCCAGCCTGCTGTCGCAAAACGCGGCGCCGAATGTCGAGCTGACCTGCCTGATCGACCCGCGCTTTCCGGCGTCCGTGCTGGGTGACCCGACCCGGGTGCGGCAGATCGTCAGCAATCTGCTCTCGAACGCGCTGAAGTTCACCCGAGCCGGCCGCGTGGACGTGCGCCTCAGTCAGCACGGCGGCCACGTGCGCATCGAGGTCTGCGACACCGGCATCGGCATCGCGCAGGACGCTCAGGCGAAAATCTTCCAGCCGTTTACCCAGGCCGAAGCCGCAATCACCCGGCAGTACGGCGGGACCGGCCTGGGACTGACCCTGACCCACAACCTGACCGATGCCATGAACGGGCAATTGAGTATCGAGTCCGCTGTCGGCGTCGGCAGCCGCTTTCGTGTGGACCTGCCGCTGCCGGCACACACGCCCCCGCTGCAATGGCCGTTGCTGAAGGGCAAGGTACTGGTGGCCAGCGACACAGGCAGCGGTTTGCTGGAAATGCTCAGCGGACTGCTGCCGGAATGGGGCGTTACCTGTCAGCCGCTGGCAGAAGGCGCGCCACCCGACGCCGACGCCGACCTGCTAATCACCGATTGCCCGCAATGCCTGGTGGCGATCCGCGAAGCGTGCACGGTGCCGGTGTTGCTGGTGACGGCGTACGGCAATTTCATGCCCGGCGAGCAGGTTGCGATCCTGGCACCGCTGCAGCAGCAGGCGCGGCCGTTGCCGCGCAACGTCCTGCATCAGAGCCTTGAGCGCATTCTGGATGCCGACGGTCAGGCAGGTATCAGCCACGAACAGGGTGGCCCCTCACCCACCCATCGGGCGCGTATTTTGCTGGTGGAGGACAACCCGGTTAATCAACTGGTGGCGAAGGGCATGCTCGGCAAGCTCGGCTGCGATGTGGTCATCAGCAGCAATGGCGCCGAGGCGCTGCAGCAACTCGAGCAGGACCAATTCGATCTGGTGCTGATGGACTGCAACATGCCAGTAATGAACGGCTACGACGCCACCCGACGAATCCGGGAAATCGGGCGCTGGTCGGATCTGCCGATCATCGCGCTAACGGCCAACGCGATGCCGGAAGAACGCGAACACTGCAAAGCCGCGGGCATGAGCGACTACCTGGCCAAGCCGTTTCGTCGCGAGGAATTGATGGCATTGCTGGATCAGTGGATCCCCGTGGAACAGCCGCATTAAAGGCTGCTTCGATCAACTGGTCGCGTGTTCTTTCAACAGCGCTTCGATGTCGGCCTTGATGTCTTCCGGCTTGGTCAATGGGGCATAACGCTTGACCAGCTTGCCGTCACGGCCCACCAGAAACTTGGTGAAGTTCCACTTGATGCCTTCCGAACCCAGCAGCCCCGGCGCGCGCTTCTTGAGCTGCACGAACAGAGGGTGGGCGTGGCTGCCGTTGACGTCGATCTTCTTGAACAGCGGAAAGCTCACCCCGTAGTTCAGTTCGCAAAAGTCGGAAATCGCGCCTTCGTTGCCCGGCTCCTGCTTGCCGAACTGGTTGCACGGAAAGCCCAGCACCACCAGCCCGCGATCCTTGTAGCCCTGCCACAACTCCTCAAGGCCCTTGTATTGCGGGGTGAAACCGCACTTGCTGGCGGTGTTCACCACCAATACCGCCTTGCCGCCGAAATCAGCCAGGGTCTTTTGCTCGCCCTTGATCGTTTGCACTGGAATGTTCAGCAGTTCGTCGCTCATGGCGATGCCTCGAAATTGTAAACCGCCAAGCTAGCGCGCCATTGTCCGGCGCGCTATCCCATTGTTGCCGGTGATAAGCCTGCATCAGGCGCTGCGCGGCACCAGGTCCAGGCACACGGAGTTGATGCAATAGCGCAGACCGGTGGGCGGCGGACCGTCCGGGAACACGTGGCCGAGGTGAGCATCGCATTTGCTGCAGACCACTTCGGTGCGGATCATGCCGTGACTGACGTCGCGCTCTTCGACCACTGCACTCCCTTCAAGCGGCGCGTAGAAGCTCGGCCAGCCGCAACCCGAATCGAACTTGGTCTTCGAATCGAACAGGGGCTCGTTGCAGCAGATGCAATGGTAAATGCCGTCGGTCTTGGTCTCGTTGTATTTGCCACTGAATGGACGCTCAGTGCCCTTCAGCCGGCAGACGTTGTACTGCTCCGGATCGAGCATCGCTTTCCATTCTTCAAGGGTTTTATCCAGCTTAGCCACGGGTAGACCTCCGTACATGAAAAAGCCCGATCTGTGTCTTTTCCACGGATCGGGTGGCACGTATGATTGCGCCTTCGTTGGACGCCAGTCTGTCACCCGCGTTTCTCGCGTACAAACCCATTTTGATGGCGTCATGCTCAGCGGTCTGCGCTTCTTCACACAGCGGGCCGTCTCTTTTCGGGACCAATCACCATGCAGTTCAGCAAATCGAACAAGCTCGCCAACGTCTGCTACGACATTCGCGGGCCGGTGCTCAAGCACGCCAAGCGCCTGGAAGAGGAAGGCCATCGCATCCTCAAGCTGAACATCGGCAACCCGGCGCCGTTTGGTTTCGAGGCGCCGGACGAAATCCTGCAGGACGTGATCCGCAACCTGCCCATGGCTCAGGGATACAGCGATTCGAAAGGTCTGTTCAGCGCGCGCAAGGCGGTGATGCAGTACTACCAGCAGAAGCAGGTCGAAGGTGTCGGCATCGAAGACATCTATCTGGGCAATGGCGTCTCGGAACTGATCGTGATGTCGATGCAGGCCTTGCTCAATAACGGCGACGAAGTACTGGTGCCGGCGCCGGACTACCCGCTGTGGACCGCAGCCGTGGCATTGTCCGGTGGCAACCCGGTGCATTATCTGTGCGACGAGCAGGCCAACTGGTGGCCTGATCTGGAAGACATGAAGGCCAAGATCACGCCGAACACCAAGGCCATGGTGATCATCAACCCGAACAACCCGACCGGCGCCGTCTATTCCCGTGAAGTGTTGCTGGGGATGCTGGAGATTGCCCGTCAGCACAATCTGGTGGTCTTCTCCGACGAAATCTACGACAAGATTCTTTACGACGACGCCGTGCACATCTGCACCGCGTCTCTGGCTCCAGACTTGTTGTGCCTGACCTTCAACGGGCTGTCGAAATCCTACCGCGTGGCGGGTTTCCGTTCGGGCTGGATCGCCATTTCCGGGCCCAAGCACAACGCAGTCAGCTATATCGAAGGCATCGATATCCTGGCAAACATGCGGCTGTGTGCCAACGTGCCCAGCCAGCACGCGATCCAGACCGCCCTGGGTGGCTATCAGAGCATCAATGACCTGATCCTGCCGCCGGGCCGCTTGCTGGAACAGCGCAACCGGACCTGGGAATTGCTCAACGACATCCCGGGCGTCAGTTGCGTGAAACCGATGGGCGCGTTGTACGCCTTCCCGCGCATTGACCCGAAAGTCTGCCCGATCCACAACGACGAGAAGTTCGCGCTGGACCTGTTGCTCTCGGAAAAACTGCTGATCGTTCAGGGTACGGCATTCAACTGGCCGTGGCCGGACCACTTCCGCGTGGTGACGCTGCCGCGGGTGGATGACCTGGAACAGGCCATTGGCCGGATCGGCAATTTTCTGAAGACTTACAAGCAGTAACGGACCTGATGGAGCCGGCTCGCAGGTGCCCTCCTGCAAGCCGGCTCCGGCCGATTCAGGCGCAATCGCTCTGCCCTCACCCTCTCGCCGATGACTCTTATCGACGGGGCGACAGCAAACGACACAGTTTGAAATGATCGCCCGGTTGAATACGCTCCGACATCACCTTATATACCCCCGCAGTACGTTACATATTCTTCCTGAGGAGAAACTCTTAACCATGATGCGCATTTTGCTGTTTTTGGCCACTAACCTTGCGGTCGTGCTGATTGCCAGCATCACCCTGAGCCTTTTTGGCTTCAACGGGTTCATGGCGGCCAACGGGGTTGATCTGAACCTCAGTCAGCTGCTGATCTTCTGCGCTGTGTTCGGTTTCGCCGGTTCGCTGTTCTCGCTGTTCATCTCCAAGTGGATGGCGAAGATGAGCACGGGCACCGAGATCATTACCCAACCCCGCACCCGCCATGAGCAATGGCTGCTGCAGACCGTAGAACAACTGTCCCGCGATGCGGGCATCAAGATGCCGGAAGTGGGTATTTTCCCCGCCTACGAGGCCAACGCCTTTGCCACCGGCTGGAACAAGAACGACGCGCTGGTTGCGGTGAGTCAGGGCCTGCTGGAGCGCTTTTCGCCCGATGAAGTGAAGGCGGTGCTGGCTCACGAGATCGGTCACGTGGCCAACGGCGACATGGTCACGCTGGCGCTGGTCCAGGGCGTGGTCAACACCTTCGTCATGTTCTTCGCACGGATCATCGGCAACTTCGTCGACAAGGTGATCTTCAAGAACGAAGAAGGCCGTGGCATCGCGTTCTACATCGCGACCATCTTTGCCGAAATCGTGCTGGGCTTCCTCGCCAGCGCCATCGTCATGTGGTTCTCGCGCAAGCGTGAATACCGCGCCGACGACGCCGGTGCCCGGCTGGCCGGTACGGGCGCGATGATCAGCGCTCTGCAGCGTCTGCGTTCGGAACAGGGCGTTCCGGTGCAAATGCCTGAGAGCATGACGGCGTTCGGCATCAACGGTGGTTTGAAGCACGGCCTGGCCGGGCTGTTCATGAGCCACCCGCCGCTGGAAGAACGCATCGAGGCGCTTCGTCGCCGCGGTTGATTCCGTGATAGCTGCAACGAAAAAGGGCGACATGAAGTCGCCCTTTTCTTTTATGCTCGTTTCTTGGTGCTGTGCTATCGGCGATACAGCCGATACGCATATTCCATCAGGGACGTCGCGCCCGCCTGCTTGAACTTCACGCCCTGCTCCAGCACATCCAGATCCCCGACGCGCTTGACCCGCCAATCGGGGGACAACAGCTGCAGCACCTCATCCTCATCCACCGAGAACGGCGGACCGGCGATCAGCGACTGATCATAGTCCAGCGTCACCAGTAAGCCGCAGGCGTCGTTCGACAGTAAGTTATTGAGCTGTTTGACGTAACGCCAGCGCAAGTCCGGTGGCAGCGCGATCAGGGCGGCTCGGTCGTAGAATGCGGTGCAGTCACCAACGTCTTCGGGCTTGAGGGCAAAGAAGTCGCCGCACCAGATCTCGCAGCCCTCCGCACGATAAAGCTTAAGCGCGCCACGCTCCTCGAGCGTCGGCTGCAAGCCGTTCTCGCTGAAGAATCCCGCCACCGCTATCTCAGACAATTCCGCGCCCACCACGTGAAAACCCTGGTTGAGCAGCCAGACCATGTCGATGCTTTTGCCGCACAACGGCACCAGCACGCGTTCCCCCGGCATGGCGGTGAGCTCTGGCCACAGGCGCAACAGGTGCGAATTCACAGACGCCTGATTGAAACCGATCTGATTGATCGCCCAGCGCTCATGCCAAAAACGCGGCTCCATAGACACTCCTGATATCCCGATCAAAACGGACAAAAACTTATATTAGATTTAGATGGATGTACTGCCCGATCATGCCACTCACCTTATACGCTCCGGACACTGCAAATGCTGCCTACCCTGTTCATTTCCCACGGCTCGCCTATGCTTGCGCTCGAACCGGGCGAAAGCGGGCCTGCACTCGCGCGTCTGGCCGCCGCCCTGCCGCGGCCCAAGGCCATCGTGATTGTCTCGGCGCACTGGGAAAGCAATGAACTGCTGGTCAACGGCAATCCCCAGCCGGAGACCTGGCATGACTTCGGCGGCTTCCCTCCTGAACTCTTCGCCGTGCAGTATCCGGCGCCCGGCATGCCGGAGCTGACTCACCGCGTGCTGGAACTGTTGGCGGAGGCGGACCTGCCGGCGCGCATGAACACCCAACGGCCGTTCGACCATGGGGTCTGGGTGCCGCTGTCGTTGATGTACCCGCAGGCGGACATCCCCATCGTGCAGGTTTCACTGCCCTCGCGCATGGGCCCTGCCCTGCAGACGAAGGTGGGGCAGGCATTGAACCGACTGCGCGAGGAGAGCGCGTTGCTGATCGGTTCGGGGAGCATCACCCATAACTTGCGAGAGCTGGACTGGCAGGCGGGGCCGGAAAGCATCACGCCGTGGGCCTTGGTGTTCCGCGACTGGATGGTGGACAAGCTGGCGGCGGACGACCTTGAAGCCCTGCACGACTATCGAAACCAGGCGCCGCACGCTGCGCGCAATCACCCGACGGATGAACACCTGCTGCCGCTGTATTTCGCGCGGGCGGCGGGCGGGGAATTCAGTATTGAGCACCAGGGCTTCACCATGGGTGCGCTGGGGATGGACATTTATCGGTTTGGTTGAGGAGCGCTGATTCAGCTCCGTAGCACTGGCTTTAGCCGGGAAGAGGCCAGCTCAGGCGCCATTAGTTATGTGGTGTGCCATCTGACGCTTTACCAGCTAAAGCCGGTCCCGCAGAGATCCAAAGCTTGATGGCGGCGTACCAGATACGCCCCACGCGTCTACCTGTTCAAGTTCAGACGGCAGCTCCAGCCCGGACGACGCGGACTCATGTGGGACCGGCTTTAGCCGGGAAGAGGCCAGCTCAGTCGACATCAATTATGTGGTGTGCCATCTGACGCTTTCCCGGCTAAAGCCGGTCCCACTGACATCAAAAGCCTGTCGGCACGGCAACATCCCGTAACCGCCCTACCGTTGACCACTCGTCGGACCGCCTGCATCCTGCGCCGCCTTAAATTGGCGGACATCAGGAAGGTCATGTTCAAGGACGATAAAGAAGATCCCTTTTGGGCTAACTCGATCTTCGAAGGCACTACGCTTCCCAACGGAGGCGCGTCGTGGGCAGCGTGGAATCCGCCTCCCGAACCCGTGCGGGTGCCCACTCCGATGCCAGAGCGCTGGCCGGCCCCGAAGGAGCGCACGGACAAGGTCTTCGCCAAATCCTGCACCGGGGAATGGTGCAGCACTGACGCCGGCACTGAGGTAGAGCCCGCCTCCAACTTCGGCGCGATCATGATGGCGGGCGCCATGCTGCTGCCCTCCGCCTCCAACGCCATTGCCGCCGCACTCGGCGCAGACATGGGACTGGGCCGCATGGCCGGTGGCGGCATCATGCAACGCAGCCACACTTGGCTGCTTCGCGGAGCCGGCGGACCGGCGAGTCTCTTCATCGTGGGCATGCTCCCGGCGAAGATGGGCGACGGCACGCTCTACACCGACGACGAATTGCGCAACCTGACTCAGGCGACCACAAGGGTGCGCTTTCAGTTGCGCCGTGATGCCGAAGGCGAGTTGCAGATTTACGGCATCCATTCCAAGGCATCCGGCGACGATTCGGTCCGCACCGTGCAAGCCCGCTGGAATGCCGACAAAAGCGCGATGGAAGCCCATCTCAACGGCGTCACCATTCTCATGACGCCCCGCCGAGGTCGATACGGGACGCTGGAACCGCTGGTCTACCCTGAAAACAGCGATGCCCGTTTAGGCACCATTCTCGTCCACCCGATCCCGGACGACGCCGACAGCCAGCTCGAAGGCCTCCCCGGCGACGACATCACCGCAGAAGACTGCATCCTGGTCTTCCCCGCTGATTCGGGGCTGAGGTCGATGTATGTGGTGTATGCGCGGCCTTTTAATGGGGATCATGGGTATCATCCGCCTCCGAAAGAGCTCGCGGCATTTCCCGATGCAAAGGTTGCGCCTCGGAAGACGTCGATCAAGGGCGGTGGAGGTCTGCGCAAACGGTGGAAAACCCAGGCAGGCGAGATTTTCGAATGGGACAGCCAGCACGGGACAGTTGAAAAATACAACAAGCGAGGAAAACACTTGGGAGAGTTCGACGTAGAAACAGGCACTCAAACCAAAAGTGCAGACAGCACACGCGAGGTTGAACCTTGAAATACATCGTTGAAGTATTCGACAGAGAGAGCGAACTGCTGGAGCTTGAAATCAGCCTGCCGGAGGGATGCGATGCCGACCTGAGCGACATCATGGGATGGTTGAATCCACAACGTGGCGACGAAGGTTACAACCTGAATCCTCAGCAGGCTTTAGCGATTGAGGCGTTGGCTGGCAGGAAATTCTTTGATGACCGCCATATTTGCCAACTCACCTGCAACGTCGAATGACGGTCTATTGAAGATGACACGCATCAGAGACTTTCATGGGCGAGCGGGTCGCTTTAACGGTCAGTCCCATTCACGCAGTCTGTATTTACTTGTTGGCCATACAGTTTGAACACAAAAAAAATCCCCGAACCAGTCGGGGATTTTTTATTCAGACGATCAGCTCAAGAGCAGATCAGTCCTCGCGATAGCGACGCAGCTTCAGCTGCTTGCCGGCAACGCGGGTGTCTTTCAGCTTGGCCAGCAGGCGCTCGAGGCCGTCTTCCGGCAGCTCGACGAGGCTGAAGCTGTCACGCACCTGGATGCGACCGATTGCTTCGCGAGCCAGACCACCTTCGTTGAGGATGGCGCCCAGCAGGTTTTTCGCAGCGATGCCATCACGGGCACCCAGCGCGGTACGGCAGCGAGCACGGCCTTCGGCCAACGGCACCGGGGCACGACGTTCGCGGTCGCCACGATCAGGACGATCGCCGGCTGGACGCTCAGGACGATCACCACGTGGCGCGTTGTTCGGCACCAATGGACGTTCTTTCTCGATCGCGCTCAGGGTCAGCGCCTGACCATTGGTGGCCTTGCGCAGCAGAGCAGCGGCCAGGGCACGCGGGGTGCAACCGATGTCGGCAGTCAGGCGGTCCAGCAATTCGCCATGGCTTGCTTCGGCATCAGCGACCAGCGGCGACAGGCTGTTGGTCAGTTTCTTGATGCGGGCATCGAGAACGGCCTGGGAATCCGGCAGGCGGACTTCGGCGATTTTCTGACCAGTCATGCGCTCGATCACTTGCAGCATGCGACGCTCACGCGGCGTTACCAGCAACAGCGCGCGACCTTCGCGACCGGCACGGCCAGTACGGCCGATACGGTGAACGTAGGCTTCCGGGTCGTACGGCATATCAACGTTGAACACGTGAGTGATACGCGGAACGTCCAGACCACGGGCAGCAACGTCAGTCGCAACAACGATGTCCAGACGGCCATCCTTGAGGGAGTCGATGACGCGTTCACGCTGGTTCTGGGCGATGTCGCCGTTCAGCGCAGCAGCCTTGTAGCCTTTGGCTTCAAGGGCGCTGGCCAGGTCCAGAGTGGCCTGTTTGGTGCGCACGAACATGATCAGGGCGTCGAAATCTTCGACTTCCAGCAGGCTCAGAACGGCAGAGGTCTTCTGGTCAGCGTGAACCAGCAGGTGAGCCTGCTCGATCGCGGTGACGGTCTGGGTCTTGCTCTGGATCTTGACGTGTTTCGGGTCTTTCAGGTGACGCTCGGCGATCGCGCGGATCGACTGCGGCAGGGTCGCCGAGAACAGTACGGTCTGACGCGTCTCAGGCATGGCCTTGAAGATGACTTCGAGGTCATCCATGAAGCCCAGCTTGAGCATTTCGTCGGCTTCGTCGAGAACCAGGTGGTTCACGGTCGCCAGGACTTTCTCGTCACGACGCAGGTGGTCGCACAGACGGCCCGGGGTAGCGACGACGATTTGAGCGCCGTTACGAATGGCTTTCAGCTGCGGGCCCATCGGCGCGCCGCCGTAGACAGCCACAACGGTCACGCCCGGCATTTGCTTGGCGTAGGTTTCGAACGCGGTGGCCACTTGCAGGGCCAGCTCACGAGTCGGCGCGAGGATCAGCGCTTGCGGCTCGCGTTTCGTCGGGTCGATCAGGCTCAGAATGGGCAGAGCGAAGGCGGCGGTTTTACCGGTACCTGTCTGCGCCTGACCGATCATGTCGTGACCAGCGAGAATAATCGGGATCGATTGCTGCTGAATGGCCGAAGGCTCTTCGTAGCCGGTAGCGATAACAGCTGCAAGAATGGTCGGGTGAAGGTTAAGAGCGGCGAAGCCGCCGGATTCCTGGGTCATGGGTCTGCCTCTGAGTGCATCCGCAAAGACCCATGCTTCAAAGCTGCGCGTGCCGTGTAAGACCCTAGAGTCACCCTGGCTGCTTTGTCGGCGGGGATTTGCGAAAACGTATTGATGAATGGATCGTCATGGGGTGGTTCGTGACCGAACCGGTTCGAGAAGATGGCTTCGCGAACCTAAACCGTGACGAGGGCCCTATGAAAGGCCGGCGCGCACTATACCGGAATTGCTGAAACAAGTGAGGATTTTTTTTGCGAAACAGCCCCTTGCGGCCAACTGTCACAGGCTTTGCGCAAAGCTGCGTCAGTGTCTACTTTTCAAGTGCCCGGTATCGGTTGCGAGCAGAGCTTAAACGATTCACCCAGACAGTGCGACACCCCACCCTCCCTTTCTCCTCATCTGCAGGACATAGCGACATGCCCTCTTCGATCAAAGGCCACGTCAGCCGGGAACAGCGCGGCGCAATCATGCTCATCGGCCTGGACCGGGTCGCCAAACGCAACGCCTTCGACTTGAACATGCTCAATCAACTGAGCCTGGCCTACGGCGAGTTCGAGCGTAACGACCAGGCACGGGTCGCGGTGGTGTTTGCCCATGGCGAGCATTTCACCGGCGGGCTCGATCTGGTTGAGGCCGGGCCGGCGTTGAGAGAGGGCTGGACGCTGCCGCCCGGCGGTCACGATCCCTGGGGGCTGTCGAGCGGTCCGCGGGTCAGCAAGCCGGTGATCGTCGCGGCCCAGGGCTGGTGCCTGACAATGGGCATCGAGCTGATGCTCGCGTCCGATATCAATTTGTGCGCGAGCAATGCCCGCTTCGCCCATCTGGAAGTGCAGCGCGGCATTTTTGCCTGCGCCGGCGCGACTCTGCGGCTGCACCAGATCGCAGGTTGGGGCAATGCCATGCGCTGGCTTTTGACGGGCGATGAATTCGACGCCCACGAAGCCTGCCGCATGGGCCTGGTGCAGGAAGTGATGGCACCCGAGGACCTTCTGCCCTCGGCGCTGCGCCTGGCCCAACACATTGCCGACCGCGCACCGTTGGGGATTCGCACCACTCTGGAGTCCGCGCGTCAGGCGCTGCTCGAAGGTGAGAACGTGGCGGCCGAGGCGTTGCCGGCGCTGGTCCGGCGGGTGCTCGACAGCGAGGACGCCAAAGAAGGCCTGCAGGCGCTGCTGGAAAAACGCCCGCCGCTGTTCAGGGGTTGCTGATCAGGTCGCAGGCCGCAGCGTCTTGATCAGCGGCAACAGCGAATAGCCCAGGTGCGGCGCGAGGTTTTCGGCGCGCAGGGTCAGGGCGTCGATGTCCAGCGTCTGGTCCAGGTCGGCAGGCACGATGAGGATGACGTTGCCCTCCTTCACCGGCAGCTCCCAGTAATGACGGTGGTACAAACCGCGCAGCAGCGCCGCGCCCAAAGGTTTGCCATCGTCCGACGCCCACTGATTGATGATCAGCCAGCCGCCGGGGTTGAGGCGCTGTTGGCATTTCTCGAGAAACCCCCAGGCCAGATGGCCCACGGCGGGACCGGTGTCGGTGTACAGGTCGACGAAGATCAGGTCCGCGTCTTCGGCGGTCGGCAGCAGATCGAGCGCATCGCCGATGCGCACATACAACCGCGGATCGTCCTGCAGGCCCATGTATTCCATGGCCAGACGCGGCACGTCAGGGCGCAGTTCGATGGCCTCGACGTCGTCCAGGGGCAGAAATTTCAGGCACGCCTGGGTCAGCGTGCCCGCGCCCAGCCCCATGAACAGCGCGCTTTCCGGGGCCGGATGGCACAGGGCGCCAATGAACATGGCGCGGGTGTAGTCGTATTCGAGCCAGGCCGGATCGGCCGTGAACGTGCAGCTCTGCTCGATGGCGTCACCGAACTCCAGGAAGCGGTAATCGGCCACTTCAAGTACACGGATCTTGCCGAATTCGTCGTGAACTTCGGCCAACACGTGCTCTACGCGTTCCTCGGTCATTGCTGTTCTCGTGCCCATGGTCAGAGTGATTCGGGATCGCCCCCGCAGGGATCGGCCTCGCCGCACTCAGCGATCGCCGTAGCCGCGCGGCGGACCTCGGGTGCAGACGGGCGCAATAGGCGCCCCGGAAAAGCGCGGATTGTCGGCGAATCGCGCCCCGCAGGTCACGCAAATTCTCGGGGTGAGCTGCTAACATGCCTGTCCGATCGCACTGACTTCGAGTTCAACATGAGCCAACCCTGGAGCCCCGACAGCTGGCGGAACCTGCCTATCCAGCAGCAACCTCAATACCCTGACGCCGACCATGTTCGCCGTGTCGAGCAGACCCTCGCCAGCTATCCCCCGCTGGTGTTTGCCGGGGAAGCACGCGAGCTGCGCCGGCAGTTTGCCGAGGTGACCGAGGGCCGGGCTTTTCTGCTGCAGGGTGGCGACTGCGCCGAGAGCTTCTTCGAGTTTTCCGCTGCAAAAATCCGCGACACCTTCAAGGTGCTGCTGCAAATGGCGATCGTCATGACCTTTGCCGCCGGCTGCCCGGTGGTCAAGGTCGGGCGCATGGCGGGGCAATTCGCCAAACCGCGGTCTTCCAACGACGAGACAATAGACGGCATCACGCTGCCGGCCTATCGCGGCGACATCGTCAACGGCATCGGTTTCGACGAGAAGAGCCGCGTGCCCGACCCGGATCGTCTGCTGCAGGCGTATCACCAGTCCACCGCGACCCTCAATCTGCTGCGCGCTTTCGCCCAGGGCGGTTTCGCCGACCTGCATCAAGTGCACAAGTGGAACCTGGATTTCATCGCCAACTCGGCGCTGTCGGACAAATACAGCCAGCTCGCCGATCGCATCGACGAGACCCTGGCGTTCATGCGCGCTTGCGGCATGGACACCTCGCCGCAGCTGCGCGAAACCAGTTTCTTCACCGCCCACGAAGCGCTGCTGCTGAATTTCGAAGAAGCCTTCGTTCGCCGCGACAGCCTGACCAATGAATTCTACGATTGCTCGGCGCACATGCTGTGGATTGGCGACCGCACGCGGCAACTGGATGGCGCTCACGTGGAATTCCTGCGCGGCGTGAAGAACCCGATCGGCGTCAAGGTCGGCCCGAGCATGAACACCGATGACCTGATTCGCCTGATCGATATCCTCAACCCGGACAACGATCCGGGCCGCCTGAACCTGATTGCGCGCATGGGCGCCAGCAAGGTCGGCGACCATTTGCCGGGGCTGATCCGTGCCGTGGAGCGCGAAGGCAAGAAGGTGCTGTGGAGTTCGGACCCGATGCACGGCAACACGATCAAGGCCAGCAGCGGTTACAAGACCCGCGACTTCGCCCAGATCCTGGCGGAAGTGAAGCAGTTCTTTCAGGTGCATCAGGCGGAAGGGACCTACGCCGGTGGCATCCACATCGAGATGACCGGTCAGAACGTCACCGAATGCATCGGCGGCGCGCGTCCGATTACCGAAGATGGCTTGTCGGACCGCTACCACACCCACTGCGATCCACGGATGAATGCCGATCAGTCGCTGGAACTGGCGTTTTTGATTGCCGAGACGTTGAAGCAGGTGCGCCGGTAAAGGGGTTGGTGCGTCTGTAGGACTGGCTTTAGCCGGGAACGCGCCGGATGTCACACCATAGAATTGTGGGTGCTCGCGCTGGCCCCTTCCCGGCTGAAGCCGGTCCCACAACGGCGCGCTATTTCTGTAGGACTGGCTTTAGCCGGGAAAGCGTCGGATGTCACACCCTAGAATTGAGGGTGCTCGCGCTGGCCCTTTCCCGGCTGAAGCCGGTCCTACAAAATCAGGCAGCTGCCGTCACAGATGATCGAAGCCGCTGGCCACGAACGCCTCCCGCAAGCGCGCCGCACTGGCGCGCTGGCAGTTGATCAGCACATCTGGCAATTCCAGCCAGTTGGCCAGTTGCCGCAAGTGGAATGCGAGGGCGTGCATGCCTTCGTCATCCAGTCCGGGTTGCTCTTCGTGAACCCCATGAACTGCCAGACGCCCCGCCGCCCTTTCAGCCCGCAAGTCGATGCGCGCGGCGATGCGTTCGTTGTGCAGAAACGGCAGCACGTAATAGCCGTAAACCCGCTTGTGCGCCGGGGTGTAGATCTCCAGCCGGTAGTGGAAATCGAATAGCCGCTCGGTGCGCGCCCGCTCCCAGATCAGTGAATCAAACGGCGACAGCAACGCGCTGACGGCAATCTTGCGCGGCACGGTCAGACCCGGAAGGGCGTACGCCGGTTGCTTCCAGCCCTGCACCTGAACCCGCTGAACCGCGCCCTCCTCCACCAGCTCCGCCAACCCGCGCTTGGCCGGTGCCGGGTCCTGCCGAAAATAATCGCGGACGTCCTTTTCGGTACCCACGCCCAGCGCTTTGACGGCATGCAGCAACAGGCCCCGTTGGGCATCGGACTCCTCGACGTCAGGGTGATTGACGACCGCCGACGGCAGAACCCGCTCGGGCAAATCGTACAGCCGCTCGAAACCGCGACGGCCGGCAACCGTCACCTCACCCGCTGCAAACAACCATTCCAGCGCATGCTTTTCGGCGCTCCAGTCCCACCAGGGTCCGGCGCGATCCTGCCGGGTGCTGATGCTGCCCGCGCCCAACGCACCCTGCTCGCGGACGGTCTGCAACACCCGGGCGATAACGGTCTGCTGCTCGCGGCCAAACTTCGCCAGTTGCTGATAAATGCCCTCGCCCTGGGACGCGCGCTGCATCCGCCAGCGCATCAGCGGGTACAGCTCGACCGGCAGCAACGACGCCTCGTGGCCCCAGTATTCAAACAGATTGCGGTGCCGACCCTGGCTCCACGCCGCCTGCTCCAGCAATGTGCGCGAATAAGGGCCGAGCCGGGAAAACAGCGGCAAGTAGTGCGATCGCACCAGCGCATTGACCGAATCGATCTGCAGCACGCCGAGTCGTTGGATCAGTTGCGTGACGTGCGCCGCCTTGATCGTCGCAGGCGGCTGGCGACTGTTAAAACCTTGGGCGGCCAGCGCCAGACGGCGCGCGTGCTTGAGGGAAAGTGGCGGGTTGATCGGCGGTTCGGCGGGCATTTCGACCTCCATGGCGGTGCCCAACGCTAACCGATCACCCGCTGCTCTGTCAGTGCTTCATCGGGTCATCCCAGAAAGGACGCTCCACTTCTTCGTAGACATCCGCCCGACTCAGGCCCATGTCCTTCAGCGCGTCATCGCTCAGCGCAGCCAGTTCGACACGCTGGTGATGCAGCTTGCGCCAGCGAGCGACCTGCGCCACAGCCGATTTCCACCAACGTTCCGGCGCGGATTCCCGCGACAGAGGTTTTGCGACCAGTACGTAACCTTTTTGACCTTTCATCGTCTTGCCCTCCAGTGGGGATGGGCAGATTCTCTCGCCGCGCCTAAGATCAATCCAACGAATGTTTCTTATGCACTGCATCTGGGAGATTGATGCATGACCACTTACCCGAGTATCGACAGCGAGCTGTTGCGCACCTTTGTCGCGATCGCCGATGAGGGCGGCTACACGAAGGCCGGCGAGGTGGTGAATCGCACGCAGTCGGCCGTGAGCATGCAGATGAAACGGCTGGAGGAGGACGTGGTGCGGCGCCCGTTGTTTCTCAAAGACGGCCGCACCATCAGCTTCACGGCGGAAGGCCAGGTGCTGCTGGGCTACGCGCGCCGGATCCTGAAATTGCACAGCGAAGTGTTCAACACCCTGCGCGAGCCGCACATGGTCGGCACGGTGAAGATTGGTACGCCGGATGATTACGTGATGCGCTTTCTGCCGGGGATTCTGCAGCGCTTTGCCCAGGCGTATCCGCTGGTGCAGGTGGAAGTGCATTGCGAATCGTCGTCACAGTTACTGCAACGCCAGGACCTGGATTTAAGCATCGTCACCCGTGAGCCGGGCAAGGAAATCGGCCAGATCCTGCGCCAGGAGCGCTTCGTCTGGGCCGTCGGCGCAGGCTTTTGCCCACAGGAGCAGACGCCGATGCCACTGGCGATGTTCAACACCGACTGCTTTTGCCGGCAGTGGGCAATCAACGCGCTGCAGGCGTCCGGCCGTGAATTCCGGGTGGCCTACACCAGCGCGAGCCTGTCAGCGATCATGGCAGTGGTCAGCGCAGGACTGGCAGTAACGGCTCAGCTGCAAAGCCTGATCACCTCGGACCTGGAAGTGCTGGGTGAACAGCACGGGCTGCCGCAGTTGCCGTCGGCGAGCATCGTGCTGCTGCGCAACCCCAATAACCCATCGCCGATCACCGAATGCCTGGCCGATCACATTGCTGAAGGGTTCAGGCTGTAACAAGTACTCATTGCGTTAGATCACAGCTTGAAGCACAGCATGATCGCGCAGATCACCAGAAAGCCGCAGAACAGCGAGCGCAGCACGCGCTCCGGTAAACTGTGGGCCAGCGCGACGCCCCAACTGATGCTGGCCAGCCCGCCAATCGCCAGCGGAATGCCCATCAGCCAGTCGACGTGGCCGTGCAACGCGTAGGTCGCCAGCGTGATCGTGGTGCTCGGCGCCGCCAGTGCCAGCGCCAGGCCCTGGGCCGCCACCTGGGTCGCGCCGAACAGTCCGGTCAGAATCGGCGTCGCAATCACCCCGCCGCCAACGCCGAACAGCCCGGCGGTGACACCCGAACCGAGGCCCAGCAGCCACAACCATCGGGTGTGACGCAGCTCGGCGCTGGCGCTGCCTTTGCGCCACACCATCTGGATCAGGTTGAACAGCGTCAGCACGACGAGAAACCCGACGAAGCCCAGGCGCATGCTTTGCGGATCAACGCGCACGGCCCACAGCGAGGTCAGCCAGGACATCGTGAAACTGGGCACGATGAGCATCAGCGCATGACGCACCGACACCCGATTGCGCTGGTTGTAACGCCACAGCGCCAGCAGCACATTGGGCAGCACCATCAATAACGCCGTGCCTTGGGCCAGTTGCTGATCGAGCCCAAACAACACGCCCAGCGCGGGAATGGCCACCAGCCCGCCGCCGATGCCGAACAGTCCGCCCAGCGTGCCCATGGCGGCGCCCAGCAGCAGGTACATCAATACATCGACAATCACGGGCGATCCTCTGAATCGATTTCAGCGCGCATGCTACGCAGTCAGCGCCGTCGAGGAAATCCGCTTTGGCGATATCCAGGATGCCCAACCGACGCAAACAGCAACGTTTACCTCCGATCGATAGAGAGCCACGCGCCGGGCGATTACCGAAATTATCTGGTGCATTAAACATCAGGGCACTAAATTACCGGGCATTACTGACTGAGCGAGGGACACCCATGAACGCCAACGAGCCCACCCACACGGCCGGCGCTGGCAGTTGCGACGAACTGCTGCTGGATATCCAGCTGTGTTTCGCCCTGTACTCGACGTCGCTAATGATGACCAAGGTCTACAAGCCGTTGCTGCAGGCGCTTAACCTGACTTACCCGCAATACCTGGCGATGCTGGTGTTGTGGGAGCGCGACGGCCTGACCGTCGGAGAAGTCAGCACCCGTCTGCTCACCGATCCTGGCTCGCTGACGCCGCTGCTCAAACGGCTGGAAGTCGAAGGCCTGATCCGCCGGACCCGCAGCAAGGAAGATGAGCGCGTTGTGCTGCTGACCCTGACCGAGCAAGGCAAGGCGCTGCACAAAAAAGCCCAAAGCGTTCCGCAGTGCATTCTGGCCGCCAGCGGCATCAACCTTGAGCAGCTCAAGGCCCTGCAGAAAGACCTGCTCGCGTTGCGTGGAAATCTGCACGAAAGCATCTGATAAACCGCGTAATCGGCCCTCTGAAAAAATCTCAAAGATTTATCTTGCGCACTAAACATTAGCGCAGTACATTCTCCCTCACTTGCTTAACGCACAAACATTTAGCGCCAAGCTAAAGATTAAATCCCTAACCATCAGCACGTGAGGAATTACCATGCAAGCTCTCTACACTGCAGTCGCAACCGCAACCGGTGGCCGTGATGGCCGCGCTGTTTCCGACAACAAAATCCTCGACGTCAAACTGGCCACCCCTAAAGAACTGGGCGGCGCAGGCGGCGAAGCAACCAACCCTGAGCAGCTGTTCGCTGCCGGTTACTCGGCCTGCTTCATCGGCGCACTGAAATTCGTCGCCGGTCAGAGCAAGAAAACCATCCCGGCTGACGCCTCGATCACTGCCCACGTCGGCATTGGCCAGATCCCTGGCGGTTTCGGTCTGGACATCGACCTGCACATCAGCCTGCCGGGCCTTGAACAAGCCGAAGCCCAGGCGCTGGTCGATGCAGCCCACCAGGTCTGCCCTTACTCCAACGCCACACGCGGCAACGTCGACGTTCGTCTGCACGTGACTGTGTAAAACCCTGGCGTAAGACCTCCGCCCCCACACCTCGTCTGACCGGGAGAAGAACATGAACACGTTTGGCAAGATTCTGGCTGGCTCGCTCCTCGCACTGTCCGTCGGCAACGCTTTCGCGGCGACCGACACGGGCGTCGAGCACAACACGCAGGCGTTTCTGGACGCACTGAATTCGGGAAGCGGCAAGCCGATCGAACAGCTTTCGCCCAAAGATGCCCGCGCCGTACTGACCGGTGCCCAGGCCGGGGTCAAGCTGACCCTGCCCAAGGCCGATGTCAGCCAGAAGACCATTTCGGTGGACGGCCAGAACATCAGCCTGACGATCGTTCGTCCGGCTGGCGTCAAAGGCACCTTGCCGGTGTTCATGTACTTCCACGGCGGCGGCTGGGTGCTCGGCGATTATCCGACCCACGAACGTCTGGTGCGGGATCTGGTAGAGGGTTCGGGCGCAGTGGCGGTGTTCGTCAACTACACGCCTTCGCCTGAAGCCCACTACCCGACGGCGATCAACCAGGCCTATGCGGCGACCAAATGGGTTGCCGAGCATGGCAAGGAAATCAACGTCGACGGCAAGCGTCTGGCGGTGGCAGGCAACAGCGTCGGCGGCAACATGGCGGCGGTTGTCAGCCTGATGGCCAAAGACAAAGGCACCCCGGCCATCCGTTACCAGGTGCTGTTGTGGCCAGTGACCGATGCCAACTTCGATACCGGTTCGTACGATCAGTTTGCCGAGGGTCACTTCCTCACCCGCAACATGATGAAGTGGTTCTGGGACAACTACACCACCGACCCGAAACAGCGCGCCGAGATCTATGCCTCACCGCTGCGGGCCACGACCGATCAGTTGAAAGGCCTGCCGCCTGCCCTGGTACAAACGGCGGGTGCTGACGTGCTGCGCGACGAAGGTGAAGCCTACGCTCGCAAGCTGGACCAGGCCGGTGTGCCGGTAACAGCGGTTCGCTACAACGGCATGATTCACGACTACGGCTTGCTGAACGTGGTCAGCCAGGTGCCGGAAGTGCGCTCGGCGCTGCTGCAGGCGTCGCAAGAGCTGAAGGTTCATCTGAAGTAAATGCAGTATAAAAACGGGTCGATCAGCAATGGTCGACCCGTTTGCATTGCTGGATTCCGTCGTTCATATCCCGCACTGTCGCGCAGCATTCGCAGTCCCTGTGAGAGTGAGCTTGCTCACGAAGACGTATTTCCAGCCGCTGAAGACTTGGCGGATGTACCGGCCTATTCGCGAGCAAGCTCGCTCCCCCAGTTCTTTGTCGACAGCTGCATCTGCGGCGGCGTCACCTGCTCCTACAAGGTCAGCGTGTCTCGCAGCTCGCTTTTACATCACCCACAAAAAAGCCCGACTCGATGGTCGGGCTTTTTCGTTTCCGGCATCACATTACCGGCATTACAAACGCAGTGCTTATTTGGCACGGCCTTTGTAGGAACCGCCTTCACGGGTGTCGATTTCGATCTTGTCACCGATTTCGATGAAGTCAGCTACCTGCAGCTCGGTGCCGTTGGCCAGTTTGGCCGGCTTCATGACCTTGCCCGACGTGTCGCCACGAGCCGAACCTTCGGTGTAGTCGACGGTGCGCACGATGGTGGTCGGCAGCTCTACGGAAACCAGACGGTCTTCGAAGAAGATCGCTTCGCAGACGTCGGTCATGCCTTCTTCGACGAATGGCAGAACGGCTTCGATGTCTTCAGCGTTCAGTTCGTACATGGTGTAGTCGGTGGTGTCCATGAACGTGTAAGTGTCGCCGCTGATGAAAGACAGCGTGGCTTCTTTACGGTCCAGGATCACGTCTTCCAGCTTGTCATCGGCGCTGTAGACGATTTCGGTCTTGTAGCCGGTCAGCAGGTTCTTCAGCTTGGTCTTCATGATCGCGCTGTTACGGCCCGACTTGGTGAATTCAGCTTTCTGAACCAGCCAAGGGTCGTTTTCCAGCTTGATCACGGTACCGGGTTTAAGCTCTTTACCAGTTTTCATTACGAGTATCCGAATTTGGATGAAAGATCTTTCTAAGCCCTGTACGAAAAGCCACTTTTCGTACAGGGCTTAATACAAGGCCGCGTATCATATCCAACTTTGGTAAAACCTTACCAGCGCAGTCGTCAGATCGTCCTGCAAGGCCTGTTCCAGAGACCAGCGCTGGGCATGGGCGGCCAGTTCGTCGGTATGTTGTTCAAGCGCATTCCAGCCCTGGGTCATGTCTTTTCCGCCATTCCAGCTGCGCCAGACCTCGGTCAGCGCCTGCTGCGCCTCCTCCGACAAACCCACCCGGTACAGCTCCAGAAACGCATCGAGCTTGGCCCAGTGGGCGTCGTCATCCTGCTCGTAGATGTGCCAGATCAGCGGCCGCCCCGCCCATTGCGCGCGGACGAATGAGTCTTCGCCGCGCACCACATTGAATTCGCAGCACCACAACAGCCGGTCGTAGTCTTCCTGGCGCACAAACGGCAGCACCTGAATCGTCAGGCCATCGCGCACATGCACGGCGCCCGCCTTCAATTCATCCACGCCCAACCAACGCTGAACGTCGCCCAGAATACGGCCTTCAGGCACCAGCAGATGGGTCGTCCGATCAGCCCGGGCCAGGCAATCCAGCCAGCTGCCAAGGCCGGCGTGTTCGTAGGCAAACAGCGACATCAGCCGCGCATCGGCGTGGGGCGCAATGTTCAGGCGCTGGAGAAAGGATTGCCGCACGGCAGAATCCGCCTGAAACGCCCGACGCTTGTCGATCAGGCCCGCCTCACGCAGCAACCCACCGGTCTTGTCGGTGAAGCCGGGGAAGAAGAAATATTTGCGCAGGCCCGAGGACTGGATCGACGGCAGGCCGTGGCAACCGGAGACCCAGTCCTCGGCGCTGAGGTATTCGAGGTTGAACCACAGCGGCCGCCTCTCCCGCCCGAGCATGGCCTCGATGTAGTCCGGCGGCAGGCGACAGGCGAAGGCTTCGACCACGACGTCCGGCAGCTCGGCCGGTTGCCAGGTCCTGGGCCATTCCTTCGGCCAGTGACAGACGGTCACGCCGTCGCGTACTTGCGCTTGCGCCAGCGGGTCGGCGCCCGGGCAAAGCCGCGCGAAGGCGTTCAGGTCATCGATCCAGAGCCGAACATTCAGGTCGTGTTCGGCGACCAGTTGTCGGGCCAGGCGAAAGGTCACGCCGACGTCGCCGAAATTATCGACAACGCTGCAGAAAATATCCCAAGAGGCTTTCATCCGGGCTCCCTGAGGATGTTCAAAAAAACCGATTGTCCTTCATTGCGGCGCAGAATCACCAGCCCCGGTCGTGCGACAATCGCTGCCACCGCTGGCCACATGCATACAAGTCTGGAGTCTGTCATGTACGTCAACCACCGCGAACTGTCCGTCACGCTGCGCCCGCTTAAGCTGATCCTGACGATCGCCGCCGGTATCTGGCTGGGCTTTCTCGCCGTCCTGGTGAGCCTGTGGCTGATCTATAAAATGCTCCCCGCCGAGCATACCCAGGCGCTGAACAATGCGGCCGCGCAGATCACCGCCCCGCCTGCGGCCAAGCCTAAGCCGGAAAGTGATAACCCGATGTTCGATCAGTACCGGCAGATTCTGCGCGACAGCGAAGCGCGACAGACCCAGGAGGCCGTACAGGCGGAGCGGCAACGCAGCTTCAACGGGCCCAAGTGCCAGTTCTGGATGCAGCAGAACCAGACCGCCCCCAGCGAGAAAAGCCGTGCGAGCGTCTATCAGTTCTGCGGTTGAATCCCCTTTGTCGAGCCATCCCATGTCCGTGAACACTCCATGTCCGCCATGCCCGTGAACAAGCAAACCGTCCTGCAGTGCATCGTCGAGAAGCTCCAGGTCGATCTCGATGTGGCGGTGCGGGCCGCACAAACCGCCTACGAAACCGCGACCCACGAAGAGAACATCGCCGAGAACAAGTACGACACCCTGGGACTGGAGGCGTCGTATCTGGCGGCGGGTCAGGCGCGGCGCGTGGAGGAAATCCGCCAGTCGCTGAACCTGTGTTGCAACCTGGTGCTCAAGCCGTTTGATGAACAGCGCGGCATCCAGACCGGCGATCTTATTGCCCTCCTGGCGGACAACGGTGCGGAACAGCGGTTGTTTCTGGCGCCTGACGCGGCGGGGCTAAAAATCACCGTGGACGAGCAGGTGATAACGGTGATCACGGCACGCTCGCCGCTGGGTCAGAGCCTGCTTGGCAAGTTCGATGGCGATGAGGTGGAAGTGGTGGTGAACGGCAGCCGTCAATCGTTCGAGATCACGCAAATCCTGTGACCCACTGATCATTTGCAGGGTTGTAGCGTCTGACTTTTTGTGGGTAAGGTGCAGGGTCGCACCACAAAGGGTGAACCCCGGAACACGGAGCCGGGGACACGGATTTAACCAAGGAGATATTTCATGACGAACGTCATCACTTTCCCTGACGCCCATGAACGTGATCGCCTCAAGTCCAGTGACCACCACGGGTTGAGATACCTGAACAAGAAAGAGCGACAACTGATCGACCGCCTGCGCATGACCAGTCACGCCGGCCGCCAGTACGTTTACGACTACGCCAGCATCATGCAGCGCTCCAAGCCGCTGTACCCCGAACCGGTGGACTGACGCCGCTCACTCGCGACAGACGCCGGTTCAGCAGAGGTTCAGTACAACGCCAATGGGCGTGGGCCTATAGTGGGCAGATGTTTTTGTCTTCAGGAAAGTCTCATGCCCACTGCACCGCCTGTCCCTTCGCCCGCAGAACCGGGCACGCCCGCCGCCAACGCGCCGGTGGATCACCTGCGCTTTCACAAACGCCACGCGCACCTGGCGCCGACCTTTGGCACCGATGCCTTCGCCCTCAAGGCCGAAGCGTTCGCGCGCTTCTTCGGCACGCCCACTTTTCTCGGCGCACAGACGCTGCTGGTGTTGCTGTGGGTGGGCGCCAACCTGAGCGGGCTGGTGTCGTTCGATCTTTACCCGTTCATCCTGCTCAATCTGGCATTCAGCCTGCAGTCGGCCTATGCCGCGCCGCTTATTCTGCTGGCCCAGACCCGACAGGCCGCCCGGGACAAGGCCAGTGCCGATGCCGACGCGGAGCACCGTGAAGCGCTGGCGACGGCCAACGAAGAGCGTATGGCCCGCGCGGCGCAAAACACCGCGCAGATGCTCGAGCTGCTGGAGCAGAACACCCGACTCACCGAAATGACCAAAGTGCTGACCGAACGGGTGGAAGCGCTGACGGCGGACATGCACAAGCATTTCGTAAAGCGGGATGGGCATGTTTGATCTGAGGTTCATGTGCTAGCGCGCTTCCATCACGGCCTGCGGCGCACGTGTAATCTGGAGTCAGACGCGATACCTGTGGGAGTCGTCCCGCCGCTACGCGCCGCGCTGTCGCGCAGCAAACTGGGTGCACGACTCATCTCCCGTTGTGATGCTGATACCTTGAAAAGCAAAGAGCGGCTGCCCCGTCAGGGGTGGCCGCTCTTTGCTTTGCTAGGATTGAGGAGCGCGGGACAGAGGCCGGTACTCACATTGGTGTGACAGCACCCGCGTGGGAGAGTGGCCCGCACGGTATCGGCGTAGAGTCCTTGTCGGCACGGCTAGCCGTGACCACGTATGAGAGAGTGAACCCTTTCGCCACCGTGTGCCCCGCGCGCCCATCATCCTGCGAGGAAACAGCATGGCGCGCAAGCAATCCAGACAGCGTTTTGAACTGGTCCATCCCCATTGTGCCGGTATCGACATCGGTAGCCGTGAGCATTGGGTCGCCGTTGATCGGGACCACGAGCAACCGGTACGCAGCTTTTCTACCTTCACCGACGACCTGGTCAAGCTGGCCGATTGGCTTGAAGCGCTGAAGATCGAGGTCGTGGCCATGGAAGCCACTGGCGTCTACTGGATTCCGCTGTTTGAGCTTCTTGATGCGCGAGGCTTCAAGGTCTATTTGGTCAACTCACGCGCAACGCGGCAGATTTCCGGTCGTAAATCCGATGTCCTCGATTGCCAGTGGATATGGCAACTGATGAGCCATGGCCTACTGCGCGGAGCGTTTCGCCCTGACGATGCGATTTGTTCTATGCGGGCGCTCATTCGCCAACGAGCCAGCAAAGTTCGTAACCAAGCTCAAACCGTGAACCGTATGCAGAAAGCGCTGAGCCAGATGAACATCCAACTCGCCAACGTCATCAGCGATATTTCGGGCGTGACCGGCATGAAAATCCTTCGCGCAATCATTGCCGGCGAGCGCGATCCGTCTGTTCTGGCCGACTTGACTGATCGGCGGATCAAGGCCAGCAAAGAGACTGTAGCCCGCAGCCTCCACGGTAATTGGCGTTTAGAGCACCTGCATGCGCTCGAACAAGAAGTGCAATGCTATGACTTCTTTGAACAGCAGATTGGGGCATGCGACAAGGCTATTACGGATGCACTGAGTCAATTGCCCGAGCGCGAGGAGGCCCCCCAACCCTCACGAAAAATCCTGCGTAGCCCTCACCGCTGCGCAGCAGATCAGGCGGCCCTGCATCAGTCGCTTTGGCGCGTCATGGGCGTTGATCTCACCGCCATACCGACCATCGGCGTCGATACGGCCTTGGTCATTGCCGGTGAGATTGGACCGGATCTGTCCCGATTTCCCACGATGGAGCATTTCTGCTCATGGCTGGGCGTGGCACCACCGACACGGATTTCGGGTGGTCGCTCACTGTCGGGTAAAGGCCAGAAAACCCTCAACAACGCAGCTCAGGCACTCAAGCAAGCGGCCTCTAACGCGCGAAATGACAAAAGCTTTATCGGCGCCAGCCACAGGGCCCGACTGGCGCGGATGGATACCAGCTGCGCCATCAAGGCAACGGCTCACCAACTTGCACGCTTGATCTACGCCATGCTGACCAAGGGGCAGCCCTATGTTGAGCAGGGGATCGAAGCGTTTGAAGAACGGAGCAAGGAAAAGCAGTACCGGGCCTTGCTGCGCAAGGCCCGGAAGCTGGGGCTGGACTTAGTAAAGGCTTCTTGAATAGTGAAACGAAATCAGAGACTTATTTTTTGTTTGATGAGAGTGAGCTTGCTCACGAAGGCGTTGGCACATCCGCAGAATTTCCTGTGGCTGAACCAAGGTCTTCGTGAGCAAGCTCACTCCCACAGGATCTTCATTTCCTACATGCATCGCAGCGTCTGAGGAGAGGCGCGGCCCCTGCGGAAATCACATTTCACTGAACGATCACACCTACACGCTGCCCCAAACTCCATGGCATTCATGATCCCCCGTCAAAAGTCCCGTGCCCGCGCTGTGGTTTTTCCCTGCCAGCCGACGCGGGATACTGGGCATCTGATTCATACCTCCCCTTCCCCCTTGAACCCTGGAGTCTTCCCATGACTGTTCCCGCATTTGGCCTCGGCACCTTCCGCCTGAAAGATCAGGTCGTCATCGACTCGGTGAGCAACGGCCTCGACCTGGGCTATCGGGTGATCGACACCGCGCAGATCTACGGCAATGAAGCCGAGGTCGGTCAGGCCATCGCGCAAAGCGGCGTGCCCCGTGACGAGCTGTACATCACCACCAAGATCTGGACCGACAACTTCGCCGCCGACAAGCTGATCCCGAGCCTGAAGGAAAGCCTGACCAAGCTGAAAACCGATCACGTCGACCTGACGCTGATCCACTGGCCATCGCCGAAGGGCCAGGTGCCGGTCGCCGAATTCATGGGCGCGCTGCTGGAAGCCAAACAGCAAGGCCTGACTCGCGAGATCGGTATCTCTAACTTCACCGTCGCGCTGATGAAAGAAGCCATTGCCGCGGTCGGCGCCGAAAACATCGCCACCAACCAGATCGAGTTGCACCCCTACCTGCAAAACCGCACCGTGGCCGATTTCGCCAAACAGCACGGGATCAAGATTACGTCGTACATGACCCTGGCCTACGGCGAAGTGCTGAAGGACCCGGTGATCGAGCAGATCGCCCAGCGCCACAATGCGACGCCTGCACAAGTGACGCTGGCGTGGGCGATGCAGCTGGGTTACGCGGTGATCCCGTCGTCGACCAAACGCGCCAATCTGGAAAGCAACCTGAAAGCCGTGGACCTGAAGCTCAGCGAAGACGACATGGCACAGATTGCCCAGCTGGACCGCGGTCATCGCCTGACCAGCCCGGCCAGCCTCGCGCCGCAGTGGGATTGATGTCAGCCCTGATTCTGGCTTCGGCCAGAATCGCCCCAATCAACGCCCCTTAATAACGCAGCCGAACCATAAACAGGCGCCCTGCCTGGCCCATTGCTGAAATTGGTTCGCTTCCCGCCTGAACCAATTCCGGCCCTCCCCGCGAACCAGACTTCCGAACCATTGCCGATTGTCCCGAAGCGCCGGGAGCACGCCTGTCCGCACGTCCGGCCATCGGACCTCGCCAGTGAACCAATTTCCATTGGCATCGCTATTGCACTCGTCCTCTACAGCCCAGCCGTGCTTCACAAAACGGCCAGGCCTCCGGTTCACCCCGTGACGAGAGACGCAGATGGACAGCATCGACACCGACGCAACCCACGACACTTCGTCGAAGATGGCCCTCGACGCGCTGCGCCAGCTGGTTGCGCAGCAGGCGGCGTTTCCCCAGCGGCCGTTGCCGACCGAGCGCGACCTGGCGGTGGATTTCGGCGTCAGTCGCCGGGCCATTCGCCGCGCGCTGGCGGTGCTCGAAGCCGAGGGTCATATCTGGCGGCGGCAGGGCAAGGGCACTTTCGTCGGCCCTACCCCGCCGAGCGCGGCCATGAGCTTTGCCAAGCTGTCGAGCCGGACCAATTTCAGCGAAGTCATGGAAGCCCGTATCTATCTGGAGCCGGCGCTCGCCTCTCTGGCCGCCCTGCGCGCCAGCGGCGAACAGATGGCGATCCTGCGCCGATTGGCCGAGCGCACGACCCATCAGCAACACGCCAGCGAACCCGACGCCGAAGGCATTGAGCTGTGGGACAGCGCGCTGCATCGCGGGATCGCTGAAGCCGCCGGCAACCGCCTGATGCTCGATATTTTCGAAATGCTCGACGCGATCCGGCTTGATCCGGCATGGCGCGACCTGCGCCAGCGCGCCCGCAACACCGACCGCCTGAGCACCTACAGCCACGATCACCACGACATCATCGGCGCCATCGAAAGTCGCGACCCGGCCAAGGCCGCCACCGCCATGCGCGGTCACCTGCGTGCGCTGCAACAGGCGCTCGATCACGTCATCCAGCAAGACCTCGAGGCCAGCGTATGAGTGCTTCACCCGCGAACACCCCATCGGTACTGAGCGTCAGCGACCTCACCGTGCGCTTCAAGGATGCCCCGGCCAACGTCGTCGACGGCGTGTCGTTCGCCATTCAGCCGGGCAAGACCCTGGCCATCGTCGGCGAGTCCGGCTGCGGCAAAAGCGTGACGTCCATGGCATTGATGGGCTTGCTGCCCGACACCGCGACGGTCCAGGCCAGTGCTTCGAACCTGCTGGGCGAGCCGCTGCTGGGCATGTCCGACGAGCGCCTGCTGGACGTGCGCGGCAATCGCATGGCGATGATCTTTCAGGAGCCGATGACCTCGCTCAATCCGGTATTCACCATCGGCGATCAGATCGCCGAAAGCGTGATTCGCCACCAGGGCCTGTCCGCCAGCGCCGCCCGCCAGCGCGCGCTGGAAATGCTGGAAAAGGTCCGCGTGCCCGATGCCCTCCAGCGCCTCGACGCCTACCCCCACGAATTGTCCGGCGGCATGCGTCAGCGCGCGATGATCGCCATGGCACTGGCCAACGACCCTGCACTGATCATCGCCGACGAACCTACCACCGCCCTGGACGTGACCATTCAGGCGCAGATTCTTTCGCTGGTCGCCAGCCTGCAGGCTGAAACCGGCACCTCGATGATGCTCATCACCCACGACCTCGGCGTGGTCGCCGAAGTGGCCGACGAGGTCATCGTGATGTACGCCGGCCGCGTCGTCGAAAGCGGTTCGGTCAAAACCCTGTTCGATGATCCGCAGCACCCCTACACCATCGGACTGATGGGTTCGATGCCCTCGGTCGGCCCTCGCGAAGGGCGGCTGGCGACGATCAACGGACGCGTCCCGACGCCGGCTGAAATGCCCAGCGGTTGCCGCTTTGCCAGCCGTTGCCCGTTCGTCATCGGCGCCTGCCGGGAAGCCCGCCCGCCGTTGTTGGAAGTCTCCGCCGGGCATTTCGCCGCCTGCATCCGCGTGCCACTTGAACAGCATCTGAGAGTCAGCGCATGAGCCTGTCAGGACAACAAATCGTCGACACCGGGAGTGCGGAGTCGGCCCTCGAAAAGCCGATTCTGGAAAGCATCGCGGTGAGCAAACACTTTCACAGCGAAGCCGGACTGTTCCAGCGCAAGAAGCCGCCGGTGCAGGCGGTCAACGAGGTGTCCCTGGCCGTGCGCCGGGGCGAGACTCTGGCGCTGGTGGGTGAATCCGGCTCGGGCAAATCGACCCTGGGCCGGGTGCTGTTGAACCTGCTCAAGCCCACTGCGGGCGACGTTATTTATGAAGGCCGCAACCTCGGTAATCTGCCCGCCGACAAGCTGCGTCAGGTGCGCCGCGATCTGCAGATCATTTTCCAGGACCCGTTCGCCTCGCTGAACCCGCGCATGAGTGTCGAATCGATCATCGGCGAGCCGATCTGGCTGCACCGCGACGACAGCCGCAGCGCGCGTCAGGACAAGGTTGCCGAGCTGCTGCGCACGGTGGGTCTGGCGCCGGAGCACGGCAGCCGCTTCCCCCACGAATTTTCCGGCGGTCAGCGCCAGCGCATCGGCATCGCCCGGGCGCTGGCTTCGGAGCCACGGCTGATCCTCGGCGACGAGCCGGTCTCGGCGCTGGACGTCTCGGTGCAGGCCCAGGTGGTCAATCTGCTGGAAGACCTCAAGCATCAGTTCGGCCTGACCCTGCTGATCGTCGCCCACGGCCTCGCGGTGATCCGCCACATGAGCGACCGCGTGGCCGTGATGTACCTCGGCGAGATCGTCGAACTGGCGCCGGTCAACGCGCTGTTCGAAACGCCGTTTCACCCTTACACCCAGGCGCTGATGGCCGCCGTGCCGGTCAGTCACCCGGACCTGCGTCGCCCGCGCCCGCTGCTCGGCGGTGACATGCCAAGCCCGAGCAAGCCGCCGTCCGGTTGCCGTTTTCACACCCGTTGCCCCCACGCCAAGCCGCTGTGCCGCGAAGTGAAGCCGCTCTTCGAAACCGTCGAGCCGGGGCGTCAGGTGGCCTGCCATTACTGGCGCGAAATCGCCAACGCCGGCGCCGGTTCGCTGATCGTGCCGACGCCTAGCGCCGCCTACAGCCAGCGCCTGAACCTGTTCAAAAGCCATCAAGCCCTTTCTCTGGAGAGTCAGCCATGAAATTCGCCCACCTGATGACAACCACGTTGTTGCTACTCGCTGCGAATGCGGCTGTCGCCGAAACCACCTTGCGCATCGGCATCCAGGACGACCCTGACATGCTCGACCCGCACCGCTCGCGTACCTACTCGGGGCGTCTGGTCTACACCGCGCTGTGCGACAAGCTGGTGGACGTCAATCCTGATCTGACCTACGCGCCACAACTGGCCACCGCCTGGAATTGGAGCGAGGACGGCAAGACGCTGACCATGACTCTGCGCGACGGCGTGACCTTCCACGACGGCGAGGTGTTCGACGCCGCCGCCGTGAAGTTCAACCTCGACCGCGCCCGCACCCTGCCCGACTCCCTGCGCAAGAGCGAACTGGCGTCAGTGGACAGCGTTGAGGTGATCGACGCGAAAACCGTGGCGATCAAGGTCAAGCAGCCCGACGCCACGCTGATCTCGCAACTGTCGGACCGCGCCGGCATGATGCTCGCACCCAAGGCCTCAGCGACCGACGTGGCCTCCAAGCCGGTGTGTTCCGGGCCGTACAAATTCGTTCAGCGCGTGCAGCAGGACCGCATCGTGCTGGAGCGCTTCGACAACTATTGGAACAAGCAGGCGTACCACTTCGACAAGGTGATTTTCCTGCCGATTCCGGACACCTCGGTGCGCCTGGCGAACCTGCGTTCCGGCGACCTGGACATCATCGAGCGCGTCGCGCCCACCGACGTGAAGACCGCCAAGGCCGACAGCCACGTCCAGGTGTTCAGCACGCCGGGCCTGGGCTACATGCAGTTGATGTACAACACCAACAACGGCGACAAGGCCAACAACCCGCTGGGCAAGGACAAGCGCGTGCGCAAGGCCTTCGAGCTGGCCATCGACCGTGACGCGATCAATCAGGTGGTCTTCGAAGGCCTGTACGCGCCGAGCGCCCAGCCGTTCCCGAAAAACAGTCCGTATTACGACAAGGATCTGCCGGTCCCGACCCGCGACGTCGAAGCCAGCAAAAAACTGCTCGCCGAAGCCGGCGTGAAGACGCCCCTCAGCGTCGAGCTGAAAGTCGCCAACAACCCCATCGCCCAGCAGGTCGGCCAGATCATTCAGGCGATGGCTGAAGAAGCGGGCTTCAAGGTCAATCTGATCGCCACCGAATACGCCACGCTGCTCAGCGAGCAACAGACCGGCAACTTCCAGATCGGCATGAGCGCCTGGTCGGGCCGTCCTGATCCGGATGGTGATATCCACCAGTTCGTGACCTGCAAGGGCGGCCAGAACGACGGGCATTTCTGTGACCCGAAACTCGACGATCTGCTGAACAAGGCGCGCACCGTGAACGATCAGGCCCAGCGTCAGGCCATCTACTTCGAGGCCCTGCGCCTGCTCGCCGAAGACGTGCCGACCAGCTACCTGTATTTCGATCCACGAATCATCGCCATGCGCAGCAACCTCACCGGTTTCGTGCCCAATCCCGATGGTTTGATTCGCCTGACCAACGTCGCTTTCAAATGACAGCGGCGCCCGTGGATAACCGCTTCGGCCGCGAGGATTCGTCATGCTGACTTTCATCCTGCGACGCCTGCTCAGTGCCATTCCGACGCTGATCCTGGTTTCGCTGTTCGTCTTCACCCTGCAAAAGCTGCTGCCCGGTGATCCGGTCCAGGCCATGGCGGGTGAAGAGCGCGACCCGGCGGTGATGGAATACCTGCGCGAGAAATACCGGCTCAACGACCCGCTGCCGCTGCAATATGTGCACTGGGTCGGCAATGTCCTGCAGGGCGACTTCGGCACTTCACTGCGCACCGAACAACCGGTGACCGTGCTGCTGGCGTCGAAGCTGCCTGTGACCATCGAGCTGGCGGTGCTGGCGTTGATCATCGCGTTGGTGATCGGCATTCCCACCGGAGTGATTTCAGCGGTGCGCAAGGGCACGTCGGTGGATTACGCGGCCAACGTGTTCGCCCTGTCGGGGATCTCCATTCCGCACTTCTGGCTGGGGATTCTGTTGATCATGATCTTCGCCGTGAAGCTGCAATGGCTTCCGGCGTCGGGTTTCGTGCCGCTGGGTGAAGACGTCGGGCAGAACCTGAAAACCCTGATCCTGCCGGCCTTCGTGCTGGGCGCCGGGCTGTCGGGCGTGCTGATGCGCCACACCCGCAGCGCGATGCTCGAAGTGCTGCGCGCCGACTATGTGCGCACGGCGCGGGCCAAAGGGCTGTTCCCGCGGACGGTGATTCTGAAGCACGCCCTGCGCAACGCGCTGATGCCGATCGTCACGCTCACCACATTGCTGTTCGGTGAATTGCTCGGCGGCGCGGTGCTGACCGAGCAGGTGTTCAGCATTCCCGGCTTCGGCAAGATGATTGTCGATGCTGTGTTCAACCGCGACTACGCCGTGGTGCAAGGCGTGGTGCTGTGCGTCGCGATCGGCTTCCTGCTGCTGAATCTGCTGGCCGACGTGCTCTATCGCCTGATCAATCCGCGTCTGAGGACTGCCTGATGACTTCGATTGCGACCCATCCTTCAGCGCCGCTGAATGCGCCGTCCCAGGCACCGTTGAAAGAACCATTGCGGCCGCGCACGCGTTCGCCGTTTGTGAAGAAAATCCTCGCCAACAAGGGCGCGGTGGTCGGCGCGGTGGTGCTGATCATCTTCATTCTTGCCGCGCTGCTGGCGCCGTGGATTGCGCCCCATGATCCGCTAAAGGCCAACTTCCTCGCCGTGCGCAAGGCGCCTTCGCTGATCTACTGGCTGGGCACCGACGAGCTGGGCCGTGACCTGTTTTCCCGCCTGCTCTGGGGCGCGCGCAGTTCACTGCTGGCCGGTGGGGTTTCGGTGGCGATTGCCATGGTCATCGGCGTGCCGCTGGGCCTGTTGGCCGGTTACTTCGGCGGCAAACTCGACGCGGTGATTTCGCGCATCATGGAAGCGCTGCTGTCGTGTCCGTTTCTGGTGCTGGCGATTGCCCTGGGCGCGTTTCTCGGCCCGAGCCTGAGTAACGCCATGATTGCCATCGGGCTGTCGGCGATGCCGATTTTCTCGCGTCTGACCCGCGGTCAGGTGCTGGCGATCCGTCACGAAGACTACCTGGAAGGCGCCCGTGCCATCGGCCTGCCGGACCGCTGGATCATCCTGCGCTACGTGCTGCCGAACGTGCTCTCGCCGCTGGTGGTGCAAGCGACGCTGACCATCGCCTCGGCGATTCTGGCGGAGGCGAGCCTGTCGTTCCTCGGCCTGGGTCAGCAACCGCCCTCGCCGTCCTGGGGCTCGATGCTCAACACCGCGAAGAACTTCATGGAACAGGCGCCGTGGATGTCCATCGCGCCGGGCGTGGCGATCTACATCACCGTGCTGTGTTTCAACCTGCTGGGCGACGGGCTGCGCGATGCCCTCGACCCGAAAAGCTGACAGCGCTCGCGCTCATCCGCCGAAGCCGCCCACTCGATAACCGATCAACTGCCAAGAAGAGAACGACTGCATGTTCGATGATCTGGATTACAGCCAACCTTACGCGTCCGCCCGCTCGCCGGTGATGGGCAACAACATGGTCGCCTGCTCGCAACCGCTGGCCGCACAGGCCGGGCTGGACATGCTGCGTCAGGGCGGCAACGCCGTTGATGCCGCCATCGCCGCCGCCATGGTGCTGACCGTGGTCGAACCCACCGGCTGCGGCATCGGCAGCGACGCCTTTGCCATCGTCTGGGACGGCAAGACGCTGCAGGGCCTGAACGCCTCGGGCCGCTCGCCGAACGCCTGGACGCCGGAGCATTTTGCCGGTCAGCAGGAAATGCCCCAGCGCGGCTGGGCCTCGGTGACGGTGCCGGGCGCGGTGTCGGCCTGGGTCGCGTTGTCCGAGCGCTACGGCAAGCTGCCGTTCGCGACCCTTGCCGCAGCCGCCATCGGCTATGCGCGGGACGGTTATCAGGTCACGCCGATCATTGCCGAACTGTGGCGGCGCGGCGCCGGGCTGCTGAAGGATCAACCGGGCTTTGCCGAGTGCTTTCTGCAAGGCGGCAAAGCGCCAAAGGCCGGCGAGAAAGTCACGCTGAAGGATCACGCGAAAACCCTGGAGCTGATTGCTCAGACCAAGGGCGAAGCGTTCTATCGCGGCGAGCTGGCCCAGGCGATGATCAGCCACGCCAACGCCAATGGCAGTGTGATGAGCCTTGAGGATCTGGCCACCCATCGCGTGGACTGGATTGACACCCTGTCGGTACCGTACGCCGGCGCCGTGGTCCACGAGCTGCCGCCGAATGGTCAGGGCATTGCCACGCTGGCGGGTCTGGGCATTCTCGAAGCGCTGGGCGTGGGTGAGCAGCCGGTGGACAGCGTCGAGACCGTGCACCCTGTGCTGGAAGCGATGAAGCTGGCGCTGGCCGACCTCAACCAGCACGTCACCGATAACGATCACATGCGCGTCGCCGCGGAACACATGCTCGACCCGGCCTACTTGCGCGACCGCGCGGCGTTGGTGGGCGAACAGGCGCAAGACCCGCTGCACGGCGCGCCCAAGGCCGGCGGCACGGTGTACCTGTCGGCGGCGGACGAGAGCGGCATGATGGTCTCGTTCATCCAGTCGAACTACATGGGTTTCGGTTCCGGTGTGGTGGTACCGGGCACGGGCATCAGCCTGCAGAATCGGGGGGCGGGTTTTACCCTGGACCCTGATCACGTCAACACCGTGGCACCCGGCAAGCGGCCGTTTCACACCATCATTCCGGGCTTCGTGATGAACGCCGACGGCACGCCGTTGATGTCTTTTGGCCTGATGGGCGGGCCGATGCAGGCCCAGGGGCATTTGCAGATGATGCTGCGCATTCTGCGCTACAAGCAGAACCCCCAAGCCGCCGCCGACGCACCGCGCTGGCGTATCGAGTCAGGCCTGAAGGTCGCGGTGGAGCGCTCGTTTGATCCGAAGGTGATTGAAGCGCTGCGCGCCAAGGGTCATGACGTGGAGGTTGAAGACCCGAGCGGCGTGTTTGCCTTCGGCGGCGCACAGATCATCCAGCGCACGGCCCATGGGTATGTGGGCGGGACCGATCCGAGGAAAGATGGGTTGGTGGCGGCTTATTGATCTGACAGGGATTTGGTGGAGGCCCCTTCCCGGCTGAAGCCGGTCCCACTCGATCCTACGGCTGACGCAAAACCTGTGGGAGCGAGCTTGCTCGCGAAGGGGCAGGAACGTCCGCAAGATCTTCAGCGGCTGAAATGCCGTCTTCGTGAGCAAGCTCACTCCCACAGGGATCGAGTCAGCTGAGAGATTGCGGCGTGTCAGACAACTGACAGGTCACTGACAGACCTGATTTTGCGGGCAAGGTAGGGCGCCACTCCGATCGCTCCTACAGGGATTTCATTAGACCCATGCCCTTCTTCAGCCAGACACCACCGCAACAATCCCCACCAGACTCAACACCATCACCGTACAACCCAGCACCGCCACCTCACGCAACGGCGGTGGGATGCGCTCTTGAGTCATCCCTCGGGCGCTTTTGCGGTAGCGGGCGTTGAGACCGATCTGGATCAGGATGCCCGCGATCAGGGAAAGGATGACCGGCAGCAGGGCCACCCACCCAAACGGCGGAATCCAGCGCAGGAACAACAGGCACACGCCGATCAACGTCAGCAGCGTGCGGCGCCACGCCAGCAGTGTGCGTTCGGGTTGCAGGCCGGGATCGTCGTGGCGCAAGGGCGTCGACGATACGGCATGTCCGCGCCGGTTCACGACGCGCCGTAAATCAGAAAGACGATCAGCCCCGCCGCCACCAGTGCGCCCCCCATCGACAGAATCGGCACCAGCACCGGCAACGGCAGCGGCTTGCGTTGACGCATCGCCCGCTCGACCTTCAGCCAGCGCACGCAGGCACTGGCGCTCACCAACAAGGCCAATACCAGCAACGACAGGGCCACAGCCCGACGCAGGCCGGGGCTGAACACGTCGCTGGTGAAGGCTTCGACCGCGATGCCACCGGCCAGAAAAGCCAGCGCCGTGCGGATCCAGGCGAGAAAGGTGCGTTCGTTGGCGAGGGTGAAGCGCGGGTCAGGCTCGCAGCCGCCACCGAGCAGCGAAGCCGACAGCCGATCACGCTCCGGCGGCGTGACGGGGGCATGGGCGGGAGGAATGACGTTGCCGGGCTCGGAGGAATTCATGTCGCACCGTGGTCGGGTAGATGCGACGGATCATACCGGTCATGCCCGGGAAAGGCCCGTGTCCACAGCGACATGGGGGTGTCTGTTGGCGCAGCGCGGGGTTTCTCAAATAGGGCCATGTCACCGATATTCGTGGCGATGACGAGCGCGTGGGAGTGAGCTTGCTCACGAAGGGGCCAGTACATCCGCTAAATCTTCAGCGGTTGAAACGCAGTCTTCGTGAGCAAGCTCACTCCCACAGGATCTATGTTTGCTGCGCCACCGTGCAGCATCCGTGAGACGGAGTGACCAACATTTAAATCATCTGTTGGCAGCCAGCTCCACCCACACTGCGCCATCGGGATATTGGTACCGCTCCAGCGTCTCGGCGTGCATTTCGATGCTGTACCCCGGCCGCTGCGGCGGCATGTAGCGGCCGCGGCGGATGACCACCGGATCAAGGAAATGCTCGTGCAGGTGATCGACGTACTCCAGCACGCGTTTGTCCAGGGAGCCCGATACGGCGATGTAATCGAACAGCGAGATGTTCTGCACGTATTCGCACAACCCAACGCCGCCGCCGTGGGGGCATACCGGGATGTCGAATTTGGCCGCCATCAGCAGCACGATCAGCACTTCGTTCAGCCCGCCCAGTCGGGCCGCGTCGAGCTGGCAGAAATCCAGCGCGCCGGCCTGGAACATCTGCTTGAACATCACCCGGTTGTGGCAATGCTCGCCGGTGGCCACGCCAATCGGCGCGATGCGCTGACGGATCGTCGCGTGGCCGAGGATGTCATCGGGGTGGGTCGGCTCTTCGATCCACCAAGGCTCGAACGCCGCCAGCCGGCGCATGTTGCTGATCGATTGCTCGACGCTCCAGACCTGATTGGCGTCCATCATCAGCGTGCGCTCCCAGCCCAGTTCGTCCCGCAGGATCGCGGCGCGGCGCATGTCTTCTTCGATGTCCGAGCCGATCTTCTGCTTGATGTGGGTCCAGCCTTCGGCGACGGCTTCGCGGGCCAGCCGGCGCATCTTCTCTTCCGAATAACCCAGCCAGCCCGGCGCGGTGGTGTAGCCCGGATAGCCCTCCTCCCGCATCTGCGCCTCGCGCTTCGCTTTGCCCGGCACTTGCCGACGGAGCAGCGCAATGGCCTCTTCGGGGGTGATGGCGTCGGTGACGTAGCTGAAGTCCAGGCACTTAACCAACTGCTCGGGGGTCATGTCGGCCAGCAACTTCCAGACCGGCTTGGCCTCGACCTTGGCCCATAGGTCCCACACCGCATTGACCAGCGCGGCGGTGGCCAGATGGATCACGCCTTTTTCCGGCCCCAACCAGCGCAACTGGCTGTCGCCTGCCGTGATGCTGTGCCAGAAGGCGCCCATGTCCGCAGTGATCGATTCCAGGGTCAGCCCCACCACGCAGGGCGCCAGGGAGTGAATCGCTGCCGCGCAGATTTCGTTGCCACGGCCGATGGTGAACGTCAGGCCATGGCCCTCCAGCCCGTCGGACGAATCGGTGTGCAGCACGACATAGGCGGCGGAATAGTCCGGCGCGCTGTTCATCGCGTCGGAGCCGTCGAGGGACAGGGAGGTGGGGAAGCGGATGTCGCGGACGGAAATGGAGGTGATCTGCATGGAAGACCCTTGTTGTTTTTAGAATAGGGCAGCAGCAAGGCAGCCCTTGATGGACTCACTGTAGACCGAACCGCGATACAGGCATAATCGCCAAATCCTAATCATCGATACCAAATCCGATATGTCAGACACGTCACCCTCCGCCGGTCTGCCTGGCACCTTCCCGATGCTGAAAATTTCCAGCCGGCAGATCGCATTGCTCAACGCGTTGGGCGAACTGGGCAATCTGCGCAAGGCCGCCGCTGCCATTCACACCACCCAGCCCGCCGCCAGCCTGTTGTTGCAACAGCTGGAAGAACGCCTCGGCGTGCAACTGTTCGAGCGCTTGCCGCGCGGCATGCAGCCGACGCTGTTCGGCGAGGTGATGATTCGCTACGCCCAGGGCGCGCTGCATGAATTCGAATACGCCGAAGCGCAGTTGGCCGAGCTGGCACGAGGGGCGACGGGGATGGTGCGCATCGGCACGGTCATGGGCCCGGTGCCGACGCTGCTGACCCGCGGCGTGCTGGCGTTCAAGACCGCGCACCCGAAAGTGCGCATCGCCCTGGAAGTCGGCACCAGCGATGAGCTGCTGCCTGCACTGATTCGTGGCGATTTCGATGTGGTGCTGGGTCGGCTGCCGGATCAGCTCGACGGCCAGAGCCTCGACATTCAGCTGTTCGAACAGGGCGAACGCATGCGCATCATCGCCCGGCCGGGGCACCCGCTGGTCGACCACAGCGGCCTGACTCTGACGGAGCTGGCGCCGCTGACCTGGATCCTTCATCCCATCGGCAGCCCCATGCGGCGCCAGGTTGAAAACGCGTTGCAGGCGGCGCAATTGATTGAGCCGCTGGACATCATCGAAACCCGTTCGATTCTGGCCACCACCTCGATGCTCGAATCTTCGGACATGATCGCCGTGGTGCCCAATGACGTCGCCGAGCATTACGCCCGTTACGGCATGATCGCTATCCTGCCGGTCGAGCTGCCGCTGAGCATGGCCAATCTTGGGCTGATGACGTCGAAAGCCCGACCGATGTCGGCAGCGGTGAAGGCGCTGCTGACATTTCTAAAGTCTCCCATAGCGGCGTGAATCGATAACCCTGCGTTATCGCGTAATCGAAACCTTTCATTGGGAAATTACCCGCTGGCTTCATAGAGTGGCTGAAAATCGGCCAACAACGTCCGCGCTTTTAAAGCGGCGTCGTGTACGTCGTGATAACAATAACCGGCCAGCCACGGTGCGCTTCCCACGGGGAGCCGTTGCCTCGCACTGCTGACGCAGGCCGCCACCGTCATGAGAGGCCGCATGGAACTCATTGCCAAAACCGCCGCGTTCGACAGCAGCGCGCTGTTCATCCGCCTGAACCCCCTCGATAACGTGCTGATCGCTCGCCAGGCGCTGAACGAAGGCACGCACCTGGACGAAGAAAACGTCACGGTCTCGCAGCCGATTCCTTCCGGGCATAAGGTCGCGGCGGTCCGGGTCGAGCAGGGTCAGCCGCTGCGGCGTTACGGCCAGATCATCGGTTTCGCTTCACAGCCCATCGACGCCGGGCAGCACGTGCATGTGCACAACGTCGAGATGGGCGACTTCTCCCGTGACTACGCCTTTGGCGTCGATGCCCACGAAACGCCGAAAACCGAGGCGTTCTTTCAGGGCATCGTGCGCGCCGACGGCCGTGTGGCGACGCGCAACTACATCGGCATACTCACCTCGGTGAACTGCTCGGCCACCGTGGCCCGGGCCATCGCCGACCGCTTTCGTCGCGACATTTTCCCAGAAGCCCTCGCGGACTACCCCAACATAGACGGCGTGGTCGCGCTGACCCACGGCTCCGGTTGCGCCATCGATTCCAAAGGCGAGGCCATCGACCTGCTGCGTCGCACCCTCGCGGGCTACGCCGTGCACCCGAACTTTGCGGCGGTGCTGGTGGTGGGCCTGGGCTGCGAGACCAACCAGATCCAGGACATGCTCGACAGCCAGGGCCTGAAGGCCAGCGACCAACTGCGCGCGTTCACCATTCAGGGCACCGGCGGCACGTCGAAGACCATCGCCAGCGGTATCGCCCAGGTGCAATCGCTGCTGCCCCAGGCCAACCGGATCACCCGCGAAACCGTCAGCGCCCGGCACTTGATCGTCGGTCTGCAATGTGGCGGCTCCGACGGCTATTCCGGCATCACCGCCAACCCGGCGCTGGGCAATGCGGTGGACCGGCTGGTGGCGGCGGGCGGTACGGCGATTCTGTCTGAGACCCCGGAAATCTATGGCGCCGAGCATTTGCTGACGCGGCGGGCGGCCAGTCAGGCCATCGGCGAGAAGCTCGTCCAGCGGATTCACTGGTGGGAGGACTACTGCCAGCGCATGAACGCCGAGCTGAACAACAACCCCTCCGCCGGCAACAAGGCGGGCGGGCTGACGACCATTCTGGAGAAATCCTTGGGTGCGGTGGCCAAGGCCGGCTCGACCAACCTGATGGGCGTGTATGAATACGCCGAAGCCGTTCGCGCCCAAGGCCTGGTGTTCATGGACACCCCTGGCTACGACCCGGTGTCTGCCACGGGGCAAGTGGCCGGCGGCGCTAATCTGATCGCGTTCACCACCGGTCGCGGTTCTGCGTACGGTTGCGCGCCGACGCCGTCGATCAAGCTGGCGACCAATAACCGCGTGTTCGAATTTCAGCAGGAGGACATGGACGTCAATTGTGGCGGCATCGCCGACGGCACCACGACGATTGAAGAACGCGGCGCGTATGTGTTCCAGATGATGCTGGACATCGCCTCCGGCGCCCGCAGCAAAAGCGAGCAGCACGGTTATGGGCAAAACGAGTTTGTTCCGTGGCACATCGGTGCGGTGACCTGAGGTCTGTCGAGCAATCGACGCTCTTCGTGGGACCGGCTTCAGCCGGGAAGCTTTCAAGCCTTACAACAATAAAAAAGGTGCGCAATGAAATCCCTCAAGACCTACCAGACGATCACCATCGTCTTTCTGATGCTGTTCGGCGTGGTCAATTATCTGGACCGCAGCGCGCTGTCCATTGCCAACACGACGATCCAGAAAGACATGCTCATCAGCCCGTCAGAGATGGGCATTCTGTTGTCGGCGTTCTCGCTGGCCTATGCCTTCGCGCAGTTGCCGATGGGCATGATCATCGACAAGCTCGGCAGCAAGATCGCATTGGGTGGCGCGCTGATGGTGTGGTCTATCGCGCAGACAGCGTCGGGCTTCGTCAACAGCTTCAGCGGCTTCTTCGCCCTGCGCGTTTTGCTGGGGATTGGCGAAGCACCGATGTTTCCGTCAGCCGCCAAAACCCTCAACGAGTGGTTCGAAGAGCACGAGCGCGGCACGCCGACGGGCATCGTCTGGTCGGCCACCTGCATCGGCCCGTGCCTGGCGCCGCCGCTGCTGACGCTGTTCATGGTCAACTTCAGTTGGCGCGGGATGTTCATCATCACCGGCGTGCTCGGCATCGTGCTGTCGCTGTGCTGGCTGATGTTCTACAAAAGCCGTGCGCAGTACCTGAAGGAGCTGGCAGCCGAGGGACGCGAACCGACCGTTCAGGTGGTTCAGGCCGACGCCGGGCCGAAGGCTTCGTTCTTCGCCGGCTGGCTCGACCTGTTCAAGCACCGCAGCACCTGGGGCACGTTCCTCGGTTTCATGGGCGTGATCTACATGCTCTGGCTGCACCTGACCTGGTTGCCCGGCTACTTCCAGCGCGAACACGGCCTCGACCCCTATCAAACCGCCTGGGTGGTGTCGTTCGCTTATGTGTTCGGCGCGATCGGCACCATCGCCGCCGGGCGAATCTGCGATCGGCTGGTCAAGCGCGGCGTCGGCGTGCTCAACAGCCGCAAATACACAGTGATCGGCGGGCTGGTGTTTGCCGCCGTGTTCACCCTGCCGCTGACGTTCGTCACCGGCCTGAGCGGTTGCGTCGCCCTGCTCTGCCTGGCGCTGTTCGGCATCAACCTGTCCAGCGCCACGGCGTGGATGGTGGTCAATACCGTGGTCGACACCAAACGCGTGGCGTCCCTGGGTTCAATCCAGAATTTCGGCGGCTACATCGCCGGCTCCATCGCGCCGATCGTCACCGGGTTCAGCGTGCAATATTCCGGCACCTTCGCCACCGCCTTCGCGGTCAGCGCCATCGTCGCGTTGCTCTCAGCGGTCGCCTACTTCGTGCTGCTCAAGGCACCGATCCCCGAACACACCACGATGGCGCAGAAGGACTGGCAGGCGAATCTGGATGAGGTGCAAGGGCGTCGGGTCTGATTGATAACCTGCAACGTATTGCTGGGAACGCACGCGGCCCCAAGAACGCAGTTATAGCCCGGTGAACGCGATCCCTGTAGGAGTGAGCTTGCTCGCGAAGACGGCATTCCACCCGCTGAACATTTAGCGGATGTACTGGCCCCTTAGCGAGCAAGCTCGCTCCCACATGTCAACCTCAGCCAAACTCGCACACGGCCCTATAACCACGTCACGCCCACACCGCGGCACATCTCCCGCAGATGATTTATACGCCATAAATTTCCCTTCAAAATCCCGCACTTGTCCTACGCTGTGAGTCAGACGGGTCGCTGTTGCGATGCTGCGTGTCCGAACGAGAGGATTGTTCGTCACAGTGGCGGGTCTGAAATCGTGGCAGTCAGCGAGGGTGGGGTTTGAGACAGGTAGAAGGATCGGAGTTCGGCGTCAGAAACCGACGACTCAAACGCATGCCGGTGTTGTGGCTGGCGGGGCTGTTTACCTTGTTGGTGTGCATCTCCATCACCAGCATCACCGTCTGGCAGTTACGCCAGACGCGCATGCACGAGCTGGAAATCGCCAATACCAACGTCGCCAACCTTTCGCGCTCAATGGCGCAGCACGCCGATGACGCCTTCGACCAGGCCCACATCGCCGTGTCGTCGGTGGTCGAACGGCTTTCCTTCGATGGCTTTGGCGCCGCCAGTGGTTCGCGCATGCACGATTATCTGCGCGCCACGGCCGCCAGCGTCGAGCAGATCCAGGGCCTGTTCATCTACGACAAGGACGGCAACTGGGCGGCAACCTCTCTCAACCACATGCCGGCCAACGCCAACAACGCGGACCGAGAATATTTCCGCTTTCACCAATCCATCGACAGCACCCTCCCCCATATCGGGGCGGCCATCCAGAGCCGTTCCACCGGCGACTGGATCATCCCGGTGTCGCGACGGGTGAACGATGAGATGGGCAACTTCGCCGGCGTTGTGCTGGCCACCGTCGAGCTGAACTACTTCGAGCGGTTCTTCGAGCGCTTCGACATCGGC
The DNA here is from genome assembly GCF_039672565.1 of Pseudomonas sp. Ps21-P2. NCBI lineage: Bacteria > Pseudomonadati > Pseudomonadota > Gammaproteobacteria > Pseudomonadales > Pseudomonadaceae > Pseudomonas > Pseudomonas sp. Ps21-P2. Next base: position 164,101 of record NZ_JBDFPL010000006.1, read on the forward strand.
AAGCATGGTGTCATCACCCTGGCAATGGCCGACGGGACCTTGTTGGCGCGACGCCCGCTTCTCGAAAACGTACGCGGTACGTCCATCGCCGACGGCGAATTGTTCCGTCTTCACGTCAGGGAACACTACGAAGGCACGGCGAACGTCGTGTCGATGCTTGACCACGAACAGCGCCTGTATGGCTACAAGAAACTGGACCGCTACCCGATGGTGGTGCTCGCCGGCCTGTCCCAGCGCGAAGTGCTCGACGAGTGGCGGCAATACGCATGGCGCTCGCTGGCGATCATCATCTGCGTAGTGGTCGCCAACCTGCTGTTTGGCGTCTTGCTGTTCCAGCAGATCCGTTTCGGCCTCAACGCCGAATCACAGCTGCGCATCGCCAGCCACTCGCTGGAAAAACTCGCGCTGCAGGACAGCCTCACCGGCCTGGCCAATCGTCGGCATTTTCAGGAGATCCTCAGCCTGGAGTTTCGCAACGGTGAGCCCAACCTGCATCCGCTGAGCCTGATCATGATCGACATTGATTTTTTCAAGAGCTACAACGACAACTACGGCCACGTCGCCGGCGACAAATGCATCGTCGCCGTGGCCGAGTGCATTCGCAGCAACCTCAACCGTACCGGCGACCTGGCGGTGCGCTACGGCGGGGAAGAAATGGCCGTGTTCCTGCCCTACAGCGACGTGCACGGCGCGGTGAGCCTGGCGGAAAAGATCCGGTTGGCCGTGCTCACCCGAGCCCTCGAACATCAGGGCAATCCGATCGGCATCGTCAGCATCAGCCTGGGGGTTTATGGCTGTAAAGCGCAGGAATGCCAGACCATGGAAGACTTCGTCAAACGCGCGGATGCCGCGCTGTATGCCGCCAAGCACCAGGGCCGCAATCGCACCGTTGCCTGGCAGGAATCGACTGTGCTCAGTGCGCTGCCCGCGCCGTAACGATCTGCGCGACCTTGCCGCGAAACAGCTCCAGCCGATCAGCCGGCGCGTCATGTTCAACCACCAGCGCGCCGACTTCCTCGCACTGCGCGACCTGATAGTGCGCGATGCTGGAGAGCTTCTCGTTGATCACCGCCACCGCCACCTGACCGCTGCGCGCCACCACGGCGCGCTTGAACTCGGCGACGTCCATGTCGAACGCGGTTACGCCCTTCAGCGCATCCAGCGCACAGGCGCCGAGAAAGCACAGATCGAAGTTGAAGTGGGTGAGTTGCTGAATCGTAGTGAAGCCGTAGGTGCTGCCCGCCACGGGACTCAGGCGCCCGCCGAGCAGAATCACTTCCACCGACGGCAGCTTCATCAGCTCGACGGCGATCAGCGGCGCGTTGGTGGTGACGGTCAACGGCATGTGCGGATCAAGGGCTTTGGCGATCGCCAGATTGGTCGAGCCGCCGTCGATAAACACGTGCTGCCCGGCGCTGATCAATCCCGCCGCCGCGATACCCAACTGACGCTTGCGCCCGGGCTCATGCTCGACACGCGCAGCGATCGGCCCGTCCGACGCCAGAGAAATCGCCCCGCCGTACACGCGTTTGCACAGGCCGGCGGACGCCAAAGCGCCGAGATCGCGGCGAATGGAATGCTCGGACACATTGAACTCGGCCGCCAGCTCCGCCGCAATCACCCGACCGTGCACGGCCAGACGCTCGGAGATCAAACGCTGACGCTCGCCGGGGAATGCTTCGGGGTTGGCGGACATAAGGCCTCGATAGAGAGCTGAATCGATCAGAAACGAGCAGGATCATGGGGCGCACTCTGGCGCCCTGTCAAACCACAGGCTGGACATGTCCTGACACGCTAAGCGACTTGCAGAAAAACACGTTTGGGTGGGATTCAGCCTGCAGGCGATGTACCGCCATGCCGGTTTCTTCGTAGCCCTGTCGAGGGTAAAACTGCAAGGCACGGGTGTTCCTCGCCCAAACCGTCACCCATATCTTTGAAGCGCCCCTGGCCGCTGCTTCACGTTCCGCGCTGCGGAGCAACTGCCACCCTATCCCATGCCCGGCAAATCGCTCCTGCACATAAAGGCGCTTGAGCTCGGCCGCATGCTGGTCGCTAACCAGAGGGTGACCCGTTTGCAGACAGATCTGCGTAAAGCCGACCAGATGCTCATCGACTTCCGCGAGCAGGAATATGGAGTCAGGCCGCTCGATAATCGAAGAAATGGTTTCGGGCGCGAACGACTCGAGCGCTTCCCGAGCGATGGCGTCACGCACGCCCTCGGTCGCATAGGTATCCATGAACACCTGCATCCCCAACACCGCAATCGTGAGCACATCCGATTGCGTGGCAGGGCGCAGGGTAAAATCGAGTGTGTCGCTATTGGCCATGTTCGCCGCTTCCCTGACTGCGATTGTTGATCACTGCATCAACGAATAAACCAGCGCCGAGATCGAGATCAACCCTATCACCACCACAAACACGTTCGACAGTTTTCCCGCGTAGCGGCGCATGGCGGGCACTTTGCGCACGGCGTACATCGGCATGAGGAACAGCAGCGCCGCAATCACCGGGCCGCCAAGGGTTTCGATCATCCCGAGAATGCTTGGGTTGAGGGTTGCCACCAGCCAGCAGACCACCAGCATGAAGCCTGCGGTCAGCCGGTCCAGCGTACGTGGCGAAGGACGGCGGCCGGTCTTTATCACCAGACCTTTGAGGCCTTCGCTGGCGCCGATGTAGTGGCCCAGGAACGACTTGGTGATCGCGACGAATGCAATCAACGGCGCCGCGAACGCGATGGTCGGGTTGCTGAAATGGTTGGCCAGATAGGACAGGATCGACAGGTTCTGCGCCTTGGCTTCCGCCAGTTGCTCCGGCGCCAGGGTCAGCACGCAGCTGAAGACGAAGAACAGCACCATGACCACCATCAGCAGATGGGCACGGGCCAGGATCTGCGCGCTGCGGGGTTCGGCCTGCTCGCCATACTGGCGCTTCTGGTCGACGGCAAACGCCGAAATGATGGGTGAATGGTTGAACGAGAACACCATCACCGGAATCGCCAGCCACAGCGTGTGCAGCAGCGCCGAAGGTGCCGGAAGGCTGCTTGCCGTGGTGAGAATGCCGCCGTTCCAGTGGGGAATCAGGAACACCGCGAGGAACAGCAAGGCCACGATAAACGGGTACACCATCAGGCTCATGGCCTTGACGATGATCTGCTCACCGCAACGTACTACCGCCAGCAGGCCGAGGATCAGCACGAACGCCAGCAGCGCTCGCGGCGGCGGCTGCACGTGCAGTTGGTGCTCCATGAAACTGCCGACCGTGTTGGTCAGCGCCACGCTGTAGATCAGCAGGATCGGAAACACGGCGAAGAAATACAGCAGCGTGATCAGGGCACCGGCTTTCTTGCCGAAATGCTGCTCGACCACCTCGGTGATGTCCGCGCCATCCCGGCCCGAGAGCACGAACCGGGTCAGCCCGCGGTGCGCATAGAAGGTCATCGGGAAGGCCAGCAGGGCCAGAATCACCAGCGGCCAGAACCCGCCGATGCCCGCGTTGATCGGCAGAAACAACGTGCCCGCGCCGATGGCGGTGCCGAACAGTCCGAGCATCCAGGTGGTGTCGTTGCGGTTCCAGGTAGTCACGCTCGCGGGTGCGGCGTCGACGGTGTGTTCGACGCTGTTGGCCTGATCATTCATCCGGTCGATTCTCCGTTGCCGGTGATAGCTACATGGTCAAAAGCGCGTCGAAAAACGTGGCAGTCGGCGCCCCTGACCGGTTCTCTACAGGGAAAGGGGCGCGATTGTCCGGGATTAGAGAGCAGAATCAAAGGCTTGTCGGACCAAAAGCCTGCGGGGCCGGATGATGGAAGTTACAAACCCGCTTAACTTCCTGCACAAATCAGCAACGCTTCTTACCTAACAAACCAGACAATTCCCACACCGAAAACGGACGAATTAGTGTGCGAAACGTATTGTAAATCCATGGGAGTACAACTTCCGTTAACCCTCCATTAGGCTCTCGACCCACATTCAACCGCCCATGGAAGGTAACGCGTGCTCAAGACTTTTGCCGTCATCACGTTTCTCACTGCAAGCACTTACGCGAGTGCAAACAACGCTCCCGCACAATGCGCAACACTTGATGAGCAACAAGCGAAAATCCTGTTCGACCGCTGGAACAACGCACTGCAGACTGGCGATTCCGGAAAGGTCGCCGCGAACTACACGCCAGACGCCGTGCTGTTGCCGACCCTCTCCAACCAGCCCAGAACAGATCTTGCCGGCAAAGTCGATTACTTCAATCACTTCCTTAAAAACAAACCGGTCGGCACCCTCGACAGCAGCACTGTTATTACAAGTTGCAATAGCGCAATCGATACCGGCCTTTACACGTTTCGTTTCAGCGACAATTCAGAAGTCCAGGCGCGGTACACCTTTACTTACGCACTTGTGAATAACCAATGGCTGATTACCTCCCACCACTCTTCGGCCATGCCGGAGTAGCGAACATTCAGCAAACCCTCGGCCTGACGTCCAACGTCGGCCGACTCCACTTTCAGACCCTTCCCACACGTCACTCGCCTGCGACATCCCGCCGCAACGGCATGCTCAGCTCCACCCGCAAACCGTCGTGACGGCTGTCAAAGCGCAGCGAGCACGCGCAACGCTGAACAATGGCCTGAACAATCGCCAATCCCAGCCCGGCGCCGGGGCTCTTGCCGTTGCGCCAGAAGCGCTGGGTGAGCTTGTCCAGGTCCGGCTCGGGAATGCCGGGGCCGTGATCGCGAACGCGGAAATGGGCCTGCCCGTCGAAGGTTTCGACACTCAGTTCCACCTTCGCATCGGCCTGGCTGTGGCGCAGCGCGTTGTCCAGCAGATTGCGCAACGCGGCGACCGCCAGTGCCGCCGGCATCTGCACGGCGGCGCGGGACAACTGCGACGGCAGGATCAGTTCGATGCGCTGTTCGTCGCCGTGACTGGCATCGTGGATGGCCAGCCGCGCGACCTGCTCGGCGTCGCACTGCACTCCGTCGTCAAACGACAGGCTGCCCTCGACCCGCGCCAACAGCAGCAGCTGTTCGAGGGTGCGATGCATCCGGTCGGCGCCCTCCTCCGCATGGGCCAGCGCCGTGTCACGCTTCTGGCCGTCGGTCATGCGCGCCACTTGCAGATGGGTCTTGATGGCCGTGAGCGGGCTGCGCAGTTCATGGGCAGCGTCCCCGGTCAGCCGCCGCTCGCGCTCGAGGGTCTGGGCGATGCGCTGAAACAGCTGATTCTGGCTGACCAGCAGTGGCTGCAACTCACTGGGCAGGTTCGGCACGTCCAGCGGTTCGACCGAGTCGGCGCTGTGGCGATTCAAGGCGTCGCGCATGCGGTTGAGCGGCGCCAGCCCCCGGCCGATGCCGAACCAGACCAGCGCCAGACTGCCGAACAGCGCGACCAGCACCGGCACCGACGCCGCCAGGAGCACCGAATGCCCCAGCACGTCGCGCTCGATCTGCCGGTCGGCGGTCGTCACCCGCACGTTGTCATGCATCATCGTGTACACGCGCCAGTGGTCGCCGTTGATCATCTGGTCATGGAAGCCGCTGGCGTCGGCCTTCAGCGGTTCACTCGGCGAGCTGTCGGTGCGCGCCAGGACCTGCCCGCGCAGGGAACTCAGCTGACAGGCCATGCCACTGGGCAGCGCCGGATCGTCGGCCCGCAGCGAGCGGGTTTCACTGCCGGTGGGCATCTGCATCTGTTCGAGCAGCCCGGCCACCATGCGCGCCGAGGCCTCAAGGCGTTGATCGAGGGATTGCATCATCTGCGTGCGCAAGTCCCTCAGCATCCACGCTGCGGCCAGCACCCAGATCAGGATGAACGCCGAGCCCAGGATCAGACTCAGCCGCGTGCGCAGGCTCATCATGGCGCTGACTCCGAATCAAGGCCGGCCGGGCCGAGGCGATAGCCCAGACCGCGGACGGTTTCGATGATCCGGCCGCCCAGTTTGCGCCGCAGGTGGTGAATGTGAACGTTAAGGGCGTTGCTCTCGACTTCGTCGCCGAAGCCGTACACGCAGTCCTTTAACTGTTCGCCAGAAAGCACGCGGCCGCTGTTGTTGAGTAACGCTTGCAGCAAGGCCTGTTCACGACGGGAGAGATCAACCGGCTGACCGGCAAGGCGGGTTTCCCGGCTGCTCGGGTCGTAGCTGAGCACGCCGTGTTCGATCACGTTGACGCTGCGCCCGGCCATGCGGCGCACCAGGGTGTGCAGGCGCGCGCTGAGTTCACGCAGGTCGAAGGGCTTGAGCAGGTAATCGTCCGCTCCGGCCTGCAAGCCGTCGACGCGGTCGGTCACGGTGTCGCGAGCGGTGAGAATAAGCACCGGGATTTCGACCCCCTGCTGGCGCAACTGCCGCAACAGCTTCAGGCCATCTTCATCGGGCAGGCCGAGGTCGAGAATCATCACGTCGAAATGTGCGGCCGACAGCATCGCCCGCGCGGACGAGGCCGTGGCCACGCGATCCACCGTCAGGCCCTGGGCGTCGAGGCCCGCGACGATGCCGCTGGCAATCAGGTCGTCGTCTTCACAAAGCAGTACGTGCATGGTCGGCCCCGAAAAAAAGGCGATTGAAGCGCAGAGGGATTAACGGCGGATTATGCACCAGCCGCCGCAGACACGACGCGCCCCGTAGGGTTAATCGACTGTTAATCGCCGCTGCTCAGCATCGGGCAACCGAGCACGCGCTGCACACACTCATCCCGCAGCATCAGCGCATGTCTGCCTCCTCTCTGCAAGGACCACCCCATGAACTTCATGCGCCCTGCGCTTATCGCCATCGCCGTTTCGCTCAGCCTGCCAGGCGCGCTGGTCCACGCCGAAGATCTCCCCGCCCCGATCAAGGCGCTCGAAGCCAAGGGCGCAACCATCAAAGGCAGCTTCGACGCACCGGGCGGGCTGAAGGGTTATGCCGCCGAGTATCAGAATCAAGGCATGGCGCTGTACCTGACCCCTGACGGCACGCACGTGCTGGCCGGCAATCTGTTCGATGAAAAGGGCGAGGACCTGAGCACCGCGCCCCTGCAGAAGCTGGTCTATGGGCCGATGGCCGAGGCGATGTGGAGTCGCATGGAAAACAGCACCTGGATCGCCGACGGCGCCAAAACCGCGCCCAAAGTCATCTACCTGTTCAGCGACGCCAACTGCCCGTACTGCAACCTGTTCTGGGAGCAGGCGCGGCCTTGGGTGAAGTCCGGCAACGTGCAATTGCGTCATATCATGGTCGGCGTGATTCGCGAAGACAGCGCCGCCAAAGCCGCGAGCCTCCTGGCCGACGCGAACCCGGAAGCGGCCTTGCAGAACCACGAACAGGCGGGCAAAGCCAGCACGCTCAAGGCCATGCAGAACATTCCCAAAGACATCCAGGCCAAACTCGACGCCAACATGAAACTGATGGAAGACATGGGCCTGTCAGCCACCCCGTCGATCTTCTACAAGGACGAGGCCGGACACCTTCAGCAGCAACAAGGCGCGCCCCGGCCTGAGGCACTGGCGAAGATGATGGGTCCCAAATAGCTGCGCATGAGTGAGGCCGTCTGGCGTGGGGCCTCCTGACCGGTGGCGACGCGCGTGACAACGTGGGTACTGCGTCGACGAGTCATACGTGTAAAAATGTCGATCACCATTTCAAGAGCCACAGTCAGGAGGCTCGCTCCATGCGTTACGCCGAAGATCACAAAGCCCAGACCCACCAGCGCATCCTTCAGGAAGCCGCCGCACGCTTTCGCCGTGACGGCATCGGCGCCACCGGTTTGCAACCGTTGATGAAGGCATTGGGCCTGACCCACGGTGGTTTTTATGCCCATTTCAAATCCAAGGACGACTTGGTCGAAAAGTCGCTGCGCTGCGCTGTTGACCAGTTGTACGCCTCACGTGCCGAGAAAATGGCCGAGGACAGTTCGACCCAGGCGTTCATCGATGCGTACCTGTCGAGCGCCCATCGTGATCACCCGGAAAAGGGCTGCCCATTGCCGACCATGGCGTCCGAGCTGGGCCAGCGCGGGCAACCGAGCGAGATTACCGACGAGTTGATCAACCGCATGCTCGCCACCCTCGAAGCAGGCATGCCAGCCGAGGGGCAAAGCAGCGACAAGAGCGTGATGGTCATGTCCGGGCTGGTGGGGGCGATGGTACTGGCGCGCAGCGCGAAAGATCCCGCGCTGGCCGAGCGAATTCTGGAAACCACCCGCGATCAGCTCAAGCAGCTGATCGAAGGCTGACGCTCACTTCCCTGCCCTTCTCGCGGCAGGGAAGTGTCTTGCTTGTCTCAGCACCGCTCAGGGATGCCAGCGACGAAACAGCACGCTGGCGTTCACACCGCCGAAGCCAAACCCGTTCGACAGGGCGTACTCGATGTCCATCGGGCGTGCCTTGCCGTGGACGATGTCGATGCCTGCCGCCGCCTCATCAGGGTTCTCCAGATTCAGCGTCATCGGCGCGATCTGATCGCGAATCGCCAACGCCGTGAAAATCGCCTCGATGCCGCCTGCCGCGCCGAGCAAGTGCCCGGTGGCTGATTTGGTCGACGTCACCGCGACGCCATTCTGGTCACCGAACACCGTTTTGATCGCCGCCATTTCACCCTTGTCGCCCACCGGGGTGGACGTGGCATGGGAGTTGACGTGCTGGACATCGGAGGGCTGAATGCCGGCCTGCCGAATCGCTGCCTGCATCGCCCGACGCGCGCCACTGCCATCTTCAGGCCCGGCCGTCAGGTGATAGGCGTCCGCGCTGGTGCCGTAACCGACCAGTTCAACGATGGGCGTTGCACCGCGAGCGAGTGCGTGCTCCAGGGTTTCGATGACGATGATCCCCGCGCCCTCGCCCATGACGAAGCCGTCGCGGTCACGGTCGAAGGGCCGTGAGGCGCGCTCCGGTGTGTCATTGAAGCCATTGGAAAGCGCCCGCGCGGCAGCGAAACCACCCAAGGCGACGCGATCGATACAGGCTTCGGCGCCACCGCAGATGGCCACATCCGCTTCGCCGTTGCGGATCAGCCGCGCGGCATCGCCGATCGCCTGAACACCCGCCGCACACGCCGTCACCGGCGCGCCCAGCGGGCCTTTGAAACCGTGCTGGATCGACACATGCCCGGCCGCCAGATTCACCAGAAACGAAGGAATGGTGAACGGCGACAAGCGTCGCGGCCCACGGGTATCCGTAATGCGAACCGCCTCGGCGATGGCACCAAAACCACCTACGCCGGCGCCAATGATGGTCGCAGTACGCTCCCGCTCCTCTTCAGTCGATGGCGCCCAGCCTGCCTGTTTGACCGCCTGCTGCGCAGCGCCCAGGGCAAACAGAATGAAGCGGTCCATCTTCTTCTGCTCCTTGGGCGGCGCGGCGGCGTCAGCGTCGAACCCGGCTTCAGGGTCTTGCTCCAGGGTCGGCACCGGGCCGCCGACCTTGCCTGCCAGGTCAGCCACCGTCTGCTCAGGCAACTGCACAATGCCCGAGCGGCCTTCAAGCAATCGCTTCCATACCGCTTCGACGCCGGAGCCTAATGGCGTCACCAGCCCCATACCCGTCACTACGATGCGACGCTCGCTCATGGGTTCACCTTTTCCTCATTTTTGGCAGTCGCCGGCACCGTTAAGCGCCAGCCGTTTTGTAACGTTGCGCCGCGTGCTGCAGCGACAGATTCGGGCCCAGTGCCAGGCGGGCCTGGGTGAAGGCCTGCCAGTCAGCGGCATCCGGCAACGATGGAATGGTGATCAGCTCTTTCTGATCGAACCCGGCCAGCGAAGCGTCGACCATCTCGTTGACGTCCATGACCATTTCCGGCGGAAAGGCGTTGATGTCCAGACCGGCGCGCTCCCAGATTTCAGTGCGAGTGGCGCCGGGCAGCACGGCTTGAACCTGCACGCCCTTTTCGCTCATCTCGGCAGCGAGCGACTGGGTCAGGCTCAACACATAAGCCTTGCTGGCGGCGTACACCGCGTTGAAGCGCTCCGGCAACAGTGGCACCACGGACGCAATATTGATGATCGCCCCGGTACCGCGCGCCGCAAAACCGGACGCTGCGGCGGACGCCAGATGGGTCAGCGCAACGATGTTGAGTTGAATCAGGCGGTCCACTTCGTCCAGATCCGATTCGGCGAGGGGCGTGCTCAGCGCAACTCCGGCGTTGTTCACCAGCAGCGTGATCAATGCGTCCGAGCGCAGACGCTGCTCGAGGACGCTGACATCGGCGGGCTGGGTCAAGTCGGCTTTGATCACCTCGACATTGATCGAATGTTTTGCGCGCAGATCCGTCGCCAGTGCTTCCAGTCGCGACTGGTCACGGGCCACCAGCAGCAGATCAAATCCGCGCTGCGCCAGGCGGTCCGCATAGGTGAAGCCAATGCCCGACGACGCGCCGGTGATGACAGCCTTGCCTTGAGTCTGAGTAGTCATGAACGTTCTCCATGGGAAAGTGAGCGTAGCTGCGGAGGGATATTACGCCCGTAATTTAAAAAATAATATGTCGGTCGACATTTTTCTATGTTGGTGGGTAAACGGTGCGCCTGGAGTCATGACGGACATAAAAAAGGCCGATCAAAAGATCGGCCTTGAGCTCATGGGGTCTCAGTCAATTGCCAGCTTGTCGCGGTTCTTGTCCAGCAGCGCCTTGCCGATGCCCTTCACTTCGATCAACTCATCCACGGCCGTGAATCCGCCGTGTTCTTCACGGTAAGCAACGATGGCGTTGGCTTTGGCTGCGCCAATCCCGGACAGCTCTTTCTGAAGGGTTTCCGCACTCGCGGCGTTAAGATTAACCTTTGAGCCCTGCGCACCCGCTGGCGCGGAAATGGCAGGTTGGGTGGCGTCTGCCGGGGTGACGGCAGGGGTGGCAGAAGGCGCGGCAGTCACAGCGAGGGACGTACCCGCCAGCAGCGCGAAGATCAGGGAGGACAGATAAGAAGTACGCATGAGTCATGCTCCATGGGCATCGTAAGTGGAAGCAGCATTCCTGAGCTGCTTCCCAAACCTAGCCGATGGCGACAGACCGTCAACGCAGGGATCGGTGACCGGATATGTATCGACTCGCAGGCCCCGTACCGCCGGGCCTCGCGCCGGTTGCAGTGCCCCATGTCGCTGCGTAAGAAAAGGTTTCCGGAACGCGAGCGTCTACGGTTCCCGGCGACGCTGCTGATGAATCCAGTCGACGATATCGCCCTCTGGCGCATAGCCAGCGACGGTGTCGCCGAGGATCTGCCGAACGCGGGTGTAATCGTCGTCGTCCAGTGCCTTGAGCAGCTGCGAGAGGCTCTGCTTGAAGATGTCCCACGACAGAAAGTCTTCCTGCGCGCTCATGATCATCGGGTGGCGAGTCGCCGCCACGTTGTTGCCGATCAATAGCTCCTCATAGAGCTTCTCGCCAGGCCGCAGACCGGTGAACTCAATGGCAATGTCGCCCTGGGGATTGTGCTCCGAGCGGATGCTCAGGCCCGACAGGTGCACCATCTTCTCGGCCAGCTCGATGATGCGCACCGGCTCGCCCATGTCGAGCACGAACACGTCGCCGCCCTGCCCCATGGAACCGGCCTGGATCACCAACTGCGCCGCTTCCGGGATGGTCATGAAGTAGCGGGTGATTTTCGGGTGCGTCACCGTCAGCGGGCCGCCGGATTTGATCTGCTGATGGAACAGCGGAATCACCGAGCCGGATGAACCCAGCACGTTGCCGAACCGCACCATGATGAATCGCGTCTTGTTGACCTGATGCACATTGGAGCGGTCGCCGAACATGACCGGCGCGGTTTCCCGGCTCAGTGCCTGCAACGTCAGCTCGGCCAGGCGCTTGGTGCTGCCCATCACATTGGTCGGACGCACGGCCTTGTCGGTGGAAATCAGCACGAAGTTGGCCACGCCCGCCTGCAGCGCCGCTTGGGCCGCGTTTAGCGTACCGACCACGTTGTTGAGCACGCCTTCGGCGATATTGTGCTCGACCATCGGCACATGCTTGTAGGCCGCCGCGTGGTACACGGTGTTGACCTGCCAGGTCTTCATCACATCCAGCAGCTTGGCGTGATTGCGAATGGAGCCCAGGATCGGCAGCAGTTTGACCTTGAGCGACTCGCGGGCCACCCGCCGCTCCAGCTCGGTAAGAATCGTGTACAGGTTGAATTCGCTGTGATCGAGCAGCAACAGCGTGGTCGGCTTCAACAGCAGGATCTGCCGGCACAGCTCCGAACCGATCGACCCCCCGGCCCCGGTGACCAGTACGCACTGGTTCTTGATGCAGTGTTCGAGCAGCTCCTCTTGCGCAGGCACGGCGTCGCGCCCGAGCAGGTCAGCGATGTCGACTTCCTGAAGATCGTCCACCTTCACCCGGCCTGCCGCCAGATCAGAGAAATTCGGTACGCTGCGAACATGCAGCGGGAAGCCTTCCAGGAAGCCGAGGATTTCCCGGCGACGGGCTCGGGCCGACGACGGAATCGCCAGCAGAATTTCCTGGGCGCCGGTGACGTCGATCATCTGCTGAATGTGCTTGGGCTTATAGACCAGCAGCCCGGAAATGACCCGGTTGGAGATCGAGTCGTCGTCATCGATGAACGCTACCGGACGCATCGACCGGCCCATGCGCAGTGCAGCGACCAATTGGTTACCTGCCGCGCCGGCACCGTAGATGGCGACTTTTGGCAGGCCATCGTCGCGGGTTGCAAAGGGCACATGGCGAGCGGCGGAAAACCAGTCACCGAGAAAATACTGACGCATCGCCAGGCGCAGGCCACCGATCATGACCATGCTCAGCCACCAGTAATTGAACATCACCGATCGCGGCACCACATGCTGGTGGTTGCTGTAGAGATAGACCACGACCCCGAGAATCAGGGCCGACAGGCTGACGGCTTTGATGATCGCGATCAGTGCGTCGTTGCCGAAATAGCGCATCACCGCGCGGTACATGCCGAAACGAATGAACAACGGGATCGCCACAACGGGCGCGCTTGCAAACAGCCAGGTATGGATTTCCAGGGGGTTGATGAGTTCATCGATGCCCAGGCGGACGACAAACGCCATCCACAACGCGAACCAGATCAGACAGACGTCTGCGGCGACCTGCATGATCCGCTTGTGCCGGCGAGGCAGCGCCAGCAGCGAAGTGCGTATTTTTCCCATCATCCCCTCAAGCACGCGTTCAAACTCCTTTCAGTCGACCCCTGCACCGGCCATTGATTCCTGCCCCGCGGGGGAATCGGATCAACAGCATCAGCGCCAATGTCCGGGCTCAGCCCTTTTCAAGCGCCCCTGCTTTAAAGATGACTGCCAGAGCGAGCAGTGGAGCGTAAGCAATGATCACGCCGAGTGCGCCATCCAGCCCGAAACGGGCGACACACACAGCGACCGGCAACAGCCAGCACAGATTGATTACACCGACTGCGGACGTCACCGGAAGGTGCTTGCCAAAACGTCGCGAGGCGAATTGATAAGCGTGACTTCTGTGCGCCTCATAGACCTTGTCGCCCCGAACGAGCCGACGGATGAGGGTTACTGTAGCGTCTACGATGAAAACCCCGAGGAGAATAAGCCATACCCACAAGAACTGCGAGGAAATCCACGCGCCCTGCAGTGACAGACAACCGAGCATGATGCCGAGGAATCCGCTGCCGGCGTCGCCCATGAAGATCTTCGCCGGAGGAAAATTCCAGAACAGAAAGCCCGCCACGGCGCACGCCAACAGGATCGGCAGCCACACCAGAGTGGCAACACCGCTCAGGGCGTAGATGATCGCAGCGCCGACGCAGACACAGATTGCCTCTACGCTGGCAATGCCGTCGATGCCGTCCATGAAGTTGTACAGATTGAGCAGCCACACCAAGTAGAACGCCGTCAGCACATTAACGATCAAGCCCGGATCGAGGGTCATGCCGAACACGCTGATTGCCGGAAGCCCCCCCAGCCAGAACAAAGCCCACGCCGCCGCGAAAAAATGCCCCAGCAGGCGCCATCGCGCGGCGATGTGGCCGTGATCGTCGAGAAACCCCAGCGCCGCGATCAACGCGCCCGCGCCGAACATGGCCAGGAACAGGTCGCGGCCCATCAGCCCCGCCCATAGCATCCAGACCAGCGCGACCAGATAACTGATGACAATCGCCACGCCGCCGCCCCTTGGCGTCGGAAGGGTGTGGGAGCTTCTACCGTTCGGGATATCAAGCAAGCTTTTGTGCAACGCATAGCGTCGCAATACATGCGTCAGCGCAAACGAAAACACGACAACCGCAACTGCGACCCACCAATAATTCATGCTCGATCCGTCACCCGAAAATGCTCGACGGTCTTCTTGAGGCCGTCCTCTACCGACACCGGCGGCTGCCACTGCAACCGCTCGCGGGTTTTGCTGATGTCCACGCGCAGCGAACCCAGCACACGCTCGGCCGCCGATTTGCGACCCAACAGTGTGGCGCCGAGCATGATAAGGGATTCGGGTACGGGAATGAGCCAACCGGATGTCCCCATCTGCGCCTTGAGGCGGCTGGCCAGTTCGGTCGTGGAGAGGTCCTGGCCATCGCTGACCAGAAAGACCTGATTCGCGGCGGCAGGATGATCGATGCAGACGCGGATCAGGTCGGTCAGGTTGTCCAGCGAGACCAGGCTGCGCGCATTGTTCACCGCGCCCAGCGGCAGCGGCACGCCTTTGCGCAACGTGCGCATCAGTTGCAGGAAGTTGGCTTTGACGCCGGGGCCGTAAACCAGCACCGGGCGAATGATGACGACTTCCATCGCGCAGGTTTTGGCCAAGGCCTGAAGGCCTTGTTCCGCTTCGTGCTTGGAGATGGCGTAGGCATCGCTCGGATTGGGCGCGTCGCCCGGACGAAAGCAGTCGCCCCCCGCGGTGGACTCACCGTTGACCTTGATCGTGCTGATGAAGATGAAACGCCGAACGCCTGCTGCGGCGGCCTGCTCAGCCAGATTCAGCGTGCCGAGGGTGTTGACCCCCCGGTACAGCGAAAGCGGATCGGCCGCGGTGTCGTGCATGACATGCACCCGCGCTGCGGCGTGAACGACCGTGTCGACGTCATGCAGAACTTCCTGCCATGGGGTGTCGGCAGTCAGCCCGGCAACAATGGCCGTCGTCACGTTTGGAGAAGAATGGGGCGTCGCCCCTCTGCTGACCGCGACAATGTGTGCGTCGGGCAGGTGTGCAAGGTGGTCAACCAGCGCTGTTCCCAAAAATCCCGAACTGCCTGTTACCAGGATTTTTCTGGTCATATCCGATCCATGCACATAAGAATTCGCCGTCCATCATGACGGCCGCTGCGAAATAGCGGCGCCATTGTAGACGATAGGCGTGCGGCCCTGCCAATCAGCAAGCGGGACCGCGCGCCCGGTGCATCACTTGCCGTTGATCAGCGCTTCGATCTCTTTGACCTTGGCTTCTACAAGGGCTGGATCACGACGGCTCTCGACGTTCAGACGCAGCAGTGGCTCGGTGTTGGAGCCGCGCAGGTTGAAGCGCCATTCGGCGAACTCAAGGCTGATGCCGTCGGTTCTGTCGATGTTCGAGCAAGACGGCGTGTAGTGTTCCAGGATCTTGGCGATGATGGATTTGACGTCTTCAACCTTGTAGTTGATTTCGCCGCTGCACGGGTAGGCCGCCATCCGCTCATCAACCAGCTGCGAGAACTTCTTGCCCGACACCGACATCAGCGCGGCGACCAACAGCCACGGGATCATGCCGCTGTCGCAGTAGGCAAAATCGCGGAAGTAGTGGTGAGCACTCATTTCGCCGCCATACACGGCGTCTTCCAGGCGCATGCGCTCCTTGATGAACGCGTGACCGGTTTTGCACAGCACTGGCGTACCGCCCGCCTGCTTGACCTGATCGATGGTGTTCCAGGTCAGGCGCGGGTCGTGAATGATTTTCGAACCCGGGTGTTGCTTGAGCAGCATTTCGGCCAGCAGGCCCACCAGGTAGTAGCCCTCGACGAAACGGCCTTGCTCGTCAAAGAAGAAGCAGCGGTCGAAATCGCCGTCCCACGCCAAGCCCAGATCGCAGCCGTGCTTGAGCAGCGCGTCGCGGGTGATGCTGCGGTTTTCCGGCAGCAGCGGGTTCGGCACGCCATTGGGGAAGTTGCCATCCGGTTCGGCGTTGATGATCACCCACTCGAACGGGAGCTGGGAGCGGATCGCGTCCAGTGCGGGACCGACGGCGCCATTGCCCGGATCGGCGAGGATCTTCAATGGACGAAGGTCGGCACCTTTGACGTAGGTCAGCAGGTGCTCGATGTAGGCGGTCTTGTCCGGCTTGGACTGGACGCTGCCGTGCTGAGCGGCCACTTGACCGAAGTCGCCCGCATCCACGCGCTGGCGAATGGCATCAAGGCCTGTATCACCACTAATGGGACGTGACGATTTCTGGACCAGTTTCATGCCGTTATAACCCTTCGGGTTATGACTGGCCGTGACCATCACGCCGCCGTCTGCATCGTAGTGGCTGGTGGCGAAGTAGACTTCTTCGGTGCCGCACAGGCCGATGTCGATGACATCCGCGCCGGCTTCTTGGATTCCCTTGATCAACGCCTGAGCCAGGGCCGGGCTTTCAAGACGCATGTCTCGGCCCACTACGATATTTTTGGCACCCAGTTCAACCACCATGGACCGGCCGATGCGGTAAGCAATGTCATCATCAAGGTCATTGGGTACCTGACCACGGATGTCGTAGGCCTTGAAACAGCGAGTCTGAAGAGCGGGATAGTCGGAATTCATGTGTAAAAACCTATGCGACGAAAAAACCCGAAGGTTCCTCTGTTCAGTAGAAGCAGCTCGAATGATGAACTGCACGCAACCCTCGCGCCTGAAAGCTTGAGGCGTGGGTTAGGCATTGAAAAAGGAGATTAGTTATAGGTGCGCTTGTAATTATCTTCAACGCAAGCGTTGAGGTGTCTGGCGCGCAGGGATTCTATCAGGGTAGACGTGACGCCTTGGGTTTCCTGCGCAGACGCGCGACTGAAACCAACAGGGGGCCAATCAACATGCCCACCAGCAATGCAAAGATCACCGGCACGGCGAACGGCAGCTCGGGTGCATTCCAGCCAAAGAACACCAAGGCGACGTTCTGCTGGTTTTCCAGCACAAATACGACAATCACCGCTGCGATCAACAGGGCGATAGCCAGAAAGATCAGACGCTTCACATTTCGCATGAGAACTCCTCAAAGAGCTATTGGAGCTCATGCTCCTCTTCTTCGTTCACCCGGTCGCGGAGCTCTTTGCCTGGTTTGAAGTGAGGTACGAACTTGCCGTCGAGGCTGACAGACTGACCTGTCTTCGGATTGCGGCCTACGCGAGGTGCGCGATAGTGCAGGGAAAAGCTGCCGAAGCCGCGTATTTCAATACGGTCGCCCGTCGCCAGGCACTGCGACATCTGCTCGAGCATGGTCTTGATGGCCAACTCCACATCCTTGGATGAGAGCAGTCCTTGATGGGTGACAATTCGTTCGATCAACTCCGACTTCGTCATATTTTTCCCTTCTTTTTCAAGCAGCTAGGTAAAGCGCTTTGAAGGTTTTAGCATGACCAGAAGGATTTGAACAGAGTATGTCCAGACTTAAATGAGTGGAGATTGAAGATCCTCAACAGGCATTGGCCGAACACAGCGCAAAATCACCCGCCCACAAAAAAGGGCGACCGAAGTCGCCCTTTTTCAATGGTCAGACAGAACTCAGTTCTGTTTTTCCATTTGAGCACGCAGCAGGTCACCCAGAGTGGTAGGACCAGTGCTTTCAGCGGTTTCAGGCTTGCTACGCAGGCTCTGAATCGCTTCTTTCTCGTCTTCAACGTCTTTCGACTTGATGGACAAGCTGATCACGCGGCTCTTGCGGTCAACGCTGATGATCTTGGCTTCGATCTCTTCGCCTTCTTTCAAAACGTTACGCGCGTCTTCAACGCGGTCACGGCTGATTTCGGAGGCTTTGAGGGTCGCTTCGATGTCGTCGGCCAAAGTGATGATGGCGCCTTTGGCGTCAACTTCTTTAACGATACCGCGGACGATAGCGCCTTTGTCATTGACAGTGACATACTCGGAGAACGGATCGCTTTCCAGCTGCTTGATACCCAGCGAGATGCGCTCACGCTCTGGATCAACCGACAGGATCACGGTGTCAAGCTCGTCGCCTTTCTTGAAACGGCGTACGGCTTCTTCGCCCACTTCGTTCCAGGAGATGTCGGACAGGTGAACCAGGCCGTCGATGCCGCCGTCCAGACCAATGAAGATACCGAAATCGGTGATCGACTTGATGGTGCCGGAGATCTTGTCGCCCTTGTTGAACTGGCCAGAGAAATCTTCCCACGGGTTAGATTTGCACTGTTTGATGCCCAGGGAGATACGACGACGCTCTTCGTCGATGTCCAGAACCATGACTTCCACTTCGTCGCCAACCTGAACGACTTTCGACGGGTGGATGTTCTTGTTGGTCCAGTCCATTTCCGAAACGTGTACCAGGCCTTCCACGCCTTCTTCCAGCTCTGCGAAGCAGCCGTAGTCGGTCAGGTTGGTAACACGCGCGGTAACGCGAGTGCCTTCCGGGTAACGAGCCTTGATAGCAACCCATGGATCTTCACCCAGTTGCTTCAGACCCAGGGAAACACGATTGCGCTCGCGATCGTATTTCAGGACCTTTACATCGATCTCATCGCCAACGTTGACGATTTCCGATGGATGCTTGATGCGCTTCCAGGCCATGTCGGTGATGTGCAGCAGGCCATCGACGCCACCCAGATCGACGAATGCGCCGTAATCGGTGAGGTTCTTGACGATACCCTTGACCTGTTGGCCTTCCTGCAGCGATTCCAGCAGAGCTTCGCGCTCGGCGCTGTTTTCGGCTTCCAGGACACTGCGACGGGAAACGACAACGTTGTTGCGCTTCTGGTCCAGCTTGATGACCTTGAATTCCAGCTCTTTGCCTTCCAGGTGCGTGGTGTCGCGCACTGGACGGACGTCAACCAGAGAACCTGGCAGGAACGCACGGATGCCGTTAACGTCGACTGTGAAGCCGCCTTTAACCTTACCGTTGATAACGCCCTTGACCACTTCCTCAGCTGCGAAAGCCGCTTCCAGAACGATCCAGCACTCAGCACGCTTGGCTTTTTCGCGGGACAGCTTGGTTTCGCCAAAGCCGTCTTCGACCGCGTCCAGCGCAACGTGGACTTCATCGCCAATCTTGATGGTCAGCTCGCCAGCATCGTTGTGGAACTGCTCCAGCGGGATGAGGCCTTCAGACTTCAGACCAGCGTGAACGGTGACCCAACCAGCCTGGTAATCGATATCGACGATGATCGCGGTGATGATCGAACCGGCCTGAAGGTTAAGAGTCTTTAGGCTTTCTTCGAAAAGTTCAGCAAAGCTTTCGCTCATTTTAATTCCTGTTGATAAGGGCGAAGAATACGCCCATCTGCCACGCTCCAGACAACGTGGGTTTCGTTCATATGAAAGAAAGCCTGCGGGACTATGACTGGTCTCCCACGTGGCTTTCTGGTCATCCGGCGAGATCGCGGAGTGCGACTTCACTCAGGATGCGTTCAAGCACCTGCTCGATGGACAATTCGGTGGAATCCAGCTGAATGGCGTCATGCGCCGGCTTGAGCGGGGCTACCGCTCGCTGGGTGTCGCGCTCGTCGCGGACACGGATCTCATCTAGCAGACTCGGCAGACTAACATCGTCACCCTTGGCCTTCAACTGCAAATATCGCCGACGGGCACGCTCGTCGACGCTGGCCGTCAGAAAAATCTTCAGTGGCGCGCCGGGAAAGACCACCGTGCCCATGTCGCGGCCGTCGGCAATCAGGCCCGGAAACTCCTGAAAAGCCCGCTGGCGCTGCAGCAGTGCTTCGCGGACAGCCGGCAACGAGGCCACCTGCGACGCGCCGCTGCCGACATGCTCATTGCGGATGGCTGACGTGACGTCCTCCCCTTCCAGGATAATGCGCTGACCGTGGTCGTCGGTCGCTGCCATGAACTGCACGTCCAGATGCGCAGCCAGCAGCTTTAATGCTTCTTCATTGGTCAGGTCGACGCCATGGTTGACGGCCGCAAAGGCCAGCAACCGATACAGCGCGCCGGAATCCAGCAGGGACCAGCCCAGACGTTTGGCCAGCTTGCCGGCCACCGTGCCCTTCCCGGAACCGCTGGGTCCGTCGATCGTTATGACCGGAGCTTGAACTTTCACGATTGCCCCTCTTGCGTTACACGAATACCCACCTGAGCACACAGCGTCAGGAAACTGGGAAATGAAGTCGCCACATTGGCGCAGTCCCGGATGCGGATCGGACTGGCCGCGCGCAACGACGCGATACTGAATGCCATGGCGATACGGTGATCACCCTGCGCATTGATTTCACCACCGCCAACGGTTCCACCATCAATAATGATGCCATCTGCGGTGGATTCAACGTTTATACCGAGCGTCGCCAGACCGTCGGCCATGGCCTCAAGACGGCCGGATTCCCTGACGCGTGAGCCCTGGACACCGTAAAACACTGTTCGCCCTTCCGCGCACGCGGCGGCAATAAAGAGTGCTGGAAGCTCGTCGAACGCCAGAGACACCAGCGTCCGTGGAACGTCGATACCCATGAGGCGCGCAGGGCGCACGTGCAGATCAGCCATCGGCTCGCCGCCCGCATCGCGCGGGTTGTGCAGCGTGATGTCCGCGCCCATCAGGCGCAGGATATCGATAACGCCGGAGCGCGTCGGGTTGACACCCACGCCTTCCAGAATCAGGTCGGAGCCTTCGGCAATGGACGCTGCCACCATAAAGAACGCCGCCGAGGAGATATCTCCGGGCACTTCGATGGGTGCGGCCTTGAGTTCAACCCCTGACTGCAGCGCCACTGTCCCGTCATGAACGGCAACCGAATGACCGAAGCCTTGCAGCATGCGCTCGGTGTGGTCCCGGGTCGGCGCGGGCTCATGCACCATCGTTGTGCCATTTGCGTAGAGACCGGCGAGCAACAGCGCGGATTTCACCTGAGCGCTGGGCAACGGCATGTCGTAGCGGATGGCCTGAAGACCCTGCCCGCCGCGAAGGGTCAGCGGCGGCCGGCCGTCCTCTGCGGTTTCAATCATGGCGCCCATCTGGCGCAATGGCTCAACGACATGGGTCATCGAGCGCCGAGACAGCGAGGCATCGCCAGTCAGCACGCTGTCGAATCGCTGCGCGGCCAACAGGCCACAGAGCAGCCGCATAGAAGTGCCCGAGTTACCCAGATAAAGCGGCCCCGGCGCCGGTTGAAGCCCGTTGAGACCGACGCCATGAATGGTCAGGCGACCGTGGTGCGGCCCTTCGATGACCACGCCCATGTCGCGGAACGCCTGCAACGTTGCCAGCGCGTCTTCGCTTTCGAGAAAACCTTCGACGACGCTGGTGCCTTGGGCCAAGGACCCGAGCATGATCGCCCGATGGGAAATCGACTTGTCACCCGGCACGCGAACCTGTCCGCGGACAACACCGCCGGGCTGCGCCATAAACGTCAGGTCGGCGCCCGCTGCTTTTTCAACGTAGGCGCGACGGGCGAGGATCTTGCCGAAATGCTCCCGGGCGACGCGAGCCCGGGTGAACACACCGAGCAATTGGTGGCCATCGCCTGCATCCACGGCGTCGCGCAGCGCATCGAGATCACTGCGGAAGGTGTCGAGGGTGCGCAGCACGGCCTCGCGGTTCGCCAGGAAGATGTCATGCCACATCACCGGATCACTGCCGGCGATGCGCGTGAAGTCGCGGAAACCGCCCGCGGCATAACGGAAGATGTCGAGGTTTTCGTTGCGCTTGGCCAGCGAGTCCACCAGACCGAACGCCAGGAGGTGCGGCAGATGACTGGTCGCCGCCAGCACTTCATCGTGGCGCTCGACCTGCATGTGCTCGACGTCTGCGCCCAGAGCCGACCAGAGACGGTCGACCAGCGCCAGCGCCGACGGATCGGTTTCCGCCAGAGGGGTGAGAATGACTTTGTGCCGTTTGAACAGCTCGGCGTTGGAGGCTTCCACCCCGCTCTGCTCGGAGCCGGCAATCGGGTGACCCGGCACGAAGCGCGCCGGCATCACGCCGAAGGCTTCGCGAGCAGCGCGGACCACGTTGCCTTTGGCGCTGCCGACATCGGTCAGCACGGCATTGCCCAGATCCAGGCCCGCCAGCACGCCGAGGAGCTTTTCCATGGCCAGGATCGGCACGGCCAACTGAATGACGTCAGCCCCCACGCAGGCGGCCGCAAGATTGTCTTCACAGCGATCGACCACGCCCAGTTCGACGGCCAGCGTTCGCGATTGCGGGTCGAGATCGACGCCCACGACTTCGCGGCACAGGCCACTTTCCTTCAACCCTTTGGCGAACGAACCACCGATCAAGCCGAGGCCGACCACCACCAGGCGGCCGATCATAGGCGCAGCAGGTTGCAGCGACGTGACATCAACCACGCGCCAGAACCTTGCTCAACGCCTCGAGGA
Source organism: Pseudomonas sp. Ps21-P2 (assembly GCF_039672565.1). Classification (NCBI taxonomy): domain Bacteria; kingdom Pseudomonadati; phylum Pseudomonadota; class Gammaproteobacteria; order Pseudomonadales; family Pseudomonadaceae; genus Pseudomonas; species Pseudomonas sp. Ps21-P2. The sequence continues at coordinate 186,501 of NZ_JBDFPL010000006.1, forward strand.
AACGACTGTTCTCGGCCGGCAGACCAATGCTCACACGCAGGTGATCGGGCATGCCGTAACCGCCGATCGGGCGAACGATCACGCCTTCGCGCAGCAATCCTTGATAGACCGAAGCGGCTTCGCGGCCCAGGTCCACGGCGATGAAATTGGCTTTGGAAGGAATCCAGCTCAGGCCCATCTGACCAAGCCCTGCTTCCAGCTGCTGCATGCCGGCTTCATTCAACTGACGGCTTTGCGCAACATAGTTAACGTCGTCCAGCGCGGCGCACGCAGCGGCGAGTGCGAGGCTGTTGACGTTGAATGGCTGACGCACGCGGTTCAGCACGTCGGCCACGACCGGCGAGGACAGGGCATAACCAACGCGCAAAGAGGCCAGACCATAGGCCTTGGAGAACGTACGCGACACCAGCAGGTTCGAGTGATCGCTCAGGAAGTTGAGACCGTCTGGCAGGTCAGCGCCCTCGGCGTATTCAATGTAGGCCTCGTCCAGCACGACCAACACGTTGTCGGGCACCTGCGCGAGGAAGTCAGCCAGCGCACTCGGTCCGAACCAGGTCCCGGTGGGGTTGTTCGGGTTGGCGATGAAGACGACCCGGGTGTTGCTGTCGATGGCGGCGAGCATGGCCGGCAGGTCGTGACCCCACTCTTTCGCCCTGGCGACGCGGGCGGTGGCGCCCACGGCCTGGGTGACGATCGGATAGATCGCAAACGCGTGTTCGCTGAACACCGCATTGAGCCCCGGCGCCAGGTAGGCGCGGGCGACGATTTCCAGAATGTCGTTGGAGCCGTTGCCCAGCGTCACTTGTTCGGGCTGCACGCCACAGGCTTGCGACAAGCGCTGCTTGAGCTCGAAACCGTTGCCGTCAGGGTAGCGGGTCAACTCCGCCAGTGCGTCTTTGATCGCCTGCAACGCCTTGGGGCTGGCGCCCATGGGGTTTTCGTTGCTCGCCAGCTTGATGATGCGCGCAGGATCGATATCCAGTTCACGCGCCAGTTCGTCCACCGGCTTACCGGGAACGTAAGGCGATAGTTTTTGCACGCCGGGCTGTGCCAGCGCGAGGAAGTCGCCGCTCATGTACCGCTTTACCTCTTCAGAAAAACCCGTGGGGCTGCAAGTCCGGTCGCAGGATCAAAGCACTGCTTTCGGATAGGAACCCAGCACCTTGAGCGCCACGGCTTCCTGACTGATCTGCTCGAGAACGGCCTTGATCAGCGGGTCGCGGTGGTGGCCAACGAAATCGATGAAGAATACGTAGGTCCACTTACCGCTTCGCGAGGGACGCGTCTCGATGCGCGTCAGGTCGATGCCGTTCTGGTGGAAAGGCACCAGCAGCTCATGCAGCGCACCGGGCTTGTTGCTCATCGAGACGATGATCGACGTCTTGTCGTCGCCGGTCGGCGGCACTTCCTGATTGCCGATCATGAGGAAGCGCGTGGAGTTGTCCGGACGGTCCTCGATCTTCTCGGCAATCCGCGTCAAGCCATAAAGGCCCGCCGCCATATCACCGGCGATCGCCGCCGAGTTCCACTCACCCTTGACCCGCTTGGCCGCTTCGGCGTTGCTGGCAACGGCGACGCGTTCGACGTTCGGGTAATGCGCGTCCAGCCACTTGCGGCACTGGGCCAAGGACTGGGCGTGGGAGTAGATGCGGCTGATGCTGTCAGTCTTGGTGTTCTCGCCCACCAGCAGATGATGGTGAATGCGCAGCTCGACTTCGCCACAGATGACCATGTCGTGCTCAAGGAAGCTGTCCAGAGTGTGGTTGACCGCACCTTCGGTGGAGTTCTCCACCGGGACGACGCCGAAGTTGACCGCACCGGCGACCACTTCACGGAACACTTCGTCGATCGCTGCCATGGGCTTGCTGATCACGGCGTGGCCGAAATGCTTCAGCGCAGCGGCTTGAGTGAAGGTGCCCTCAGGGCCGAGATACGCGACCTTAAGCGGCTGCTCCAGCGCCAGGCACGAGGACATGATTTCGCGGAACAGCCGCGCCATCTCTTCGTTGCTCAGCGGGCCACGGTTACGCTCCATGACGCGCTTGAGCACCGCCGCTTCACGCTCGGGCCGATAGAACACCGGCTCTTCGCCTGCCGGCAGTTCGGCCATCTTGACCCGCGCCACTTCCTGGGCGCAGCGGGCGCGCTCGCTGATCAGTTCCAGAACCTTTTCGTCCAGGCTGTCGATGCGGACCCGCAGTGCCTTGAGCTCTTGTTCAGACATTAGCCGTGTTCCTTCTCGAACTCTGCCATGTACGCGGTCAGGGCGTTGACCGCACTGAGGTCGATGGCATTGTAGATGGACGCGCGCATGCCGCCGACAGAACGGTGGCCTTTGAGGTTGAGCAGGTTGCGCGCTTCGGCACCCGCGAGGAACGGCTTGTCCAGGCGATCATCGGCCAGACGGAACGGCACGTTCATCCACGAGCGGTCGGACGGGTTGATCGGGTTGCTGTACAGACCGCTGGCGTCGATGAAGTCGTACAGCGTGCGTTGCTTGAGTTCATTGCGCGTGGCCATGGCCTCGACGCCGCCCTGCTCTTTCAGCCATTCAAAGACCAGACCGGACAGGTACCAGGCCAGCGTTGGTGGCGTGTTGTACATGGAGCCGTTGTCGGCCGCGACCTTGTAATTGAGCATGGTCGGGCACAGCGAACGCGCGCGACCCAGCAGGTCCTCGCGGATGATTGCCACGACGATGCCACTCGGGCCGATGTTCTTCTGGGCACCGGCGAAGATCATGCCGAAACGCGAGACGTCGACAGGGCGCGAGAGGATGTCCGAGGACATGTCTGCCACCAGCGGCACGTCACCGGTATCCGGAATCCAGTTGAATTGCAGACCGCCAATGGTCTCGTTGAGCACGTAGTGAACGTAGGCCGCGTCTTTCGACAGCTTCCACTCGTTCTGACCGGGAATGGCAAAGTAGTCGGAAGGTTTGGCGCTGGCGGCGACATTGATGTTGCCGTAGCGCGATGCTTCTTCAATGGCTTTCTGCGACCAGATGCCGGTGTCGATGTAGTCGGCCGTGCCTTTTTCCGGCAGCAGGTTCAACGGAACCTGAGCGAATTGCTGACTGCCGCCACCTTGAAGAAACAGCACTTTGTAATTGGAGGGGACAGACAGCAGATCGCGAAAATCCTGCTCCGCCTTGGTGGCGATGGAGACGAACTCGTCGCTGCGATGGCTCATTTCCATGACGGACAGGCCTTTGCCGTGCCAGTCCAGAAGTTCGGCCTGGGCACGCAGCAGAACAGCTTCAGGGAGCGCGGCAGGACCTGCGCAGAAGTTAAAGGCTCGCTTGCTCATATCCACTCTCGTCGTGTCACTGAATTAATTTGGAACGGGTGAAATGCGGGGAAGTGCGAAACAGGGACTGTATTGTGTCAGAAGATCCGCATCGCGACCGTCGTTACCTCCGATTGCTCCTACAGACGTTCTCTGGTCGAGCGCTGAGATCGACTGTAGGAGCAATCGGAGTTTGCGACGATCGCGAAAGCGGTCTGCCTGACAGCGTGCGCCCCATAATTCTAAGGAGGGGGCCGGATCACCAGCCCCCTCTCAGCGTTACTCCTGCGGCTCTTCTTCGTCAGCCGCGGGATCCGCCTGCACATCGTCAGCGGACTCGTCGGTGTCGACGGCGCCAATCACGTCGCCATCAACCTCTTCGCCCTCGAACGCTTCGCCTTCCAGCTCTTCGCCTTCCAGCTCTTCGCCTTCGACTTCCGATGGCTCCTGCACGCGCTCCAGACCGACCAGTTTCTCGTCCTTGGCCAGTTTGATCAGGGTCACGCCCTGGGTGTTACGGCCCAGACTCGATACTTCGCCAACGCGGGTACGCACCAGCGTGCCCTGGTCGGAAATCAGCATGATTTCCTCGCCGTCCTGCACCTGAACCGCGCCGACCAGACGGCCGTTACGCTCGTTGCTGACCATGGCGATGACGCCCTGACCGCCACGTTTGTACTCAGGGAACTCAGTGATCGCGGTGCGCTTGCCGTAGCCACGCTCGGAAGCGGTGAGAATCTGGCTGCCCTGCTCCGGAATGAGCATGGAAATCAGCTTGTGCCCTTCCGGCAGACGCATGCCGCGCACACCGCGAGCCGTACGGCCCATGGCGCGCACTTCGGATTCCTTGAAGCGGGTGACCTTGCCACCGTCGGAGAACAGCATGATTTCCTGCTCGCCATCGGTGACGGCCGCGGAAATCAGGATGTCGCCTTCGTCCAGCTCAAGCGCAATCAAACCGACGCTGCGTTGACGACTGAACGCCACCAGCGGGGTCTTCTTGACGGTACCGTTGGCGGTCGACATGAAGATGAACGGCGCCTTCTTCTTGTCGGCGGCCTTGATGCGCGCCTTGCGCTCTTCTTCGGTCTCGTTGCTGTTCTCGAGGTCTTCGGCGTCGGCTTCCACGCCTTCGGCTTCTTCTTCGTCAGCGCGCTTGCGCATGGCTTCGAGGTCGACCGGCAGCATGGTGGTGATGTATTCGCCTTCGCTCAGCGGCAACAAGTTGACCAGCGGACGACCACGGGCAGCGCGGGACGCTTCCGGGATCTCGTAGGTCTTGAGCCAGTACACCTTGCCCTTGCTGGAGAACATCAGCAGCGTGGTGTGGCTGTTGGCGACCAGCAGGTGAGCGATGTAGTCCTCATCCTTGACGCCGGTGGCCGATTTGCCTTTGCCACCGCGACGCTGGGCCTGATAAACGGCCAGCGGTTGAGTCTTGGCGTAGCCACCGTGGGAGATGGTCACGACGCGCTCTTCTTCGGGGATCATGTCGCCGAGGGTCAGGTCCAGGCGCGCATCGAGGATCTCGGTGCGGCGCACATCGCCGTATTCGGCGCGAATCAGCTCCAGCTCTTCGCGGATGACTTCCATCAGGCGCGTAGCGCTGTTGAGGATGCGCAGCAGCTCGCCGATCTGAGTCAGGATTTCCTGGTACTCGGTCAGCAGCTTTTCGTGTTCCAGACCGGTCAGGCGGTGCAGACGCAGCTCGAGGATCGCCTGAGCCTGTTCCGGCGACAGGAAATACTTGCCGTCACGCATGCCGTACTGAGGATCGAGGTTTTCCGGGCGGGACGATTCGGCGCCTGCGCGCTCGACCATTTCGACCACGGCGCTGGATTCCCACGGCGTGCTGATCAGGCCTTCTTTGGCTTCAGCCGGGGTCGGCGAGGCTTTGATGAGGGCGATGACCGGGTCGATGTTCGACAGGGCAACGGCCTGACCTTCGAGGATGTGACCCCGCTCGCGGGCCTTGCGCAGTTCGAACACGGTGCGGCGGGTAACGACTTCACGACGGTGACGAATGAAGGCTTCCAGCAGGTCCTTGAGGTTCAGGATGCGTGGGCGGCCGTCGATCAGCGCAACGATGTTGATGCCGAAGACGCTTTGCAGCTGGGTCTGAGCGTAGAGATTGTTGAGGATGACCTCAGGCACTTCGCCGCGACGCAGCTCGATGACCACGCGCATGCCGTCCTTGTCGGACTCGTCGCGAAGCTCGGTGATGCCTTCGAGCTTCTTCTCTTTGACCAGCTCGGCGATCTTCTCGATCAGACGGGCCTTGTTCAGCTGGTACGGCAGCTCGGTAATGACGATCTGCTGGCGACCACCGACCTTGTCGATGTCTTCGACGATGGAGCGGGCGCGCATATAAATGCGGCCACGGCCGGTCTTGTAGGCTTCGACGATGCCGGCACGACCGTTGATGATCGCGGCAGTCGGAAAGTCGGGGCCGGGGATGTACTGCATCAACTCGTCGACGGTGAGGTCGCCGTTGTCGATGAGCGCCAGACAGCCGTCGATGACTTCACCGAGGTTGTGCGGCGGAATGTTGGTCGCCATGCCTACGGCGATGCCGCTCGAGCCGTTGACCAGCAGGTTGGGAATACGGGTCGGCATGACCGCAGGAATCTGTTCGGTGCCGTCGTAGTTCGGCACCCAGTCCACGGTTTCCTTGTGCAGGTCGGCCAGCAGCTCATGGGCCAGCTTGGTCATGCGCACTTCGGTGTATCGCATGGCAGCGGCATTGTCGCCGTCCACCGAACCGAAGTTGCCCTGGCCGTCTACCAGCAGGTAGCGCAGGGAAAAGGGTTGGGCCATACGAACGATGGTGTCGTAGACCGCGGTGTCGCCATGCGGGTGGTACTTACCGATAACGTCACCGACCACACGGGCGGATTTCTTGTACGGCTTGTTCCAGTCGTTACCCAGTTCGCTCATCGCGAACAGTACCCGCCGGTGCACGGGCTTCAAGCCGTCGCGCGCATCGGGCAGAGCTCGTCCGACGATGACGCTCATCGCGTAGTCGAGGTAGGACTGCTTCAGCTCGTCTTCGATATTGACCGGGAGGATTTCTTTGGCCAGTTCGCCCATGAGAAGCCTGATTCCTTTTTCTGGTGAAACCTCGCTCAGCCATCCGGGATGAACAAGGCTTGCCGCTGCCGACGATTGTCAGGCAACGACTTACGACAAATCAGCGAGTTATGCCATGAATGTGCGCAGTCATAAGGGTCGCCATGCGCCCCTTTGGAAACCGCCGGATGGTACCACAATCGCCGTCAGGCACGAAGTCTTTGCAGGCGCCGTGAACACGCCATTTCGCCAGCAGACGCCTGATACGCGCTCACAGAGCCCGATAGCGCGTTTGGCGACGAATGGCATTATCGGCTGCGGGGTGATCAATGCAGGCGTTTGCGGCACATCAACAAAGCCATTTTGGTCGTGTCGGGGCGTTCGACGATGCCCTTCTCGGTGACGATGGCGTCGATCAGATCGGCGGGCGTCACATCGAACACAGGGTTGAAGGCGTCGACGTCGGCACCCACGCGCTTGCCGCCGACTTCAAGCAATTCACGGCCGTCGCGCTCTTCGATGGGAATGTCGTCGCCACTGGCAAGGTTCATGTCGATGGTCGAGCTCGGCGCCACGACCATGAAGCGCACGCCGTGGTGCATCGCCGCCACCGCCAACTGGTAAGTGCCGATCTTGTTGGCGACGTCGCCATTGGCGGTGATGCGGTCGGCGCCGACGATGACCCAGGTGATGCCTTTGGTTTTCATCAGGTGCGCGGCCGCGGAGTCGGCATTGAGGGTGACCGGAATGCCTTCGTTGACCAATTCCCACGCGGTCAGACGGGAGCCCTGCAGCCAGGGACGGGTTTCGTCGGCGTAAACGCGTTCGATCATGCCTTCCAGGTGTGCCGCGCGGATGACGCCAAGCGCGGTACCAAAACCGCCTGTGGCCAGCGCGCCGGTGTTGCAGTGGGTCAGCACGGTCTGCAGATTGCCCTGGTGCTTGCGGATCAGCTCGGCACCCAGTTGCGCCATGGTCAGATTGGCTTCGCGGTCACTCAAGTGAATGGCCACGGCTTCGGCTTCCATGGCCTTCAGCGGATCTTCATGATCCTTCAGGCGATACAGGCGTTCGCGCATGCGATTCAGCGCCCAGAACAGGTTGACCGCCGTGGGCCGGGAGTTGGCCAGCAGGTCGAAGTCTTCTTCCAGGGCCATCTGCCAGTCACCGCCTTCGGCCAGACGATCAATGACCGCCAATACGATGCCGTAGGCCGCACTGATACCGATGGCTGGCGCGCCGCGCACAACCATCGTGCGAATGGCTTCGGCCACGCCTTCAGCTGTGGTGTAGGGATGCCAGGTTTCTTCGAAGGGCAGGACCCGCTGATCGAGCAGATGCAACGTGCCGTCCCGCCAATCGATGGCCTTTACCTTCTCCGCAGCCAGTAATCGATCGCGCATTGCACACCCCACTTGATGAATTTTTGAAAAGCTGCCGCCACAGCGACGGTGCAAAGAAGCAAATCGCCAGCACCTTAAAAAGCCGCCGATTATAGCGAGCCGCCTGCGAAGACGCTCGGGTATACTTCGCCGTCCCCGTAATAAGCCATTGGATGCCCGCCCCATGCCCCATTCCGCTGCCCCGCTCGACCTGTTGTTGCTGCCGGACTGGCTGGTACCGGTCGAACCCGCCGGCGTTGTGTTGAAGCAGCACGGAATCGGCATCCGCGATGGCCTGATCGTTTACATCGGCCCCCGCGCCGAGGCCCTGCGCCAGCCGGCCATCGAAGTGCGCGAGTTGCCGGGCATGCTGCTCAGTCCCGGGCTGATCAACGCCCACGGCCATGCGGCCATGACGCTGTTCCGCGGCTTGGCGGACGATCTGCCGTTGATGACCTGGCTGCAGGACCATATCTGGCCAGCCGAGGCGAAATGGGTCGATGAGGATTTCGTCCGCGACGGCACCGATCTGGCCATTGCCGAGCAGTTGAAAGGTGGCATCACCTGCTTCTCCGACATGTATTTCTTTCCGAAGGTCGCCTGCGAGCGGGTGCACAACAGTGGCATTCGCGCACAGATCACCGTGCCGGTGCTGGACTTCCCGATACCGGGCGCGCGCAACAGCGATGAATCGCTGCACATCGGTATCGAGCTGTTCAACGACCTCGCCCACCACGATCGCATCAAGATCGCCATGGGGCCCCACGCGCCTTATACCGTCAGCGACGAGAACCTGGAGAAGATCCGGGTCATCGCCGATGAACTGGATGCAATGATCCAGATGCATGTTCACGAAACCGCTTTTGAAGTACACGAGGCCGTTCAGCAACGCCAGGAACGGCCCATCGCCCGACTGCAGCGTCTGGGCCTGCTGGGCCCGCGTTTCCAGGCGGTGCACATGACCCAGATCAGCGATGACGACCTGGCGATGCTGGTCGAAAGCAACTCCAGCGTCATTCACTGCCCCGAATCGAACCTGAAACTGGCCAGCGGCTTCTGCCCGGTCGAGCGCCTGTGGCAGGCCGGGGTCAACGTCGCCATCGGCACCGACGGCGCGGCCAGCAACAACGACCTGGACCTGCTCGGCGAAACCCGCACCGCCGCGCTGCTGGCGAAGGCGGTGGCCGGCTCGGCCACTGCGCTGGACGCCCACCGTGCGCTGCGCATGGCCACGCTGAACGGCGCCCGCGCCCTGGGCATCGACGATCACACCGGCTCGCTGCAAATCGGCAAGGCCGCCGACATGGTCGCGTTCGACCTCTCGGGCCTGGCGCAACAGCCGGTCTACGACCCGGTGTCACAGCTTATTTATGCGACGGGTCGCGACTGCGTCACGCACGTCTGGGTCGCCGGCAAGCCATTGCTGCAGGACAAACGCCTTACCCGCATGGACGAAGAAGCGCTGACCCGAACCGCCAAAGCCTGGGGCAACCGCATCGCGGCAGACAAAGCCTGACCCATTGAGCACCGCCACGGTCAGATACCGTGGCCGGACAACGAATTCAAGTTTTAGAGGATCACACATGAGCAACGTCGACCACGCCGAAATCGCCAAATTCGAGGCCCTCGCCCATCGCTGGTGGGATCGCAACAGCGAGTTCAAGCCGCTTCACGACATCAATCCGTTGCGGGTGAACTGGATTGACGAGCGCGTGAATCTGGCTGGCAAGAAGGTGCTCGACGTCGGTTGCGGCGGCGGCATTCTGAGCGAGGCCATGGCCTTGCGCGGCGCCACCGTGACCGGCATCGACATGGGCGAGGCGCCGCTGGCCGTGGCGCGCCTGCATCAGCTCGAATCTGGCGTGAACGTGGAATACCGGCAGATCACCGCCGAAGCACTGGCCGACGAAATGCCCGAGCAGTTCGATGTCGTGACCTGCCTGGAAATGCTGGAGCACGTGCCGGACCCCTCGTCGGTGATTCGCGCCTGCTACAAGATGGTCAAGCCGGGCGGTCAGGTGTTTTTCTCCACCATCAACCGAAACCCGAAGGCGTACCTGTTCGCCATCATCGGCGCCGAATACATCATGAACCTGCTGCCGCGCGGCACCCATGACTTCAAGAAATTCATCCGCCCTTCCGAGCTGGGCGCGTGGAGCCGCGATGCCGGGCTGCAGGTCAAGGACATCATCGGCCTGACCTACAACCCGCTGACCAAGCACTACAAGCTGGCGTCCGACGTCGACGTCAATTACATGATCCAGACACTGAGAGGCGTCTGAGCCATGCGCTTGAGGGCAGTTCTCTTCGACATGGACGGCACGCTGCTCGATACCGCGCCGGACTTCATCGCGATCTGCCAGGCGATGCTGGCCGAACGCGGCTTCCCGCGTGTGGACGACAACCTGATTCGCGACGAGATCTCCGGCGGGGCCAGGGCGATGGTCTCGGCGGCGTTCTCCATGTCCCCCGAGGCGCCTGAATTCGAGGCGCTGCGACTGGAATTTCTGGCGCGCTACCAGACCGATTGCGCCGTGCACAGCAAGCTGTTCGACGGCATGACCGAATTGCTCGCCGACATCGAAAAAGCCAAGCTGATCTGGGGCGTGGTGACCAACAAGCCGGTGCGTTTCGCTCAGCCGATCATGGAGCAGCTGGGCTTGTCGGAGCGTTCCGCGGTGCTGATCTGCCCGGACCATGTGACCAGGAGCAAACCCGACCCGGAGCCGCTGTTGCTGGCCTGCAAGATGCTCGATCTGGACCCGTCCAGCGTGCTGTTCGTGGGCGATGACCTGCGTGACATCGAATCCGGCCGCGACGCCGGCACCAAGACCGCCGCCGTACGCTATGGCTACATCCATCCCAACGACAATCCCGATCACTGGGGCGCGGACGTGGTGGTGGATCACCCGCTGGAGCTGCGCCGGGTGCTGGATGATGCGTTGTGCAGCTGCTGATCGCTCATCAGCGCAGCTCGGCATAGACACAGCGCACTACATAGAGAGAGGAGCCCCCATGTTCAATTATTCCGCCCGCCCCGATCTGCTCAAGGACCGGGTGATTCTGGTCACCGGCGCCGGCCGAGGCATCGGTGCCGCCGCCGCGAGAACCTACGCCGCCTACGGCGCGACGGTCTTGCTGCTGGGCAGGACCGAAGCGAACCTGAGCGCGCTGTATGACGAGATCGAAGCTGCCGGTCATCCGCAGCCGGTGGTCATCCCGTTCGATCTCGAGACCGCCCTGCCCCATCAGTACGACGAACTCGCCGCGATGATCGAAGCGGAGTTCGGCCGGCTCGATGGCGTGTTGCACAACGCCTCGATCATTGGCCCGCGCACGCCGATCGAGCAGCTCACCGGCGAGCAGTTCATGCAGGTGATGCACATCAACGTCAACGCCACCTTCATGCTGACCACCGCGTTGCTGCCGCTGCTCAAGCTCTCGGGTGACGCGTCCATCGCCTTCACTTCCAGCAGCGTCGGGCGTAAAGGCCGCGCGTATTGGGGCGCCTATGGCGTGTCCAAGTTCGCCACCGAGGGGCTGATGCAGACGCTGGCCGATGAAATCGACGGGCTTGGGTCGCTGCGCGCCAACAGCATCAATCCGGGCGCAACCCGCACCGACATGCGCGCCCAGGCGTACCCGGCGGAAGATCCGACCAACAACCCGACGCCGGACGAGATCATGCCGGTGTATCTGTACCTGATGGGCCCGGACAGCAAAGGCATCAACGGACAGGCACTGGATGCGCAGACCCGCTGACTTTGGGGCCAGTCGTCCGCTAACCACAAGGGGCGCTCCCGAACTCGCGCCCTCATCTGAATATCAGACAACCCCGCGCACCCTCCACTCGGCAGTTTCCTGCCGTCTTGTGTAGCAGAATGCCTTGGGGATCGATACGTTAGTCAAATTCAAGGCGCGGAAAGGTATCAAACCTGTCACAATCCGCCGCAACTTATTGATTGACAATACTTTTCACGCAGGCAGTCGAATTGGCACGAGTTTCGCTCTCTCCATTTCAAGCCCGTAGAGGCGAAGGAGCGGAACCATGAGTTTTCCAACCACCACCAATGCCATAGATTTCGACAGCGCCCGGCTGCAACGCCATGGTTTCGCGCCGCCCCACAGCCTCGTCCGGCCTGCCCTCGATTACGAACAGCTCAGGCGTCAGCTCGATTTGCAACTGCAGACCAGCCTCGAAGCGGACAAGATCCTGTCGATGCTTTTCCAGAGCGTTCAGCAACTCATCCCGCTGAATGCCCTCAGCTACAAACACCTGCCCACCGATCTGCGCCTGGAACTTGGGGAACGCGCCCGGCACAGCGCTATCTATCGCATGACCCACGAAGGCGAGCAGTTGGGCGAGCTGTCGTTCCAGCGCGACCACCGTTTCGCCGAGGATGAGCTTGAGCAACTCGAATCGTTGCTGTCCAGCCTGCTGTATCCCCTGCGCAACGCCCTGCTGTATCGCCACGCCAGCCTGAGTGCGCTGCGTGACCCGCTGACCGGCGCCGGTAACCGGATCGCGATGGAGCAGTCGCTGATTCGCGAGTTCGAAATCGCACGCCGCCAGCAGCAACCGCTGTCGGTGCTGATGCTCGACATCGACCACTTCAAGGGCATCAACGACACCCATGGCCATGCCACGGGCGATGAAGTGCTGCGGGCCGTGACCAACGCGGTCAAGGATCGCCTGCGCAATATCGATCAGGTGTTCAGATTTGGCGGTGAGGAATTTCTCATCGTGCTGACCAACACCAGCCGTGAGTCAGCCGCGCTGGTGGGCGAGCGCCTGCGCAGTGCGGCACTGCAACTCAGTTATCCGGTGACAGGACGGCCTCTGGATCTGACCGTCAGCCTCGGTTGCTCGACGCTGCTGCCGGGCGAATCGTCCGACAGCATGTTGCGCCGTGCCGACACGGCCCTGTACGCCGCCAAGCGCAAGGGCCGCAACCGCCTGGAAATGGCGGGCTGACCGATCAGGCGCGGGCGGGGATCCGGTGTTCACGGACCGAGCCGGTACATTCCTGAGATCGTTCCAGCGTCATGCACCGTTCAAGGAACAGAAACATGTACTCGTAGCTCTTGCAGACCGCCATTCGCAGGTCGCTCTGCAATTGCTCGCTGGGGTTGTTGCCGGCCAGGGTGCAGATGATTTCCAGCGCTTCCCAAGGGTGGGAATCGTCGTACTGCGCATGCATCTTCAGCCACTTCATTGCCCGCTTTCGTGTGTCCGGCGGGAACATGTCCGCGTAGGTGTCCTGGGAACAGACGACCGCCGACCATTCACCGGTGGCACCTTCGATGGCGTAGTTGGTCGCCGCGATGGCGACTACCAGTGAATCCGACGAACAACTGTGCCAGCACCAGTGATTCAGTGCGTGGAGTTCCGAGGGCACCAACTGCGCCTGCAAGTCTTCCAGCGTCACCCCGTGGGCAGCGCTCCAGTTGACCCAGTAATCGGCGTGGTTGAGTTCGACCCGAATGTTGCGCATCAACCATCGTCGCGCCATGTCTTCACCCGGGTGTCGGGCGAATCGGGTTTTGGTCAGGTTATGCGCCATATAGACCGCGAACTGTTCGACGACCGGCCATCCCCCAATCAGGTACTGGCGCATGGTCTTAGAACTGAGCCGCCCGTCACGCATGCGTTGATAAAGTTCATGCCCTACCACCTTGGCCTTGGCGTCACTGCAATCGTCAATCAATTGCTGTGCCCAAGCGGGGTAACTGCTGGCATCCATCAGCGGACCGGTTCTAATGAACATATCGATCACTGTGTAGCTCCTTATGTAAGTTGCGTAGGATGTGTTCAGCGAAAAGTCCCGGGAGCGCTGAACAACAGTGGGGTCTGCCTCGCGGGCCGTGCGTGCAGACATTCACAGGTGAATAATTGCGGTCGCTCGATAACGTACCCCTGAGCGTAGTCCACACCGATTTCCAATAACGCCTGCTCTATCTGGGGGCTTTCGACGAACTCGGCGATCGTCTGTTTGCCCATTACGTGCCCGATATGGTTGATCACTTCCACCATCGCCCGGTTGACCGGATCGTCGAGCATGTCTTTTACGAAACTGCCATCAATCTTCAGGAAGTCCACAGGCAAGTGCTTCAGGTAAGCGAATGACGACATGCCTGCACAGAAGTCATCCAGAGAGAAACGGCATCCCAGACTTTTAAGTTCATTGATGAACCGAATGGCGCTGCCCAAATTGGCGATCGCACTGGTTTCGGTGATTTCAAAACAGATAAGTTCAGGAGGGATTGCGTAGATCTGGAACTGCTGTCGCAAATACTCAAGAAAGGCGTCGTCGCCAATGCTGGTCCCGGACAGGTTGATCGCACACACGGCCATCGGCCCTTTGCCGTGTCCGGACTTGAGACAGTCGGCGATGATCATGAAAACGTGCTGCACGACCCAGCGGTCCAGGGTGGTCATCATGCCGTAGCGCTCGGCGGCGGGGATGAAACTGTCCGGCAGGATCATGCGCCCGGACTCGTCGCGCAGCCGCAGCAGAATCTCGATATGGCCAGGGCCTTGCACGGCGTTGCGGCCCAGTGCTGCAATTTCCTGGGAGTACAGACAGAAGCGGTTGTCTTCGAGGGCCATGTGCAGGCGCTGAATCCAGGCCATTTCGCCAAAGCGGGTGGACAGATCAGAGTCGTCGTCGTGGTAGACCTGAACCCGGTTGCGGCCCTTTTCCTTGGCCATGTAGCAGGCCATGTCGGCGGCGCGCAGCGAGGTCTCCAGCGTGGTCGGGACATCGTCGATGTGTACCAGACCGATGCTGACGGTGGTGACAAACGGCCGGCCTTTCCAGACAAAGTGCAGGCTTTCCACGGTTTGCCGCAGGCTTTCGGCCACGCGCTCGGCGGCCTCCGGCGCACAGTGTTCGAGAAGGATGCCAAACTCGTCGCCCCCAAGGCGCGCCAGCGTATCGCCTTCGCGCACGCCCTGCTGCAGCAGCGTGCAAATGTGCCGCAGCAGCTCATCACCCGCGGCATGGCCGCTGGTGTCGTTGACCAGCTTGAACTGATCGAGGTCAAGGAACATCAATGCATGCTGCGCCGGCTGCTCGGCCAGGCCGTTGAGGGCCAGCTCGAGGCGGTATTCGAACTCGCGGCGATTGGTCAGTCCGGTCAGCGCATCGTGGGTCGCCTGCCAGGACAGATTAGCGATGTACTGACGCTCCTGAGTCATGTCGTGTAACACCAGCACGGCGCCACTGACCTTGCCTTCGGTGCGGATCGGCGAGCCGACCAACGCGACCGAAACGGTACTGCCGTCCAGGCGCTGAATCAGTCGTGAGCTTTCACTGCCGCCGCCCAGATTGCCACTGAGCATGCGCTCGATCAGGGTCGAGGTGTCTTTCTGATCGTTCTCGTCGAGCAGGCTGAACAGCGCGGCCAGCGGCAGACCGGCCGCCTGCTCGTTCTTCCAGTGGGTCATGAGCTCTGCGGCGGGGTTCATGTAGACGATGGAGCCGTCGACATCGGTGGTGATGACGCCGTCACCGATGGACTCCAGGGTGATCTGCGCGCGCTCTTTTTCCGCCTGCAGCGCGATCGCAAAGGCGTGGCGCTGCTCCAGCAGTTTATGGGTGCGCAGCAGCGCAAGGATGATCAGGCACAGCGCCGTGGCGAGGTTGACCACCAGCAGAATCCGCAGGATGACCCGCGAGCCCTCCCCCAGTGCGTCGCTGAAAGCCATGGCCGCCGGCGTGACACCTTCGTTGATGGCGCTGATGCGCTGGCGCCAGCCCAGGACTTCACTGTTGGTGACGTTGCCTTCCTGAATACGGGCGTGCATTTCACGGGCGACTTCATCGAGCTGCACGAGATAGTTGTCACCGACCTTCCACAGGTCGATGGCCTTTTCCAGGTAGCTGAAGTGCTGGAAGTTCAGATAGAGCCAGATGATGCTCTGCGCATCGTCGGGATGGTTACCCCCCTGCAGAATCCCGGCCTTGGCGCGCACGATGTCGGGCACCGGCTGATCCATCGCCAGGCGCAAATCATGCCCGCCCTGGGGAATGGCGATCGCCTGCTGGTATTTCAGGTAGTTGATGTCGTCGCGGCTGTTGGCGTAGAGATTCAGATAATAAATGGCGTCTTTCTGGCCCTTCGACCACAGGCTCTCACCGCCGATGTAGCTGCGGACCGCGGACATCATGTACAAGCTGACGCAGCCGAGCAGTGCCTGTAACAGCACAACAGCGATAAACGGCCAGACGATGCCCAGAAGACGAGGCTTCCCGAGGATCCGCTTTTGCTTCATGGTGTCCCTTTGATCAGCACTGCCAGATTCTCAGTCCCCCCACGCCAGGCAACCTTCCTGGAGCCTGAGGGACTTCGCTAATTCCACGACGCAGCAGACAATCTCTCACATCTTTTACAAGACGTAACCAGCCAATTGGGTGCGAAGACGTAAATATGACGCTTTTCACATTTTCGGTAAGCGCCTGAGCAAGCATAGCCCAAGAATTGACGTGCTCCAGTGGCAATACGCTATTGCGTACTGCCCCGTAGCTCGCCCGGTCGTATCACACCTGTTGCAGGTGTCCATAGAGCCTAGCGTAGAGCCCGCCGTCTGCAATCAATTGCTGATGATCCCCGTCTTCGGCGATGCGCCCGCCATCGAACACCAACACGCGATCGGCCTGTTTCACCGCTGACAGCCGGTGGGCGATGATCAGCGTCGTGCGGCCGCTGAGGAAACGGTTCAGGGCCTGGTGCAGGTTGTACTCGGTGGCGGCATCCAGCGCAGAAGTGGCCTCGTCGAGAATCACCACCTTGGGGTCGGCCAGCACCATGCGGGCGATGGCCAGCCGTTGGCGCTGGCCGCCGGAGAGGCGAACCCCCGAACGCCCGACCACGCTGTCCAGTCCCAGGGGCAGCGAGCGGATCGTCGCATCCATCTGAGCGATTTCAAGCGCCTGCCAGCAGGCGTTGTCATCCTGCTCGCGGCCCATAAGAAGGTTGGCGCGGACGGTGTCGTTGAACAGCGCCGGGTGCTGCAACACCACCGCGACGTTCTCGCGGACGGTGTCCAGGCCGATCTCCTGCAAGCTTGAACCTCCGAAACGAATGACCCCGGATCGGGCGGTGTACAGGCCAAGGAGCAACTGAACGAGCGTGCTTTTGCCGCCGCCGCTGGCCCCCACGATCGCGACTTTTTCGCCGGGATTGATCGACAGGTCCATCTGATCGAGGACCAGCTCGTCGTTGTAGCCAAAGCTCAAACCGCGCACGTCGATGCTCACCGTCTGCCGCCCCACGAACGGATTGGTCTGTCCCGGGTACTGAGGCTCGTCCGCGCGGGCCAGCAGTTCATTGATGCGGGTCAGGGCGCCGCCGGCCGCGTAATAGGCGTACTGCAGATTCAGCAGTTGTTCGACCGGCCCGATCATGAACCACAGGTAGCTGAACACTGCGAGCATGTGGCCGATGGACAGGTCGGAGAACAGCACCGTGAGCATGGCGGCAGCGCGGAAGATGTCGATGCCGAATTGAAACAGCAAGCCGCTGGCGCGGCCCGATGCGTCGCTTTTCCACTGGGATGACACCGCGTAATCGCGCACTTCCCGGGCGCGCAGGCCGAGCAAACCGAGGAAATAGCCCTGACGGTTGCTGGCGCGGATCTCCTGAATGGCGTCGAGGGTCTCGGTGAGCGCCTGGGTGAAGCGCGAGGTGCTGTCGTTTTCCAGTTTTTTGAGGTGTTTGACGCGCTTGCCGAGCTTCACCGTGGCGAACACCACCAGCGGATTGAACAGCAGGATCAGCAGCGCCAGTTGCCAGTGCATCCACATCAGGATCGCAGCGGTGCCTGTGAGGGTGAGCATCGCCACGAGAAACTTGCTCAGCGTCTCGCCGACGAACTTGTCCACGGTGTCCAGATCCGTCACCAGATGCGCGGTGACGGTGCCGCTGCCCAGGCTTTCGTATTCGCTCAGCGAGATGCGCTTGAGCCGTTCGATCAGGCGCGTGCGGATGCGGTAGACGATGTCCTTGGCCAGTCCGGCAAACAACCGCGCCTGAATCACGTTGAACACCAGCGCGCCCAGTCGCAGGCACAGTGTCGCCACCAGCATCAGCCCGATGTAACCGACAGGCTTGTGCAGGCTGTCGGGCAGGAACTGATTCATGAAGATCAGCGCCGAATTGCCTTTGCCCAGCAGCACTTCATCGACCAGCAAGGGCAGGAGCAGCGGGATCGGCACTGAGCAGAGGACCGCCAGGACAGCGACACCATTGGCCACCCACAGCGCCTTTTTGTGCTGCAGGACGAGGCGGCGGATCTGCGCCCAGTTCAGGCGATCACCGGCCGGGCGCTCATGTGCCGATGCGGCGCTACTGCGATGTTCCAGGTCGGGGACGTCAGGCACTGGCGTTGCGCTCCAGCCAACGACCCAGCAAAGGCCCGAGGACATCGAGGGGTTGATAGCCGTTGGTCAGCAGCGCCAGTTGGCCATTGCGCTCAGCGAGCAGCGTCGGGAAACCCGCGATGCCCAAGTCCTGGACCCAGGAGAAATCCGACGCGGTCGCGGTGTGCTGTTCGACGCTGTCGAAGGCTTCGGCGAACTCGATGCGCGGCAGACCGGCTTTTTCCGCCAGCTCGGCCAGCACCGAGCCGTGGGTGACGTCGCGGCCGTGCAGGTAGAAGGCCTGCTGGATTTCTTTGACCAGCCGCCAGGCGACATCCGGCGCCAGGCTGCGCGCCGCAACGATGGCACGGCAGGCCGGCGCGGTGTCGTAGACGAAACCGTCGGGCAAGGCGCCGTCGAAACGGAATGCCTGCCCCGTGGCGTCGTGCACCGCTTGCCAGTGTTCGAGAATGTAGCGTTTGGTCGTCGGTTCCAGGGCCGCGCCACTGCCGGTGCGCAATCCGCCCACCACCAGATGCAACGGCACCCCCGCCGCTGCCGCCTGCTCGACCAATGCTTCGGCCACCGGAGAAAACCCCCAGCACCACGAACACATCGGGTCCATCACATACAGCAGGCGGGTGGACATGGCTCAGGCCTCGTTGTTGTGGGTTTCAGTCGCCTGGCCGTCAAGCGCACGGTAATTGCGACCGATCGGGTGCGGCTGATTGCGCGCCTTCGCCAGTTCGATCTGCTTTTGCCGGTCGATGGCGCTGCGACGGGTTTTCTCGCTCAGCGAATCCCAGCAATGCGGGCAGCTGACCCCCGGCGAATAATGCTCGCTGGCACGGTCTTCTGCGCTGATCGGCGTGCGGCAGGCATGGCATTGATCGTAGTCGCCTTCGGTCAGGTCGTGACGCACGGTGACGCGATTGTCGAACACGAAGCAGTCGCCCTGCCAGCGGGTTTCTTCCTGGGGCACTTCTTCCAAGTATTTGAGAATGCCGCCCTTGAGGTGATAGACCTCTTCGAACCCTTCACCGAGCATGTAGCTGGAGGCCTTCTCACAGCGAATGCCGCCGGTGCAGAACATCGCGACCTTCTTGTGCCTGGCCGGATCAAAATTCGCCTTGATGTAATCGGGAAATTCACGGAGTGAAGTGGTCTTGGGGTCAATCGCGCCTTCAAAGGTGCCGATGGACACCTCGTAATCGTTGCGCGTGTCGATGAGCAGCACTTCAGGGTCGGCGATCAGCGCGTTCCAGTCCTTGGGATCGACATAGGTGCCGACCGCCTTGTTCGGGTCAACGCCCGGGACGCCGAGGGTCACGATCTCTTTCTTGAGTTTGACCTTGGTGCGGTAGAACGGCTGCTCGTCGCAGTACGATTCCTTGTGGTCGATGTCGACCATGCGCGGGTCTTTCTTCAGCCAGGCCATCAAGCCGTCGATGCCCTCGCGGCTGCCGGACACCGTGCCGTTGATGCCTTCTTCGGCGATCAGCAAGGTGCCTTTGATGCCGTTGTCGACCATCGCCTGCAGCAGTGGCTCGCGCAGTGCGACGTAATCGGAAAGGGTGACGAATTTGTACAGCGCCGCGACGACGATGGGTGCGGGTTGGGTCATGTGGCGTCTCCAGGTGGTGACCCTCGCAAAGGGCCTACCGGGTGAATGATTCAGATGAACGCGTGCCGACCGGGCAACGCGGCGCGGATTCTATCAAGAATCGAACGTGGGCAGGCAGGAGGGTTGATCAATCGCCTCATCACCCCGTCTACCTGCCGGGAACATCGGCCTGAGCGTCACGGACTAAATGACATCGCTTGCCCACCCCCACAGGAACGAATCCCATGCATATTCTTCACCTCGCCAGTTCTCCCCGCGGCGATCGCTCTGCCTCTCTCAAACTCGCTGCGCGCTACCTCGAAACCCTGACCTCGCTTCACGCCGACGCCACGGTGGATGTCCTGGACGTCTGGACGACTGATCTGCTGCCCTTCGACGGTGCCGCACTGGAGGCCAAGTACGCCGATCTGCAAGGCGTGCAGATGAACGCCGAGCAACAGGCGGTGTGGGAGCAGATCCACACATTGGGCGAGCGTTTCCATCGCGCCGACGTCATCGTTTTCAGCGTGCCGATGTGGAATTTCGGTATTCCTTACCGCCTCAAGCATCTGATCGACGCCGTGTCGCAGCGGGGCGTGCTGTTCGATTTCGACGCTCAGGGCATGCGCGGTCTGCTCAAAGGCAAGAAAGTGGTGGTGTTCGCGACCCGTGGGGTAGCGCTTGGGGAGGACTTCCCCACGGAGGACTACGATCATCAGGTCGCTTACCTGAAAACCTGGGCCCGGATGGTGGGTATTCCGGCCATCGATGCAGTGATCTCGGAAGCCACCCTCGCGGATGCGACGACGGCGGAGAAGAATTTCAACGCGGCGCTGGCGCAGGCCTCGAAGCTGGCGGCCGACCTGACATGAACGCCCGTCAAATCAGGGATGCATTCTTACCTAACGAATGTTAGGTAGCCTATTGACCGAGGCGGTATTCAAGCCTAAGGTTGGCCTACCTAACAACCGTTAGGTAGTTAATCTTCCCCCACAGGACAGCGCCATGACGACCAGACTGCAGCTATTCACCTCTCCTTCGGCGTTCCCCAATCCCCAGCGACTGCGCTTGTTCATGCACGAAAAGGGCATCGCCGATCAGTTCGATGAAACCATCTATGACATGGCGCCCGGAGGCGAGCAGCGTGGCTGGCGTCACCTGAATATGAACCCGTGGGGAGAAACCCCTACGCTGCAGTTGGCGGATGGCAGCTTTATTTCCGAAACACCGGCCATTGCCCGTTTTCTCGACCAGTCTTATCCCGGCCGCAAGATCATGGGCGAAACCGCGCTGGAGCAGGGCCTGGACAACATGTGGGATAACCGCATCTGGGTGCATATCCTTTATCGGATCGTCACGGCTTTTCACGTCTTGCACACCGGGCTGGGCTTCAAGCTGGAGCTGACGAAGAATGAGGCATGGGGTGAGCACTGCCGCAAAGAGGCACTGATGCATGCTGCCTTGGTGAATCGTCATCTGGCCGACGGTCGCGAATGGCTGCTGGGCGGGGCCGAACCGACGTTTGCCGATATCACGCTGGCCACCGCCATTGCCTTCTCCAAGTTCCCGGTAAACGCGACCCCGCTGGACGAGCGCTTCGAGCATCTGGACAGCTACTGGCAGCGCTGGCAGAAACGTCCGGCTTTCCAGGCCGCCTACGCCGATCGCAGCAGTGGCATACCGGAGCTGCATTCGCCTTCCGCGTGATCCGACTGGATGGGCACGTCATGATCCGAGAGGACGGGAGCTGGAGCTTTTGCTTTAAGATGGCCGGCTCCACTGCAACTCGTCCGACCCATGAAAGGCACGACAATGAGCATCAACGCCCGCGAGGCCATACTCCTGGCTGCCCGAAACATTGCCCAGTCACAGGGTTACAATGGCCTGAATTTTCGCGACCTGGCCCATGAAGTTGGCATCAAGGCAGCCAGTATCTACTACCACTTCCCAAGCAAGGCCGATCTGGGCATTGCTGTCGCCAAACGATACTGGCAGGACGGTGCGGCCGCATTGGAAACGCTCAGCGAGCAGACGCCGGATCCGGTGGAGGCATTGCGCCGATTCCCCGACATTTTTCGTCGCTCGCTGGAGGCCGACAACCGGCTGTGCCTGGGAAGTTTTGTAGGGGCTGAAGCCGATAATCTTCCCCCCGCAATGGTCAAGGAGATGCAGGCTTTCGCTCAGGTGAACGTTGAATGGCTGAGCCGACTGCTCGTCTCGGCGAAATACTGCGAGGAAGCCAACAGCGACATCCGCGCGCGCGCCATTTTCTCGGCCGTCGCGGGTGCACAACTGATCGCGAGAAGCACATCAGACATTTCGGTTTTCGACACGCTGATTGAAGCCTACCGTGCCTATGGTCCCCTGCCGGCGTAACAGTCGCTTGCCGCCCGAAGAAGGTGAACACCTTCTTCGGGCGGCGGGCGTCAGTCGTGCCCACCCGCACAGGTCGGGGAGGACGGCGCGGCGCCGAGCTTCGTCCATTCTTCCGGGGTGTAGGTGTGCAGCGCCAGCGCGTGGAACTCACCCATCAGGCCACCGAGCAGGCCATAGACCTTCTGGTGACGCTTGACCGCGTTGAGGCCGGCGAACTGCTCGCTGACCACCACCGCTTTGTAGTGAGTGTCCGTGCCGCGACTGTGCATGTGGCTTTCATTGAGCACCTGGAGGTACTCGGGCTGAAAGACCGTCAACGCGGATTCGATTCGCTGTTGCATGCTCATGTCAGGCTTCGCTTATGGCTTCTTCGCAGGAGCGGCCGGTGCAGCAGGCTTGGCGCCAGCCGGGGTCAGCTCCTTGGTCATGTCGGCGAGCAGCTTGTTGACTACAGGCACCGCGCTTTCCAGTTTGCTCTGGGTCAGCTGGAACGACTGCTGGCTGATCTGCGGCATCTTGGCCTGGACTTTCTGGCCCAGTGGAGACTGGTAGAAGGCAACCAGATCTTTCAGCTCGCTTTCGGTGAAGTTGGAGGTGTACAGCTTGACCATGTCAGGCTGCAGCTTTGGCCAGCTGATCACCTGATCCAGCGCGGCATTGGCCTTGCCCTGATAGGTTTCGAGGGTGGCTTGCTTGGACGCAGGTGCTTTGGTTTCAGCGAAGCGCTGAGCGAACATCTGCTGGACTTGCATGTAAACCGGCGCACCCAGTTGATCGGCGTGAGCCAGTTTGAGGAACGCTACAGCACTGGCTTCATGGCTGGCGGTATCGGCAAGAACCTGGCCGCTGGCACATACCAGAGCAACCGCAGCACAAATGGCACGAAGACGGGTCATCGAGTTTCCTTATCTAGCAGGCGAGGCAGAACCCCAAGGCCGGCCATTCTGCGCCCCTTTGCGCATTTCCCTCAACCCCTGACCCTACGAGCGGTTATCCCGCGGACCTGACGCACTCGCGCGCACGAAGGTTTAGGGCGACCAGTCCGGGGCTTTTGTCGCACACTGTCCGCACCTGTTCCGACCGCACAGCAGCCACGGGGAACCCCACCGGCTCCCCGGTTACTAAACTGCGCAAATCGATCTTAAGGAGAGAGTCCAGTGAGCCGTACCGAAACCGACAGCATAGGTCCGATCGAAGTCCCCGAAGACGCTTACTGGGGGGCGCAGACGCAGCGCTCTCTGATCAATTTCGCCATCGGCCAGGAACGCATGCCGTTGCCGGTATTGCACGCGCTGGCGCTGATCAAAAAAGCCGCCGCCCGGGTCAACAACCGCAACGGCGACCTGCCCACCGACATCGCCAACCTGATCGAGCAGTCCGCCGACGAAGTGCTGCAGGGCCAGCTCGACGACCAGTTTCCTCTGGTGGTCTGGCAGACCGGCAGCGGCACGCAAAGCAACATGAACGTCAACGAAGTCATTGCCGGCCGTGCCAACGAACTGGCGGGTGGCGTTCGCGGCGGCAAATCGCCGGTTCACCCCAACGATCACGTCAACCGCTCGCAAAGCTCCAACGACTGCTTCCCCACCGCCATGCACATCGCGGCCGTGCAAGCAGTTAAAGAGCAACTGCTGCCGGCCATCGCCGAACTGTCCACCGGCCTCGCCGAGCAGTCTTCGCGGCACATGAAGCTGGTGAAAACCGGCCGCACGCACATGATGGACGCCACACCGATCACCTTCGGCCAGGAGCTCTCGGCTTACGTCGCTCAGTTGGACTACGCCGAAAAAAGCATTCGCGCCGCGTTGCCGGCCGTGTGCGAGCTGGCCCAGGGCGGCACCGCCGTCGGCACTGGCCTGAACTCGCCCCATGGATTCGCCGAAGCGGTGGCCGCCGAACTGGCTGCGCTGTCCGGCCTGCCCTTCGTCACCGCGCCGAACAAGTTTGCCGCGCTGGCCGGGCATGAGCCGCTGACCGCGCTGTCCGGCGCGCTGAAAACCCTCGCCGTGACGCTGATGAAGATCGCCAACGACCTGCGCCTGCTGGGTTCCGGCCCCCGCGCGGGCCTGGCTGAAGTAAAGCTGCCAGCCAACGAGCCAGGCAGCTCGATCATGCCGGGCAAGGTCAACCCGACCCAGTGCGAGGCGCTGTCGATGCTGGCGTGTCAGGTCATGGGCAACGACACCACGATCACCTTCGCCGCCAGTCAGGGCCACTTGCAGCTGAACGTGTTCAAGCCGGTGATCATCCACAACATGCTGCAATCGATCCGTTTGTTGGGCGATGGCTGCCGCAACTTCAACGAGCACTGCATCGCAGGCATGGAACCGGATGCCGCCAAGATGGCCGAGCATCTGGAACGCGGCCTGATGCTGGTGACCGCGCTGAACCCTCACATCGGCTACGACAAATCGGCGCAGATCGCCAAGAAAGCCTATAGCGAAGGCCTGACGCTGCGTGAAGCGGCGCTGCAACTGGGTTTCCTCACCGACGCCGAGTTCGACGCCTGGGTGCGCCCGGAAAAAATGCTCGAGGCCGGCAGCAATGGCTGAACCCATCAGCGGCGCCACGCCACTGGAAGGCTACGGCAAACGCATTCTGATGATCATCGGCACGCCGAAAAGCATCAGCCTCGGCCACGCGCTGGGCGAGGCTTATGCCCAGGGCGCGCGGAGCAAAGGTCATGTGGTGCGGGTGCTCAAACTTGACGAGATGGATTTCGACCCGGTGCTGCGCGGTGGCTACGAATCTGCCCAGACACTGGAACACGATCTGCTTGAAGCCCAGCGCGAGGTGCACTGGGCCCAGCATCTGGTGTTCGTTTATCCGGTCTGGTGGGGCGGTTTGCCGAGCCTGCTCGGTGGATTCTTCGACCGGGTGTTCATGCCCGGTTTTGCCTTCAAGGCCCATGGCAGGCATCACCCCTCCAATGAGCTGCTGAAGGGCCGAACAGCAGAATTGCTGGTGACAATGGACACGCCGTCGCGCTATTTTCGCTGGGTCTTCAAGGCCCCTGCCCACCGGCAGATGGTCAGGACGATCCTTGAGTTCTGTGGGATCAAGACCACACGGCTGACGGAGTTCTCGCCGGTACGCACCTCTACCGAAGAGCAGCGTCAACAGTGGATTCGCGACGCCGAGGCGTTGGGCAAACACTGAAACCCGAGGCCCGCACCGCCAGGCAGGTTGCGCGGGCTCGCACGTTGATGGAACCGTTAAGAACGCTGCTATTCAAATGCTCTGACTTACCTGTGGCGACACTTGTCGCCCACCCAGATCACTCGCGTACCGACCTAATGCCCGGAGAAGGCCATGTTAAGCAAGCGTGAACAAGATCCAGCTCCCACCGTACGTTTTCGCAGCGACCGCGTATCCCGCGTCAATGGCCTTTATTTCTTCAGCACCCGGGAAAACACCCTCGAGGGTCCATTCATGAGCAAGGAAGACGCTGCTCGGGAAACCGAGGTCTATGTCCGTCGCATGCAGGCCGCCAGCGCGTATCAGCCAGGCATGCCCTCCTCGCTCAACGGCTGACTCATCCCGCCTTTACGAATGATTGCGGCGAAAAGTCTCCTCGCCCATCGCTGCGATCTGTCCGTCGATCAGTGCATCGAAGGGACGCAACAAGCCATCGAATGACGTCTCCGGCTCCAGCGTGTGCAGCGCATGGACGATGGCCTCGAGTGTCGACAACGCCTCGGGGCCCGGTGCCTTGCGCAATCGGTAGCGTGACGCTGGCGCGTTGGTTAGCACCACTCTGGGCAGCGCCGCCAGCAGCGGATTAAGGTGCAGCAGCTTGCGCGCCTTGCGCCAGGTGCCATCGGGTACGACGAGCAGCACGGGTGCATCGTCGACCCGGTTAGCCTTCAGCGAAACAGCCTCCTCCCCCGGAAACAGCAAACACGCTTGGTAACCGGGCTGGCTCAGCCATTGCGGCAGATCCTCAAACACCTCCCCCACCTGCAATTCCGCATTCGTCAGGCCTAGTGCTGCCAGGCGCGCCGTGTTGAGCGCGTGATTGACTTCGCTGGGGTGCTGCAGGATCAACACGCGCGTGCGGCTGCCCAACGCAGGAATCAGCGCACACAGGCAGTGATCGGTCGGACGCAGGCAGCGTTCGCAGCGGGCACGGGACATTGTCGGTTTCCTACAGTGGATTGAGCTGCGCTTTCAGCAGATCGCGAAAGGTCTGGATCAACGGCTCACGGCTGCGTCCGCGACGCAGGATCATCGAAAACGGTGCCTGATAGCCAAAGGTCGCCGGGAGCAACACGCGCAGGTGCCCCGAATCCACCCACGACTGAGCGTAGTGCTCGGGCAAGTAACCGATGTAGGCGCCGGACAGAACCAGAATCAGCTGCGCTTCCATACTCTCGACGGTCGCGGCGCTGTGCTTGAAGCCGTGGCGGGCGAGCTCGGCCTGGCTCCAGTAGCCGCGTCCGACCATGCGTTGTTGGGTGATGACCGGTTCCGGGATGCGCCGTTCGGCATACAGCGCGTGGCGATTGCTGCAGTACAGCCAATGCTGCTCGCGGTACAGCGGCTGATAAAGCAGGCCGTTCATGCGGGTGGAGAACGAGCCGATCGCCAGGTCCAGTCGGTTGTCCAGCACGCCCAGCTGCAATTCATAAGGGCTCATCACGGCCAGGTGCAAATGCACGGCTGGATGCTCCGCACTGTAGGCGCCGATGACTTCCGCAAAGGGCAAAGCGCGGTCACTGACCGTCGAGTCCAGCACCCCCAGGTTCAGCGTGCCGCGCAGCTCGCCCTTGAGCGCAGCCGCGTAGAGTTCGAAGCCTTCCAGCTCGCCGAGCAGGCGCAGGGTTTCCTGATGAAACAGCTCGCCCTTGCTGGTCAGGCTGAACCCGCCGCGCCCGCGATGACAGAGCACGATACCCAACGCCGCTTCGAGCTGACTCATGTAGGTGCTGATCGCCGACGTCGACAGATTGAGTTCTTGCTGAGCACTGGCAAAGCCCTGATGGCGCACCACGCAGGCAAAGATGCGCAGCAATTTGAGGTCGGGAAGCGCGCTGGCCATGGTTGTTCCAGGGTGGGTTTTGCGCGCAGCTTACCCGATACTTCAGGAATATCTGAACTAAGTATTTCGCCTGGCCGATTGTTCGCAGCGGGCGCGGTAAACAAAATCGGGGCCATGCTGGAAGCCCGCTTCCGCCCCTTTTGTTACCACCGATGAGGCATTCCCGTGGACAAGATTTTCCATCAACCACTGGGCGGCAACGAAATGCCGCGCTTCGCCGGCATCGCCACCATGATGCGCTTGCCGCACCTGCAAACTGCGGCCGGTCTGGACGCGGCTTTCGTTGGCGTGCCGCTGGACATTGGCACATCCCTGCGCGCCGGCACCCGTTTCGGCCCACGGGAAATCCGCGCTGAATCGGTGATGATTCGCCCCTACAACATGGCCACCGGCGCCGCCCCTTTTGATTCGCTGTCAGTGGCGGACATCGGCGACGTGGCGATCAACACCTTCAACCTGCTGGATGCGGTGCGCATCATCGAAGAGGCCTACGACGGTTTTCTCGAGCACGACATCATCCCGCTGACCCTCGGCGGCGATCACACCATCACGCTGCCGATCCTGCGCGCCATGAAGAAGAAGCACGGCAAGGTCGGGCTGGTGCACATCGACGCCCATGCGGACGTCAACGATCACATGTTTGGCGAGAAGATCGCCCACGGCACCACGTTCCGCCGGGCGGTAGAGGAAGGTCTGCTGGACTGCGATCGCGTGGTTCAGATCGGTTTGCGCGCTCAGGGTTATACCGCTGAAGACTTCAACTGGAGTCGCAAGCAGGGGTTCAGGGTGGTCCAGGCCGAGGAATGCTGGCACAAGTCGCTGGCGCCGCTGATGGCCGAAGTGCGCGAGAAGGTGGGCGGCGGTCCGGTGTACCTCAGTTTCGACATCGACGGCATCGACCCGGCCTGGGCACCGGGCACTGGCACACCGGAAATCGGCGGGCTGACGACGATTCAGGCAATCGAAATCATTCGTGGGTGCCAGGGGCTGGACCTGATTGGCTGTGACCTTGTTGAAGTCTCGCCGCCCTATGACACCACCGGCAACACCTCGCTACTGGGCGCGAATCTGCTGTATGAAATGCTCTGCGTGCTGCCGGGTGTGGCGCACCGCTGACAGCGGGCCTGCACGCTTCGCTGTTTAGTGGGACCGGCTTCATCCGGGAAAGGCTCGTCCGAGTGCCCTCAATTTTCGCGGCGTGACGACTGACGCTTTCCCGGCTGAAGCCGGTCCCTCAAGAGTGCCCTGCATCGGGCGCGCCGCTCCTCCATTGCGCGCCGATACAAAAAATCTCCCCACACCTGTCATTCCCCTTCCGCGAACTTGGGCTAGCCTTAATGCGAGACCGTCGGCGTTGTGCAACGCAGCGCGGGTTTTTCAGGGTGGTTGCTTTTGGGGATTCCTGCCACAACCCTCTGTATTTTGATGCTGGGGTGATTACCACTTAAATCAAAGCAGAGGCCTGCCATGAAGCGGAGCGAAGTCAGACAGCATGTGATCGACACGATCGGAAAGATCCTGGTCGACAAGACCCTCATTCAGGAAGAAGACGACGTGATGCTAAGTGCGCTTGAGCTGGATGAAGAAGACTTCAGAGAGTTCTTCTCGATTCTGCAAAGCGACTTTGGCATCGTCCTGCCCAACCAGATCAAAGCCGATATTGCAGGGATGTCAGCACATTCAGCCAATGACCAACTGACTCTGCAGGGCCTTGTCGAGCTGATTGTTGACGAGAAAAAACGCCGAACTCATCACTGAGCCGCAAATGGGATCGATGTAGAAAAGATAGGGAGGCGAGCTAGGCGTTTGACCGAACGGTCGGAGGAAACGGAGCGGGCTATCGGGCGATAGCGCCGCTGTTCAGCGCGTCTGGCGAAGAGCGCTTAGCGCCGTGGACGACGACGCTCATCATCATTGCTGCGCACGGGAATGGGTTGCAGCTTTGGCTTTTCGATCAACCCGAGCGCGACGCCTACATCGTGAAGCCATTCTTGCAATTTGCTGTTCATATAACGCCCCCTTCAGGGAAATACTCGGCAGCCAATGTCCGAACTGCTTAGAGCAGATCATAGTGCTAAGGCGCACTTTACGCCTGCTACCGAGTGTCGCGGCAGGAATTTTTTGCCCTACATGACGTTATGACACTGCTAATCGCCCATTCGAAGACTTCACGCGACAAACGGCAAGGCGGTCAACCGGCGCCCACAGCCGTGAAAGCCGCACATTCATGGGCCTGGCGGCGTCTGGCGAACAGATAGAACAGCCCGCCGCCAAGGAAACATCCTGTAAACCATGCGAAGTTGGCCATCGGCTGCAACGCCGGGACGAAGGTGATCGCAATGCCCGCCACCGTTGCCAGGATCAATGCCTTGACCGCCGTGTAGTTCACACCGCCGGTGTACCAATAGCGCCCGGTCGGCCCATCGTTGAACAGCGCATCGACGTCGATCTGCTGCTTCTTTATAACGTAATAGTCCACCAGCAGGATGCCGAACAACGGCCCGATGAACGCCGCCAGCACGTCCAGCGTGTAATGGATGACGGCGGGGTTGTTGAACAGGTTCCAGGGCGTAATGAAGACCGACGCCACTGCCGCGATCATCCCGCCTGCACGCCAGCTGATCTTGCTGGGGGCGACGTTGGCGAAGTCGAAGGCCGGTGACACGAAGTTGGCGACGATGTTGATGCCGATTGTGGCGGTCACGAAGGCAAACGCTCCGAGCAGTACTGCAACGTCGTTGTCGATGCGGGCCACGGTGGCGATCGGGTCATGGAGCATCTCGCCGAACACCGGCAGCGTTCCCGAAACAATGACGACGGTGACCAGCGAGAACGCCAGAAAGTTGATCGGCAGGCCCCAGAAATTGCCGCGGCGCACCTCAGACATGCTCCGGCAGTAGCGAGTGAAATCGCCAAAATTGAGCGTAGGACCCGAGAAGTAGGACACCACCAGGGCCGTGGCCATGATCACTTGGGAGAACGCTTCCCAGCCGGTCAAGGATTTCTCGGAGAGGGTGAAGCTGATGTTGGCCCAGCCCGCTTTCCAGACAATCCAGCCCGCCAGAATGAACATCACGGCATAGACCACGGGCCCGGCCCAATCGATGAACCGGCGGATCGAATCCATGCCGGTCCAGAACACCGCAGCCTGTACCACCCAAAGCACCAGGAAGCCCATCCACCCAAGGTAGGACAAGCCGGCAAAGTGCGGGTCTGCGTAGACCGACATGTGTGGGAAAAAGCGCAGCACGACGATGATCAGCGCGCTTGAAGCCAGGTACGTCTGCACTCCGTACCACGCCACGGCGATCAGGCCACGAATCACCGCAGGAATAT
This sequence comes from Pseudomonas sp. Ps21-P2, assembly GCF_039672565.1. Taxonomy (NCBI): domain Bacteria; kingdom Pseudomonadati; phylum Pseudomonadota; class Gammaproteobacteria; order Pseudomonadales; family Pseudomonadaceae; genus Pseudomonas; species Pseudomonas sp. Ps21-P2. The sequence continues at coordinate 216,960 of NZ_JBDFPL010000006.1, forward strand.
TCGCACCGAACACGCCAAAGGCCAGACGACAGATCACCGGATACGGCACGGCTGCCTGCTGACTGGGCCTGGCCAACAGGTTGGCGATCACCTGAATGATGCAGATGCCCACCAGCAGCGCGATCAGCACCTGCCAGCTCGCCAGCCCGAGGGCGAACAGGCTGGCGGCGAAGACGTAGCCGCCCACGCTGTGCACATCACTCATCCAGAACGCAAAAATGTTGTACCAGGTCCACTTCTGCGGCACGGGACCTAGGTCCTGGTTGTACAGGCGGGGGCTGTAGCCCTTCGGCAATGGCTCGGTCATCGCATTTCTCCCTTATTAGGACGAACCGGCTCCCGACGTCACAGGTGCTCACACTGCGTACGGGAGCGAGTGTGGGTTGTATACGAAGCGAGAGGCAGAATGCGTGCCATTGCGGACTAAAACCGCTGGCAAGGCGCCAAAACAGCGGGTTTCCAGCAATCGAAGACACCGAAATTTTAGATTTCAAAACGGGGGATTGCAGATGCCGCGCCTGCCCGCAGTGCACCATGACCAATGTCGGTGCGTTTTCATGGGGCAGGAGACGGGCAAAAGGGAGAGGCAAAATGTGTATACGATCACCGCGAGCTTTGTTCCAACTTATCAGCCCGCGTGCTATCGCATCCTCGTAAGAAACAGTCCCGATTCACTCGGGCAACTGCGCCAGGCCATCCGGGTCAGTCATCGCCCGCTCCAGCAGATCCGCCGGCAGACTCTTGCTGGCCCGCGCGCCGAGCAGCTTGAGCTGTTCGCTGCGGCTGACCAGATTGCCGCGCCCCTCGACGAGCTTGTTACGCGCGGCGCCGTAAGCTTTGTCCAGCTGCTGAAGACGGTTGCCGACTTCGTCCAAGTCTTGGATGAACAGTACGAATTTGTCGTAGAGCCACCCTGCCCGCTCGGCGATCTCCCGGGCATTCTGGCTCTGCCGCTCCTGCTTCCACAGACTGTCGATGACCCGCAACGTCGCCAGCAGCGTGGTCGGGCTGACGATCACGATGTTGCGATCGAAGGCCTCCTGGAACATGTTGGGCTCGGCCTGCAACGCCGCAGAGAACGCCGCTTCGATCGGCACGAACAGCAAAACGAAATCGAGACTGTGCAGCCCTTCTAGGCGTTTGTAGTCTTTGCCGGACAAGCCTTTGACGTGATTGCGCAGGGACAGCACGTGCTGCTTCAGCGCCGCCTGGGAAATCACCTCATCGTCGGCCGACACGTACTGCTGATAGGCCGTCAGACTGACCTTGGCGTCGACAACGACCTGCTTGTCGCCAGGCAGCATGATCAACACGTCAGGCTGGAAGCGCTCGCCGTCGGGCCCCTTCAGGCTGACCTGGGTCTGATACTCGCGGCCCTTTTCAAGACCGGCATGCTCGAGCACCCGCTCCAGAATCAGTTCGCCCCAGTTGCCCTGGGTCTTCTGGCCCTTCAGCGCACGGGTCAGGTTGTTTGCCTCATCGCTCAGGCGCAGGTTGAGCTGCTGCAAGCGCTCCAGCTCCTTGCTCAGAGAGAAACGTTCGCGGGCTTCGTTCTGGTAACTGTCTTCGACGCGCTTTTCAAACGACTGGATGCGTTCCTTGAGCGGATTGAGCAACTGCCCCAGCTGCTGCTGACTGGTCTCGGCGAAGCGCTGTTCGCGCTCATCGAAAATCTTGCCGGCCAGTTCTGCGAACTGCGCACGCAGCTCGTCGCGGGAGCCCTGCAGATCGGTGAGGCGCTGCTGGTGACTGTCCTGTTGTTCGCGCAGCTCGGCGCCAAGGGATGCGCACTGGGCGTCGAGTCGGCGCAGCTCGGCCTCTCTGGCGGTCCGTTCGCGGCCCCAGTCTTCCTGGGCCTCGCGCGCGCCTTCATGCTGCTGGCGCAGCAACTCCACTTCCCGGCGCAGGGCCGCCAGGTCTGCCTGCTTCACTGCATTGGCTTGGGCGAGATCACTGATCTCGTCGCGGCTGGCATCCAACTGAGCATTGAGCCCATCCTGCGCCATCTGAGCGTTACTCAAGCGCTCGTCGAGCAACGCGGCGTCCGCCTCCCGTTGCGCCAGGCGCCGCTGCAACTGCCACGCCAGCCCCAGCAAAGGCACCGCCGCCACCGCCAATCCCAGCAACAGGCTGGTTAACTCAAACACCATAAAATCCAGACTCCGACATTCAGGCAGGCAGCATTATGCGCAGAAGCGAGCTCGACGTCCGATCCGGGTTAATCAGTGCCCGGCCAAGACAAAAATACGAGCGAATGCTTCAGAAGCAGCGTCGTAGAGCCAGCGCTTGGGACAATCCACAGAACCTGTGGATAACTCAGTGGACAACACCCCTTAAGCTCTCGCAAACGCACGTAGAATGGGGCCTGCGTTCAAACTGACGATTTTTTCACCAGCGTAAAAAAACGATGGTTTTCATTGACTTAATAATTCGTTGCATTAAATCAAGCGGTTAGCGGACGACGTGACAGTGACATGACAGATACCTTTCGCAATGTGCACAAGTGAATTTCGTCTGTACCTAAGCCGGTTTCCATAGCCATGGCATTCGCTCAAAATTCGCGAAAACAAGGCACGGCCCCACCCTTCCCGCTCCATATGCTGTAGTCTTTTCCGCCCCGCGTTATGCCGCTTAGCTAACCTATTGCAAGTCAGCGCTTGCGTTGTTCCTGTAACTCCATTAGCATCGCCGCCGTTAGTACCAAGCTGAAAGTCAATTCTGATCGAACAAATCCCCCAATCCAGGTCCGCCAACTGAGCGAACGGATTGAAAACAGGGATCGATCACCTCGATGGTTTCCAGACATGAACTCACACGACCTGCCGAAGAAACGGAGGGGTGTGCAGATCATTCATGCTCTTATCAACCAGCCTGCAAATTGATCAGGATCTTCACCTCGAGCATCGAACCTTAGCTCGCGTTGTGTTGCCTGCCCTCCTAAGTACCTACCAGTCAGCCCCGCGCCACATTTTAAATGCGCTCAACTGGCTGCTTTTTGTTCCAGACAGGTTCTGCGCCCTGCCACTGACTCGCATTCGAGCATCGGTCCGCGTTTACTGGAACGTTTTTATTTTGCACGCCTCTTATTGCGTGTCGATTCAGGAAACACCCATAACATGACTACTCATATCCAGACTCAAAACGCTATTCGTACACTGACCAACGCTTTTGCCCCGATGAACTGCCTGATCATGGCAACCCGCAAAGGCTGCTTCAGCTTCACCATCGTCAACGAGCACGGCATCGCCCGCCATAGCGAACGTTTGTACCCGGATCAATACTCCACCGATGCTCCGCTGCAGGCTGTCATCGACCGTACGCGTCAGGCCCTGGTTGCTTGATACCGTTGCCTGATACCGTCCGTCGGTAAATATCGCTGCATCGACAAGGCCTCACCTGATAACGGTGGGGCTTTTTTGTATCTGTTTTACTTACAGAAAAAGCGACAGATGCAGTAATGAATACCAATCGCGCCGTACATGCCGACTGGGAACTCACCTTAAAACAGGCCTTTACACCGTAAATATCACACTACACTTCAAGTCAGCGGCGCAGGTCGCTGCCGGTGGGCCCACTCCATCACTGCTGCCAAGCGCCAGGGCCCGCCGACTCATCAACTCCCCGAGGGTGTTATGGGAATCGCCGCCAGTGAACTGTGTCGCTACGTCATCCGCCCGACGCTTCTCTATCTCGGCCGAGCCAATCAGGCCGCCGAATCCTTGCTGCTGGGGGTCGCCGCCAGCCAGTCCGCGCTAGGCGCCGAGCTGGATAACCCGCGCGGCCATGGGCTTTACAGCATTGCGGACACTCAGCACCGCCAGCTCTGGGACGAATACCTCGCCCGCGATCCGGACCTTGCTAGCCTCGTTCGGGGGCTGGCGAGCCAGCACGCGTTCCTCACTGGCCCCGATCTGGAACTGACGGTCAACCTGCGTTATTCGACCGCCATCGCGTGGTTGATGGTCGAGGCGAGCCATATTTCGCTTCCGGATGCAGATGATTCGTTGGCCATGGCGCAAATGTGGCGCGAGATATTTCAGCCCGGCGGCCAACTGCAGGATTTCACCTTGGCCTGGCAAACATAGGTCAGCCCCTTGTTTCAGCCCTCGACGGCCATTTCGTGACCGATTGGTATTGAATGAAAAAGCCGCGAACTTTCAGGATTGTCCTACAAGAACCGCTCTAAATCGGCTGATCCAGGCTATAGCGCGCTGGCAGAAATATTGGTAATTTCCGCGCGGTGATCAACAGGAGTTCTAACAATGAAAAAAACAATGATCAAATCCAGCCTCAGTCTCGCCATCACTCTTGCCTCTACTCAGATTTTCGCCTCCGGCTTTGCCCTGAACGAACAAAGCATCAGCGGCATGGGGACCGGTTTTGCGGGCCGTACCTCGTCCGTCGATGACGCCAGCATCGTGTACGGCAACCCGGCCGGCATGTCGCGCCTCAAGCGCGCGCAGGCGACCGTGGGGGTCGCCGCAATCGATGCCTCGACCGACATCACCGACACCAGCGGCCGCAGCACCGGTTCCAACAAAGGCGACATGGTTCCTTTCATCGCCGTGCCGATGGGCTTCTACGTGAACCCGGTCGACGAGCACTGGGCGTTCGGCTTCGGTGTCTACGCGCCATTCGGCCTGGTCACCGACTATGAAGACAACTTCCAGGGCCGCAACTTCGGCAGCAAGAGCATCGTCAAGGTCGTAACCTTCCAGCCGACCGTCAGCTACGCATTCAACGACAAGGTGTCGATCGGCTTCGGCCCGACCATCAACCGTATTTCCGGTGCGCTGGAATCGGCACTCAATGTCAGCCCGCTGCTGGGTGCCCGCACCGGCGACGGCCGCGTGCAGGTCAAGGGTGATGACGTCGGTTACGGTTTCAACGCCGGTATCCTGGTGCAAGCCACCGATACCACCAGCGTCGGCCTGACCTACCACTCCAAAGTGACCTACAACCTCGAAGGCCACACTGAAGTGACTCCGGGCGCAGGCGTGCCTGCCCAAGTACTGGGCGCGGGTCGATACGACGCCAAGCTGAACATCGACACGCCTGAAACCGTGGACTTCTCGGTCACGCAGAAGATGAACGATGCCTGGAAACTTTACGCGGGGGCCACCTGGACACGCTGGAGCCGTCTGGAAGACATCACTGTGAAGAATTCGGGCGTCACTCGCGCGGGTGGCGTTGCTGCGCCAAGCCTGGTCGGTACCATCACCGAAGAGCAGAACTGGCACGACACCTGGGCCTACGCCGTGGGTACGTCGTATCAGTTGAACAAGCAGTGGGTGTTGCGTACCGGTCTGTCGTTCGACCAGTCGCCGACCAACAACGAGAACCGCTCGCCGCGCATCCCGACAGGCGATCGCACGATCTTCAGTCTGGGCGCCGGTTACAGCCCGACCGACGACATCACCATCGATGTGGCCTACTCCTACTTGCAGGAAGAGAAGGTCAAGGTCGCCGACTCGAACGCTCTGGGTCAAAGCTACAACGCCAAGTACGACAACAGCGCCAACGGTTTCGGCGTCGGCATGACCTACCGCTTCTGATGCAGTAGGCGGGACAGGCAGATCACCTGTCCGCCCCACAAAAAACCCCGCAGCCAGCAATGGCTGCGGGGTTTTTCGTTGTGGCCGGTCTGCTTTGCGTCAGCGCGTTTTTACGGCTTGGAGGCGATGGCCTTTTCGATGGCTGAGATGAGTTCGGGATCGTCCGGCGCGGTGTTGCTGGAGAAGCTGGCAACCACGTTGCCTTTGCCGTCGACCACGTATTTATAGAAGTTCCAGCGCGGCGGATTGCTTTGCTCGGCGAGGACCTTGAACAGGTTGATGGCATCGGCGCCACGCACCGGCTGGGGTTCGGTCATGGTGAACGTGACGCCGTAGTTCACGTAGCAGACCTTGGCGGTCTCGGCAGCGTCTTTGGATTCCTGCAGAAAGTCGTCCGAGGGCACCCCAAGGACTTCAAGCCCCTCACCCTTGAAGCGCTGATTGAGCGCTTCCAGCCCTTTGAACTGCGGCGCGAAGCCACAGAAGCTCGCGGTGTTGACCACCAGCATGGGCTTTCCGGCGAACTGTTTGCACAGGTCGATATCCTGTTTCGCCCGCAGCTTGGGCAGGTCGCCCTGCAGCAGTGGCGGGCAATCGGCGGCCGCCGCGGCGCCACTGAGGGCAAGCAACAACAGCGGCGCGTGAATCCAGCGTAGGGCCATGGCGACGTCCATTCATGAGCGGGCAGGAAAGGTGGGGCTGCCGCTACGCTACTCCGCCGCGCGATGAATGCCTAGCGCCAACCAAACGGGCTATCAGCTGGCTTTGTCGGTGGCCGTGAACGCCCGCTGGATCGCCTGGGGCGGTTCGCCGAAGTTGCGCAGAAACGCCTGGCGCATCCTTTCCCGATCGCCGAAACCGGTCTCCCGGGCGACCACTTCAATGGGGTGCCGACTGGTTTCCATCATCGCCCGTGCCACTTCCACCCGCAGGCATTCGATGGCTTTCGCCGGGGTCTGGCCGGTCTCCCCGCGGAACACCCGACTGAACTGGCGAGGACTCAAGCGGGCGATGGCGGCAAGTGCATCAATGGAGAGATCACTTTTGAGGTTCTCGCGGGCGTAGGCCAGCGCCAGCTGCACGCGGTCGGACTTGGGGTCCAGTTCCAGCAGCGTCGATAACTGGGAATGCTCGCTGCCGCGACGTTGATAGATCACCAGCTTGCGCGCGACCTGCCGGGCGATGTCGGCGCCGAGGTCGTTCTCGACCATCGCCAGAGCGAGATCAAGGCCGGCGCTCATGCCCGCACCGGTCCAGATCTGGCCGTCCACGGTAAACAGTTTGTCGTCCTCGACGCGAACGTTCGGGTAGCGCTTGCGAAACTCGGGGGCATGAATCCAGTGCATGGTGGCGCGCTTGCCGTCGAGCAGACCGGCCTCTGCAAGCACAAACCCGCCCGTGCACAGCGACGCCACCCGCCGCGATTGAGCCGACGCAGTGCGCACGAACTCAAGCAGGCTGGGAGTCGGCAATTGCAGGTCCATATAACCGCTGACGATGATGGTGTCGTAACCGTCGGCCTGCAATGGCGTGGTATTGACCGAAAAGCCTTCGGACGACATGACGGCCCCGCCGCTCTCGGACACCAGATGAAAGGAGTACGCCGCCTCGCCCTGCATCAGGTTGGCGCAGGTCAGCACGGACCCGACCGACAGGCTAAGGGACTGGAATTGCGGGTACACCACCAGCGCAACGCTATGCATGACACCTCTCAGGTTGGTCTGCCGACTAATGAATGACGGGAGCGACCGGGGTGGCGCTCCCACATGGACAGGTTATCTTTGCTGCATCAATCGCACATCAACGCCAATGTGACCAGCACCAGGGTTTCCAGCAGTTCGAGCATCGCGCCAGCGGTGTCGCCGGTAGTGCCGCCCAGCCGTTGCATCATCACCCGACGCAGCGAGAAGAAGCCACACGCTGTCACCACCAGCACCCACGCCGCCGCGCCGCCACCGATGAGCACGCAGACCACCGCCACCGCCGCCAGCACCCGCACGCCCGTCTTGCGCGGCAGGTGATCGGCCAGCGCCTGGCCCAGCCCGCCGGCGCGCACATACGGCGTGTTCAGAAACAGCGCCAGCATCGCCGCGCGGCCAATCACCGGGGCCAGCAGCAGGCCAACATCCGTGTGCGCGTCAATCAACGCCAACAGCGCGGTGAATTTCAACAACAACACCACCACCAGCGTGACCACCGCAATCGGGCCGCTGCGCGGATCCTTCATGATGAGCAGCGTGCGTTCGCGGTCGCCGAAACCACCGAGCCAGGCGTCGGCGCTGTCGGCCAGGCCATCCAGGTGCAGCCCACCGCTGAGCATTACCCATCCCGCCAGCAGCAAAGCGGCATGCAACAACATCGGCGCGCCGTCGAGCAGATGATTCAGCGCCATCAACAGCACGCCGAACAGCAAACCCACCAGCGGGTAAAACAGCAGCGAGCGCCCCGATTCCTGGGGCGTCGGCATGCCCGGCAGGCGAATCGGCAGGCTGCTGAGGAACTGCAAGGCGATCCGGAACGGCAGCATTTAAACCTCCGTCAACTCACCGTCGGCCTGAACGGCGAGACCGAACATACCACCGTGGGCCACGGTGACCTGCAGCAATTGTTCGCGGGGCAGACCGCGGGCGCGGGCCAGCAGCAAACGCATCACCCCGCCATGGCTGATCAGCAGAATGCGCTGTCCGTCATACGCCCGCTGCAACCGCTCAACAGCGGTCAGCACGCGGGTGGCAAATACCTGGACCGGCTCGCCATTGGGCGGCGTAAATCCGTACGGATCTTCCCAGAAACGTCCCAACCCGGCAGCATCGGTTTCCATCAATTGCGCAGGGCTCTGGCCTTCCCAGTCACCGAAATGCAATTCCTGAAGACCGGCTTCCAATTCCACGGGCAAGCCCAGCCGCCCGGCCAGCTCGTCGGCGAAACGGGCGCAGCGTTGCAGTGGCGAGCTGACGATCCGGTCCCAAGGCCCACGATCAGCCACCGCCGCACGCATCTGCTGCCAGCCGATGTCGGTCAGCGCGTCGTCGATGCTGCCGCGCAGGCCGCCGCCGAATTCGGTTTCACCGTGGCGCAGCAAATCCAGACGCAGCGTCATGCCGGGCGATCTGCCACGGCGGCTTCGGCGAAGGTCGCCATGCCTTTATGCAGCTCGCAGGCCAGACGCAACAATGGCACCGCCAGCGCCGCGCCACTGCCTTCGCCCAGACGCAACCCCAGGTCCAGCAACGGCTCGGCCTGCAGCGCGTCCAGCACCAGGCGATGGCCCGGCTCGGCGCCGCGATGGCCGAAGAACAGCCACTCCCGGCACGACGGATTAATACGCACCGCCACCAACGCCGCCACGGAACAGATAAAACCATCGACCAGCACCGCGATGCCCTCCTGCGCGCAGGCCAGATAGGCGCCGACCAGCGCCGCGACTTCAAAACCACCGAGGGCGCGCAGACTGGCCAGCGCGTCACCGACAGAAGCGGCATGCAGCCGCAGGGCACGTTCGATCACTTGCGCCTTGTGGCTCACGCCTTCGGCATCCAGGCCGGTGCCGGGGCCGGCCAGCGAGGCGGCGGCGCAATCGAGCAACGCGCACGCCAGCGCACTGGCGACGGTGGTGTTGCCGATGCCCATTTCGCCGCCGATGAACAACTCGGCGCCCGCAGCCTTGGCGCGCAGCACGCTGTCGCGACCGCCATCGAGCGCAGCGTGCAGTTGCGCCTCGCTCATGGCCGGACCCTGGGCAAAATTTGCGGTGCCCGGGCCGAGGTTGAGGTGACGCACGCCCGGCAGGTCCAGCGGGGCAACCGTGCCCAGATCGACCACGTCCAGCTGCGCCGACAGCTGCCGCGCCAACACGCTGATGGCCGCGCCGCCCATGATGAAGTTGTGCAGCATCTGCCCGGTGACTTCCTGGGGGTACGCCGAGACCCCTTCAGCGACCACGCCGTGATCGCCGGCAAAAATCGCGATCCAGACCTCATCGACCTCCGGTTTCAGGCGACCCTGCAGGCCGGCAAGTTGCACCGCTACCTCTTCCAGCCGACCCAAAGAACCGGTCGGTTTGGTCAGTTGCTGCTGACGGGCCAACGCTTCTTCGCGGCTGGCGTGATCGACTTCTCGGGCAGGCGCGAGCCACCAGGCGTTACTCATAGTGCGGGTCCTTTCAGGATCATGGGCAGTCCGGCGACGGTGAACACCACGCGCTGGCAACGTTCGGCCAGCGCCTGATGCAGCCAGCCGGCTTCATCGACATAACGACGGGTCAGCTCACCGAGCGGCACGACGCCCAGCCCGGTTTCGTTGCTGACAAAAATGATTTCGCCCGGCAGTTCCGCCAGACCATCGAGCAAGGCCTCGCGCTCTTGAACCAGCCGCTGCGAATCGTCCAGCATCAGCAGATTGGTCAGCCACAGGGTCAGGCAATCCACCAGCAGGCAGCGGCCCTCCCCGGCGTTTTCCCGCAGAACGCGCGCCAGTTCGACAGGTTCTTCGACTAGCCCCCACTCCGCCGGACGACGCTCGCGGTGCACGGCGACGCGCTGGTTCATTTCGCCGTCCAGAGGCTGACTGGTGGCGATGTAGATGACGTCGAGGCCGCTGTCGCTGGCGAGCTTTTCAGCCAGCCGACTTTTGCCGGATCGTGCGCCGCCGAGGATCAATTGCAGCATCAGGGTTGCTCCAGGCCGCAGAGTTCACGCAGTAATGTGCCGTCCAGGTGGGTTTCCACCAGATCGGCCAGGCGCTCGATGTCGCGCTCGCGCAGGGCGTGGTAATCCACCAATTGCACATTCTGCAGCCCGGCCCATCGCAGCAACGCGCTGCTCGACGCAGGATTCTCGAACAGCCCGTGCAGGTACGTGCCGAGCACTTGGCCGTCAGGACTGCACGCGCCATCGCAACGACCGTCGGCCAGCTGGACCAACGGACGCTCCAGCGCCGCGCCGGTGGTCACGCCGGCATGAATCTCGTAGCCGCTGACGTCGGCGTCTTCGAGGGTCAGCCGCCCGCTCACATTGCGCAGCTGTTTCTCTTCTTCCAGCACCGTGCTCAGGGCCAACAGCCCCAGGCCCGGGCTTGAACCCGCCGCGCCTTCCAGTCCGTGCGGGTCGTGCAACTCTTCGCCCAGCATTTGCAGGCCACCGCAGATGCCCAGCACTTTGCCGCCGTATCGCAGGTGGCGGTGGATGGCGGTGTCCCAGCCATTGGCGCGCAGATAAGCGAGATCACTGCGCACGCTTTTCGAGCCGGGCAGGATGATCAGGTCAGCGCCGGGAATCGCCTGCCCAGGGCCGACGAATTGCAGATTGACCTGGGGGTGCAGGCGCAGCGGGTCGAAGTCGGTGTGATTACTGATGCGCGGCAGGACCGGCACGATGACATTGAGCACCTGCTCGGCCTTGTCGGTCTGGCGCTGATCAAGACCGTCTTCAGCCTCCAGATGCAGGTCCATCACGTAGGGCAGCACGCCCACCACCGGTTTGCCGGTGCGCTGTTCGAGCCAGTCGAGGCCGGGCTGAAGCAGCGCGATGTCGCCGCGAAAACGATTGATGATGAAACCTCTGACCCGCGCCTGTTCGCTGGGCGACAGCAATTCCAGCGTGCCGACCAGATGGGCAAACACCCCGCCGCGATTGATGTCCGCCACCAGCAGCACCGGGCAATCCACCGCTTCGGCAAAGCCCATGTTGGCGATGTCGCCGGCGCGCAGGTTGATCTCGGCCGGCGACCCGGCACCTTCGACCATGACCACCGGCCAGCCCTCGCTGAGGCGGCGATGGGAAGCGAGTACGGCCTGCATCGCGATGGCTTTGTAGTCGTGGTAGGCGACGGCGTTCATGGTGGTGAAGGCGCGCCCGTGAATGATCACTTGCGCGCCCGTGTCGCTGTTGGGTTTGAGCAGCACCGGGTTCATGTCGGTGTGGGGTTCGAGGCCGCAGGCCTGGGCTTGCACGGCCTGGGCGCGGCCGATCTCGCCGCCGTCCGCGGTCACTGCGCTGTTGAGCGCCATGTTCTGCGGTTTGAACGGCACGGTGCGCACGCCCTGTCGGGTCAGCCAGCGGCACAGCGCCGTCACCAGCGTGCTTTTACCGGCGTCGGACGTGGTGCCCTGCACCATCAGGGTTTTGCCGATGTTCATGGGCGCTCCCGGGAGAACTCACTCAGTGCCTGTTCCAGACGCTGCCAGTCGGCGTCCTCGCGGGGCAGGCCGAAACGCAGGCTCCTGTTGTTGTTGAAGATGCGCAGAAGGATGCCCCGGTGTGCGCAGAACTCATACAGTTCTTCCGCCAGCGGCGTGATCAGCCACTGAAAAAGCGCGCAGCCGCCCTTGGGCGCGAAACCGTGGCGGCTGAGCACATCGACCAGACGCTGACTGGCCTGCTCGGTGCGCTGGCGCTGACGTTGATGCCCGGCCACATCGTTGAGACAGGCCTGACCGATGATGCGGGTTGGCCCGCTGACCGCCCAGGGTCCGATCTGCCGCGCCATGACTTTGAGAAAGCGCGGCTCCGCCAGCACAAAACCCAGACGCACACCGGCCAGCCCGAAGAACTTGCCGAACGAGCGCAATACGATCAGGCCCGAACGCTGGGTGTAAGCCGCCAGGCTCAACTCCGGCGTGTTGTCCATGAACGCTTCGTCGACCACCAGCCAACCACCACGCTGGGCCAGCCGCGTGTGCCATTCCAGCAGGCGTTCGGGCGTGAGGCTCAGGCCGGTGGGATTGTTCGGGTTGACCACGACGAGCACATCAAGGGTGTCGATGAACCGCTCCACTTCGTGCTCAAGCACTTCGCGCACCAGAAAACCGGTGTTGCGCCAGGCCTCGGCGTGCTCGGCGTAGCACGGCGACAGCACGCCGACCTTCCCCGCCTGACGCAGACGCGGCAGCGCCTGAATCGCCGCTTGGGAACCGGCCACCGGCAGCACGTCCGTGGCGCCGTAGTAGCGGCGGGCGGCGGCTTCCAGACCGTCATCGGTTTCCGGCAGGCGCGCCCAGGCCGCTTCAGGAATCGCCGGGATTGACCACGACCACGGCGAAATCCCGCTGGACAGGTCCAGCCAGTCCGCCTCATCAATGCCGTATTTCAGGACTGCGCCACGCAATCGGCCGCCGTGTTCAAGCATAGAATTCTGTCCCCAGACACAAAATCAGCAACCACAGCCACACGCCGCGCTGCACCAGTTGCCAGCCGCGATCGATGGAGTCGGCGTCCGCCGGCACGCCTTCGCCCAGGGTCGCGCGCTCATGCAGCTCGCCGTGATAAATCGCCGGGCCACCCAGCTCGACGCCCAGCGCACCGGCGCCAGCGGCCATCACCGGGCCTGCGTTGGGGCTGTCCCACTTCGGGGCCTGGGTGCGCCAGCAGCGCAGGGCCAGTCGGGTGTTGCCCAGCAGCGCGTAGGTCAACGCCACCAATCGTGCAGGAATGTAGTTGAGCAAGTCGTCGATTTTCGCCGCCGCCCAGCCGAAGCGTTCGAAGCGCTCGTTGCGATAGCCCCACATGGCGTCGAGGGTGTTGCTCAGCCGATAGAGCACAACGCCCGGCGCGCCCAGCACGACGAACCAAAAGATCGCCGCGAACACCGCGTCGCTGCCGTTTTCCAGCACCGATTCCGTGGCGGCGCGGGCCACTTCAGTGCTGTCCAGCTCGGAGGTCTGGCGACTGACCAGATAGCCGACGCGCCGACGCGCTTCGGGCAGATCGTCGCTGCGCAGCGCCTGGGCGACCGGCTCGACGTGCTCGCCCAGGCTGCGCAGACCCAACGCGCAGTACAGCGCCAGCACTTCCACCAGCCAGCCAACGAACGGCAGCCAGCTGAGCAACGTGGCGATCAGCATCAGCGGAATCACGGCGATGAACCACGCCGTCACGCCATGGCTGCGCCAGCCCCGGCCGGCAGCATTCAGTCGCTGTTCGATGCGCTCGGCAAAACGGCCGAACGCCACCAGCGGGTGGTTCCGTTTTGGCTCGCCGAGCAACGCGTCCAGCGCGACCCCGGCGACGCTCAATAACGCCACACTCATGCAATCACTCCCCATGTGTTCTCGTAGACCAACTCTTGCAACGCGCGCGGCTGCGCCCAGCCCTCCAGCACCAGCATCGGCGCCGGGTAAAATGCCTTGACCGGCCCCAGGCACAGGATCGCCAGGGGTTTTGAACCGGTTGGCATCTTCAGCAAATCGGCCAGGGCCTGGGGATCGAACAGCGACACCCAGCCCATGCCGAGGCCTTCGGCACGGGCCGCCAGCCAGAGGTTTTGAATGGCGCACGACAGCGACGCCATGTCCATTTCCGGCAAGGTGCGGCGGCCGAAGATGTGTTTGTCGCGGTCGTCCATCAACGCAGCGACCAATACCTCGGCGCAGTCGCTGATGCCCTCGACCTTGAGCTTCATGAAATCGTCGGACCGCTCGCCCAGGGCTTCGGCGGTGCGAATGCGTTCCTCCTCCACCTGCGCCTGAATCTGCGTGCGCAAGGCCGGATCGGTGATGCGCAGGAAACGCCACGGCTGCATCAAACCGACGCTCGGCGCGTGGTGGGCGGCTTCGAGCAGACGGGCCAGCAACTCCGGCGCGACTGTGCCCCCGCAGAAGTGACGCATGTCGCGACGCTCGGCGATGGCGCGGTAAACGGCGGCGCGTTCGGGGTCGGTGAAGGTGTGTTCAGTCATGGCTCGCCTGTCCCGCGCGTGAAACACAGCAATCACCTGCGATGCGCCCCTTGTAGGAGTGAGCTTGCTCGCGAAAACGGTTTTTCAGACAAGGAGTGGGATCGGACGCGCCCACTTCGCGAGCAAGCTCGCTATCACAGAATGCGGCGTTTGAATGAGATGGGCTCATGGCAAAAACAGCGCCGCCATCGCCTGGGGATTCGAGGGAAAGTAAAAGTGGACGTACGACGCGGTCATGCGCCCTTCGCGGTACACCGCTTCGGCGCCGCGCCCGCCATTGGGGCTGAGGCCGCGGGCGATGGGGGTCAGCTCGGTGCTGGTCAGGGAGTGGTGATAGGTGTGGCCGCGCAGGGTGCCTTCCGGCAGCTCGACCGATTGCAGGGCCAGCGCCGCCAGACGCTTTTGCATCACGGCTTCCCCCTTGAGCAAGCCCACCCCTTCGGCGCGCTGGCCGTCGACATCGGTCAGGGCATCGAGCAGATACAACATACCGCCGCATTCGGCGAGCAGGGGCTTGCCGGCGGCGTGGTGCGCGCGAATCGCGGCCAGCATGCTGTGGTTTTCCGCCAGCGCCGTGTGATGCAGTTCCGGGTAGCCGCCTGGTAGATACAGGCTGTCGGCGTCCGGCAGTTCGCGGTCGCGGATCGGCGAGAAGAACGACAGTTCGGCGCCCATCTCCCGCAACAGGTCGAGGCTGGCGCCGTAGAAAAACGCGAACGCCTCGTCGTGGGCGATGGCGATTTTCACTCCGGCCAGTAGCGGTTCGGCGGGCACGAACTCGGGCGCGGTAAAGGTCACGGACGGTGGCAACGTGGCGTCGCAGGTGCTGGCCAGCGCGGTGGCCGCAGCGTCAAGGCGCATGTCCAGGTCATTCAATTCGCTGGCCTGCACCAGGCCGAGGTGCCGGCTGGGCAGCTCAATGCCGGTTTCACGGGACAGCGCGCCGTACCAGCGCAGGCCTTCGGTCAGGCTGCCTTCGAGCAACTGCGCGTGGCGCACTGTGCCGACGCGATTGGCCAGCACGCCGGCAAACGGCAGATCCGGCTGATAGCGCGCCAACCCCAGCGCCAGGGCGCCAAAGGTCTGGGCCATGGCCGTGCCGTCGATCACCCCCAGGACCGGAACGCCGAAACGCCGGGCCAGGTCTGCGCTGGACGGCGTACCGTCGAACAAGCCCATGACGCCTTCGATGAGGATCAGGTCGGCGTCGGCGGCGGCTTCCCACAACAGGCGCCGGCTTTCGGCCTCGCCGATCATCCACATGTCCAGCTGGTACACCGGATGGCCGCTGGCGCGTTCGAGAATCATCGGGTCGAGAAAGTCCGGCCCGCATTTGAACACGCGCACCTTGCGGCCCTGATTGCGATGCAGACGGGCCAGTGCGGCGGTGACGGTGGTTTTGCCCTGACCGGACGCGGGCGCGGCGATCAATACTGCCGGGCAGTGCCGGGGCTGGCGCTCACTCACAGTTCGATGCCTTTCTGCGCCTTGATGCCGGCTTGAAAGGCATGCTTGACCACGCCGATATCGGAAACGGTGTCGGAGAGGTCGATCAGTTCCTGCTTCGCCCCGCGACCGGTGACGATCACGTGCTGCATCGGCGGGCGTGCCTGCAAATCGCTCAGCACCTGCTCCAGGTCCAGATAACCGTGCTTGAGGGCGATGTTCAGCTCATCGAGCACGACCATGCCGATGGAGGCGTCCTTGAGCATTTCACGGGTCACGGCCCAGGCGGCTTCGGCGGCGGCGATGTCGCGCTGGCGGTCCTGGGTTTCCCAGGTGAAGCCCTCGCCCATCACGTGGTAACGCACTTGTTCGGGAAAGCGGCGGAAGAACAGCTCTTCGCCGGTGCTGTGGCGGCCTTTGATGAACTGCACGACGCCGCACTGCATGCCATGGCCCATGGCGCGGGCCAGCATGCCGAAGGCCGAGCTGCTTTTGCCTTTGCCGTTGCCGGTCAGGACCAACAGCAATCCGCATTCATTTGGCGCGCTGGAAATGCGCTCGTCCATCACCGCCTTTTTGCGCAGCATGCGCGCCAGGTGGCGTTCGTCACGTTCGGGGGATTCGCTCATCTCAGCTCTCCGCTTGAGGGCAGGTGTGGCAAACGGAGGGCACAGGCAAAGACTGTCAGCAGGCACCGGACATGGCCCGGCCTGCAGCAGAGCATCGCCCTCCGTGATGCTGTTCGATGGATCAGGCCGGTCTCCGGACTCATGAGTTGCCACAACCGTGGCAGGCCAGGCGCCTTCCCATGTTCAGCGAACACAGTGGCATTGTGCGTGGCCTTGACTCATTTACCGTTGCGGAGGCAGCGCCGGAATTGATCGCACGAGCAATCGCACCGGCTTCCCTGTTTCACCCTGTGGACCAACAAGGTCCCGGGCACCTGAAACATGGCGCGAAGGTTAGAGGGTTGACTGGGGAGCGTCAATCGAACCGTGGACAGAGCGCCCACGGGTTTACGGGATTTCACCCTGGAATGCACAGGTGTTCCTGCAGCAGCAGCCCATGAACACGTTGCCTCAAAAACGACTATTGCCTGGCAAGATTCGATGGCTGGATAACGCGCTTGGCATTCAGCCAGGCCTTTTGCCAATAAGGCTTGTCCAGGCTGTCGAGTTTGACGGTGCCGCCGGTGGCCGGTGCGTGAACGAATCGCCCTTCCCCGACGTAGATGCCGGCGTGACTGACGTGGGAGCCGCCGCCCGTGGCGAAGAACACCAGGTCACCGGTCTGCAACTGGCTGCGGTCGATGTCCGGACCACGCAGGGTGATCATTTCCCGCGTGGACCGCGGCAAGGTGATACCGGCGGCGTCGTGGTAGACATAGCCTATCAGGCCACTGCAATCGAAACCCGAATCAGGCGTGTTGCCGCCCCAGCGATAAGGCGTGCCAACGAGGCCGATCGCGCGCAACAAAACGTCGTCGGCGAGCGGTGAAGAAAACTGGGGAGGAGCGGAAACTACAGGCCGGTAGACGACCTTGCGTGGAGCAGGCGGTGGAGTGCTGGAACATGCGGCCAGCAGCACAGCCAGAGAGGCGACGATCAGGCGAACCGTTAACGACATAAACACGACAACCTGTGCGGGATGCAGCTTACTTTGCCGAGGGCCGGGGTCGCGCGCAAGAGGGGTTAGCCCTTTGCGCGCCCGGAATTAACGGGTTTGGCGCTTGATTGTAGTCGAGCTCATCGCGGTAGTGGTTGCAGGTACCGTTGAAGGTGCCATCGCCAGCGCGCGTTTGGCTTCGATGAACGTCTTGGCCCAGTAAGCATCGTCGAGGCTGTCGACGCGGACACCACCGCTGCGGCGGCTGCTGGAGTGGATGAATTGATCATCGCCCAGGTAGATGCCCGCATGGCTGACACGACCACGGCCGGCAGTGCTGAAGAACAGCAGGTCGCCTGGCTTGAGGTCATTGCGTTTAACGAGAGGGGCATCGATGTTGATCATTTCGCGGGAGGAACGCGGCAGGCTCATGCCCGCCTCTTCGCGGAAGAGATAACCGATGAAACCGCTGCAGTCGAAACCAGAGGTGGTCGACGTGCCGCCGAACCGATAGCGAGTGCCTATCAGGGATTTGCCGCGCTCGAGGATGCTGTCAGCCAGAACCGGCAGGCGGTACGGCTTGTTATCGGCAAATTGAGCGAGCTCGTCTTCGGTGGCGACTTCGTCATCCAGTACGGAGGATGCGTAATCGGCACGCTTGCTGGCGGATTGAGCGGTGGCAGAGTCCCGGAACTGGGGGCTTTGCGACTGTTGTTGCGACGTCGGCATCTGGGCCGCACAGCCGAACAACAGCGTTACGAGTGCGAGAGGCACGAGGGGTGCGAAGCGGTTTAGCATGTGCACGACCGTGGCTGAAGTGTAAAGAAGCCGAGACTATGCCTTCAATCGTACCCATTTGCAAATTCAATCGAAACAAATGTGACTTACGATGTCGTCCATCACTTCTAAGGCTCTACACCTCAGAAACGCATCCATGTGCGCGGAATGATCGGTCGGCGAAGGGTTTATCTCGGCAGTAAAGCCTCCCGTCACCCGAGCGCGCAGCATGGGCTCATGAATGTATGGGAAGCTGGCGGTGGTTCCGATGCTGAGCACAGCGTCAAAGCCTTTTGCCATCTCTTCCTGAAGCACGTTCAGTGCCAACTCTGGCAACATCTCCTCAAACAACACCACCGATGGCCTCAAAACGCCAGTACAGCGGGCGCACAGCGGTGGCAGTGGTCGGTTGAGGCGCTCGCTCAACAGCGGATCCTCGGCGCCACAAGATTGACAGTAGAGCGGCGCCAACTGGCCATGAATTTCGATCAGGCGTTCTGGCGGACTGCCCGCAGCGCGATGATAGCCGTCGACGTTTTGCGTCAACACCCAGCATTCCGGCTTGCGCCGCTGCAATTCGGCGATGGCATAGTGCGCCGCATTGGGACGTCCGCCCAGGCAAGCGCTGCCCAATTGTGCAATGTATTTCCAGCACAGCGCCGGATCACGACGCAGCATCGGGCCGGACAACGCCATTTCGATCGGCAGGCCGTCGTCGGTCTCGCCGTTGTACAGACCACCGACACCGCGATAGGTCGGCAAACCCGAATCCGCCGAAAGGCCAGCACCGGTGATGATCAGGATGCGTGTGGCATGGCGCAGGGCCGCGGCAGTTTGCAGGACCAAAGCCTGATCGACCACGGACGCGCTTACCAACCGAGGGTTTCTTTCAGGAACGGAATGGTCAGCTTGCGCTGGGCCTGCAGTGAGGCTTGATCGAGCTGTTCAAGCAGGTCGAACAGCGCACTCATGCTGCGCTTGCCGCGGGTGAGGATGAAATGCCCCACTTCGTCGGTAAGGTGCAGCCCGCGGCGGGACGCGCGCAATTGCAGGGCGCGGAGTTTTTCTTCGTCGGACAACAGGCGCATCTGGAACACCAGCGCCATGGTCAGCCGTGATTTCAGGTCCGCCAGCTTGACCGGCAGCTCTCGGGGCGAGCATGAAGCGGCGATGAGCAAGCGTCGGCCACTGTCGCGCAGCCGGTTGAACAGGTGGAACAACGCCTCTTCCCATTCAGGCTTGCCGACCACCGCCTGAAGGTCATCGAGGCACACCAGTTCGTACTGCTCCAGATGATCGAACAGGCCGATGCCTTGATCGAGCAGTTCGGCCATCGGCAGATAAACCGCCGGCTCGCCCATCTGTTCGAATCGCAGGCAGGCAGCCTGCAACAGGTGCGTGCGCCCTACCCCGTTCTTGCCCCACAGATAGATGAGGCTTTCTGTCCAGCCGGCCTCGGCTTCGCACAGCCGCTCGACATAGCCGAGTGCAGCGGCATTGGCGCCTGGATAGTAATTGATGAAGGTGGCGTCATCACGCAGACGCACACTCAGGGGCAGCTGAACTGGTTTCATGCTGGCTGAACGGTTCGTGACGAACCGCCAAGGGGCCTCTGTGAAAAGTGCGCAAAGTCTATACCCGCAGGGCTGGCCGCACAATGCGGCAGACCGCCAGCAAAATCAAAGGCTTGCGTATGTCACTGGTATCACTGGGGAATACGGGCAAAACCCGCCGAGAAAGGAGGCGCGCGGTGAGCACCGCGCGCCGGTACGCATCCTGATTCGCGGGAATCAGAGATCCGGGTCGTCCAGACCGCCGTAGATGTCCGAATCCTTGTACAGGTCATGAACATGGCGCACCAGGACCATGATCACCGCCGCCACCGGCAGGGCCAGCAGGATGCCGGTGAAGCCGAACAGCTCGCCGCCCGCCAGGATCGCGAAGATCACCGCAACCGGGTGCAGACCGATGCGGTCACCCACCAGCAACGGGGTCAGCACCATGCCTTCCAGTGCCTGACCGACCATGAACACCGCGACGATGCCCAGCATCGGATACATGTCGCCGCCGAACTGGAAGAAACCCGCCAGAATCGCCGAGCCGATGCCGATCACGAAACCCATGTACGGCACGATGGCGGCCAGGCCGGCAATGACACCGATCAACAGCCCCAGCTCCAGCCCGACCAGCATCAGGCCGGCGGCGTAAATCACGCCCAGCGCGACCATCACCAGCAACTGGCCGCGAATGAACGCACCCAATACCTCATGGCACTCGTCCGCCAGCGCGACGATCTTCTTCTCGCGGTGACGGGGCAGCAGGCTGCGCACCTTCGCCATCATCACGTCCCAGTCACGCAACAGATAGAAGCAGACCACCGGGATCAGCACCAGGTTGGTCAGCCAGCCGATCAGCGCCAGGGTCGAGGTCGTGGCCTGGGACAAGACGATGCCGACGATGTCGCCGGTCTGGCCCATGTGCTCCGAGATCGCCGCCTTGACCTTGTCGAACTTCCAGAAGCCGTCTGCCAGCCCCAACTTGGCCTGCGCCCACGGCATGGCGGTGTGTTGCAGCCAGTCGAGGATTTGCGGTGCCAGTTCGTACAGGCGGTAAAGCTGCTTGGCCAGCATTGGCACCAGCACCAGCAGCAGGCCCATGAAAATCAGGGTGAACAACAGGAACACGGTCACCACACTCATGGTGCGGGACAGCTTCAGTTTTTCCAGCCGGTCTGCCAGCGGATCGCCCATGTACGCCAGCAGCAGCGCCACGAGGAACGGCGTCAGAATCGAGTGCAGCAGCCAGACGAACAAACAGACCAGGACAACCCCGCCCAGCCAGAACCAACGACGCGTATCAGTCATTACTGCCTCTTTCCCCAGGATGATGTGCTTCGAGCAACGTCGTTATGAACCTGTTCACCAACGGAAGTGCAATGCGCTGTCCGAAACAGCAGGCGGCTGCGGTGCTACCGGCGTGCCGTCCGCAGCAACGGGCGCGGCGTTGACCGGCGCGCTGGCGATTTCACCGGCCGGCACTTCCTGCAGTTTCGCCAGCGCCAGTTGGGAACGCAATTGATCGGGGCTGCCGCTGACGTCGAACGCGATGCGATCACCGTCGGCTGATTTCAGGCGGCCGCCGAACGGTTCGAGCAGGCGCAACAGCTGCGCGTAACGCTCAAGATTCATGCCCTGCACATCCAGCACCATGCCCGTCGAGGCGCCGGGCTTGACCACGAAGCGTGGCGCCAGACGCTGGCTCACTGCCAACAGTACCGCGTCGGCCAGTTCCGCCGAGCTCGCGCCGCTGGCACTGCCCTGCTCCATCTTGTCCCCCAGCCACAGGTGCCATTTGCCCTGCCACTGGCCGCCGTTTTCCTGCGCGTGAACCGCCAGAATCGCGTCCGAACCGTAACGCTCGGAAGCCTCCTTGAGCGGGCCGACGTTGTTGCCGTCGAGGGTCTTGGCGTTGCCGATGCCCTGCTCGCCAAGGTCTGCCAGCGGCAGACGTAACGGCAGACCGCGATGCTGAGCGGCGCGGCGAAGAGGCTCGGCAGAGGCTTGGCCGTCGCCGACCAGGTTGGCGCCGTCAGTGGCGTCGTTCAGCCACCAGGCCATGATCACCGGACGGTTGGTGCCCCACAACGACAGCCCCGCCTGACGCATCACGCGTTCGGTGCTCGCCGGGTCGAAATCAACCTGCAGGGTTTCGGGCGGGCCGGCGTCGTAGCCGTACTGGCTGATGATTTGCTGAGGGTCCTTGCGCACCTCGGCAAGGCCGCCGTTCTGCACGGCCTTTGGGTCGCCGGTCAGGCGGATGACCAGGGTTTCCAGCGCGGCCTGGGTGGCGCGGGTTTTTTCGTCCGGGGTCTGGCCGCTGACGGGCTCGCGCACCTGATAGAGATTGTTCACCGTCTCGGCGAACGCCGGCAGACTCATCAATGAGAGGCAACCCACGAACAGGCAGTTTTTTAGGCGCATGAAGGAAGGTGGACGCATGAAGGATTCCCGCTGGGTAAAAAGGCAACGCTATAAATAGCTGCATGAACATGAGTGACCCGACTCTGACCGCAGACGCGCCCGAATCGCTCACTCAGGCGCCAACGTTACACCGGATCCCGCCAGCGACGAACGGGTGCGGCGGGATAAACCGGGTTATTTTTTCTTCACGACAGTCCTGCCCGTCGGCCCAAGGATGGCCGCTTGCGCCCAACCCTGATAAAATCGCGCGCCTTCGCAGACCGGCGATGACAAGGCCCCGCGTCGTTGCCACTCGGTCGTTACCCCGAATCCCCCCCTAAAGGCCTGGATCATGAGCAAGCAACCCTCCCTGAGCTACAAAGACGCCGGTGTTGACATCGACGCCGGTGAAGCGCTGGTCGAACGCATCAAGAGCGTCGCCAAGCGCACCAAGCGCCCGGAAGTGATGGGCGGCCTCGGGGGCTTCGGCGCTCTGTGCGAAATCCCGGCCGGCTACAAGCAGCCTGTTCTGGTCAGTGGCACCGACGGTGTCGGCACCAAGCTGCGTCTGGCACTGAACCTGAACAAACACGACACCATCGGCATCGACCTGGTCGCCATGTGCGTCAACGATCTGGTGGTCTGCGGCGCCGAGCCGCTGTTCTTCCTCGACTACTACGCCACCGGCAAACTGAACGTCGACACCGCGGCTCAAGTGGTCACCGGCATCGGCGCGGGCTGCGAGCTGGCGGGCTGCTCCTTGGTCGGCGGCGAAACCGCTGAAATGCCCGGCATGTACGAAGGCGAAGACTACGACCTGGCCGGCTTCTGCGTCGGCGTCGTGGAGAAAGCCGATATCATCGACGGCTCCAAGGTTGCCGCCGGTGACGCGCTGATCGCCCTGCCGTCTTCCGGTCCGCACTCCAATGGCTACTCGCTGATCCGCAAGATCATCGAAGTGGCAGGTGCCGATATCGAAAACATCCAGCTCGACGGCAAGCCGCTGACCGAACTGCTGATGGCACCGACCCGCATTTACGTCAAGCAGCTGCTCAAGCTGATCAAAGACACCGGCGCGGTAAAAGCCATGGCCCACATCACCGGCGGCGGCCTGCTGGACAACATTCCGCGCGTGCTGCCTGAAGGCTCCCAGGCCATCGTCGACGTGGCGAGCTGGACCCGTCCGGCGGTGTTCGACTGGCTGCAGGAAAAAGGCAACGTGGATGAGCACGAGATGCACCGCGTGCTGAACTGCGGCGTCGGCATGGTCATCTGCGTCGCCCAGGAACATGTTGAAGTCTCGCTCAACGCCCTGCGTGAAGCCGGCGAGCAGCCTTGGGTGATCGGCCAGATCGGCACGGCTGCCGAAGGCGCTGCGCAAGTCGAGCTGAAGAACGTCAAGGCTCATTAATGCCTGACA
The DNA here is from genome assembly GCF_039672565.1 of Pseudomonas sp. Ps21-P2. Classification (NCBI taxonomy): domain Bacteria; kingdom Pseudomonadati; phylum Pseudomonadota; class Gammaproteobacteria; order Pseudomonadales; family Pseudomonadaceae; genus Pseudomonas; species Pseudomonas sp. Ps21-P2. Next base: position 240,395 of record NZ_JBDFPL010000006.1, read on the forward strand.
TGCCCCAACCCTGTGATGTGGTGGTGCTGCTGTCCGGCACTGGCGGTAACCTGCAGGCGATGATTGACAGCTTTCAGGACAGCGCGAGCCCTGCCCGCATCCGCGCGGTGATCTCCAACCGCGCCGATGCGTTCGGGCTCGAGCGGGCCGCCCGCGCAGGGATCGACACCTTGGTGCTCGATCACACCGGCTACGAAGGTCGCGAGGCCTTCGATGGGGCGCTGATCGAGGCCATTGATTCGTTTCAGCCGTCGCTGGTGGTGCTCGCCGGCTTCATGCGCATTCTCACGCCCGGGTTCGTCCGCCACTATCACGGGCGCCTGCTGAATATCCACCCTTCCCTGCTTCCGCTGTATAAAGGCCTGCACACCCATCAACGGGTGCTCGACGCCGGCGATGCCGAGCATGGCTGCAGCGTGCACTTTGTCACGGAGGAACTCGATGGGGGGCCTCTGGTCGTACAGGCAGTTGTTTCTGTAGAGTTGCACGACACGCCCGCCACGCTGGCACAGAGGGTTCACGCCCAGGAACACCTGATTTATCCCCTGGCCATTCGCTGGTTCGCCGAAGGACGTTTGACCCTCGACGAACATGGCGCCTCACTGGACGGCCAGCCCTTAGGGCCCAGCGGCCACTTGATCCGACCTTAGGAGATATTATGCGTCGCGCTTTGCTCTTCGCTTTCGCCCTTTTCGCACTTCCCGCAGTCAACGCGGCAGACCTTCAACCTTTCTCCGCCAGCTACACCGCTGACTGGAAACAGCTGCCCATGAGCGGTGGCAGCGCCAGCCGCAGCCTCGAGAAGAACGCCAACGGCACCTGGACCCTGAGTTTCAAGGCGTCGATGATGATCGCCAGCCTGACCGAAGTCAGTACCCTCAAGGTCGACAAGGATCAACTGCTGCCACAGACCTACCACTTCGAACGTGGCGGACTGGGCAAGAGCAAGACGGTCGATCTGGTGTTCGACTGGCCCACCAAATTCATCACCGGTTCGGACCGTGGCAACGCGGTGAAAATCCCGCTGAATGCCGGCATCCTCGACAAGTCCACCTACCAGCTCGCGCTGCAGCATGACGTGGCGGCGGGCAAAAAGAGCATGTCGTATCAGGTCGTCGACGGTGACGAAATCGACACCTATGACTTCCGCGTGCTGGGCACTGAAAAGGTCGACACCAAAGTCGGCTCGGTTGACGCCATCAAGGTCGAGCGCGTGCGTGATCCAACGCAGAACAAGCGCATCACCGTGATGTGGTTCGCCAAGGACTACGACTACCTGTTGGTTCGCCTGCAACAGGTCGAGACCGATGGCAAGGAATACAACATCATGCTGCAGGACGGCACGGTGAACGGTAAGTCGGTCAAAGGCAGCTGATGCACGCCTGACATCGAGCGTCATACGAAAAACCCCGCCTTCATGGCGGGGTTTTTTTTGGCGTCGGAAAGTGAGTCAGGCCTACATGAAAGATTCTTCATGGCCTTCAACCGGGTGTGACAAAACGCCACACACCCTTCGAATACAAGCATTTAGCGCACTGTTACGAATTCGGTAAATAACTGTTGCCAGATGTGCACATTTACTTAGCCGGCTATCAAAAACTATAAAGAAGGCCTGCGACGTCCTGCCGCAGATATCCAAGAGTCAGGAGTTTGCACTATGACCGTAACTGTTACTGAACGCGACGACGCCCATATCTCCCACGAGGCCATTGCCGATGGCATCCAGATCTGGGATGTACGCCAACAAGACCAGCTGGTAGGGATGTTTCATCACGAATCGGACGCACAGCGTTACGCAGCAGAGCTTGCCGAGCAAGAAGCCAAGCTACAGGCCAGTCACTCGTAATTTCGGAATCGCAGCAAAACAAAACCCGCCTGTTGGCGGGTTTTGTTGTTTTAGCGGAGTGCGCGACAGACGCTTACCACATTAGATCGTCCGGGATCTTATAGGCGGCGTACGGATCGTCGCCTTCCGGCTCCTCGGTCGGGGCGCTGAGCATGACGATGCGGCGCGGGTCGCGCTCCTGCACCTTGAGGGCGGCTTCGCGGGGGATCACCTCGTAGGTGCCGCCGTGGTGCACGATGGCCAGCGCGCCGCTGCTCAGCTTGCTGCGCATCAGGGCGTTGACCGACAGGCGCTTGACCTTCTTGTCGTCGACGAAGTTGTAGTAATCCTCGGTGGTCAGCTTCGGCAGGCGCGTGGCTTCGATCAACTGCTTGACCTGGGCGGCACGGGCTTTCTGCTCGATCTTTTCCTGCTGCTGACGATTCAACTCCTGATCCCGTTTGGCTTTCTCGGCCATCGCCTCCTGAGCCGCGCGCTGGCTGGTGTCGTCCGCCACTGCCTGGCCCTTGTGCACCAGACGCTGTTCCTTCTGCTTGCTCTTGCTGGCCTGCTTCGCCTGTTTTTCATTGACCAGGCCGGCTTTCAGCAACTGGTCACGAAGGGAAATACCCGCCATCTGTCTTCTCTCTCTAAATAGTCAACTCAACCGCAGTTGGGCGTGATCTTTTCCTGACGCTTGGCTTCGCCCCAGAGCGCATCCATCTCTTCGAGGCTGCAATCTTCGATGGGGCGCCGGGTGTCGCGCAAGGCCTGTTCGATAAATCTGAAGCGCCGCTCGAATTTGGCGTTGGCGGCGCGCAGGGCATTTTCCGGATCGACCTTGAGGTGCCGGGCCAGATTGACGGCGGCAAACAGCAGATCGCCGACTTCTTCGGTGATGGCCGCGCTGTCGTTGTCGGCCATGGCTTCGAGGACCTCGTCGAGTTCCTCGCGCACGTTATCGACCACCGGCAATGCGTCCGGCCAATCGAACCCGACCTGGGCGGCGCGCTTCTGCAACTTCGCTGCCCGCGACAATGCCGGAAGTACACCCGGCACGTCGTCGAGCAGGGAAAGCTGCTCCGGGGCACTGGCCTTTTCGGCACGCTCCTCGGCCTTGATCTGTTCCCAGCGATGCTTGACCTGCTCTTCGCTGAGGCGCGGTGTTTCCAGCGGCGCGTACAGATCACCGGTCGGGAACACATGGGGATGGCGGCGAATCAGTTTGCGGGTGATGCCATCGACCACGCCGTCGAACTCGAAGCGCCCTTCTTCCCGCGCCAGCTGGCAGTAATAGACCACTTGAAACAGCAGATCGCCGAGCTCACCGCGCAGGTCATCGAAGTCGCCACGCTCGATGGCGTCGGCCACTTCGTAGGCTTCTTCAAGGGTGTGCGGCACGATGCTCGCGTAATTCTGCTTCACGTCCCACGGGCAACCGAATTGCGGATCGCGCAAGCGGGCCATGAGCGTGAGCAGGTCTTGGAGGCTATACATGGGGGTCTCTCTTCGTTCGCAGCGGTAAGCGACAAGCGACAAGCCACAAGCTTCAAGTTATCCGCGTACGGCTTGAAGCTGATCGTTCCCACGCTCTGCGTGGGAATGCCCGCCTGGACGCTCTGCGTCCCACGAGTGACGCGGAGCGTCACGGACTGCGTTCCCACGCAGAGCGTGGGAACGATCAACCGCCGTAAAATCACGGCGTTCTATTACGCCGCGTTTCGATGATGTTCGGCAGTTGCGAGATGCGCCCCAGCAGCCGGCCCAGCGCGTCCAGGCCCGGGATCTCGATGGTCAGCGACATCAGCGCGGTGTTGTCTTCCTTGTTCGAGCGGGTGTTGACCGCCAGCACGTTGATGCGCTCGTTGAGCAGGATCTGCGAGACGTCGCGCAGCAGCCCGGACCGGTCGTAGGCGCGGATGATGATGTCCACCGGGTAGGTGAGCACCGGCACCGGGCCCCAGCTGACCTGGATGATCCGCTCGGGTTCGCGCCCGCCCAGTTGCAGCACCGAGGCACAGTCCTGACGGTGAATGCTCACGCCGCGGCCCTGGGTGATGTAACCGACGATCGCATCGCCCGGCAGCGGCTGGCAGCAGCCGGCCATCTGCGTCATCAGGTTGCCGACGCCCTGTATCTGAATATCCCCGCGCTTGCCCGGCTTGTAACCCGTGGCCTTGCGGGGAATCAGCTCCAGTTGCTCGTTGCCGCGTTCCGGCTCGACCAGTTGCTGGGCCAGATTGACCAACTGAGCAATGCGCAGGTCGCCAGCACCGAGGGCCGCGAACATGTCTTCGGCCATCTTCATGTTGGCCTTCTCGGCCAGCTTGTCGAAGTCCACCTGAGGCAGTGCCAGACGCGCCAGTTCACGCTCCAGCAATACCTTGCCGGCGGCGACGTTCTGGTCGCGGGCCTGCAGCTTGAACCAGTGCACGATCTTCGCCCGCGCCCGGGACGTGGTGATGTAACCCAGGTTCGAGTTCAGCCAGTCGCGGCTCGGCGTACCGTGCTTGCTGGTGATGATCTCCACCTGCTCGCCGGTCTGCAGGCTGTAGTTGAGCGGGACGATGCGGCCGTTGATCTTGGCGCCACGGCAGTTGTGGCCGATCTCGGTGTGCACGCGATAGGCAAAGTCCAGCGGCGTCGCACCCTTGGGCAGGTCGATGGCGTGACCGTCCGGGGTGAACACGTAGACGCGGTCGGGCTCGATGTCGACCCGCAGCTGTTCCGCCAGCCCGCCGATGTCGCCCAGCTCTTCATGCCACTCGAGCACCTGACGCAGCCAGGAGATTTTCTCTTCGTAGTGATTGGAGCCGGACTTGACGTCGGTGCCCTTGTACTTCCAGTGCGCGCAGACGCCCAGTTCGGCCTCTTCGTGCATGGCGTGGGTGCGGATCTGCACTTCCAGCACCTTGCCTTCAGGGCCGATCACCGCCGTGTGCAGCGAGCGATAGCCGTTTTCCTTGGGGTTGGCGATGTAGTCGTCGAATTCCTTGGGAATGTGCCGCCACAGGGTGTGGACGATGCCGAGGGCGGTGTAGCAATCACGCATCTCCGGCACCAGCACGCGAACGGCGCGAACGTCGTAGATCTGGCTGAATTCCAGGCCTTTGCGCTGCATCTTTCGCCAGATCGAGTAGATGTGCTTGGCCCGGCCGCTGATGTCCGCCTTGACGCCGGTGGCCAGCAATTCGTTCGACAGCTGCGACATCACGTCAGTGATGAAGCGCTCGCGATCGAGCCGACGCTCGTGCAGCAGCTTGGCGATCTGCTTGTACTGCTCGGGCTCCAGGTAGCGGAAGGACAGGTCCTCCAGCTCCCACTTGATATGACCGATGCCCAGGCGGTGGGCCAGCGGCGCGTAGATGTCGAAGACTTCCCGGGCCACGCGATTGCGCTTTTCATCGTCGGTGTTCTTCACCGCGCGGATGGCGCAGGTGCGTTCAGCCAGCTTGATCAGCGCGACGCGCACGTCATCGACCATGGCCACCAGCATCTTGCGCAGGTTTTCGACCTGGGCCTGAGTGCCGAGCACCAGGGACTGGCGCGGGCTGAGACTGGCGCTGATCGCCGCCATGCGCAGCACGCCGTCGATGAGCTTGGCGACGGTGGGGCCGAAGCGCTGGTTGACGTCGGGCAGCGAGATTTTGCCTTCGCGCACGCCGCGATAAATCACGGCGGCGACGAGTGAATCCTGATCGAGCTTGAGGTCCGCCAGGATTTCAGCGATTTCCAGGCCCGTCTGAAAACTCGACGTGCCCTCCGCCCAGAGGTTCTTGGCGGCGTTGTCCTGTTGCTCGGCGTGCCGGGCAAATTCACAGGCCTCTTTGAGGGCCTGTCGGTCCACCGCGAGGTCGACGCTGACCACGTGATCCAGCCACGCGTCGAGGTTGATACTGCCGTCTGTGTTGATCGGCTGGTGGGGTCTCACCTGTACCATGTTGCTTACCTTCCCTACGGCGCGATGAAATGCGCCTTCAGTCGCCGGCCTTCTTGAGCGCGTGCGCCTTGCGGGCCATGCAAGGTCGCGTACGCGCGGGCCAGTCGGATTAAACGAGACTCCGTGTAAGGCATCGGCGTTTCCTGGGCCGCCGCCTCACTTGCTCGCTTCAAATAACGCCATCGCCTCGACATGCGCTGTCTGCGGGAACATATCGAGGATTCCGGCACGTTTTAAACGGTAGCCCTGCTTGATCAATTCAACGGTGTCGCGGGCCAGCGTAGCCGGGTTGCACGACACATAAAGGACGCGCCGAGCGCCCAGTGACTTGAGCTTGCCCACTGCTTCGAACGCACCGTCACGCGGCGGATCGAGCAGCACTGCGGCGAAACCTTCCGCCACCCAGGCCGCCTTGTCCAGTGGCTGCGACAGATCGGCCTGATAAAACTTCACGTTGTTCAAACCGTTGCTGGCAGCATTGGCCGTCGCCCGCTGAACCATGGCGTCGACGCCCTCCACGGCCACCACGTCGCGCGTCATTTGCGCCAGCGGTAGAGCGAAGTTACCAAGCCCGCAGAACAAGTCCAGCACTCGTTCGTCCTTGCCGGGCGCGAGCCAGTCCAGGGCCTGTTCGATCATCGCGGTATTGACCTGAGCGTTGACCTGCACGAAGTCGCCGGGGCGATAGGCCAGGGACAGATTCCACGGTTCCAGGCGGTAGCCCAGTTGCGCGGAAGGGTCGACCGGGTGTGGCTCGCCTTCGCCGTGCAACCACAGCTGCGCGTCATGGGTTTCGCAAAATGCTTTGAGAATTGCCAGATCGCTTTCAAGCAACGGCGCAGTGTGGCGCAGCAGCACGGCGTTGGCCGACCCGCTGAACAGCTCGACATGCCCCAGCGCCTGAGGTTTGCTCAGGCTGCGAAGCATGGGCGTCAGCGACGTCATGATCGGTTGCAAGGCCTGTACCAGCACCGGGCATTGTTCGATGGCGATGATGTCCTGACTCGCCGCGGCGCGGAATCCGACGTCCAGGCGTTTGGCGCGGACGTCCCAGCGCACGGCGACGCGGGCGCGACGACGGTAGGCATATTCCTCGCCGGTCAGCGGCGCGGCCCATTGCTCCGGCTCGACCCCGGCGATGCGGCTCAATTGCTCCGCGAGCATGCTCTGTTTCAGGGCGAGCTGTTCGGCGTGGGGCATGTGCTGGGTGCTGCAACCGCCGCAACGGCCGAAATGCGGACACGCTGCCGGGCGCCGTATCGGGCTGGCCTGGAACACCCGCTCAGTGCGGGCTTCGACGACTTTGCCGTGGGCATTGAGCACGCGGGCCTCGACCTCTTCGCCAGCCAGACTGCCCATGACAAACCAGGTGCGGCCTTCAACGAAACCGATGCCGCGACCGTCGTTGGCCAGCCGCTCGATGGTCAGGCGTTGTTTTTTACCGGTAGGAACCTGCGTGGCCCGGGTGCCGCCGCTGGGCTGGAAACGCAGGCCTGCATCACGCTTGGCCATCAGTTGGGCGCATCGTAGACGCCGGTCGACAGGTAACGGTCGCCGCGGTCACAAATAATCGCGACCATCACCGCGTTTTCAACTTCCTGGGACAGCCGGAGCATCCCGGCCACCGAGCCGCCCGACGAAACGCCACAGAAAATGCCTTCTTCCCGCGCCAGACGACGCATGACGTCCTCGGCTTCGGCCTGGCCCATGTCCATGATCCGGTCGACACGGTCGGCCTGATAAATGCTCGGCAGGTATTCGGTCGGCCAGCGGCGAATGCCCGGAATAGACGCGCCGTCCATAGGCTGGAGGCCGACGATCTGGATGTTCGGGTTCTGTTCCTTGAGGAAACGCGAGGTGCCCATGATGGTGCCGGTGGTGCCCATGGAGCTGACGAAATGGGTAACGGTGCCGCCGGTCTGCTGCCAGATTTCCGGGCCGGTGCCGACGTAATGCGCCTGCGGGTTGTCGCCATTGGCGAACTGGTCGAGTACCTTGCCGCGACCTTCCGCCTGCATGCGCTCGGCCAGATCACGGGCGCCTTCCATGCCCTCTTCCTTGCTGACCAGAATCAGCTCGGCGCCATAGGCTGTCATGGCGGCCTTACGCTCGGCACTGGAGTTGTCGGGCATGATCAGAATCATGCGATAGCCCTTGATCGCCGCGGCCATGGCCAGGGCGATGCCGGTGTTGCCGGAGGTGGCTTCGATCAGGGTATCGCCGGGGTGGATCTGCCCGCGCAATTCGGCACGGGTAATCATCGACAGCGCCGGGCGGTCCTTCACGGAACCGGCTGGGTTATTGCCTTCGAGCTTGAGCAGCAACGTGTTGCTGGTGTTCCCGGCCATGCGTTGCAGACGCACCAGCGGGGTGTTGCCGACGCAATCGGCGATGGTTGGATACTGCAGGGTCATGGCGTTTTCGCGATCCAGACGTGCGGGGGTCGCCTATCATACCGGCAATCGTTGCCAGCCCATATCACGCAAAGTGAGGGGGTTATCGCTGAATGGAATAAGGCAGAGGATTTCTGCACAGGCGAACCGGAGATATCCGGGATAACACGCCATCGCCCTGCCGCTGAAAAACCTGTGGGACCGCGTTATTCGCCCAATACAGCGGCGCCTGGACCTCGAGGCGCTTCCTAAAAAGGTCGCGTCCCTCGGGCCGGCAAACGCATGATCATTCTCAAGCCCTGCCCCGTGTTTTCGGCCCACAAGTCCCCGCCCTGCAGGCGCAGCGAATTGCGCGCGATGCTCAGCCCCAGCCCGAAACCACCGTCACCAGGGCGAGCGCCGTCCAGGCGGATGAACGGCGCAAAAATACGCTCGAGATCGCCCTCGTCGATCCCGCCGCCCTGATCTTCCAGCCACAACAGCCAGTCATCCCCATCGCGGCGACCGTCGAGGCGCACGATGCCCTCGGGCGGAGAATGGCGGATGGCGTTGCGCAGAATGTTTTCCAGCGCCTGAGCCAGGGTGTTGAGATGGCCACTGACCCAGCATTCGCTGTTCAAATCGCAGCGCAACTGACGGGACGGCCAGCAGGTTTCGAAACAGGCGTCGTCCACCAGCATCTCCCACAGCGCCACCACCTGAATGTCTTCGCCGGGGAGCTTTTCGCGCTCGGTGTCGAGCCAGGCCAGTTGCAGGGTGTCGTCGACCAGGCGGCGCATGCCGTCCACTTCCCGGCTAAGGCGCTCGCGCAATTCGGGCAAGGTTTGCTCGCTGTCGCAGGCCACGCGCAGGCGACTGAGGGGCGTGCGCAGTTCGTGGGAGAGGTCACGCAACAACTGCTGTTGAACCTGCACCGTCGAGTGCAGGCGCGCGGCCATGTGATCAAAGGCGCGGTTCAGCTCGCCCAGCTCGTCGCGTCGCTCGGTCATTTGCGGCGACAGTCGGCTCGACAATCGGTCGGCGCGCCACGCGTTGGCCTGTTCGCGCAGTTGGTTCAGCGGACGAATCAGCAGGCGATACAGCCCAACGCACAGCAGCAAGGTAAACAGCGCGGGAATCAGCACATTGGTCAGGATTTGCCCGACCCACGCGTAACGGCCCGGCTTGAAGCGCTCGGGCAGTTCGATCACCAGACTCCCCGCTTCCGGGTTGCCGGGAAACGCGATCTTCAGCCAGGGCACGGTCTTCTGCCGCGTGCTCATCGGCCAGTCGATGCCGCGCATGAACGTCAGCCGTTGCGACTGCTCGCGGGTCAGCGGCGTGCTGCCAAGAGACTGCAAGTCGCTGCCGATCACCCCGACCCAGCCGGTTTCCTGCAGACGGACCTGTTTCAGCCATTCGTCGATGCCGCGCTGGCCGCCGCTGTTCCACGCCCTTTCGGCCTGCGCCGCATAGTCGTTCAGTACCTGATGGGCTTCGGCATTCAGATAGGCGTTGCGGGTCTCGATGTAGCGGCCCCAATACCAGCTGAGCCAGATCATCAGCAGGCAGAAGCCGACCAGCAGAACCGCGAGTTTCCAGAACAGCGAATGCCGGCCAGGCATCCGTTTGCGCGGCTCAACCATTCGACACCTCAGGCATCCTGCACCGCCGCCGTCAGCACGTAGCCTTTGCCCCAGACCGTGCGCAGCTGCCGCGCCTGATAGCCGACAGCCTTGAGCTTGCGGCGAATCTGGCTGATGTGCATGTCCAGGCTGCGGTCGTGCTGGGAATAGCCGCGCTGCAGGACGTGCTGATAGAGGAAGGCCTTGCTGAGGACGTCTTCCTGATTGCGCCAAAGGGTATCGAGCAGGCGGTACTCGCTGCCGGTCAATTGCGCGGGGTTACCGGCGAAGAACACATCGCAGCGCCCGTCGTCGAAGGTCAGGCCGTCTTCTTCAGGCTTCTCCACGCCGGCATCGGGCTCGTTGGCGGTCAGGGCATGGAAACGTCGTTCCAGCTCGACCCGGCGCAGGATCGCTTCGATGCGCACGCGCAACTCATCGACGCTGAAGGGTTTGGGCAGGTAATCGTCGGCGCCGTTCTGGAAGCCGGTGATGCGGTCGGCCTCGGCGCCGAGGGCGGACATGAGGATGATCGGCACGGTGTGGCGGCGGCGCAAATGGGTGAGGATGTCGAGGCCGTTCATGCCCGGCAGCAGGATGTCCATCAGCACCACATCAAAGGGTTCGCGTTGCGCGCAGGCCAGTCCTTCGGCGCCGTTCTGGCACCAGGTCACCTGAAACCCGCAGCGATCCAGCTGGTCGTGGACAAATGCGCCGAGCACGACATCGTCCTCGATGGCGAGTATATGGGGGCGTTGAATGCTGGCGGGAGTCATTGGCGTCTGCGAGTGATTCTCAAGACGCGGATTATTCAAGATTGCGCGCGACGGGGCAATGCTGGCCTGCCGGCGATGCGTTCTTTAGTAGGACCGGCTTCAGCCGGGAAGAGGCCAGTTTGGGCGCCATCAAATCTGCGGTGTGATGACTGCCGCTTTCCCGGCCAAAGGCAGTCCTACAAGGGAAGTGTCCACTTCCATCAGGTGTGCGCGCGCCAGTCCCACTGTGTGCATGAAGCGCAAATGACTACACTGCGCAGTGATTGCGCGTCACACGCTGCATTGGCGCAGCAATTGCCTGAATTCGTGCCGGGTTGGTGGAGAATAAGTGTGCTGAGAAAAGTGGGCATCAAAGGCCGCGTCATGCTGCTGACCCTGCTCCCGGCCTGCCTGATGGCGGCGTTGTTGGGGGGTTATTTCACCTGGATGCAACTGACCGAGTTGCAGACCCAGTTGCTCAAGCGTGGCGAAATGATTGCCAACGAGCTGGCGCCGCTGTCCGCCGGCGCGCTGGCCAGCGGCGATCAGGCCATGCTCGAACGCATCGCCGGGCAGGTGCTGGAACAGGCCGACGTGCGCGCGGTGTCGTTCCTTGACGCCGACCGCGCGATGCTGGCCCATGCCGGCCCGAGCATGATCAACCAGGCCCCCATCGGTAACAGCACGCACATGCTGCAGCGCTCGGAAAATGATGCCACCCGCTACCTGATGCCGGTGTTCGGGCGCAGCCGTCATCTGACCGGCGATGTCGTGCCCGCCGAAGCTGACCGTCTGCTGGGCTGGGTCGAGCTGGAACTGTCCCACAACGGCACACTGTTGCGCGGTTATCGCAGCCTGTTTGCCAGCCTGATCCTGATTGTCATCGGCCTCGGCCTGACCGCCATGCTATCGCTGCGCATGAGCCGCACCATCAACGGCCCGATCACTCAGATCAAACACGTCGTCGCTCAACTGAAGGATGGCAATCTGGAAGCGCGACTTCCGCCCATGGGCAGTTACGAGCTGGACGAACTCGGTTCGGGCATCAATCGCATGGCGGCGACGTTGCAGAACGCCCAGGAAGAATTGCAGCACAGCATCGAGCAGGCCACCGAAGACGTGCGCCAGAACCTGGAAACCATCGAAATCCAGAACATCGAGCTGGACCTGGCGCGCAAGGAAGCCCTGGAAGCCAGCCGGATCAAGTCCGAGTTTCTGGCTAACATGAGCCATGAAATCCGCACACCGCTCAACGGCATTCTCGGTTTCACCCACCTGTTGCAGAAAAGCGAACTGACCCCGCGCCAGTACGATTACCTGGGCACCATCGAAAAATCCGCCGACAACTTGCTGAGCATCATCAACGAGATTCTGGATTTCTCGAAGATCGAGGCTGGCAAGCTGGTCCTCGACGCGATTCCGTTCAACCTGCGCGACCTGTTGCAGGACACCCTGACCATTCTCGCCCCCGCCGCCCACGCCAAACAGCTGGAGCTGGTGAGCCTGGTTTATCGCGACACGCCGCTGTCGCTGGTGGGCGATCCGCTGCGCCTGCGGCAGATCCTGACCAACCTCGTCAGCAACGCGATCAAGTTCACCCGCGAAGGCACTATCGTGGCGCGGGCGATGCTGGAGGAGGAGCACGACACCACCGTGCAACTGCGCATCAGCGTGCAGGACACCGGCATCGGCCTCTCCAGTCAGGACGTGCGCGCACTGTTTCAGGCGTTCAGTCAGGCGGACAATTCGCTGTCGCGGCACTCCGGCGGCACTGGGCTGGGGCTGGTGATTTCCAAGCGGCTGGTCGAGCAGATGGGCGGTGAGATTGGCGTCGAGAGCACGCCCGGCGAAGGTTCGGAATTCTGGATCAGCCTGACGCTGCCGAAAACCCGCGACGACCTCGAAGACCTGCCCGCCCCGCCGCTGCTGGGCCGGCGCGTGGCGGTGCTGGAGCATCACGACCTGTCGCGCCAGGCCCTTGAACATCAACTGGAAGACTGCGGCCTGCAGCCGATGGTCTTCAACAATCTGGAAAACCTCATCAATGGCGTGACGGTGGTGCACCAGACGCCCCACGCCATCGACATGGCCGTGCTCGGCGTGACTGCCCACGAGCTGCCGCCCGAGCGCCTGCGCCAGCAGATCTGGGACCTGGAAAACCTCAATTGCAAAGTGCTGGTGCTGTGCCCCACCACCGAACAGGCGCTGTATCAATTTTCCGTGCCCGACGCCTACAACCAGTTGCAGGCCAAGCCGGCGTGTACGCGCAAGTTGCGCCGCGCGCTGTCGGAATTGATTCAGCCCAAGCAACTGCGCAACGAGGTGCCGGAGCCGCTGTCGAGCCGGCCGCCGCGCATTCTCTGTGTGGACGACAACCCGGCGAACCTGTTGCTGGTGCAGACCTTGCTCGAAGACATGGGCGCCAGAGTCAAGGCCGTCGACAGTGGTTATGCGGCGGTGCAAGCGGTGCAGGATGAACCCTTCGATCTGGTGCTGATGGACGTGCAGATGCCGGGCATGGACGGGCGTCAGGCCACCGAAGAAATTCGCAGCTGGGAGAGCGAACGTCAGGCCTCGTCGCTGCCGATCGTCGCCCTCACCGCCCACGCCATGGCCAACGAAAAGCGCGCGCTGTTGCAGAGCGGCATGGACGACTACCTGACCAAGCCGATCAGCGAACGTCAACTGGCGCAGGTGGTACTGAAGTGGACCGGACTGGCGCTGCGCAATCAGGCGCCGGAGCGGCACGTCGAAATCGCCCAGGGCGGTATCAATTTGCAGGTGCTCGATCACGAGGAAGGGCTGCGGCTGGCGGCGGGGAAAGCCGACCTGGCGGCGGACATGCTGGCGATGCTGCTGGCCTCCCTCGCCACCGACCGCGAAGCCATCCTCACTGCCCGCGAGGCCAGGGACAACGTCGCACTGATCGAACGCGTCCACCGCCTTCACGGCGCGACCCGTTACTGCGGCGTCCCGCAATTGCGCGCGGCCTGTCAACGCAGCGAGACCCTGCTGAAGCAGGAATCGGCGGACAGCGACAAGGCACTGGATGAATTGGAGAAGGCGATCAACCGCCTCGAAACCGAGGCCCGTGTGAGTGCTTGATCTGGGTCACTGGTTTTTTGTTCTGTGATGGATAGGCTGCAGGGTTCGAGGGTGGGTCAGGTCAAACGAGGCACTGACAGAACGCCTTCGCGAGCAAGCTCACTCCTACAGTGGATGCGGGGTGCCTAAATCCTACGTTCGACGCGACATTGCAGGCCCATCTATAAAGGAATAACCATGCGCACGCTTGTTTACAGCAGCCAGACCTACGACCGCGAGAGCTTTCTCGGCGCGCAAATCGCGCCGGACATCGAACTGCATTTCCAGCCCGCGCGGTTGACCCTGGACACCGTGGCGCTGGCCGATCAGTACGAGGTGGTCTGCGCCTTCATCAACGACGACCTGAGCGCGCCGGTTCTTGAGCAACTGGCCGCAGGCGGCACCAAGCTGATCGCCCTGCGCTCGGCCGGTTTCAATCACGTCGACCTCGCCGTCGCCAAGCGCCTCGGCCTGAGCGTCGTGCGGGTTCCGGCCTACTCGCCCCATGCCGTGGCCGAGCATGCGGTGGCGTTGATCCTAGCGTTGAACCGCCATCTGCACCGTGCTTACAACCGCACCCGCGACGGCGATTTCAGCCTGCACGGCCTGACCGGTTTCGATCTGGTGGGCAAGACCGTCGGCGTGGTCGGCACGGGGCAGATCGGGGCGACGTTCGCGCGGATCATGGCCGGCTTCGGCTGCCAACTGCTGGCCTACGATCCGTACCCGAACCCGCTGGTCGAGGCACTGGGCGCCCGCTATCTGCCCCTCGACGAATTGCTCGCCGAAGCGCAGATCATCAGCCTGCACTGCCCGCTCAACGAGCACACCCGGCACCTGATCAACCCGAATTCGCTGTCGCGCATGCAGCATGGCGCGATGCTGATCAATACCGGGCGCGGCGCGCTGGTAAACACGCCGGCGCTGATCGACGCGCTCAAAAGCGGTCAGCTGGGTTACCTCGGGCTGGATGTCTATGAAGAGGAGGCGCAGCTGTTTTTCGAAGACCGCTCGGACCTGCCGCTGCAGGACGATGTACTGGCGCGACTGCTGACATTCCCCAATGTAGTGATCACCGCTCATCAGGCGTTTCTGACCAAAGAAGCCCTCGGCGCCATCGCCCAGACTACGCTGGATAACATCACCGGTTGGGCGGCGGGCAGCCCGCAGAATCTGGTGCAGTGAGCGCGTTCTCTGCCGATCCCGGGCCGGTCGGCAGCGAGAATCCCCTCTCTAAAGTGTTAGCATGCGCGCCTATTTGGAGACCCCCATGGCCGAACACGATTTCCGTTACAGCATGCTCACCCCGCAACACACCCTGATCGAATGCCGCAGCCTGGCCGTCGGTCGCTACCAGGTCACCGGCAACGGCGGCTCGATCAAGCCCGACGACGTGCTGCTGGTCACCGTCAAAGGCAGCAAAGAGCTGTTCATGCGCTTGAACGTGGAAAAAGTCCGTCACCTGATCAACCCGACCGGTCAATGGGTCGCCGTTGCCAATGGCCCGGCGTTCACCGAGTTGGCGATCCATCAATGGAAAGTGAACTGCAACGACTGCGGCAAAGAGCGCGACATCGAATTCATGGTCGACGGCAAGGACGGCAAAAAAGCCCTCAAGCCTGCCGCCACCGCACGCATCGAGGAACTGGGCTGGAAGGTCGTCGGCGAGAACCACCTCTGCCCTGCCTGCGCGAAGAAAGCCGCATGAAACCGCTTTTGCTGACACTGCTGGCGGCCACGCTGCTGGCAGGTTGCGCCACCAAACCCCCTGCCCTCAAGCAGGACCACGGTTACGTGCTGGAGTGGATCGGTGAACGTCCGTTGATCGACAACAGCCACCTGACCATGACCCTCGGTAACGACGGCCGCGCCTACGGCAACGCTGGCTGCAATCACTGGTTCGCGTCGTACCAGTTGCAGGGCAATGCGATCACGTTCGGCCCGGTCGGCAGCACCCGCAAACTGTGCGCGCCTGCGCTGATGGAGCAGGAACACCGGTTCCTTGAAGCGATGGGCAAGGTGCAGCGGTGGGATGTGTCGCCCATTGAGCAACTGCGGTTGTGGCCTGCCCAGGGCAAACCGTTGCGGTTCTGGCTGGAAGAGGACTGAGGCTGACTGGCATTTGCAGGAGCGTGGCTTGCCCCGCGACATGGCGTGAAGCGGCAGTGGAAATGACATTCATCCTGAGCATGTTCACTTGCAAGACCGTCCCGACAACGTTAACTTCGGGCTCATGACTACGCCACGCTTCGAATCAACCACAACCTTCACGACCGCCACTGGTGGGTCGCGAGAGGTTGTGTGAATTAAACCAGCACACAATCCCAAAAGACCCGCCAGCAATGGATCGGGTCTTTTTTTTGCCCCGGTTTTGCTGGCACCCACGTAAGGAAACGCACATGTATGCACTTCTGATTCTCGACATGCAGGTAGGGCTTGTTCATGGCCCGGACAAACCTTGGGGCGTCCCGGCGCTTATCAATACATTGAATGAACTCATGAGGAGTGCCCGAGCAACAGGAGCCCCCATCTTTCTTGCCCGCCATATAGGTCCAGCAGGGTCTCCAATTGAGCCGGGCAGCCCGCTCACCGAGCTTGTCCAGGAGTTACAGCTGATGGGTGACGAAGTCATTTTCGAGAAAAAACGCCCCAACGCCTTCGCTCAGACTGACCTGGCAACTCTGCTACGTGAGCGCGAGTGTGACGGCGTCGTCGTTACAGGCATGAAAACTCAATACTGCGTAGACAGTACGTGCCGCGCCGCCCGCGATTGCGGATTTGATGCTGTCCTCATCGCAAACGGACACACCTGTTCCGATACTCCAGGACTCACAGCAGAGGCCATCGTTGCCCACCATAATGCGACGTTAGGTGGACCATTCTGCCGAGTGGTCCAGGCTGAGGAATGGAGTTTTAGTTAACTCCCCTGATCGGCCCTGCCAGCGTCAATCTGCCCTTGGCGCTGTCCTTGCCACAACCCGTTAGCGGTCATAAACAGCCAATCGAGCGCCGATAGGAACGGCACTTGCACGGAATGTTGATACAACGGACATAAGGAAATGACATGAAGGAATGGCAAACATGCCGCATTAGCGAGCAGCAACTGCAGGCCGTGTCGGAGGGCGTTATAAAACACGGTCAGAACTTATCCCGTGAACGGGGCGGCGTAGCGAACCCTATCGCATGCATAGTGTTGGAAGATGGAATCTTGATAGGCGGTGTGACGGGCCGTACCGAATTCCGACGTTTTTTTATCAATTACCTGTGGGTAGACGCCGCTTGCCGAGGGCGGAAACTCGGCACTGAGCTTTTGCACCGACTTGAGGCGCTGGCTCTGGCCCGTGGATGCCGGGAAGCACTCATTGAGACCCTCGATGACGGGGTGGCTGACTGGTATAAACGCTGCGGTTACCGAATCGTTGCGCATCTTCCCGGATACTGCGGGCCTTGGAGTCGCCATACACTTTTGAAAACACTGAATCCGGAAAGTGGTGCTTGAGGCGCGACTTGCCCGAGTCACCTTAACCAGATCAAGCTATTTATGCTCTACGCTCGCACGCACAAAGGCTGCACTGTTGCACAGGTGAGAGACCCAAAACCTGGCAAAGCTAAACGCGCGTTCGACACCCAGCATTTGCCCAGGAAAACTTCAATGCGACGTGCTTACTCAGTCCACGTTTTTCTGACCCGTTCTTTGGGAGGCGAACGCCAGTATCTGATTTTCCAGCGTGCGGCTCGCAACGATCTAGACTTGCCAGCGTTCTTTCAGGGCATATCGGGCGCGCTTGAAGATCAGGAAAGCTTCCAGGACGCGGCAGTTCGCGAAGTGTTCGAAGAAACTGAGCTGCGCATCAACAGCCCAATCTACTCCGGCTTCAGTCACCACTATCCGATCAAGGAGCAATGGCGAAAGCACTATGGTGCGGAGCCTCAGCAAGTAGAGGAGCGCGTCTTTACTGTAGATGTTTCGGGCATGGAAGATCCCGTCCTCTCAGCGGAGCACACATCATTTCGCTGGCTTCGGCTTACCGAGGCGCTGCCATTGCTGACTTACGGCGCAAATGCGGAATGTCTTCTCAGTGTTGATCAACTATGGTCGCGCGCCATTGGCCAAGCTGTTCCCAACTGAATGAGCGCGGCATGCAATGTTTCTTTGAGCTCAAACTCCTTGGCATCTTCGCGAGCAAGCTCGCTTCCACAATTTCGTGCATCGGCAGAGCCATCTGGGTGTTGTTTGATGAGGCTGGCTGGGCTGACGGATGCGTTTTGCATCCGTCACCTGTTCGACGACAACGGCTGGAATTCGCCGCGCTCCAGGTTTTGCACCTTGTTGCCCATGGCGTCAGTGGCATTGAGATCCGCGCCTTTGGCTGCCAGTGCGTCAAGAACATCCTTGCGATGGAACAGCGCCGCGTACATGGCGGCGGTCTGACCCGCGTTATTGCGTTGATCGGGCGCGCAATTGGCGTCGACCAGTTGGCGAGCGATGCTGAGTTCGCCTTTGAAGATCGCCCCCATCAACGCCGTGTTGCCCCTTAAATCTTTAGCGCAGGGATCAGCGCCCGCATTGAGCAGTTGGGTGACGGTCGATTGTTGGCCGTGGTACGCGGCGAGAATCAGGGCGGTGTAGCCTTTTTCGTCCTGTACGTTCAGGTCGAACTTTGCGTCGATGAATTCGTTGAGCATGTCTTGGCGGCCGTCTCGGGCAGCCTGGAAAAACAGCTCCCGAAGTTGCGCCTGGGTGTCGCCGGCAGTGTCGGCAGCGGTGCCGCTATCGGATGGGCTGGCCTGGGCCACGCCCGCCGCCAGACACAGCAGCAACACATAAAGGGTTCTGCGCATGTGATGTCCTCCAGAAACCCCGACCCGCCGTGCAAACGGGTCGGGGTGATCGGTCAGTCCTGCAGTGCAGCGGCCAGTTGCTTGACCTTGGCCAGATCGCCATTGGCAACCTTGGTCACGCCAGTGCCGTATTCCGGATCTGCCTTGTAGAGGAACGACAGCATGATGTTCTTGCTCTCGGTATCGGTGGTCGCCAGGGATTCACCAAAGCTCTGGATCAGGTCCTTGCGGTCCTTCTCGCTGTAGGAACGATACAAGTCGCCCGCCTGCTTGAAGTTTTGCTCTTTCTGGATCTTGGCTTGTTGTGTGCTGCCGGACAGTGGCAGTTGGCTGTAGCGCGCCTCTTCAACCGCTGGACGCGGATTGAGTCGGCTTGGCTCGTAGTTCACGCCAGTCGTGGTGTGCCCGGTATTGAGCGGGCCGTCCTGGTTGCCGTTGTTGACCTTGACCCGTGGCGCGTTGATCGGGAGGCTCAACACGTTAGGCCCCACGCGATAGAGCTGGGTGTCCGCGTAGGAAAATACTCGGCCTTGCAGCAGGCGATCTTCCGAAGGCTCGATACCCGGGACGACGTTGGCGGGCGCCATGGCGACCTGCTCGGTCTCCTGGAAGAAGTTATCCACGTTCTTGTTCAAGACCATCTGGCCGATTTTGCGCTCGGGAATATTGGGCCAGATTTTGGTGGCGTCCAGCGGGTCGAAGTCGAACTTCGCCAGGTCCTCAGGCTTGACCACCTGGACGTACAGGTCCCATTTCGGGAAGTCACCCTTGTTGATGGCGCCCACCAGATCGTGGGTCAGGTGGCTGTAGTCCTTGGACTGCACTTCAGCGACCTGCTTGGGATCGAGGTTTTTCAGGCCCTGCAGGCTTTTCCAGTGAAACTTCACATAGTTGACTTCGCCCTTGGCGTTCACCAGTTTGTAGGCGTGTACGCCGTTGCCGTCCATGGTGCGATAGCTGGCGGGTGTGCCTTCGTTGGAGTACAGCAAGGTCAACGTGCGCGTGGCTTCCGGGACGTGGGAGAAGAAATCGAAACGTCGCGAATCGTCATCCAGGTTGGTGCGCGGGTCAGGCTTGAAGGCGTGGACCATGTCCGGGAACTTGATCGCGTCGCGGATGAAGAACGTCGGGAAGTTGTTACCGACCAGGTCCCAATTGCCGTCGGCCGTGTAGAACTTGGTGGCAAAGCCGCGCGGGTCACGCAGGGTTTCAGGGGAGTGATTGCCGTGGACAACGGCGGAGAACCGCACGAACACCGGGGTGTGCTCGCCTTTGCGGAAGACCGTGGCCTTGCTCAGATCGGAGGCGTCGTCGGATGCAACGAATTCGCCATGCACGCCAGTACCGCGAGCATGCACGACACGCTCTGGAATGCGTTCACGATCAAAGCGCTGGAGTTTTTGCAGCAACTGCACATCTTGCAGCAGGACCGGACCGTTTGGGCCGGCAGTCTGGGAGTTCTGGTTATCGCCAACGGCGGCGCCATTGTCGCGGGTCAGGGTGTCAGCGTACGCTGCAGAACTGACCATCAGGCTCGCGCCAATCAGGCTGGCGGCAATATGGGAGCGGGGTAAGTACATCGCGGACTCTCTCTTTCTGGTTGTTCTGAGAGTCAAAGCCTACGGCTAGAGCCCGCGATTGCTGAATTAGTTCTGGCTATGCGTTTGATAGGTTTAAAAATATTGACGGTCAACCGACGGGCATCACCATCCTGCGCCGCAACAGCTGCTTGCCCAGCGCTTGCCCTCTGAGCTCGACATAGTGATAAGTCGCGCTGGAAATCGTCGCGACTACCGCCAGAATCAGCAGCACCATCAGGTTATTCAACCAGCCGTGCCCGGTGTCCAGGTAGCGGATGTCATCCAGCATCGGCGCGGCAGCAAAACCGGTTTTTTTCTGCACCACCATAAAAGCCGAAATCACGAAGAACAGCACGGCCAGATGGGTCAGGTAGATGGAGTAGGACCACCGCCCCAGACGGGCGAAGCATTCGTGCTTGAGCACCCGCGACAGCGCCCCGCCATCAAAGGCAAACAGCACGATGGTGACGCAAAACACCGCGCTCGCCGCCAATACCTTTTGCGGCAACTCACTGGTCAGCACCCACCAGATGCAGATGGCTGCCAAGGCTTCCAGCACGCTAAGCAGCGCAAAGCCCGGCGCAATCCAGCGTCTGAGGCGGTTG
Organism: Pseudomonas sp. Ps21-P2; assembly: GCF_039672565.1. Taxonomy (NCBI): domain Bacteria; kingdom Pseudomonadati; phylum Pseudomonadota; class Gammaproteobacteria; order Pseudomonadales; family Pseudomonadaceae; genus Pseudomonas; species Pseudomonas sp. Ps21-P2. The sequence continues at coordinate 261,023 of NZ_JBDFPL010000006.1, forward strand.
AAAAAGCCGTAGGCCAAGGCCCCGGCAAAGAAACAGCCCAGGCCTTTTTGCGCGTAGACGGTCAGTACATCAATCTGGCTGTACAGCAGCGCAAATCCGCCGAGGGCGATGACGGTCCACAGCAGGTATCGGCGAGTGGACGCCATGAACAGGGTTGCGGCGAAGACCATGTAGGTCCAGTACTCGATGCTGATGCTCCAGGACGCGGTGTTGAATGACAGGTTTTCCGTCAGGTGCGTCCAGCTTTGCAGCAGCAGGAGATTGGGCAGGATCTCCGACGGTGCATAGATGCCGGTAAACGGCGGCTGGTTAAAGGAAAAACCTTTTTTGTAGGCGGCGTATTTGAGAAATTCCAGGCCAATGAATACCGCCAGCATGAAGACATGCAGGGGTAGCAGGCGAAAGGTGCGGGAAACCAGGAAGTGGCTGACGTCCAGATGAGGCTTGCTGCCGTAGGCGTGAGCCATCACGAAGCCACTGAGGACAAAGAAGAACTCGACGAACAGGTCGGCGTTGGAGAAGAACGTCCACTCCGTGATGCTGCCGACGACATGGGTGTGATAAAGGACGACCGCTATTGCGCAGAGACCGCGCAGGCTGTCCAGCGCGTGAAATCGTGTCACTTCTTGCATGTAAACCCCCGATTGGTTGCCATCGCTCGAAAGCGCCTAAAGCAACCCATCGGGTTCGGTCGCGTACTACCTCAGGCAGAACCATAGTGCAGGGATGGGTTTGTGCAAGGAGCGTTGGTCGAAGATGTAACCGAGTTGAATCCCGGGGCCGCAGGTATCTAGGCAGAGATAAGCCGCTAGGGCCGATCGGCGCCCCTTGGAGCGCCAAATCACAAATGCAGTGCTGGCCCTTTAAGCACAGCGCCATCTGCCGAAGGAACTCGTACACGCAGTGCAATCAGCAACGCGGCCAGCAGCATCAGCACGGCCGCCGCCAGAAAAACGCCTGCGCTGCCACCGACGCTGAACATGGCACCACCCGCAGCTGCGCCTGTGGCGATGGCCGATTGTACAGACGCCACCACCATGCCCCCGGCGCTTTCCGCCTGGTCAGGGACCGCGCTGGCGACCCAGTTCGACCACGCCACCGGCACACCGCCAAACGCCAAGCCCCAGACCGCCAGCAGGACGGCCTGCCCTGGCACAGAGGCTGGCAACAGGACCAACGCCAGTGCCGCAACGCCTACCAGCGCGGGCATCAACACCAGGGTGGCCAGCGGGTGACGAGTCAGCAACCACCCCGCCACCAACGTGCCGACAAAGTTCGCCACACCAAAACCCAGCAGCATCAGCGACAGCCCCTGCGGGCCAACGCCAGTCGTGCCTTCGAGGAATGGCCGGATATACGTGAACATCGCAAAGTGGCCGCTGTGCACCAGCACGCAACCGAACATCCCCATGGCGATGCCCGGGCGCAGCAGCACTTCAAGTACCGTACTCAGACGGGCCGGACGGCGTGGCGCGAGACTCGGCAGCGTGAACGAGTGGAATGCCAGGGTCACCACCCCCACCGCTGCCGCTGCAAAGAACGCGCTGCGCCAGCCATATAGCCCGCCCAGATAACTGCCCAGCGGGACTGCAACCACTGTCCCGATGGCGATGCCGCTGAAAATGATCGAGAGCGCTCGCGGCAACAAGGCCCCCGGCACCAAGCGCATCGCCACCGCCGCCGCCATGCTCCAGAACCCGCCAAGCGCGATGCCCAGCAGGATACGCATCGCCAAAAGCACCGCGAAACTGGAGGAAACCGCGACCAACAGATTGGAAGCGATCATCAACGTGGAAAAACCCAGTAGCACCCAGCGGCGATCAATGCTGCGAGTCAGGCCGGGCACCAACAGGCCCGCGAACAGTGCCACCACAGCGGTTACCGTTACCGCTTGGCCAGCCAGCGCTTCGGACACCGCCAGCTCCTTCGCCATTGGCGTCAACAGGCTGGCCGGGAGGTACTCGGCAGTCAGCAAACCGAATACGCCCATGGCCAACGAGAACACGGCCATCCACGCGGGGGTTGCAGGTTCTACATCCGGCCCGGTGCGGGAACGGCTGTCGGGTACGGCATTGCATGTAAGGTCGGTCATTGCACAGATCTCCCAATCTTCAATTGCGACCCGCAGTCTAGGCGGGTGAATCCGGATGATCTATGATCGAAAAACCCGTTTTTTTGACTGAAACTCCTGAACAATGCCACCAGATCAATTTGCTCTTTCTTCCGATCTCATCAACGAGCTGTTGCGCGGCATGCGCCTGCGCGGTGTCGAGTACCGGCGCATCCAGGCGGGCCCGACCTTCGGCCTGGGCTTCGATGCCAAACCCGGACATGCCTGGTTCCACTTCCTGGCGGTCGGCAATGCGGTGCTGCGCATGGATGACGGGACGACCTATGCGCTGTCCGCCGGTAACGCCGTGTTCATCTCCCACGGCGCAGCCCATCAGTTGCTCTCGCATGCGCACGCGCCCGTGCAGGACATCGACCTTCTGAACGGCGAGCCCCTCGGCGACACCGTCAGCGCCGTAGATACCGGAACCGATGCCGGCTCCACGCCGACCACGCTGGTGTTCAGTGGCTGCATGGAATTCGAGTTGGGTAGCCTGCATGGCCTTGGGAAGCTGATGCCGGGCCTCATGCTGATCGATGCCGGCGGCCAGCGTTATCCCGGGCTGGTGCCTATTCTCGCCACCATGGAGCGCGAGGTCAGCGCCGCACGCGTCGGCTTCGCCGGCATCCTTGCGCGACTGGCCGACGTGGTCGCCGCCATGGTCGTTCGCGGTTGGGTCGAGTGCGCTTGCGGCAACGCTTCCGGCCTGGTCGCCGCTCTGCGCGATCCGCGGCTGGCAGGTGCCCTTCTGGCGCTGCATCAGCAACCGGGCCGCGACTGGACCGTCGAGCAACTGGCGGCGCACTGCAATACGTCCCGCTCGGTCTTTGCAGAGCGTTTTCAACTGACGATTGGCATGACCCCGCTGCGCTACGTCACTGAAGTGCGAATGCGGCTTGCCAGCCAGTGGCTGACGCTGGAAAGGGTACCGATTGAAGAGGTCGCGCAGCGTTTGAGCTATACGTCTCAGGCAGCGTTCAGCCGGGCGTTCAAGCGTGTTACGGGTAAAACGCCCGGGTTGGGTCGTAGGTTGAGCCAGGCGGCTGCGACCTGACGCTGGGTGAAGGTAGCGTTACTACCTACGTCCACGTGATGGAACATTGACAATCGGTAGACGGCACGCTGGCTGAAGCGTGCCTTCGGCATCACATCGCAGCCTTCGCGCTGAACGCTTACAGGCACGCATCGCTTCTTCAATCAGCCCATGTAGGGCGGATAGTCGACATAGCCTTTTGCATCGCCGCCGTAATAGGTGTCGCGATCCGGCTCGGTCAACGTCCAGCCGTTTTTCAGCCGAGCGACCAGATCAGGATTTGCAATGAAGGGCTGCCCGAATGCCGCCAGATCGATCAGGCCGGCGTGGAGCAGCTCTTCAGCGCGTTCACGGGTCATGTCCCCGGCAAGAATCAATGCGGTCTTGCCCAGCTGGGTTTTGCAGTCTTTGAGCAGGTCACGAAGCGCTTGCTCCTGGGCAGCCGAGCCTTCCTCTGCCATGAAGAAGTGGGTCTGATCCATTACGTGAACGTAAGCGATGCCGCGCTGGCTCATGCCCGCACAGAGCGCTGAGTAGGTTTCGTCGATCTGCGGATACAGCGGCATATCGAACAACTGGCCGTATGGCGAAATCCGGATACCCACTCGATCAGCGCCGATTCTGGCGGCTGCCGCATCGACGACCTCGAATACGAAACGCAAACGATTTTCCAGCGTGTCTGCTGAGTAGCGATCGGTTCGGTCATTCACCAGCGGATTCAGGAATTGCTCAAGCAGATAGCCGTTGGCGCCATGAATTTCCACCCCGTCGAACCCGGCCGCGATAGCGTTTTCAGCAGCCTGGGCGAAATCTTCAACCACGCGTGCTACCTCTTCGGTGGTCAACGGTCGTGGCGTGGATGTGGCCACAAAACCCGGCTCCCCGTCTTCCGTGTAACCAAAGGCAACTGCGCCTTGGGCTTGTTTGCTGGTAGCGCTGACGGGCGCTTTGCCGTCGATCTGAATGGAAGTGTGGGACACGCGGCCAACGTGCCACAGCTGGGCGAACATCTTCCCGCCGACGCTGTGGACCGAGTCGATGACCAGCTTCCATCCTTTGATCTGCTCTTCGGTATAGATGCCCGGGTTGAAGAGATAACCCTGGCCCTCACGAGAGATCGGCGTGCCTTCCGAAACAATTAAACCGGCGGTGCCGCGTTGGGTGTAGTGCAGGGCGATTTGCTCCGTCGCAATGTCGTCAGGGGCGCGCGACCGGGTCATCGGTGCCATGACGATGCGGTTGCCAAGCGTTGTGGCGCCGAGTTCGTATGCTTCAAATAAGGTCATGATTAGTTCTCCTGAAGTGCCCGCTGTGGGGCGCGAAGGTTGGATTCGTGGTTGGCGCGAGCGAGCAGCTCGATAGCACGCTGTCGGTTTGCTTCGCCGGGGATCATGGGGATGACCATCATCTGATCGGTCTGATACTGCGACGCGATGCGCTGCAGTTGCTGAATCGCCAACGGACCGTCGCCAACAACCACGCGCATGCGGTTGAGCGCGACTCGATCGCGTGCTTCAGCGCTGTATTGCGTAGGGTCGACCGCCTCGGGCAGCGCCAACGCCTCGGCTGGGGCAACAGACTCTGCCCGCAGCAACCAGTCATCAAAGCTGGTCGCCAGCCGCTCGGCCTGCTCGACGGTGTCGGCCACTACTGCGAATACAGCAACGATGACACTGGGCGCGGCATGCAGTTTTGATGGACGAAAGTTGGCGCGATAATGCTCGGCGGCCAGCACACCTTGCTGATGATGGGGGTTGATGAAGTGCGCAAACGTGAAGCCCATCCCTTCCAGAGCGGCCAGTTCAGCGGTACTGCCGCTGGCACCCAGTATGTGCAACTCAGGGAGGGTCGTGATCCGAGGTGCAGCGTAGATCGGCTGCGGCTGATCGCCTGCCCCCTCTTTGTCATCAAGGAGCAGAGCCTTGAGGTCCTTGAGCTTGGCCGGGAAAGGAATCTGGTGTGTCTTCTCATCATTGAGGGCACGAGTGACGCGTTGGTCCGCTCCGGGCGCCCTCCCTACTCCCAGGTCTATCCGCCCCGGGTACAACGCCTCCAGCACACGCGCTGTCTCGGCAACTTTGTACGCGCTGTAATGCGGCAGCATGATGCCACCCGAGCCAACCCTGATCGTCTCCGTATGGGCGGCAATCTGCATCATCAACAGCTCGGGGCTGCTTCCCGCCTGAACCCTGGATTGATGGTGCTCCGCCACCCAGTAGCGTTCGTAGCCCAAAGACTCGGCTGCTTGCGCCAGCCGCGTAGTGGCCCATAGCGCATCGCCGGCGGTAAAGCCGTCGTCTACTGGGGAATGGTCAAGAATGCTAAGTCTCACTGCGCCCTCCGGACAAAGAACACAGCCTATTGGAGAAACGATGCGAGATTTCGGCTCATTTTTACCGAATCACATGAATTCAATTCACCAATGAGCTTTTCTACCCGGCTAGAGGACCTTCACAGTGGTATCACTGCAACTGGCGAACCTGCTCGTCTACAAAAACGCATCAAGAAGACAGGACATGGGGCAATTGGAGGCGTGGGTCAGGCTCCATTTCCCTTTAGTATTACGTCCGTCACTTCATCACTGCCTGAAGAGGAATACGCTATGCCGCTTGTACGGATTGATATCTCCGCCGACACACCCGATGGGACAGTTGCCGCAATCGGTGACGTGATTTACGAAGCAATGATCAGCACGGCGAACGTGCCCGAACATGACCGATTTCAGATCATTCACCGCCATGCCAGCGATGAACTGGTGTATCCGGCTGAGGGCTATCTGGGCATTACCTACACAAAGAACATCGTGTTCATTCGGGTGGCCTGGAACGAAGGGCGAACCATTGACGTGAAGAAGGCGTTTTATAAGGCTATCGCCCAAGGCATTCATGACAGGACCGGGCACAGACAGGAAGACATCTGGATCAGTCTGATTGATAACAAGAAGGAGAACTGGTCCTTCGGAAACGGGGAAATGCAGTACGCGCCCTGAAATAAACAAGTAGACGTGCGGACGGGCCGCTAATGGGCCGATAGCCGGCAGCTATGGCCGGCTTCATCCAGTCGCCCGCAGGAACTATGCGGGTCGGCGACTACCGATACCCACGCGCCTGGATGCTGAACAGGCTCGCATAGCGCCCGCCGCCAGCCATCAGTTGCACGTGAGTGCCTTGTTCCAGAATCCGGCCCTGATCCAGCACGATGATGTGATCGGCGTTGCGCACGCTGGAGAATCGGTGAGAAATGAGCAACGTCATGCGCCCCTTCGCGTACTCGCGGAAGTGCTCGAACACGGCGGCCTCGGCGGCAGCGTCGAGGGCGGCCGTCGGTTCGTCCAGAATCAGCAGATCAGCCTCACGGCGCATGTAGGCCCGCGACAGCGCCAGCTTTTGCCATTGCCCACCCGACAGTTCCTGCCCACCGGCGAACCAGCGCCCCAACTGCGTGTGATAGCCGTTGCTCAAGCGTTCGATGAACTCGGCGGCGATCCCTTGAGTGGCCGCATCGCGCCAACGGTCCTGGTCATCGAACGCGTCGACGTCACCCACCCCAAGGTTTTCGCCGACGGTCATCTGGTACCGGATGTAGTCCTGAAAGATCACCCCGATGCGCTGGTGCAAGGCCTGTTCGTCCCAGTCCTGCAAATCGCTGCCGTCCAGCAGGATCCGGCCTTGGTCAGGCGTATAGAGCCGGGTCAGCAGTTTGATCAAGGTGGTTTTACCGGAGCCGTTTTCGCCCACCAGCGCCAGGCTCATGCCGGGCGTCAGGTGCAGGCTGATGCCGCTGAGCGTGGGCTGAGCGGCCCCCGGATAGCGGAACCCCAGGCCCTCGCAGCGCAGGCCGTCGCCCGGGCGAGCACCGGCCTTTAACGTGCCGCGTGCAGCTGCCACCGGCACCCCAAGGTATTCGTAGAGGTCAGACAGGTAGAGGCCATCCTCGTACAAACCGGCAATCGCGCTGAGGCTGGCCGTGATAGCGACCTGGCCTTGCTTGAACAGCACCAGGTACATCGTCATCTGCCCCAGTGTGGTCTGGCCGCGCACGGTGTCCATGACTACCCAGGCGTAGGCCACGTAGAACGCGGCTGTGCCCAATAGCCCGAGGGCAAAGCCCCAAGTGTCGCGTCGCACGGTGAGTCGGCGGTCTTCGGCGTACAGGCGCGTGAAATTGTCGCGATAGCGTTGCAGCAACAATGGCGCCATGCCGAAAAGCTTCACTTCCTTGGTGTGCGACTCATGGGACAGTAATGCTTCCAAGTAATTTTGCTGGCGCGTTTCCGGGGCGCGGCGCTGAAACAGGCGGAAGGCATTACCGGAAAAATGCGTCTCGGCGAAGAACACCGGCAGCGCGCCGAGCACCAGGATCAGCAACGCCCACGGGGAAAAATGCACCAGCAGCACCGCAAAGCTGACCAGCGAGATCAGGTTTTGCGTCAGCCCCAAGCCTTTTGTGACGAGGCCCAGTGGCCGGGTCGATGCATCGCGGCGCACGCGCACCAATTTGTCGTAAAAGGTCGAGTCCTCGAACTGCAGCAGCGAAAGGGTCTGGGCCTTTTCCAGGATCATCAGATTGACCTTCTGCCCCAACTGCACCCGCAGCAGCGCCTGTTGCATTGAAAGCGCCCGTTGCGCCGCGGCCAGCAACGCCAATACGCCCGCCTCGGCCAACACGTAACGCAGGACAGGCCACACCGGCGCCTGGCTGCCATTGGCGTGGATCTGCATCGCCTGAACCACCGCATCGACGATCCGCTGGCCGATCCAGGCAGCCAGCGCGGGCAAAATGCCGGCGATCAGCGTCGCCACGATCAAGCCGGCGAACAAGGGGCGGGAAGTCGCCCAAACAAGGCCGACCGCCCTGCCGCTCTGGGTTGAAAATGCAGTCAAACGATTGAACAACGACATCAAAGGCGCAGGCTCCGGATTGGCGGTGACGGGGGATTGTAGCGGCTAGTTCGGCACGCTTCCCCGGTCTTGTGGGTAGCCATCTGGATAATCAGGGGCGATTCAGGCTTTGCATAGAACTGCAGGCCACTCCGTCAGGGCGGTATAACCGTGCAGAGAGACTTGAGCTACGGATGTAACGGAAATGGGAACCCGCAGACAGCGGCCCAGTCCAAAACGCACAACAAACCAGGATGGGCAAATGACAGTGTTATCAACCGTTTTAGTGGTGGAAGATGACTGGCTCATTCGCAGTTTGATCCATGAAATTTTAGAGACGGAAGGCTTCGAGGTCGTCACAGCAGAGACAGGCGACGACGCTTGGGACTGGTTGTGCAAGACCTCGGGAGGGGCGGATCTCATCCTGTCCGACATCCATATGCCGGGTGGGCTGAGCGGTATTGGCTTGGCAAACCGGGTGCAAGCTCAATGGCCCCGCATCCCGGTGATCTTGTCCTCGGGAGGACGAGGGCAACAAATCCTGGAGTCTGGATATGCTCCTCTTTTCATCCCCAAACCTTGGCATTCCCTGGATATCGGCACCATTTGTCGGCGCGCATTAGCTCTGGCGATTAACCGAGAGTGATGCTGCCGACCCCATGGCGGTTACGTTGGAGAGTCTTTTCCGAACCACTTCTTTTCAGACCTCAACCCGGTTCAAGGAACCAGGGGTTCGAAGAAAGTAGGGGCTAGCGGGCAATCATGCCGGCTGCCTGTTCAGTCGCTTCAGTGGTACGCGTCGCCAACTTGCGAACCTCGTCGGCAACCACTGCGAAGCCACGACCCGCCTCACCCGCACGTGCAGCCTCAATGGCCGCATTGAGGGCCAAAAGGTTGGTCTGGCTGGCGATGCTCTGAATCGTCCCCACGATCTGGGACAATTGCTCGATATTGTGCTCAAGCGTTTGCTGGTGCTTGACCTCTGTTTCCCTCAGCATCTCCTGCTCGTGCTGCAGGTTGACGTCCACAAGCGCACCGACTACTCGCAGAGGCAGGCCTGCTGGGTCACGCTTGGTCTGGCCTCGCGCACGGAACCACCGATATTCGCCGCTTTTCATCCTCAGCCGGTACTCGATATCAAAGGGTGTCTTGCCTGATCCATCATTCAGATGAGCCCCGAAAGCGCTGAGGCTTCTGTCCTTGTCATCCGGGTGTAACCTGGATGCCCAGCTGTCCAACACATCTGGAAACTCCTCAACCGTTTCGAAACCCAGCAACCGGCGGAACTGAGGTGACCACCAGAACGGGTTTTTGGGGTTTACAGGGTCTCCGGCAATGACCTCCATATCCCAAAGCCCATCCGAGAGCATTTCCCGAGCCAGCTCGAATCTGGTGATGATGACGTCGTGCTCCTGGTCCCGCTCCAGCTGGTCATGGATATCCCGGAGCGAGCCAGCGACCCGGATGGGCGTGCCTCGCTCGTCGCGGAGTGTCTCACCCTGTGCGTGGAACCAGCGATATGAACCGTCTTTCATGGCGAGCCGGTTATTGACGTTGTATGGGGTCATTCCGGACTTGTCGTTGAGATGGCGAGCGAAGGCGTCGAGTGTTGCCTGCTTGTCCTGCGGATGGAGCCGATCGGCCCAACTGGCGAGCACATTTGGAAAGTCTCTTTCGTCCTTGAAGCCCAGCAGGCTGCGGAATTGCTGCGACCACCAAAAGCGATTTCCGGGGTTGACCGGGTCGCCTGCCACGACCTCCATGTCCCAAAGACCTTCACTGGACGCGCGATTGACCAAATCGAATCTGATCTCGTGAGCTGACGCGGAGGCTGCTGATTCGCGAAGCAACTCGCGGGCATCCTCAAGCTCCTTTTCGAGTTGGGCTATGCGGGATTGGTATTGATCATTGGAGGACTGGATCAGGCGCCAGGCATCCAGCACTGCTGGACCTTCTTTGCACTGGGCGACCTCAGGATGTTCGCCGCTCATGATCGACGTCAGCAATTGCTTCAGGGCGCGACGATCGCGGCGAAGAAGGAAAAAATTGGGCATGTTGTACAAGCTCGAAATGCGTGACGGGCCTCCTCCATGGCACCTTGCCATTCTTATCGTCTCAAGCGACAGAAACTTTATCTGTCTGGCTGAATAAATGGCCGTCAACCCGCTGAAATTCCTCAGTAATAGAGGATCTGCTTACGAGGTGTGTGTATATCGAGCCACGCGGAGGGAACCATGGTCAGATCTGTTTTCCTGGCTTTGGCATGCCCCGCCTGACCAAGCCGTTCGCGATGCTGGATAGCGCTTCTTATCAGGCCGTAACGGGGCAGAGAGTCAGGCAGGAATGATCGAGATCTTGCCGTTTCGCTCCAGGATCGCGTACTTGATCTGCTCCACTCGTTCGAAACCCTGCTCTATTCTTGCGGCCTCCAGGATGTCGTCTTCCTGAATACGGGCCTCGTGCATGCGATGTCGCAGGAACGCGCCGTTTTCAACGATGATCGTCGGCCCCCCATCGATCAGCTTGGCCAAGCGTTTGGAGCGCCGCTTGACGAGGGAAAGCCCGATGTCGATCACCATTAAGGTCACGATGACCAAAATCGCATTGGTCACGGAGAAGTCGTCGCCCAGCAGCGCTTGCTGAGTGGCTTCGCCAATGACCATCAGCAGCACGAAATCAAACGACGTCAGCTCACCCAACGATCGTCGGCCAGAAATCTTGAAGAGCACCATCAGTGCCAGATAAATCGCGCCCGCGCGTAGTACGGCATCCATTGAGCACCTATGGGTAAATGAACTGAGTGACTGGAATGTGGCCGCCGTCCACGACACTGATCTGACTTTTGAAAAGCCCGATGCCGTCGCTGCGCCATGAGAGGAAGAGCGTGACGTGCCCGCTCTTGTCGGCGGGAAACGTAAGGCTCAAACCCTCGGGACTGCCCGTGGAGCTGACCGGCTGCGGCTGGATAGACTCGATGCTGAAGCCATCCAGCATAGGCTTGCCAATGGACAGCGTGACCTCTTTGCCCGGTTGCCCCGTGGCCTGGACGATCATTGGATTGGTCCCGCCCGCTCGGTGGAAACGCTCGTACTGCACCGTCAGATCACCCTGCTCGCTCACCGATTCGAGCGTGCTGAGCGGGCCTCTGGAAAACAAACCAAGCAATGTCAGGATGACCACCGCTGTCAGCACATACCAGCCAACCCTCTGGAACTTCCAGACTTTGCGCTGCAGCGCAATGTCCTCTGCCACGGGGTGTTCACGGTCCTGCATTTCCTGCTCTAAGAGGCTCATACGCATCACTCGTCGGGACTAGCGATGTGACTGCTTTGATCTGTGGGAAGTTCTAGTGGGGTAAGCGAGTGCTGCTGATTCCGAGTGGGCGTTTGAGACGCTGAGCTCGTCTTTGGATTTAGCGCTTCGATCAGGCTAGGGGCTGCCATCGCCATGGATCTGCATGGCCTGAACCACCGCATCGACGATCCGATGGCCGATCCAGGCGGCAAGCGCGGGCATTACGCCGGCGATCAGCGTCGCCACGATCAAGTTGCTGAACAAACCGTTGAACAAGGGGCGGGAAGTCGCCCAGACAAGGCCGACCGCCCTTCCGCTCTGGATTGGGCAATCAACCTTGGGGGTAGCGTTCAAACAGCTCGGTAGCTTCCCAGCGTGCCGCATGTGCCTGCAACGCCGGGAAAGCATCCGCCCTGACCACGTCAGCGACCATCAACTGAATGAACGACCACGCGACGGCGCTGGTGATGTCGACCTGTCCCGGCCTATCTGGCGCAACCGGTTGCGGTCCCGACATTAGGGCATCCCATGCGCGACAAGCCGCCAACAACTGCTGGGTTACCCGGTCCAGCCAAGGCTGATGGCGTTTTTCCTCCGGTCGCAGTTTGTATTCGTAAACGATCTGCACTGCCTTTTCGCAGGCAGCCAACGCCAGCCCCAAGATCCGCAGCGATGCGGCCAGAGGCAAAGCCTGGTGTGGCATCAATTTTTGCTCAGCCGGGCTCAGCGCCTCGAAGTAGTCGATGATCAGCGTCGAATCCATCAACACGCTACCGTCATCCAGCACCAAACTCGGTGCCTTCACCACCGGGTTGATCGCACCGAATTCTTCGTAATCGCGGAATACCGAAAGCGTCGCGTGCTCGAACGACACACCCATGACATCCAGCGAAATAGCCACACGGCGAACATAGGGGGAATCCAGCATCCCAATCAGTTTCATAAAGCGCACTCCTTTCTGGTGGGATCAATCCTATTTCTTGGCTTTGCGGCAGAGAAGCGGAATTTGGTGTTGTACAGGCGATGTCGTTAGCCTTAGAGGCTCGGTTGGCTGTAGCGAAGGTACGCCAGACGGCCGGGGTAGATACCCCGAATATCACGCAGTCGGCCGCAGTCGACCCAGAGCGGCCGCTCAGCATGTGACTAAAACAGGACACAAGCAGCCGCTCGCCACCTACAAAACCATGAACACCTCAAACCAAAAATGATCAACGCCCGGCAACAGTCAATGACACGCACCGGGCGATTCCCATTCACACCACCTTCAGCACGATTTTGCCGATATGGTCGCCCTGCTCCATTCGCTGATGCGCTTGTGCTGCGTCGGCGAGAGGGAAAACACGGTCAATGATCGGCAGGCATTCGCCTTGACTGAGCAGCGGCCAGACATCGGCGAGCACGGCGCGAGCAATCTCGGCTTTTTCCTCCGCGCTGCGCGAACGCATCATCGACCCGGTCACCGAGCCTTGCTTTTCCATCAACGCCAGCAGATTGAAGTCCTTGACGGAGTTGCCGCCCAGAAAGCCGATAATGACCAGTCGACCGCGTCGCGCAAGTGACGCCACGTTGCTCTCGAAATAGCTCCCGCCCATGATGTCGAGAATGACGTCCACGCCCTTCTCGTGGGTTTGCCGGGCGATCTCCTGAGCGAAGTCCACCTCGCGGTAATTGATCGCTTCGCCACCCAGCGCGCGGATTCGGTCGCACTTTTCCTGGCTGCCGGCCGTTGCAAAAGCTTTGATCCCCAGGGCCTTGCACAGCATCAGCGCGGTCGTGCCGATGCCGCTGGTGCCACCATGGATCAATACGGTGCAGCCCTTTTGGGCACGGCCCAGCTCGAAAAGGTTGGCCCACACGGTGAAGAATGTTTCCGGAATGGCCGCGGCCTGAATCATGTCCACGCCGTCGGGGACCGGTAATGATTGGGTGGCCGCCACAACGCAGTATTCGGCGTAACCGCCGCCATTGGTCAGCGCACATACCTTGTCGCCCAGCTTGAAGTCGGCCACCTTTGCGCCAACCCCAACGACCTCACCGGCCACTTCCAACCCGGGCACGGGGGTCATGCCGGGCTTCATCGGGTATTTGCCCGAACGCTGTATGACATCAGGACGATTGATGCCGGCGGCGTGAACCCGGATCAGCAGCTCGTGATCACCGGGCGTCGGCACATCGGCCTGCATTATCTTTAATACCTCGGGGCCACCGGGTTCGGTGATCTCGATGTAGTTCATACGGTTTGGCAGATTCATGGGTCACCTTTTGTTGAGAGGGCTAAAGACTCTGAAAGCTGAACGTCCAAGACATTCAGCCTTTTTAGCCGCCTATCGAATTAACCCTCGACGGTAAACCTCAGTCCGGCTTTTTCAGTCAGGCGCTCGATCAACGCCTCATTCAACGCCGCCGCGGGCGTCCAGCAACCGCCCGGGGTCTCCTCACGTGTCACATCGAACGCCAGCGCCATCGCTGACTCGGCCAACATTTTGGAGGTCGACAGGTAGCCCGGATCCTCGTCGCAACTCACGGATGCCTTGAGCACCTGACCGTCTGCCAGTTCTGCGATGAACAACACATCATAAAAGCCTGCATCAAGCTCCTTCTGTGTGGGCCCTTGCCCCGCTTGCGGATGACCGCCCTCATTGAAAGAGAAGCCTGCCAGACCAAGCTCATCGTCTTCGCTCGGTTGCGCACTGAGCATCAGCATTTCGTCGTATTGAAACGACGTGCCCCACAGGTGCCCTTCCAGCAAGTTTGTGCGATGCACCGCCTTGGAATTGATGCCGGACATGATGAAAGGGCCGACCCAGCTCTGAGCCAGTTCATCCCGGTAGGGGGTCTGATCATCAGGTTGCTCGACACCTTTGAATCCCGGTGTGTAGGCAAACGGATCGGCCACCAGTTCACCGAGAGCAGGATCCTGCGCTGCCGCTGCAACCACAGCATCGACACTCAGGAACGTGCCACCGGACAGCACGCCTTGCATGCTGCGCACGCGGCCCCTGATCCGAGGCGCGTAGCGAGCGAACTTCTTCATGACCTGCTGCTGGGTGAACCATACGCCGAGGTCGAACGGCACCGAATCGAAACCACAGGAGAACACCAGTCGCGCGCCCGATGCCTGGGCTTGAGCCTGATGGCTGCCGATCATTTGGGCAATCCAAGGGATCTCCCCCGAGAGGTCGACGTAGTCCGTCCCCGACTCGGCGCAGGCTGCTACCAGGTCCGAGCCATAGACCGAAAACGGCCCTGCGGTGGTAATCACGACCCTGGTTGCGGCAACCATGTCGCGCACGGACGCCTGGTCCTGGGCATCGGCCACGATCAGCGGCAGCGCTGCAGCATTTGCCCAACTGTCCCGAATGGCTTCCAGCTTGCTCAAGCTGCGACCGGCAATGGCCCATTTAACAGGGCCGTCGACGCCGTATTGAGTGAAGAAGTATTCAGCAACCAGCCGACCGGTGTACCCGGTGGCGCCAAAAATGATCAAATCGAATGTTTGTTTATCCATGGGAAAGATGATTCCTGAAAGCGCCGCGAAGCAAAGGCGACACTCTAGCCATCCTGCCTACAAATGATTAGATGGTATGGTTGGAATAGACCTATAACCGCAGAGCATCAATCGTGCGCGACAACGTCACCGACCTCCTGGCCCTCCTGCGGGTCGCCCGTGAGGGCAGTTTTACCAAAGCGGCGGCGCAGCTTGGCGTTTCCCAGCCTGCGCTGAGCCGCACCATCACCAAACTGGAATCGCGCCTGGGTGTGCAATTGCTGACCCGCAGTACCCGCAGCGTCGCACCGACCGAAGCCGGCGCGCGCCTGATCGACAGCATCGGGCCGCATTTTGACGGGATCGAGTCAGGCCTCAACGAGCTGAGCGAACTGAGCGGCATGCCGGCGGGTAGCCTGCGCATCACCTCCATGGAGCACGCAACCCATCTCGTCCTTGCCCCGGCTGCGCTGCAATTGATGATCGACTATCCGGGCATCAAGGTTGAAATCAACGACAGCTACGCATTGGTCGACATCGTTGCAGAGCGCTTCGATGCCGGTATCCGCCTGGGGGCGCAGTTGGCTCAGGACATGATCAGCATGCCCATAGGCCGGGATTTTCGCCTGGCACTAGTGGCCGCCCCCGCCTATCTGGAACACCGTGCTAACCCCCTGACGCCACAGGATCTGACCGAGCACGCCTGTATCAACCTGCGCCAGCCCACCTCGGGAGGATTGTGGGGTTGGCCTTTCGCAAAAAACGGGAGAGAAATCAAAGTACGCGCCGACGGGCATCTGGTGAGTAACAACATCTGGCTCATGCGCGATTTTGTCAGGGCGGGCGCCGGACTGGGCTACTTCCCGGAGCATCTGGTCGAGCAGGATCTGGCACAGGGTCGCCTGGTGCGGCTGATGGAGGACTGGACTGGCACCGTCACCGGGTATCACCTTTACTACCCAAGCCGGCGCCAACACAAACCGGCTTTTCGTTTGCTTCTGGATGCATTGCGTGATCAGTCAGGGCGCTGACTGTCTTCTTTTGGCCGCTAGCTGACCTCAACGAGCGGCCGATCTAGGTCGGAAGCGGTCAGCCACGACCGGCTGCTTTCGACCCAAAGCCGCCCCTCGTGAATGGCAGCATTCGGCCAACAAGAGACGTTCGTCGTGGCCGGAGTGTGCCCCGCCAAGCGGCCGTCGCTGGCAGCCGTCACGGCCTCACAAACCGGTAGACGAAGCGATCGGTCTCGCCCTTGATCGCGGGATCGAACACCTTGACTGATCGCGGATCATCCTTGTTCGCGAGCATGTTGCTTTCCGCGTCCAGCAGGAAGCCGGCCGCCTCCACCTCCTTCCGAACGGAGGCGGGGTCGATCCGGTGCAGCGACTGGGCAACACTGGTGCCCGCTGTGCCAGCGGCGGCGTGGTCGACGATGACGTAGTACCCACCCGGCTTGACCCTATCGCACATGGCGCGATTGAAGTCGGCCGCCGTCGCGTCCTTGGACTGCACCAGCGCGGTGTGGAGATCGTGGTAGAACAGGTGCATCCACAGGACATCCGCGGGCTGCGTGACTTCCGGCATGGCCACGAGGTTCGCCGAAACCGCCTAGACGTTTGCCCGGCCCGGCTCCTTCGCCAACGTACGCATGTTGCCGACAGGATCGTTCTTGAAGTGGGCGACTTCGGCAGGCACGAAGCTATAGACCCGTCCGTTGGGTCCCACGGCGTCAGAGAATAGACGCGTCCAGTCGCCGTCGCCCGGGTAAACGTCGATGACGGTGGCGCCTGGATCAACGCGTGCGAAGCGGATCAACTCGGATAGCTTGGATGTGTCGTACATGGGGACCTCCTACAAAGTTTGGTATTCGAATGGCGAGGGGCCCCAAACGGTTTTTGCTACGTGAGCCCGGATGCGTCGATCTGCGAGGCTCGTGCCAGTGCCTGCGTGTCAATGTACTCGCGGATCTTCGTCAGTCTGCCGTCGCGGACCGTGATGGCGAAGATCCAGTCATCTTCGAACGTCTTATTGGTGGCTTTGATCTTCCCCTTGGCGAAACCGACGACCAGCACCCGGTCTCCCTGCGCGATGAACTCCCGGGGCTCGGTGGACGTCTCCATCGACCTGGATGCGGTCTCGAGCAAATCCGCAAGCCCCGCATGGCCGTGGCGCGTACCGGCCAGAGGCCAGTCTTCGCCCGGGATGATCCACTCGATGTCTTCGGCGACCAGCGCCAGCAGACCGTCCTTGTCGCCGCGGCCAATGGCCGCAAAGAAGTCCTTCACGGTCTGGACGTTTTTCTCGGTATTCATGGGGATTTCTCCGCGTCGATCGAGTCGACTTGCGCTCGACCCGAGCGCGTTCGTTGTGTTGTTATCGTTGGGTACGTCCTGCTCAACCGGCGAAAGTGACGAGGTCCTTGAAGATCAGTCGACCCCAGCTATTTCCGCGTGCGTGGACCAGCAGCCCGCCCTCGGAAAGCCTGCCAAGTTGGACCGGCGAGAAACCGAGATTTTCTGCAAGCGCGCCGATCTCGGCCGCGGCCTCGTCATCGTCGCTGGCCAGGAACACGACCCGCCTGCCGCCATGCACGGCCGGATCCTGGGCGAGGACGGATGCACCCAGATGGTTGAAGCCTTTGACCAGCCTGACACCCGTGAAGGACCGCGCAACGACCATGGAAGAAGGCTGTCCTCCCAGTTCCTCTGTGGGCACTTGGGTGTTGGTTACATCGACGATGGTCTTGCCTTTCCAGGTCGACAGCGCGTTGGCGACATCCTGGTGCGAGTCGAAACGGACGGCCAAAAAGATGATGTCCGCCTTGACCGCTTCCGCCAGTGTTTTGGGAAGGATGGTGGGACCGATCGCAGCGGCGACGGAGGCAAAGCTTTCCGGGTCGCGCGCGGTGGCCACGGATACGTCGATGCCCTTGCGGGCAAACGCCTTGGCCAGTGCCTGGCCGATAGGGCCGAAGCCGATAATTGAATAGGTCATAGGAGTTTTCTCTGAGTTGGGTTGGATCCTGCTTGGATAAGCGCGGCCCCACGGCTTGCCGCTAGGGTGGCCAGCCAAGGGGCCGCGCTGGGGTCAGACCTGCGCCAGGCCGCCATCGACGGGAAGATCGATACCCGTGACGAACGAACTTTCCTCGGAAGCGAGGAATACGACGGCAGCCGCGATTTCCTCCGGCTTGCCCCAGCGACCCATGGGAATCTGCAAGGCGTACTGGGCGGCCGCTTCCTTGGCCTGGTCGGCGGTAAGGCCCGCCGTCTTTTGCAAAGCGCCCGTCTCGGTGGGCCCGGGACTGATGCAATTCACGCGGATCTGGCGATCTTTCAGCTCCATCGTCCAGGCACGCACGAAGTTGCGCACAGCCGCTTTGCTTGCACCGTAAGCGCTGAATCCAGCCGTTCCCAGGACGTTGGTGACCGAAGAGGTCACTATGATCGAGCCGCCGTCTCTGAACAGCGGAAGGGCCTTCTGCACCGTGAAGAAGGTGCCCTTGACGTTCACGTCGAAGGTCTGGTCGAAATGAGCCTCGGTAGCGGCCTCCAGCAGCGCGACCGTACCCGCGCCCGCATTGGCAAAGAGCACATCAATGTGACCATGCTTCTCTTTCACGACAGCAAAGAGCCGGTCCAGATCTTCCAGGCGGGACACGTCGCCCACGACCGTCGTAACGTTTCCCTTCAAGGTGGCTGCCGCCTCCTTCAGTTCGTCCTCCCTTCGCCCAGTGATAACGACGTGCGCACCTTCTTCAAGGAAGCGCTTGGCCGTGGCCAGGCCAATCCCGCTGCTTCCACCGGTCACGACCGCAATTTTTCCCGCCAATTTTTGTGCACTATGGTTGTTCATATATTTTGCCTTTCTAATGTTCGTTATTGAGCAGACCCTGCGGTGCTCCGAACCATCGAACGGAGCGCCGACGCGTCGTGGGTCAGAGTTGCGCCAGGCCGCCGTCGACAGCGAGTTCGCTCGCGGTCATGAAGCTGCTGTCCGAGGAGGCGAGAAACACCGCTGCCGCCGCGATTTCCGAGGGCTCGGCCATGCGCAGCAGGGGCGTCATCGCGCCATAGGACTTCTGGCCTTCCTCGCCGAGCGCCGCCTTCGCGAGTTCGGTTGCCGTAGCGCCAGGCGACAGCACGTTGACCCGGATGCCGGTGCCCTTCAGATCCTCTGCCCAGGTCCTAGCGAAGTTGCGCACGGCCGCCTTGCTCGCGCTGTAGGCGGTAAATTCGGGAGCACCCGTGGTGCCGGCGCTCGATCCGGTCAGGATGATCGAACCGCCCTCGCCCATCAGCGGCAGCGCCTTCTGGACCGTGAAGATGGTGCCCTTCACGTTGGTTTCGAAGGTTTCGTCGATATGGGCGGCGGTGATCTCGCCCAGCTTGAGTGGGCTGCCGGTGCCGGCATTGGCGAAGAGGATGTCGAGGGTTCCGCGCTCGGCCTTCACTGCCACATAGAGTCGGTCTAGGTCGGCCTCATCGGAGACCGAGCCCGTTATGGCGCGGGCCTTTGGACCAAGCTCGGCCACGGCAGCGTCGAGCGCTTCCTGCCGACGGCCGTAGATGAAGACGAAGGCGCCTTCCTGGATGAAGCGCTTTGCCGCCGCGAGACCGATGCCGGTCGCGCCACCGGTGATTACCGCGGTCTTGCCAGTTAGTCTGTTCATGTTCGTATCCTTGGCTCAAGCGGTGGAGGCAGTGACCTCCGTTTGCTGTTGAGACCAATGTAGTGCAGCCGCTGCCAGTGTATTAGTCGGCCTTTTTGTGAATAATTGTTCCATCAATGGAATAATCGCTAGAATGCTCCATGAATCGAGATCTCAATGACACTTTGGTGTTCGTCAAGGTTGTGGAGTTGGGCAGCTTCACGGCTGCCGCGAACACGCTGCACATGCCCAAGGCGACCGTGAGTCGTAAGGTGCGGGAGCTGGAAGAGCGACTGGGTGCGCAGCTATTGCATCGCACAACCCGCAAGCTCGGCTTGACCGAGGCGGGCAACATCTATTTCGCGCATTGCCAGCGCATTGCGCGCGACCTGGACGAGGCGGAGAGCGCCGTCAGTGAGTTGCAGAGCGGGCCGCGAGGCTGGCTGCGCGTGACTGCATCTCATCCGGTGGGCAACACTTGGGTCGCGCCCTTACTCAGCGAATTCCACGCACGCCATCCGGACGTTCGCGTGGAACTGCTGCTGAGCAACGACCAGGTCGACATCATCGCCGGCGAAATCGACGTGGCGATGCGCGTTGGCACGCTGGCGGATTCCAACCTGGCGGCGCGCAAGCTCGCCGTGTTCCGTACCGCGATCTACGCCACCCCCGGTTACATCGAGCGTTTCGGCGAGCCGCTGCATCCCGACGATTTGATTAACCACCGGGCAACCGTGCAGACCAATCACCGAAGCGCCCACGGCTTCGCCTGGACCCTCGATGATGGAAACGGCAAGCTGCGCGAGTTCCCGGTCGACCCCGTCGTGATCGCCAGCGATCCGAGCGCCCTTCGCACTGTGATGATGGATGGAGAAGGCCTGATGCTGACCAGTGACGTCTTTGTGCGGGCGTTCGTCGAGCAGGGTCTGGTGCAGCGCGTGCTCACCGGCTGGCGTGGCACGGACCTCGACCTGCATGCACTGTTCCCGCGCGGTCAGGTGCAGTCACCGAAAGTGCGTGCCTTCGTCGACTTTCTAGTCGAGCGGCTGAATATCGAGGAGGGCTACCTGGAGGTGTTGAACGGCGATACCGCGCACGGTCCGCCCTGCGGCCGCGATGGAAGCCCAGCGACGGCAGCGGCAGATAGGCACCGGATGCAATCTCAGTCAGCGCCCGAGTCAGGGCCGGCAGCCGCACGCGGTCAGGGCGAGAGATCGCGCACGACCGTCTAGCTGTATGAGCCCAGCACGTTGTTCAGTCGTATCCGCGAGATAGCTAAGAGGTCGTGGAAGCTGGCGTGAGGCCGATTCCAGTTACCCTGCGCGAGGAACGCATTCGACGTCGCGTATGGGTTGCCTGCCGTGGGAGACCAGCGAATCTGATTCCTCAGCAAACGACACTGCTGGACAACGCCGCGACGAGGGTCGACGAATTGGTCATCGGAGTCTGCGACGCGGTGGGATCGAGAGGCCGCTATGGGTCGAAAGCTGTCTGTGAGGAGGGCCCCATGGCTCCGCTGTGTTTGGTCTTTATCGCGTTGCTTGAGGCCGATCGCGGCCCGGCAGTCTCGGGCTTCGATGCTTTCCGTGCGTGTCCAAGCGCCTGAAGCAACACGGTTTGCGCAATGGGTACCTGGAGCTGGAAATTACCCAGTCGTTTCTGTAGTACCTCTTAGAAGCCCTTCAGAACGATCTTGCCTTTCGCCTTGCCGCTTTCCAGTAGAGCATGGGCACGACGAAGATTTTCTGTGCTGAGGCGTCCGTAGTTATCGCCGAGAGTGGTGCGCAAGAGACCCGAATCAACGTGCCGCGCAATTTCGTTGAGGATGTTGTGCTGCTCCTGCATGTCCTCGGTTTCGTAAAGCGAGCGGGTATACATCAGCTCCCAGTGCAACGACAGGCTCTTACGCTTCAGCGGTACAGCGTCAAGCGTGGCCGGATCATCGATCAGGCCCAGCTTGCCCTGAGGCTTCAGTGATTCGATGATTTGCTCGTAGTGCCGATCAGTCTGGGTCAAGCTTGCGACATAGCTGACTTGTCCAATGCCAATGCGCTTGAGCTCTTCGCTGAGTGGCTTGGTATGGTCGATGACGTGATGCGCACCCAGCTCGGCGACCCAAGCCTGGGTTTCCGGGCGCGAAGCCGTGCCGATGATTGTTAGTCCGGTCAGTTGACGCGCCAACTGAGTCAGGATCGAACCCACCCCGCCCGCAGCGCCGACGATGAGCAGCGTTTCGCCCCGGTCGGTGGTATCACTTGCAACACCGAGGCGATCGAAGAGTAACTCCCAGGCGGTCAGGGAAGTCAGTGGCAATGCCGCAGCCTGGCTGAAATCCAGCGACTGGGGCATTGAACCGACGATACGCTCGTCCACCAGTTGCAGCTCACTGTTGCTGCCCGGGCGGATCAACGATCCGGCGTACCAGACCCTGTCACCAGGCTTGAACAGCGTCACGTCGCTGCCGACCGACTTGACCACACCGGTAGCGTCCCATCCGAGGATACGGGGCTGGCTTTCGTCTTCGTGCGGTACGTAGCCCTGTCGCACCTTGGTATCGACAGGATTGACCGATACGGCCTTTACCTCTACGAGCAGGTCGCGCGGCTTCGTCACTGGCTCGGGTATATCGATCTCCACCAAAGCGTTGGGATGTTCGATAGGCAGGCATTTGAAGTGTGCAATGGCTTTCATTCGAAGAACCTCAGGAGATGCGATACATTTTCGTGATGGTGAGTTTTTCAGCAGCACGCTCGATGAAAGGGAGCGCGGCCTGAAAATGCGGTGTCGCTTCGTGAGCAGTCAGCGCCGCTTCAGTGCGCCACTGTTCGATCATGTGGAAAGTGCGAGCCTGCTCGGCATCACGATGGAAATCGTACTGGATGCAATCCGCTTCGGCTCGGCTCGGGCCTTGCAGGCGCTGCAGCGTCTCCTCGAGTTCGGCTTCAAACCCGGCCTTGGCGGTCAAAGTGGCAATCAGTGTCAAAGGGGTGGTCATCAAACCTCCTGCTTGTGGGCGTTATAAAGAGAGAGCGCATTGGCTGGCACGGGTGTATCGAAGATATCCATGCCGTCGGCCGTGCGACCAACAATTTGAATCCGCGGTGCTGCGAGATGGCGGCCTGGTCGAGATCCAGGTTATCGGCACGACACACATGAACTCGTCGCAGGGGAAGACTGAGTCACTGTCTTCTAGGCCCGGTGCACACGATCCTGTGTCGGCGTGACTAAGCCTTTCGCTCAATGACGACTTTGCCAATGGCACGACCTGACTCTAGGCGATCATGTGCCGCACTGACGCCCGCAGCAGTGAAATCATGGCGCTCATCGATCAGTGGCTTGACCAAGCCGCGATCAACCAGGGCAGCCAGTCTTTGCAGGATCTCGCCATGGTGCTTGCGGTCTTGGTTATGAATGATCGAAACAGCCATAAATACCAGGTCGAGTCTCAATGCCTTGAAGTGCATTTCGGTCAGATCGTAGGTGTCGTAACCGATGATCGAGACGACGTGGCCCTTGAGCTTCGCGGCTTTCAGCGAGTTCTGTAAGACCTCGCCGCCCAAGGTATCGAAGACCGTATCGAATCCCTTTCCTCCAGTGATTCGCTGACTGTATTCCTCAGGCGTCTCGCCGTTATAAAAAATAATTTCATCGGCGCCCAACCGACGGGCAATTTCCGCTTTTTCCGGTGTGGAAACCGTCGTCGATACCTTGGCTCCCAGAACCTTGGCCAATTGAATCCCTATGTGCCCTACACCGCCGGTGCCACCATGTACAAGGACATTGTCATTGGGTTTGATCGAAGCACGGTCGATCAGCGCCTCCCATGCAGTAATCGCCACGAGCGGCAAGCTTGCTGCTTCGCCAAAAGAGAGTGACGTGGGTTTTAGCGCCAGCATATTGGCATCGACCTCCATCTGATCTGCCAGCGCACCGGGAATCCCCACGATGCCGCCGAAACAGCCATAGACTTCATCGCCTGGGTTGAAGCGAGTCACGCCAGTACCGACGGAGCTGACCACCCCTGAAACATCAATGTGAAGAGTGGCCGGGAAAGTCAGACCAGCCGTACCTTCGCTGCCACGGCGAATTTTCGTGTCCACTGGATTCACGCTTGTCGCCCGCACATCGACAATCACATGACCTGCTCGCGCGCGGGGATTGTCCGTCTGAATTTCGACAAAAAGGTCTGAGCTACCATGCTGATTTATCACAATGGCTTTCAAGGGTTTAACTCCGAGGAACTATAGGCCACCAAATTATCATCAATAAAATTGGATAAGTACGTTAGAGTTGTTGAATCTTTCGGTCCTGTTGGTTGGTAATAAGTGCTGGATTCCATCGATGAATTGCGTTTGTTTGTTGCCGTTTTTGAAGAGGGATCCATCCGTGCGGCTTCCGAACGGCTGGGGATGACAGCTGCGGGTGGAAGTAAGCGTCTTCTGGCCCTTGAAGACAGCGTGGGCCGGAGACTTTTTAACCGAACCACCCGTAAACTCAGCCCCACTTCTGACGGTGAGAAGCTTTATCAGCATGCCCTGAGCATCCTCGAAAGCGTCGAGAAGGCCGAGGGAGGATTTTTCCAGAAGACCGAGATTACCGGTCATCTGCGCATAACCGCTTCCGCGACATTTGCCCAAGGTTATTTATCGAGCGTCGTAAGCAGTTATCTCAAACGCTACCCTGGCGTCATCGTCGATCTTCATCCAACGGATCAACTGGTTGATCTGGCCGCCCATGGTACCGATCTTGCGATTCGGCACGGCGTGATGGCCGATTCGTCCCTGATCGCGCAAAGAGTTGCTGCCTCTCGACGTCTGATATGCGCCGCCCCCCAGTATTGGGAAAAACAGGGCATGCCTATCTCTCCAAAAGAACTGGCCATGCTGGACGGGCTGATCGTTGGTAAGGATTCCAGCTGGGCCATGTCCCGGGGAGGCATCAAAAAAACCTGCAAAATACGCAAACGGTTTTCATCCAGTCTTGGGGAAGTGGTTCGCCAGATGGTGATAGATGGACATGGAATAGCGCTGCTCATGGACTGGCATGTACGAGATGATCTTGATTCAGGCGCTCTGGTGGAGGCATTGTCCGACTGGGCCATTGAGCCGCCGGTGGGAATTTATGCGGTCTACCCTTCAAGAGAAAACATTGCTCCGACTGTCCTGAGCTTTGTTGCTCATCTCAAAGAGTGGGTCGCGGCCCACCCCGTTTGAAGAAAGCGACAGTGCCGCCACGATAAATCCTGCCGGATGGAGTAAGAAGACCAGATGGACCCTCGCCCTCACTGTTCTGATTACGCTCGTCGGTATATGCCTAGCACTCATCGCTAGCAAAAAAACACCCAACCTCAATGGCACCTCTTTCGCACAGGGCCATTGTCGCTCATTACACTGCAACGCCATTGTTTGACATGCGCAAACGTGGTTCCTCCCGTTGGACACACTGCTCTCGCCACGTCCTTGATCGGCGTATGGATCATCGAGATAGCGATGAATACACCCAGCCGAAATCGCGCAACCAAAGCTATCAAGAACATGCAATTGTCAGTGGCGCGCAGAGAAAACAACTTCGTTGTCATCGGCCCGTACAAAAACGGGAGGGACGCAGTGCGCGTCGTAAGAGACCTGAATGACAGTTATAGCATTAGAGGTTGGATTATGAAGGGTAATTGATTTCTGACACTGACAAATTTGGGGATCAGAGATACGCGCGTGCATCAGAACATACAGGAGTTTCCGAACGACCCAGTGCATCCTGATTATTTGAGCCCATACGCCGCCATTTTAATGCGGCGTTTTCGGCGAAGTTGATATTTTTATCGGCAGTCAGGGTGCTGTTTTAAAGCGGTAGGATTCGTTACCGGCTTGAAGATGTGGCAGTGGAGGATCAGTTTATTCAATGATGCACCTAAAACTTCAAGCCTCATGCAAATGAGGTGTTGAGTGGATATATGGTAATGATCCTTATCGCGCGATCGCGGCGCTCGCTCAGTCGAATTGCGTACCTTTTTGAATCAGCTCAACCTTATATCCATTGGGGTCCTCAATGAACGCGATGACCGTACGCCCATGTTTCATAACACCTGCTGGTCGCGGAACGCGATATCCCATGATCGCAGCACGGCTGCATAATGCGTCTGCATCTTCAACCTCGATAGCGACATGCCCGTAAGCATCACCAAGCTCATAGCTGTTTTGTCCCCAATTATGCGTCAGCTCCAGGGCGACCGCCTCGGTCTCCGGACCATAACCAAGGAAAGCCAGTGTGAACTCGCCCTCTGGGTAGTCTTTGCGTCTTAAGAGGCTCATGCCAAGCAGCCTCGTGTAGAAGTGAATGGATTTGTCCAGGTTCACTACACGCAACATGGTATGCAGTATGCGCATCTACTTCTCCGCGGCAGCGTCGGCCATTGCATAGCCAACATCTCTAAAAATACTTTCATCGTAAGCCCGATTTCAGCTCTGGTGCTCAGCCAATAGCCAGTCTGTTTAAGGCTGGATGCATTTGACGGGACAATGTTAAGCTGCAAAGCCAATCACTAAAAGTGATCAGAAGTGAGCCAGGCCATCACAAAAGGAGATTCTCTTGAAACTTTCGCAGCTGGGCTTTTTTTGCGCTGTCGTCGACCACGGCACGATAGCCGCAGCAGCCGCATCGCTGCATTGTGTACCGTCGAACATCACGGCCAGACTGCGAGAGCTCGAAATTCAACTCGGCGTCGTTTTGTTCAATCGCGAAAATAACCGATTGCTGGTCACTCCCGAGGGCAGGTTGGTATACCGAAAAGCCAAACAGCTCATTGACCTGGCAGCTGAAACGCGCTCGTTGTTCTCAAACGATTCCATGCAGGGAGTGCTTCGCGTCGGAGCGCTAGATGTAGCGCTGGCCAATCATCTACCGGAGCGCCTCGTACGTTATCGCCTTGAGGCGCCGGGGGTAGAACTTCACATTCGCCCGGAGCACTCGCTATTCCTTGAGCGACTTTTGATGGATGGCGAGCTTGATTTGATTCTTACTGACGGCCCGATCCAGCATCCTTTGCTGGATAGCCGACTAGCGTTTCGTGAGCGCTTGATCAGAGTAGTGCCCAAAGCTCTTTCCTCGCCCACTCCCCAAGATTTGTCGGGGCTCGAACTATATGTATTCGGTCGCACGTGTCACTACAGACAACAGGTCGATAACTGGTTGGAAAGCAGCGGTATCCAGCCTCGGGCTATTCTGGAAATCGAATCGTATCCGAGTATCTTCGCCTGTATCGCGCAAGGGATAGGTTTCGCCTGCATACCAGAGAGTTACGTGGATCGTTTTGCCAGTCAGGCGCACACGTTTCAGGCTGACCAGGTGCCCAGTCTGGATTCAAGCGATATCTATTTCGTCTGGAGAAAGAACCAGCAATCACCCCTGATCAGAAACTTCATCGAGGTCATCGACAGTCTGGGTGTTTAATTGCAACCACGTCTAAACGATTCGAACTCGTCAAACCCCGAGGGCGTCTCTTGGTGGGACGTGGTCGTAATCCCCAACGAAATAGGGCTGGGCCTTTTATTCCTCAGGCAATCTGCCGCGTTTTGTGAACAACCAATAGATGATCCCCAAGACCAGCGTTGCAAACCCCAATGCAGCGATAGTGGCGGCGGGCGTTGAAGCGGAATCAAGAATCACGAATTTGCGACTCAGGGCCAGGAGCGAGATAAGAATCACTGTTCGCAGCTGCACGATGCTGCCGTGCCTGAACGCCGGACGAATGATGGAGTGCTTGAACTCCAAGGCGATCAATACAGTGAAGATCGAACCGAACAGTAACTGGAAATCGCCGTGATCCAAGGGATCAATCGCGCCGCCTACCACCAGCGGCAGCACTCGTCTATAGAGCTGGAACAAAGCAATGACGATGACGCACGAGATCATCACGCCAAGCGCCAGCACGATGATCTGCTCGAATCGCTCATAGGCGTTCATCAGTGACCACTGGACACGAAGGCTTTTCAACGTCGATCTCGGAGGCAGTGGGGCTGAGGGGGCCGGATTCTTCATTAGGTTTTTGCTCCAGCACGTGTGGTTTCAGCTGTCGGCATGGCTCGCCTGTAGCCGCTGATCCAGCGCGCCAGATAGTTGAGTGAAGCAGAGTTTCGGGGGTACGGCCGAATCATTCCCAGTGCTCTCGATGCGCTACCCGCATCGGAGTCTGCCCGACCGCCTCGGCAACAGTGAACCCAGGCTGTTGACGTGAGCTGGTCTGGGTTCTAGTTGCTGATAATGGAGATCTTGTCGTTGCGCTCGATGATTGCGAGCGTGATCTGTTCAACCCGCTCAATCCCCTGCGCCAGTATCGCCGCCAGCGATCGCGGCTGATTCATCGACGCGTAGCAATCATCGTCACAACCCGCATGGCGATTCATTGCAAACCCGCCTACGCTTGTTGGATGACCCCACGCCTTTACTCAGTTGAGGCAAAGGCTGGGGCAATCAGATTCCCTTCTGACTGTCCGCTTGCCGCGATCTGGACCTGCCCGCGTGTATCACCAGCCACTGGCTCCTTAATACGTCCCGCCCGACCAACATTTACCGCACAACGGGTAAACGTTTTACGCACTCCCCCACCTGTCGTTCTCAAGCGACCGATGCCGCAGCACCTCTGGAAATGAGGCCGCTGTTCACGTTCTCCCATTGAGGAAAATCAGTATGTATCGGCCGAGCACCATTACTTATCAGCAGCATCGAGGGTTCAGCCGGACCTTCACTCAGGGTCATTTGAGCCTTGGATTGTTTTTCCCTTTGGAGGCTTTCGATGGGGACATGCCCAGCATGCTCAACCAGGTCGCTTTGGCCAAACGAGCGGAGGCGTTGGGTTTCTGCGCGCTCTGGTTTCGTGATGTGCCTCTTCGGGATCCCGGTTTCGGCGATGTTGGCCAACTGTTCGACCCTTGGGTTTATCTGGGCTACATGGCCGCGCATACGTCTGAGATTGCGCTTGGCACTGCGTCCATTGCCATACCGTTGCGCCATCCGCTGCATACCGCCAAGGCATCTGCCAGCGTCGATCAACTGAGCGCAGGTCGCTTGATTCTGGGGGTGGCTTCCGGCGATCGTCCGGTGGAGTTTTTAGCTTTCGGCGTCGATCCCGAAAGGCGTGGAGAGCTCTTTCGGGAGCACTACGAGGTTATTAGGAAAGCCCACAGCACCAGCTTCGAACCCATCCGCTGGAGCGGTGGTGAGATGCAGGGCGCTGACTTGATTCCCAAACCCACAACCCAATCCATTCCAATGCTGGTGACTGGAAACAGTCGCCAGTCGCTGGACTGGATCGCGCGCGAAAGCCTCGGATGGATCAACTATCCACGCATACCGAACATGCAGCGGCTGATCGTTGAAGACTGGCGACGTGAGGTCATGAAGCAATGTGGCGCCGTCTATAAGCCCTTCGCTCAGTCGCTTTATATCGACCTCGACGAGACTCCATCCACGCCGCCCACCCGCATTCATTTAGGGTTCAAACTGGGACGCTACCATCTGCGGTTTTTGCTGGAGTCGCTTGAGGAGATCGGGGTGGACCACGTTATCCTGAATCTCAAATACGGAAAGCGCCCTGCTGAGGATGTCATTGAGGAGCTGGGTACTCACATTGTTCCGGAATTCGCAGTACAGCCGCGTCCTGAAGTGGACTGATACACGCAACCATCGCCACGCCCGGCCGATGTGATCTACGGCTGGGTGACCATGAGTTGCTTTCACCCGAAAGCGAAGCCTGCCAGGCTGGCGCTGTTCCAGCGCCATGGATAGCACCACGGTAGCCGTCATGTTGGCGTTGACTTCGGTACTGATGACTCTGAGTTTGAGCGCTTCGCAATGGCACAAACGCAAATTCGCCGCCCTGTGCCATCAATGGAGGGATGCAGTGCGTCGCTGTGGCTGCTTTTATCGAAGCGCGACGCCATATACACAACGCCTTGACCGCCATCAGCGACAGCACGCCGGAGGTGATGAGCGTCCAGTTTCTGGCCATCACTTGCAGATCCAGCGTCATGTCGACGCCGAGAAAGAACAGCGCCAGCAGCAGGCCACGAAACGATTCTATGGCGGCCTCCAAATGGGGGCGGACACGTCAGGACCGGTAATGCAGAGAGGAAGATAAGTGGTCAGTCCCGAAAAAAGCTTCAGCATCAGGCACCTCCTGAGCCTGCATCAAGAACGCATCTTCGTCTGCCGGGCTCGTCCAGGCATCCGAGGATCCAGTGCTTCATTGCACGACGTCATCAACAGTCCTGCTACCCAATGACGGGAGCACGTTGAGCTAAGTCCCTGTCCCCGCGATAGACACGCGATCATCAGGCTGGTCGGGCGGACTCATGTTTGCCGAGGCGTTTGGCGCATCCAGCTTATTGAAGAGCACTTCGTTACGCGCTTTGTCGTAACCCAGCTCAACGCTGTCGCCGGCCTGTAGCTTGCCAGCGAGCATTTCCTTCGCAAGCCACGTTTCGACGGTCTGGCGAATCTGACGTTTCAACTCGCGCGCGCCAAACTCGGGCTGATAACCAACATCCGCCAGATGATCAATGAGGGTGTCAGCCACTTTCACCGTGATGTTCTGGGCAGCCGCAGTTCGAATGACCCGATCAAGCTGAATGCCTACAATCGATCTGATGTTGTCACGGGTAAGGGCATGGAACACGATGATGTCATCAATACGGTTCAGGAATTCGGGACGAAAATGCCCTTTCAAGACTCCCATTAATTCATCACGTAACGCTTTATCCGTAAGGCGTTCATCTTCCGGGCGCTCAAGATTCTCCATGATAACGGGTGAGCCCAGATTGCTGGTGGCGATGATGATCGTATTGCTGAAGTCGACAATACGTCCCTTGCCGTCCGTGAGACGACCATCGTCGAACACCTGCAGCAATACGTTGCTCACATCGGGATGCGCCTTCTCGATCTCGTCGAGCAGAATCACACTGTAGGGCTTGCGGCGGACACGCTCTGTCAACTGACCACCTTCTTCGTATCCCACATAACCGGGTGGCGCACCGATCAACCGGGCAACCGCATGACGCTCCATGTACTCCGACATATCGATGCGAATGATCGATTGATCGTCGCCAAACACCGTCTCTGCCAACGCTTTGGCCAATTCGGTTTTGCCCACGCCGGTTGGACCAAGAAAGAGAAACGTGGCAATAGGTCTGTTGGCCTGTCCAAGGCCGGCGCGGGACAAACGAACCGCATCGCTGACCGCAAGCACGGCGTCTTCCTGCCCGACCAGCCGATCACGCAAAGTGTCTTCCATGTTCAGCAGCTTCTGACGCTCTTCCTGGGTGAGTTCGGTTACCGGAATACCGGTCAGACGGGAGAGTACTTCGGCAATCGACTCAAGGGTCACCTCGAGGGTTTCGGAACCCGTCTTGCGCTCCCAGGCTTCTGTCTCCTCTCCCAACTGGGCTTGTTTTTGACCGATGCGCTCTTGGAAGCCTTTGGATTCATCAAAGCGTTTTCGCGACGATGAATAGTCCTGTTCGCGTTTGAGCTGGGTGATTTCTGCTTCCAGCTCCTGAATGCCAGCGGGCCTTGACGAGGCGCTGATGCGCACGCGGGCCGCAGCCTGGTCGATCAGGTCAATGGCCTTGTCCGGCAGAAAGCGCGAGGTAATGTAACGATCCGACAGCTCCGCCGCTGCCACGAATGCTTCTTCGGCGAACGTCACCTGATGGTGCGCCTCAAGCTTATCGCGCAGCCCACGCAGGATAATGATGGTCTGTTCTACAGTGGGCTCGGATATCAGGACGGGCTGAAAACGTCTTTCGAGCGCCGCATCCTTTTCGATGTGCTTTTGGTACTCATTGAGCGTCGTCGCACCGATCAGACTGAGCTCCCCGCGTGCCAGTGCGGGTTTCAATACGTTGGCAATGTCCAAGCCGCCCTCTTCACCTCCCTGCCCCGCGCCAACGATCGTATGCAGCTCATCGATGAACAGAATCAGCTCCGAGCTCTTTGCAGCCACTTCATCGAGCAGTTGCTTGGCGCGCTCCTCAAATTCACCACGGTATTTGGAGCCCGCGACCATTGAGTTCAGATTGACTTCAACTAGCCGTCTGCCACGCAGAATTTCCGGGACATCGCCCTTTACTATGCGCTGTGCAAGCCCCTCAACGATGGCTGTCTTGCCAACCCCGGGTTCGCCGATCAGGACCGGATTGTTCTTCCTCCGGCGGGCCAGCACCTCAATGGTGTTTTCGATTTCCAGCGCGCGGCCCAATACGGGATCCAGCTTGCCCTCACGAGCCAATGACGTCAGGTCGCGACCGAACTTGTCGAGTGTCGGTGTTCCCGTGGGGGTCTCGACTCTCCCGTCCTCAGCCCCCTTACCCACCACTTTGACCACCTTCTGCCGCAAAGCTTCAGGGGTCACGCCGTATTTTTTGAGCAGCGTTCCGGCAATGCTTTCGGGCACCGAGGAAAGCCCGATCAACAGATGCTCGGGGCCAACATACGAGTGCCCTAAATCACGAGATGCCTGGAACGCAAAATTGAACACTTTCTTCAGTCGAGGCGAGATGCTCATCTGATCCACCGGAGCCTGCGCCTCCGCTGCGCCCCTTTGAGCGTGTTGATCGATGTAGCCTTTGATGTCGTCCGCAGAAAGCTTCAATTCTTTGAGCAACGCTGTGCCTACGTCGGTATCGGCAAGCACATACAACAGATGCTCAGTATCGAGCTCGCTGCGGTTGAACTCATGGGCTTTATCTCCAGCGCGTTGCAGGATTTCCAGCGTCTGGGAGCTGAATGCATCAGTTGCATCGACAGATTCGCGAGGCACATGCGCAGAGAGCCTTAAGTCATCCCCCCCCTGTTCCGCCGCTCCGCCAATGCTGTCGAAAAAGCGGGACACGCCACCGCCCAGCAAAGAGTCGAAGGGGTTCAACATGCTTTGATGGCGTAAAAGTTGACGGTAATCGTGGTCGCAAACTGACATGGTTCTGGCCTGACCATTTTGCGACACGGTCACTCGCGCGACAGCGGGTCTGGCGTTACATATTTCACAGAGAGTAGCCATGATGAGTTGTCTCCAAAAATGGATAACACGGACTCATACAGATGGATCTACGTGCCCTCAACGATGCTCAGGAAACAGGGGCATGAGACCAGCAATACGCTGAGCTTGGTCGCCAAGACGATGAGGTGGGAGGGAATGGCAGCCTTGGGAAACGATGCCACCCGTTCAACATAGTCGCGATCTCATGAAAGCGCGCCACGGCTACTTGATTACCGACGAACGACGACCAGACATTTCGTGTAAATAAACAGCCTGTCGTTAGCTATCAACCCAGGCGCTAGCTAGCGATTGAGTCCACGCATCGAGGAAAGCTCAATCGCCTGACTCATCTCGGTGACCTCGGGAGGCCCGTCATAGCGAAGCCCGTCGATGTAGAACGCGGGCGTGCCGTTTACCCCGCTACGTACGCCGCCATTGAAATCGGATTGTATTTTGGGCAGATAGATATCGGTTTGCATGGCAACAACGAGTTCATCGCTGGAAAGGCCGTGTCTCAGTGCGATGGCGCCATACAGCGGCACGCCCAATCGATCCTGATTTTCATACAACTCGTCGTGGGCCTCCCAGAAGAATCCTCGACTCCCGGCATATTCAGCGGTGACAGCTGCACCCAGCGCATGCGGGTGAGCAGTGGTTAGTGGAAAGTTGCGGAAAACAAGCAACAGATCCTCGCCAAAATGCTGCTGCAGCTTCTTGACGACCCAGTACGCCAAACCGCAATAGGGGCATTCGTAGTCGCCATATTCCACCAGTGTGACCTTGGCATGCGCCCTTCCCTGGCGATGGTCGTTTGCAGTTACCGGGACTTTGAGAGTGGCCATGTGATCACCTACTGGTTTTTGGAGGGCGTGCTGTGTGGGGAATCCGCCAGAGCATCCAGCGCATCCAGAATGCCGTCCGCTCCAGGATTGATTGCCATCGGTGAAACGTAACTCCAGGCGACCACCCCCTCCTTGTCAATCACGAACAACGCCCGCTTACAAACTCCAAGGTGGGATTCGTACGCGCCATACTGTCGCGCCACCGCTCCTTTGGGCTCGAAATCGGCAAGCAGGCTGAAGTGAAAACCACGGTCTTTGACGAAGGCCTGATGACACCAAGCGCTGTCCACGGAAATACCCAGCAGCGTCGCGCCGTACTCTCTGAATGTGGGGAGCACCTGGTTGTACAAGGTCAGTTGGTCGCCACACACCGAGCTCCAGTCAGCGGGATAGAACGCCAATATTACGGGACTTCCCTTTAGCTCGTGCAGGGACAGCCGCTGATCGGGGGTCGCGTACAGGGAGAAATCGGGGGCGACAGTGCCGGCTGGAAGTGGTTCTTGAACCGGGCCGTCGGTCGTTTCTTTTGCATCATCCAATGCTGAAGTGTTCATTGCTTGAGCCCTGATAGATGGGGGTGGGTTCTGCTCAGCCGGATACAACTCGCCCGGCGGGATAACTCCATCCACCGTCAAGGGATTCAGAGTGGCGAAGAGGCCTCGATACAAGCCTGAGTGTCTTCGGCTGCGAGGGTTATGGTCCGCATCAACGAGCACGAGGCGATCCGCCGTGCTTTCTCGGAATGGGGTTGAGGCCAGGTTGGCAGCACAACGGCTGATTTGATCTGACGCACCAATGACTATAGTCGCTGTTGGCACCTCCCCCGCGAAAAGAGACCCGCGGTAACGTCCAGACTCAGCCGCGTCCCTGACGCGGCAAACGGCGGCAGGGACGGGTTGGAATGCCTCGTCGGGCTTGCCTAGCCGGGCAGCTTTGCCGCAAGGACGTCAACCTTCTCGATTGACGGCGGTTCGGCAAACAGCTCGGCAGCCTTTGCCATAAGCGCGGCGGCGACCTTGCCCGAAAGATGAGCCTGTCGGCCTGCTTCATCCGGGAAGGCGTCAAAGATGCCAAAGGTGGAAGGTCCCAAGCGGATGGCGAACCAGGCCGTGGTGGCTGGCTCCTCCGCCACGATTGCAAGACCACTCACTAAAAAGCTCTCAACCTCTTTCTCTTTCCCGGGTTTTGCTTCGAGACGAACGAACAACGCTACGTTGACCATGACGTGTGTCCTCTTGTTATGACCTGGTCATCATGCGCCATGCTTTCCAGTAAGCCCAACGGGATATTTGCCGACTTGGCAGCAAGCTCCAGCGTCGTGGGGATGGGAGATAGCGTCGAGTCATTCCGCCGGCAGAGCAAACGGCCAGAAGCAGACGCCGGACTGCCTCGCACCCGTCATTAGCTGCACCCAGCCCATTTACTCGACAGCGGCGCCCTTTCCCTCAGCATCCGATGTTCAAGACGCTGACAACCGAACGGCCGGTCAGCGATGAAACTCTGGATGGCTCAGGAACTCTTCGAGGGCGGCAAACGGCATCGGTCTGGCGAAGTGATAACCCTGAAAAATATCGCAGCGACTGCCTTTCAGGAATTCCATTTGGGACGCCGTTTCAACGCCTTCGGCGACTACAATGAGGCTGAGGTGGTGGGCCATGGAAATAATGCCCTGGGTGATCGCCGCATCGTGATGATCGGTAGCGATTTCCCGGATGAACGAACGGTCGATCTTGATTTTGTCGATCGGCAAACGCTTGAGGTAGCTGAGGCTGGAAAAACCGGTGCCGAAGTCATCGAGTGCAATCCGCACCCCCAATGCCTTGAGCCGGTGCAACGTCTCGATCGCCTGTTCAGCGTTGTGCAACAGCAGCGACTCGGTGATCTCCAGCTCCAGTTGTTCACCTCGCAGACCATGTTTGTCCAGCGTGGCCTGGACATACTGCACGAATGGCCACGCTGAAAATGCATCGGTGAGATATTGACGGCCATCGAGATGCCCGTGATGCCCTGCTCGTCCAGCAGGCGCAACTGAGCGCAGGCCGTATCGAGCACCCAAAGGCTAAGCGCGATGATCTGACCGCTGTCCTCGGCCACCGGTACAAATACCGCTGGGGGGATAAATCCCTTTTCCGGATGCTCCCAGCGCAGCAACGCTTCGATCCCGACCACACGCCCGGTGCGTGCGTCGATCTGCGGTTGATAATGCAGCTGTAACGACTGAGTCTCGATAGCCTTTTGCAGGTCATTGCGCAGCGTGGCGTGCTCGCAAACTCGCTGATTCAGGTCGCTGGTGTACCACTGAAAGTTGTTACGCCCTTGTTGTTTGGCTTTGTACATAGCCATGTCAGCCTGCTGGATCAACTGCATCGGCTGCTCAAGGTGACCATCGCTCAGAGTGATGCCGACACTTGCGCTTACGTGCAGGTCGATGCCCTGGATGCAGTAGGGTCTGGCAATGCTGGCCATCAATCGCTCGGCCACCGGCACGACGTCTTCATCACGCAGCAGGTCCGGCAACAGAACGATGAATTCGTCACCGCCCATGCGCACGATCGTGTCCCCGGGCCTAACCTGCTCGGCCATGCGTCGCGCTACCTCGACCAGCACCTGATCGCCAAAGTAGTGGCCGATCGAATCATTGATGGATTTGAAACCATCCAAATCTATGCACATCACCGCCAACAGCCGCTTACGCCGACGACTGAGGTGACAATCCAGAATAAGCTGGTCTTCAAGCGACACACGGTTAAGCAAGCCGGTCAGTTGGTCATGGCTGGCGTTGAAACTCAACTGGCGCTCGAAATGCTTCTGATCGCTGATGTCACGGGCAATGCCAAACACACCAACGATCTCGCCGTTGACCATGATGGGCAGGTTCGAAATGTCCATGGTCAACAGTTTTTCATTCTCGTCTCGAAGCCGTGCCTCGAAGCGTTGAGGGGCTCCGGCGCGCGCTGCGGAAAAATGCCGACTGACCCGCATCAGGTCTTCCTCAGGCACCAGACGGGAAAAGTGATGGCCAATGAACTGGGTTGCAGTCTGCGGCTTAAGCTTCAGGCCTGCGGGATTCACACTCTGGATGTTGCCGAGCAGATCGAGCGCGAACACCGGGTTGGGGTTATAGGTGAACAGTGAACGAAAGCGTTGCTCGCTCTCCTCCAGACGCTGACCGTCACGCTCATGGCGGATTGCGATGACTGCCAGTTGGGCCGCGCACGCAAGTTGTTGAATCTGTACTTCGTCTGGCGTATGGGTGCGATTCTGATACAGGGCAAATGTGCCCAGAACGCTGCCTTCATGGGAGAGCAAAGGAACCGACCAGCACGAATGCAAGTTATGCCCAAGCGCCAGGCTGCGGAAACGCTCCCAATTCGGATCTTGAGCGATGTCTTCAGTGACCACCATTTCGCGCCGGAAAGCTGCCGTGCCGCAGGTGCCTTCCGTTGGACCGATCGCCATTCCATGAATCGCCTCACTGTATTTGGCCGGCAGGCCGGGCGCTGCGCCGCTGAGCAAGTGCTTACCCTCGGCGTCAGTGAGGAGAATGGAACAGAACGTATCGGGGCTTAGGGCGTTTTGCATCTGGCAAATAGCGGAAAGTATTTCGTCCAGATGCTGGTCGCTTGCGATCATGCCGAGAATGTCACGTTGCGACTCGGGGAACGTATTGCTGTGAAAATCGGGACGAGTATTCATGGTGGTTCCTGAAGACTCTCGAGGTCGTCCGCTCTACAAAGAGCCAGAAATAATGGGCGGCCGATCAGTGTCCACTAGTGCGTCGGTCGCGCACTGTAGGCAGCGGCGCCCCGCTGAAGAAAGGCTCAGAGGTGACATAAAAAGCAGTGTCAGATTGACGCCGTTTGGCGGTGAACGGACCACGACCATTCGGCCGATGTGATCGCCCTCTGCCCGAACAATCATCATGAAGCGCACTATCGAATGAACAAGGCAGAGGTGCGCGAATTTCCTCACCTTGGCCCAGGGTTTTTACCTGATCGTCACACGTTCGAGACGTGGCTCTGGTCAATTTCTGGGTGCCGTAACGGGCAGCGATTGTCCTTCAGAATGCAGAAGTACCCTCGACTTAGGTAGCTAAACAGCTGCAAAAACCATCGACTGAAAAAAGTCGCCTAAAACTGCAGCGAGAAAAGTGCGCGAACTGCTGGTGGTATCGGATGCCGAAAATTCGTTCTACGGCTACGGTAGGTGCCAAACACGACTATAGTCACTGGTGAGTCAAGGGGCATCCAACCGTTCTGCTACACACTTGGCCCTCAATCCAATACCGCGAAGACACGGAGGATTACCTCATGCTTCTTCCCGCGAAACTTGAACGTCTGGCTGCCTAAAACACTCAGGCTCAGGCTGAGATTAGGGCCCGTTTCTGTTGTGAATCCACTGATAGTGGATTGAGTGATCCCGCCGGGCACGTTGTATCCCGCTAAGCATGCCCTAATCACCCATCTATCAAGGTTCAGGCAATGGACTCTTCTAGATGCACGCGGAGCCAGCAGCGAATGAAATCTTTAAAGTATTATGAACAAAATCGACACGCCACCTGGTTAGAGTTGTTTTTTGACCTGATTTTTGTCGTGACTATTGGCAAGGTGACTCATACGCTCGGGCATCTACATCAAGGCCACTTTGAACCTGAGCAGATATGGAGTTTCTTACTGCTTTTCGTTCCATTATGGTGGATCTGGTCAAGCCACACTATTTACTCCAACAGGTTTGACACGGACAGTAATCTTCACCGTCTGTCAACATTATTTATAATGCTGTTGCTCATTGTGCTGTCCGCACGGATTGGGGAAGAACTGGAAGTATACTACCCGCTTGTTATCGTCTGCTATGTGGGTATACGTGCCATCATCAGCATCATGTACATCTCGACCATCAATACGGTCGACGGCCGTAGCGAATACGCCTCCAGGCTTGGCTTCGCCCTTTTGGTAAGCTCAGCTTTCAGTCTTTCATCCCTTATTTTTGACCCTCCGATTCGATACATTGTAGCTTACATTGGAATTTTTCTTGATATTCTGCTTCCTGTTTTCCCCTGGAGCAAACTAAAACCCCTGCCAGCGCATACAGACCATTTGGTTGAACGACTAGGCTTGCTTACCCTTATCTTATTGGGCGAGTCAGTGATCAGCCTTGCTGGAGGGTTATCTGACATTCAATGGAATCCTTATAATGTAATGGCGGCAATTACCGGATTTGTCATGACATGTAGTATATGGTGGATCTATTTTGATAGCTTTTACCTGCTGAGCAGAAATGAAAGCAGCATGAGTGGGCATTCCTTGATCTACTCGCACCTTTTCCTGTTTTTAGGGCTGGCCCTACTC
Source organism: Pseudomonas sp. Ps21-P2 (assembly GCF_039672565.1). NCBI lineage: Bacteria > Pseudomonadati > Pseudomonadota > Gammaproteobacteria > Pseudomonadales > Pseudomonadaceae > Pseudomonas > Pseudomonas sp. Ps21-P2. Next base: position 299,695 of record NZ_JBDFPL010000006.1, read on the forward strand.
GCTAACTTGATCAGACATGCGATCTTGAACGACATTGCGATACACGATTTTCAAATTATGTCAGTCATCGGCATGGTCTTATTTTTCGTAGGCAAGCAATATGGCTACTTCATAGCCGTACCTAAGATCAGGAAATACATACTTCAAAACACGTTGATCGTATTTTCTTTAGGTGGCTCATTTATATGGCTGCCTCGTGTCGAATACATATTGATCGGTCTAACGTTAACCATGATCAGTTATGTTTTGCTGAATTTCAGGTATCGTTGAGTGATTCTTGTTGACCAGAGATTTGGGAGAGTTCCGCGACACCCCGCAGAGGGGATTGAACTTCCAAGCGGCTAAACTGATGTCTTTGGCGCGTTGTTCAATCCCTACTCCTGAACCCAGTTCACCCGCTGGCGATCGATTCCGTTGCCAGAAAGCGTTCTACCACACAGACCGAGCCTATTCGAACGAATCTAATCGGTTGCATCAGGGGACCACTGCCTGCCGAAAAGCTAGCGGCGATGAGCCCCGCCACCGTACCACCGAGATGCGCCATGAGGACAATCTGCACCGGCTCATCGAATAAATTTATCCAATGAGCGGTACCCGCAAAGGATCGTGAGTGGCAGCTGTATAGATTTCTGGGCCCGCAAGCAATAGGCGGCAATGCGGTGCGCATCATCTGACATCTCCACAATGCCGCTAAATTGTCGGCTCAAGCCATGAGGATGGCCATCACGCTGCCGGCTTCAGAATGACCTTAGTCCAACCCTCATCCCGCGCATCAAAATGCTTGTACGCATCAGGCCCTTCAGCCAGTTTCAGGCTGTGGGAAATGATTTGCGAAGGTTTGGCGCGGTCATGGTGAATAAGCTCCGCGAGCCGACGATTATAGGCCTTCACATTGGCTTGCCCGGTGCGAATCTGCTGACCCTTGAACCAGAACGCACCGAAGTCGAACGCCATCTTCCCTTCTTTGGCGAGTTCATTCTGTGCACCTGGATCCTGAGGCACGAACACCCCGACGACGCCAATACCACCAGTGGCCTTGGTCGAAGCCACCAAGTTGTTCATGGTCAGATGATTGGCTTCATGACCGTGTTTGTCACAGCATTGATACCCAACACATTCACAGCCCCGATCAGTACCTTTGCCGTGAGTCAGGTTGAGAATCTGGTCGACCGCTTCCCTTTCCAGCGAGTTGATCGGCGTGGCACCAATCTGCGCCGCCAGCTTCAATCGATCCGGATGATTATCGACTACGAACACCTGCGAAGCGCCTTTGATCATCGCGGCATGTGCAGCCATGAGTCCCACCGGCCCCGCGCCGTAAATAGCAATGCTTTCGCCCGGCATCAGGCCGGCCAGCTCCGTTGCATGCCAACCGGTAGGAAAAATGTCCGACAGCATCACGTAGTCGTTTTCTTTTTCCTGCGCATCTTCTGGCAGAACCAGACAGTTGAAGTCGGCATAGGGCACCCGGAGCAGCTCAGCCTGGCCGCCCTGATAAGAGCCCATGTCGGCAAAACCATAAGCAGCACCGGCAGTGCCGGGATTGGCCGTGAGGCAAAAACCGGTCAGTCCTTTTTCGCAGTTCTCGCAGAATCCGCAGCCGATGTTAAAAGGCAGGCAGACACGATCACCCACCTTGACGCGATCTACGCCGACACCGACCTCAATGACTTCTCCGAGATTCTCGTGACCAAAGACTCGACCGGTTTCCATGGAGGTGCGGCCCTCGTACATATGCAAGTCGGAGCCGCAGATATTGGTGGTGGTAACGCGCACTACTGCGTCGGTAGGCTTTTCGATCTTGGCGTCGGGGACGTTTTGCACGCTGACGTCGCGTGGCCCGTTGTACACGATGGCTTTCATTATATTCTCCCGTTCAAACTGAATTGGATTCGTCTGCTACGAGATATCTGGCTGGTCGGTACCTGCGTTCGATCAAAGATTCGGGTGACTACCGGACCGGCGGCGATCCGGACCACCGGCGATCACAAGCACTGCATCTACAGCTCCACGTTAAGTCAGAGCCTTCCATTTATACGATATATATAATGTGCAGTGCACCCACCCTGCGAAACGTTTTGCGATAGCCGCACGCGATCGTAGACGGAGTCAAACGAACGGGTAGCGTGGGACTCCATGCCTACCGCATCAATGCATTTCTCCAGCCCTTTACCGCCCGTAAGCTCGGCTAAGCGGTCTAGCACACTTTCTTCATCAAAATTTATTGCGATGGCGCCACCGGCCGTGGCCATTGCAAGGCGCTCGGGCACATTGTCGATGCACACCACCTGCTTAGCTCCGAGGATCACCGCGCTGCGCACCGTGAACTGGCCTACAGGGCCTGCACCCCAGATAGCCACGGTGTCGGTTGGTTGAATATCGCATTGCACGGCGGCCTGCCAGCCGGTGGGGAAAATATCTCCGAGGAAAAGTACTTGTTCATCGGTAAGGCCGTCCGGGATTAGAACCGGCGTGAAGTCCGCATAAGGCACGCGCACGTATTCGGCTTGGCCACCAGGATAGCCGCCGATCAGATGGGTATATCCGAACAACCAGCAGTGGTGTGGCCGAAGGCCTTAGCGGCGAGGTCCTTATTTCGGTTGCTGCGCTCGCATACAGAAAAATTACCCCGGCGGCATTGATCGCATTCACCGCAGCAAATCGTAAAGGGCACGACCACGCGATCGCCAATCTTTAGCTTCTTGTTGGCAGACCCCACCTCGACCACTTCGCCCATGAACTAGTGGCCCATGATATCTCCATGCTTCATGCCGGGCATGAAACCGCCATAAAGATGCAGGTCCGAGCCGCAAATGGCGCATGACGTGACTTTGATAATTGCGTCACGTGGGTCCTCTATCGCAGGGTCAGGTAAATGGTCATCACATCGGATGTCTTTCTTTCCATGCCAGCGTAACGCTTTCATAGTAGCCCTCCTATGGGGCCGTGCAGCAATTAAGAGATAACCTCATTGCACGAGCCGTCCCCGCATAAAAATAGTCGTAACAGTTGCAAGTTCCAGTTGTATACGTGGTGATCTCCCAAAAACGTGACAAACGGCTGCGTGATTACTTTAGTTATTTCTCATCGTAATTAATAAGCGGAGTGCTTAGCTTCTTAATGGAATATGTGCAGCACATGCTGGCACATTATGCCGAGCCAATAACGGCTACGACACAATCTACTTTGCCCAAGTGGTTATCCCGGGCACGCATCCGCACCTAAACATAAGTACCCGTTATGCGTAACGCATCAACGGCTTAGTCCCTCGTTAGCCTTGGCCAGGGCGGCCGCTGAGATATTTGGGGCGGGCTTGGGCTTTTTGCGGCCAGCACATAGCAGGCCACCGGGCCATCATCGGCGGCATTAGGCATCACCTGGGACACCACCGCAACAATCTTCCAGCCCTTTGCCCAGGGTTCACGTCCTTGACCAAAAACACTTCCATGGGTGAAAGGGCCGTGATTGACTTCTTGCATACCTTTGGCGAGAGCCAATGCCACCCACGTTCTACACATCACGTTTAGAGTGTGCTGCCCGGCAAACGTATCGGCCGTCCATGGCCAATACCGCCTAAGAATACCGAGGCGAGTGATGGGGGTAATTAATCAGTCGGTCACCCACTACCATTTCTCCAACCCACGCGGTGAGGATCGAGCTATAGGCTTTTTGAGCGGCATCGGTGCTCAGCGCGTGGTCGGCGCCGTCGATGATGCGATGAGTTAACGAATGCGCGTTAACGAAGGCTGAGCGAAAGTTCATCAGGGTGGCGTGCGGCACGTAGTCATCTTGGTCGGATTCAACCAGCAACACATCTCCCGCAAACTCTGAACATGCGGCCAGCGCGCGGTTATCCGTGGGCGTCAGACTGGTGCGACGGTAGCGTGCCAAGCCCTCGCGATCGAGGGCATGCTTGGGCACGTTCCACTCGGCGTCCCAATACAGAGCAGGCACTCGCAACGCCAACCAGCGGATAGCACGCAGTCGCGTTAGCAGCGTGGCCAGATAACCTCCATAGCTGCTGCCAATCACGGCAATGGCGGCAGTGTCCACCGAAGGATGGCTGGCAAGGCGATCATAGGCCGCAAGCAGGTCGTTGAGGTTCTGCTCTCGCGTGACGCTCTGGCGCTGATTGAAGGTTTTTTCGTGGCCTCGCAAGTCGAATGTCAGGCACACGCAACCCAAACCGGTGATATTTCTAGCCCTCGCCAGGTCGCGTTCCTGACTGCCGCCCCAGCCATGTACAAAAAGGATGCCCGGCACGTGCGCGCTGGGGGTCAGAACGGTACCGGAAATGCTGACATCATCGACCTGAATGTCGATCGGTTCACTTTGAATACCCATTGTCATGGATCCGTGCGTATTTGCTGATCTGTCCAACTTCACGATCATCGCTCTGATAAAACAGCACCGCGTCGTCGGGAATCGGCAGGTTATCGAAAACTTCGTGGGTACTGGCGTACACCTGATGCAACGATGGGTCTTCCACAAATGCCTGCAATGCCAGGACCTCGGCGCTGCTGGCGCCACCCACCCGCCAGGACTGCTCAAGCACACCCGTGCGCCATTGGCCCTGAACATCACGTCCGTGCACCACGTCATAATTGCGTCGGGATGCGATAAAACCAATGAATGCCTGGAAGGCGGCGGCCTCGTAGCGTTGTGCCAGATCAATCGCAGTACGGACCACTGGGTCGATGTCGATGGCGAGGAGATGCCTATAACCGCCGCGCACCACTGTCAGCTGCGAACCGCCATAGACCTCTTCGCCAGCGTGGTCGTGGGTCAGTTGTTGAGTCCCGAAGTAGCTGGCCGTAAGCCCTGCAATCGTTACCTGACCCACGCTATAAGTCGTGACCGAGCTCAGATTCTGTTCCAGCACGAGGCCCCACACGGCGAGCTCTCTGCTGTCGAGATTGTCCAATGCTTCTGCTAGTTGCGTTGGCGAACTCACCACGCGCTGGCCGCGGCCTGCCGTGGCGCGTACGGGTTTTATCCGAAGCGGACCGTCTTCCAGCAGCCGTCTGCCGGCGCGTAAGGCATCGTCAACGCTGAAGACAGTAAAACCCCTGAGCAGCGCATCGCGTGCCAGCCGAGCGAAATCGGCTGCCCAGCCTGGCGGGGCCGTTGCGCCATCAAGCAGCTGGTGGGAGATGGCTTTAGTGGCCATGTAGGGCTGACTCACCAGACCGCCAAAAAAGTCGTCGAGTGTGTAAATACCCAGCTCGCGCTGGCGGTCATCGCCGATAAGGGTGCGGGCAGGAAGGTAATAAAGCGCGAGGGGGTCAATCATGGCCGCTTCGTCGATTTCCAAGAAGCGAATCCCCATCAGCTGGGCAATCCGTTCCCCAAGCTTTCGATGAACTTGGCGCTCATGCTCAGGGGGAGCCTGTTCATCCACAAGCAGGACTACGGCCGCTTTGCTGCATCGTGTCATCAGGATTCTCCGGTCGCTGGTCAGGCAAGCTGCCTGAGCAATGGCGGTTTGAGGTCACGTTGCACGTTGGAATGACCACCAAAGCAGTGGTTCAGTGCTGCTGATCAACGGCCGATACGTGAAGGTCACCAACGGTTACTTGGGCAGGTGCGCCTTCCTCGAACAAAAAGCTGATCCCTATGGCGGGCGACCAGCCGATTGTCTACCGACGATACGCCCACCGAAGGGCTGCTTTCGACCCTAAGCGGTCACTCAGGCGGTCAGCCCTCGGCCGATTTTGGGGCTACGGAGCCTGGTGGCTGGTGCCGAGGGCTATTAAAGCTGCGCAGAAATGGCGATGATGCCTGCTTCCGGTAAAACAGAGAACTTTGGTATGACGGACCGCTTTCTCCTTTATATAGATGTTTTGGGGTTTACCGATATGGTGCGCAAGGAACCAAGGAAGGTAGCGCGTATTTATTCGATTCTAGATAGTCTCAATGTACACACACATAACAGCTTCAAGACCATAGTCTTCTCAGACACAGTTCTGGTCTACAATATTAAGCCAGCCTCCAACGACGCCGACAGAGAGTATCTCGTCTGGTATCTCACCGAGTTCGCCGAGGACTTACATCACCGACTTACCGGTCAAAATATCTACTTCCGTGCGGCCCTTGTGGCCGGCGATTTCTCCCACTACGATCTGAAACACGTTGAGTGTTTTTATGGTACTGCCTTGATATCAGCATATCTCGCTGAAAAGGATATCCCATCACTTGGCTTGTTCATGGACCAGGAGTGCGCAAGGCACAATCGGTTTTTCCGGTTGGCGCCTTTCAACGCAGATTTCTCTTTTGTCTATCTCAACCGTTCATTAGAGAAACTGAATGAACATGCTGGCGGCCGCTTCCCTGTCGAAAATTACCAGATGCATATGGGGGATATTGCGCCCCATGTCACATGGGAGGTTCGTTTTCTCCAAGATATATACATCCAGATGCGCAATCATCCAGCGCCGCATGTCCGCACTAAGTTCTTATCTGCATGGGACTTCTACAAACAGCGCTATCCTGAAATGCTGGGATTGCTAGAGGAGAACGATTTCTCCGCGCGCTCATTAGGTAGTGCGCCTGACTGGGATGTTTTGGATAAACACATGAATCGGGATATCAGTTACTTCAAACGAATCGGTAGCGGCACGGAGCTGTCCAAAGCTATCACTAGTCCTAGCAAGTACAAAACTAAGTTTTTGAAAAGCTTTAAAGGATAATAACTTGGTGAGCTGAAGTTCTACCGATAAAAAACAGAATTGTGTATTGTCCTTAGCAATGTTCGCCACCGACTGTAAGCAACTACAAATGGATTTTCAAAGATTCAGCAGCGATCCTAGGATCGATTCTTCGGTAGATTGATGCTAAATTTCTAATATGATCTTGGGTGATGAATGGAAGGTGAGGAATTTAGTATCTGGAAGCCATACGAGGCGTTCTATATTCAGTCGATGCTCTTCAATACCACGTCTGCCTTCCAGTCGTGCAGTATCGCAGAAAAGATCATCGAAAAAATCTTGATTGAGGAGATTGACCCGCAAGAGAAGACGAGCTTATTGCTGGACTGCTTGCAGAACCTCATCAATCAATCTGGAGCGATATCGCGATACTTTTCCCCTTCGCGTGATGGTGTCAAGGGAGCGGAAGGAAAGACCATTCACAGAGATCGCGGGCAGTATCTGTCAAAGATCTTTGGTGTGAAAGGCGATAGCCCCCTAATGAATAGGGCGTTAAGAAATTCGATTGAGCACTTTGACGAGCGGCTTGATCTTTATCTTCAAGAGGGGATAGTTGGATTCATCTTCCCTAGCCTCATTCTTGCTGAGCCTGAAGACTCAGGCGTGCCCCATCATATATTCAGGGCTTACTACTTGAAGGAAGGAATTTTTCAAGTGCTGGGTGAACGATACGAGATCCAGCCAATAGTTGATGAGTTAGCTAGAATTCATGATCTCTTAGTAAGATTCGATGGCAGTGGCGGAGTATTTCGCTCATAAAAGCCGGCTGTTCCGCACCTTTTTATTTTTCTGATGCAATAATAAATCATCCACCTGACGACTTCTGTAGGCCCTGACAAATGTCCACTTTTGGCCGTTAGCTGCCCTAACAGTAATCGTCCGGCCAAGTCACCTACCGAACCCCAGTATTAAGGGCGATGGTGTCCGCGTTTTTTTTAAGCGGACACCATCGCCCTTATCGCTAGGATTTTCATGCGCCAACGAAGCTATAACCCAAGGGCCGCAACCAATGCGCTAGAGCATGATGCCGATATCGCCAAGGTGACTGGGGCCACGCACAGACGTAGCAGGGTTATGAGCAGCGATCTGTCCCACCCCCCAGCCGGTCGAACAAATGCCGCATCGGGGCTAGGCGTTGTTTCACCGAAGGCGGAGCTAGCGCTTGCGTCTGCAGCTTGATCCAAGTCGCCACATGCAGCGGCGTCACAGCGCGCAGATCTAAACCCCCGCGCTTATGCACCAGCTTCGGAATTCGTTGGTTGCCCGCACATAGGCCCGCCGCGTATTGGGATTGCGGATGTTGGCCGTGAAAAACTCGACAAACCGGGTTTCTGCTGACTTACCTACTACTGCAATCAACGCGGGTAAATCAGCCTGGAACAGCAACGACCTTGTTCACTGCCAAAATCTGTTGGCATCAAAGTCCAGTTTCGCGGCCTTGAGCTCACCCACTAGTTTGGCTTTCCATCCATCCGCAGGATCCATGTCGGAATAAATGACCCCATACAGGTCTGAAGGTATTTCCACATGACCTTTGCGCAACAGGCACACACGGCCTCGGCCGAGCTTTGCAGCAAAGTAGCCCAGCTCAAAGATGACGTTCTGCCGCGCTCGTGCGTCCGGGGTCTCAGCCTTCACTGACGCACCTAGATCGTCTGGCGTTAACAACACCACCGCAAAACCAATATCGTCAGCGGTTCCCTCAAACTTCTCGATAATGGTGCAGCCCTGATCAGGTTGCTCCTTAAGAATAATGGCTTCCAATCCTAGCTTTTCGAGGAACCGCGCAAGGCCCTGGAGTGCAGCCTCATCATGGCCATGCACGACGAAAACGCGATTAGAGGGTAGTACCGCCGCTTTCTCGGCTGAGGAGCCGATTTCAATCGACTGCCCACGCTCAGCAAGATCTTCTTTCAATGCTCGCTGAGCTTGTTTGAGTAGCGCTACCGCCTCGGAAATGTTGCGACGCACGGGGGTTACATAATCCACTGGCGGAGCGTGCCCTCCTCCTATCGCCCAGACCATCGGGAAATGGCCCAGCACCGTAGCGCCCGAATACAGCTTGTAAGCCGACGTATCCTCACCAAAATAGCGAACCAAAGTGCTCTGGATACTGACCTCCAACGCCTTCAATTCAGGGCAGCTGCCGTTTCCCAAGGTTTGAATATCAAAAGCCTCTAGCTCGCTGATGCATTCATCCAGCCGAGTGATGCCCCGCTCTATGCCCTGCGGAGGGAGTTGTAATTTTGGGGCGTTTGTATTGGCTGGGGGCTTGGCTCGAGCCATTTCGGCAGATCCTTTTATATTTGATAAAGGACATTATCAGATATAGGAAAAGGCCACAGCTGGCATATCGCGGTCCTCGGCCTAGCTGAAGCAAAGCATTCGCCACACGGGCGCTTTCGAGCGATCAGAAACGTTGGGGAATATTTTTCATCGGTTACCACCGGCCGCTTTGGGTCGATGGCGGACGCTGGTGACAACCCACTATTGGCCGCCAGCGCACACCAACGCTCTAGCCTGGTTGGACTCAGTGCGGTTTCGTCTTCATCATGAAATCACAAGGTTCGCAGGACGCAGCCTCTTTGGAATGGGCGTTAGTGAGCCAGAGAAGCGGTCAGGAAAGCAGGAAACGAAAAGATATTATGGAAACATCAGACGTCAAGCTCGCCCGGGTAACGCGCACCGATATCGACGAGCTCCTACACGCGAATCGGGAAAGCCGGGACTACCACGGCCGCTGGGTACAGCCGTTCACAACCGCCACAGGTTTCGAGGAGTGGTACTCCGCTCAAATCACAGGCGCGAGCGTTGGCCTACTGGCTCGCGATACAGAATCGGGTCAGATCGTTGGAGTGACCAACCTAAGCCAGATTTTCTATAAAGGATTTCAGAACGCGTATCTCAGCTACTGGGGCATGGTCTCGTTTGCCGGGACGGGAAGGATGTCACAGGCGGTGGAACTGACGACGAGGTATGCCTTTGAAGAGTTGGGTCTTCACCGTCTCGAGGCTAATATTCAACCTGAAAATGTGCGTTCAATCGCGCTGGTCAAACGTCTCGGATTTCGGAAAGAGGGGTTCTCCCCGAAATACCTGCAGATCGCCGGGGTCTGGTGCGATCACGAGCGCTGGGCACTTCTGGCCGATGAGCGTTAATCAGCGAGCAATGCCGTTGCGCAATTAAGCTGACCGCCCATGATCTGCCTCAGCCCTTCCCTTTCAACTCCGTCAGCTTCTGCATCACCCCTGCCGCGGTCTGTTCGCCCATCAATTGCTCACGCACTTTGCCCTTGTCGTCGATGATGTAGGTTACCGGCAGGGCTTCGCTTTTCGGCAGGTCGAATTGTTCGGCCGGGTCTTGGGCCAGTACGGTGAAGGTGATGCCCAGCGCCTTGCTGGCGCTCTTCAGGTCTTCGCCCTGGAGGTTGTCGAAATTGACGCCGAACACGCTGACGTTCTGCCCTTTCACCTGCTCGGACAGCGTGTTGAGTTCGGGGATTTCGGTCCGGCAAGGGCCGCACCATTCGGCCCAGTAATTGACCACCAGCCAGTGCTTGTCGACGCGGCTGCTGGCGACTTTCTCGCCATTCTGGTCGGTGCCGAGGTCCACGCCGCACCCGCTGAGCAACAGACTTCCAATCAGTGCTGCCGCCGCTGCCAATCGCCTTGCCATGATGCTGTTTCCTTCTAGGTGCTCTTTCTTTCCAGATGCACGCTGCGCCGATTGCGCATCCCTCGCCGCGTGTTACCGGTCGTTACCGTGACGCAGGTAGAATAGCCGCCACCTCAGGCAAGATGCGACCCGCAAATGACCGATCTCACGCTTTATCACAACCCGCGTTGCACCAAATCCCGCGGCACGCTGGAATTGCTTGAAGCCCGCGGCCTGACGCCGACCATCATTCATTACCTCGAAACCCCGCCCGACGCCGCGCAACTGCGCGACCTGCTGGGCAAGCTCGGCATCGGTGCTCGCGGGCTGCTGCGCACCGGTGAGGATGAGTACAAAACCCTGAACCTGGCTGACGCCAGCCTGAGCGACGAGCAACTGATCGCCGCCATGGCGGCCCATCCCAAGTTGATCGAACGCCCCATTCTCGTCGTCGGCGACAAGGCCGTGATTGGCCGTCCGCCGGAAAACATTCTGGAGATCCTGCCGTGAGCGCGCCCTACATTCTGGTTCTGTTTTACAGCCGTAACGGCGCAACCGCGGAGATGGCGCGGAAGATCGCCCGTGGTGTCGAGATGACCGGCGTGGAAGCGCGTCTGCGCACGGTGCCGGCGGTGTCCACTGACTGCGAAGCCGTGGCGCCGAGCATTCCGGACGCAGGCGCGTTGTACGCCACTCTGGATGACCTGAAAAACTGTGCGGGCCTGGCCTTGGGCAGCCCGACCCGCTTCGGGAATATGGCCGCGCCGCTGAAGTACTTTCTCGACGGCACCAGCAACCTGTGGCTGACCGGCGCACTGGTGGGCAAACCCGCCAGCGTGTTCACCTCCACCGCCAGCCTGCACGGCGGTCAGGAAACCACGTTGCTGTCGATGCTGTTGCCCCTGCTGCACCACGGCATGCTGATCAGCGGCCTGCCCTACAGCGAAGCGGCGTTGATCGAAACCCGTGGCGGCGGCACGCCTTATGGCGCCAGTCATCACGCCGGTGCCGATGGCAAACGCGCGCTGGATGAGCACGAAACCGCGCTGTGCCGCTCGCTCGGTCAGCGGCTGGCGAAAACCGCGCTGTTGCTTAACCCGCCGCAGGGCTAGACAGCTCAAGGCGTTGCTCACGCTCGATTGCTGGAACCCCTTGCTCAAACCGGGTCAAACACAGAGCCCCTGCCGGGGTTCTGCGTCGGCGCTCGGAAATGCGCTACGTCAGCGATCGCGCACATGAATTTTGTTTTGGAGAGGGCATGCAAGACTACAAATGGCTCCATGAATACTGTCTCAACCGCTTTGGTTCCGTCGCCGCCCTCGAGGCGCATCTGCCGACCCCCGCTACGACTAAAAAACTCAAAGCCCTCAGCGACGACCGTTACCTGTCGACCATGGCGCTGCGGGTCTTTCGTGCGGGCTTGAAGCACAGCCTGGTGGACGCTAAATGGCCGGCCTTCGAGCAAGCGTTCTTTGGCTTCGATCCGGAAAAAGTCACGCTGATGGGCGGCGATCACCTTGAACGCCTGATGCAGGACGCGCGGATCATCCGTCATCTGGGCAAGCTCAAGAGCGTGCCGCGCAACGCCCAGTTGATCCTCGACATTGCCCACGAACACGGCAGCTTCGGCAATTTCATCGCGGAATGGCCGGTCACCGATATCGTCGGGCTGTGGCGTTACCTGTTCAAGCACGGCAATCAGATGGGCGGGCTGTCGTCGCCGCGCTTCCTGCGCATGGTTGGCAAGGACACCTTCATTCCGAGCAATGACGTGGTCGCGGCGCTCAACGCGCAGAAGATCGTCGACCGTGTGCCCAGCAGCCAGCGTGATCAGGCGGCGGTGCAAGCGGCGTTCAACCAGTGGCATGCCGAGAGCGGACGGCCGATGTGTCAGCTGTCGATGATGCTGTCTTACACCGCCAACCATTGATCGTTTCTCCGGCGTAGTGAAAAGACACAGCGCGTAACAAATCGGACGTCGTATACAATATTCGCCGTCCCCTACTGCTGAGTCATTCGCGTGCCTTTCCTTCTTCCTGACGCCCCCAACCTCGGTGTCGCGCCCTCCGCGTCCGAGGTGATTGCCAAGTACCTGCGCGAGTCGATCATCTCCGGCCAGTTCGCCGAGGACGAGCCGATTCGTCAGGACGACATCGCCCGCGTGTTCAACGTCAGCAAGATCCCCGTGCGCGAAGCGCTCAAGCGTCTGGAAGCCGAAGGGCTGGTGCAGTTCCAGCGCAACAAGGGCGCCGTCGTCACGCGGATTTCCGAGCCGGAGCTGGCGCAGATTTTTGAAGTACGGGTGCTGCTGGAAGTGCAAGCCATCCGCCTCGCCGTGCCGCGAATGACCGCTGCACAGCTGGATCGGGCCCGGGCCATCTGTGACGAATTCATGCGCGACGACGACATCGGACGCTGGGCCGAGCTGAACTGGGCGTTTCACACCTGTCTGTATGAAGCGGCGCAACGGCCGTTTTTGCTGAACATGATTCGCTCGATCCACGACAAGGTTGAACGCTACCTCCGCGTGCAAATGAGTTTCGACGAAGGCAAAGAGCGCGCCGACCTGGAACACCGCGAGATCCTCAAGGCCTGTGCCGATCGTGACGTGGACAAAGCCGCCGAACTGATCGAGCACCACATCATCGGCGTCTGCCGAACCCTCTACGCCCACCTCCCCCACGCGGTGCTCAGCGAGATCTGAACGACAGGCGACTGTGCCGATTTCGTCATTGGCGAGGGTGAAATCGGTCAAGACCCTGGGCGACGTACGCGCCACTCTATTGGAAATAGTGATGACGCCTTCCCGGCTGAAGCCGGTCCCACCAGGGATCGTGATCGCCCGGTACGTCGGGGGTGTACGCAATGCTCCTTGTAGGACTGGCTTTAGCCGGGAAGAGGCCAACGTTAACGCCTCAAAACTTGCAGCGTGGCGACCGACGCCTTCCCGGCTGAAGCCGGTCCCACAAGGGATCGTCGTAGCCAGTTCCATCGGGTGCACGCGTTGCTTTTAGTGGGACCGGCTTTAGCCGGGAAGAGGCCAGCGTTAACGCCACAAAACTTGCAGCGCGACGACCGACGCCTTCCCGGCTGAAGCCGGTCCCACCAGAGATCGTCGTAGCCAGCTCCACCGGGTGCACGCGCTGGTCCCGCTGGGATCGTGGTGGCCATTAATAACCGCTTGAGGGGAATACATGAAACGCATCCAGATCCTCGATTCTCATACCGGCGGCGAGCCGACGCGGCTGGTGCTCGACGGGTTCCCCGATCTTGGGCGGGGCAGCATGGCCGAGCGGCGTCAGTTGCTGGCCGAGCAGTTCGATGACTGGAGGGCGGCGACGGTGCTTGAACCCCGCGGCAGCGATGTGCTGGTCGGCGCGCTGCTGTGTGAGCCGGTGGATCCCGAATCCTGCGCCGGGGTGATCTTTTTCAACAACAGCGGCTACCTGGGCATGTGCGGCCACGGCACCATCGGGCTGGTGGTGTCGCTGGCGCATCTGGGCAAGATCGGCCCCGGCGTGCACCGCATTGAAACCCCGGTCGGCACGGTTCAGGCCACGCTCCACGACGACCGCTCGGTCAGCGTCGACAACGTGCCCTCGTACCGCTACCGCAAGGACTTCGTCGTCGAGGTGCCAGAACTGGGCAGCGTGACCGGCGACATCGCCTGGGGCGGCAACTGGTTTTTCCTGATCGCCGACCACGGCCTGAGCGTCGCCGCCGACAACCTCGACGCCCTCACCGATTACACCTGGAAGGTCCGGCAGGCGCTGGAAAGCCAGGGTATTCGCGGCGAAGACGGCGGCGTCATCGACCACATCGAGCTGTTCGCCGATGACGATCACGCCGACAGCCGCAACTTCGTCCTCTGCCCCGGCAAAGCCTACGACCGCTCGCCCTGCGGCACCGGCACCAGCGCCAAACTGGCGTGCCTGGCGGCAGACGGCACACTTCAACCCGGTACCCTTTGGCAGCAGGCCAGCGTGATCGGCAGTCAGTTCGAAGGCCATTTCGTCTGGGAGCACGGCGAGCGGCAGGCGGGCGACCGCATCGTGCCGACGATTCGCGGCCGCGCCTACATCAGCGCCGAGGCCACCTTGCTGCTGTACGACGAAGACCCGTTCGCCTGGGGCATTCGCTCGTGACGGACGCCGCCACGCTGCAAGGCCATGTTGCTGATGTGATCGTCATTGGCGGCGGCATCGTCGGCGCGGCATGCGCGGATGAGCTGGCGTCTCAGGGTTTGCACGTGCTGGTGCTGGATTGTCAGCGCCCCGCCGCGACCGCTGCGGGGATGGGTCACTTGGTTGTTCTCGATCATAGTGCTGCCGAGTTGGCGCTCGGGGAATATTCCGTCAGGGCCTGGCGCGAGCTGGCTTCGCAGATGCCGGACGACTGCGCGATGCGCACCAACGGCACCCTGTGGCTGGCCTGCAACGAAGAAGAAATGCAAGAAGCCGAGCGCAAACAAACCGCGCTGAGCGAATACGGTCTGGCCTGCGAGTTGCTGTCCGGCGCCGAACTGGCAAAAGCCGAGCCGTCGTTGCGATCCGGCCTGCTCGGCGCCTTGAAGGTCAGCGGCGACGGCATTCTGTACGCGCCTAATGCCGCGCGCTGGCTGTTGCACCGTCAACCCGAACGGGTTGTCCAGCGTCAGGCCGAAGTCGTGGAGGTCCAGGGCAACCGTGTCCGGCTGGCGAATGGTGAGTGGCTGCAAGCCCCCGCCGTCGTGCTGGCCAGCGGCATCTACGCCCGCGAGCTGTGCCCTGACCTGCCGCTGCAAGCGAAGAAAGGCCACCTGTTGATCACCGACCGTTACCCCGCGCAGATCACCCACACCCTGGTCGAATTGGGCTACGTCACCAGCGCCCACAAGGGCAACGGCCCCTCGGTGGCGTTCAATGTGCAGCAGCGCCCGACCGGCCAGCTGTTCATCGGCTCATCGCGGCAGTTCGACAACCATGATCCTGACGTGGACGCAGCCATGCTCGGGCAGATGCTGCGCCGGGCCATGGATTTCCTCCCAGGCCTCGGCGACATGAACGGCCTCCGCAGCTGGACCGGCTTTCGTTCCGCCAGCCCCGACGGTCAGCCGCTGATCGGCCAGCACCCGCATCAACCCGGCCTGTGGCTGGCGGTCGGGCACGAAGGCCTCGGCGTCACCACGGCAACCGGCACCGCCCGCCTGCTCGCCGCGCAAATGCTGCGCACACCGCCGCCCCTCGCCGTTGAACCGTATTTGCCCCATCGTTTTATCGGAGCCCGCGCCCATGCCTGAGTTGAGCATCGACGGTCAGCCCTTTCGCTTCGTCCAAGGCACCACGGTGGCCGCCGCGCTGATGTCCAGCGGTGATCGTTGCAGCCGCACGTCGGTCAGCGGCCAGCGTCGCGCGCCCTTGTGTGGCATGGGGATTTGCCAGGAATGCCGGGTGAGCATCGACGGCCTGCGCCGATTGGCCTGCCAGACGATCTGCGGCGACGGCATGCGCGTCGAGACTCAGCCATGACCGTGGCCGTGAACGCGACAACGACCGAGCATGTCGATCTGCTGATCATCGGCGCAGGTCCGGCCGGCATGGCGGCGGCTCTGGCTGCGGCGCCTTACGGGCTGAGCATCGCCCTGCTCGACGACAACCCGCTGCCGGGCGGGCAAATCTGGCGCGACGGCCCGAACGCTGAGGTGCCGAAACAGGCTCACGATATGCGCGGGCAGTTGCAGGGTTTCAGCAACGTTCGCCTGCACAGCGGCTGCAAAGTGGTTGCGCTGGCGGGGCCGAAACGCTTGCTGCTGGAAGACGCCGAGCGCGGCTGGGTGTTGAGTTACGACAAACTGATTCTGTGCACCGGCGCACGGGAGCTGCTGCTGCCCTTCCCCGGCTGGACGCTGCCGGGCGTCACCGGCGCCGGCGGCTTGCAGGCGCTGATCAAAGGCGGCCTGCAGGTGAAAGACGAACGCATTGTGATTGCCGGGACTGGCCCGCTGTTGCTGGCATCGTCGGCAACCGCGCAAAAGCACGGCGCCGAGGTCGTGCGCGTTGCCGAGCAGGCGCCTTTGAGCGCCGTCGCCGGATTTGCCGCCGGGTTGTGGCGCTGGCCGAACAAGGCGATTCAGGCGATTACGCTGGCCAGTGCCGCCTACCGAACCTCGGCCCATGTGCTGGCGGCGCTGGGCACGGATCGGCTCGAAGGCGTGCGCGTTCGGGTGGGTGAGAAGATTGAAGAGCTGGCCTGCGAGCGGCTGGCCTGTGGCTTCGGTCTGGTGCCCAACGTCGAGATCGGCCGGGCGCTCGGCTGTACTGTTCAGGATCAGGCCATCGTGGTGGATGAGTGGCAGGCGACGCGTCTGCCCGATCACTTCGCAGCGGGGGAATGCACCGGCTTCGGTGGCAGTGAACTGGCATTGGTCGAAGGCCGGATCGCCGGGCTGGTGGCGGTCGGTGAACGGGAAAAGGCGCGAGGCTTGTGGGCTGAGCGGCAGCGCTGGCAAGGTTTTGCGGATCGGTTGAACACAGTGTTCCGCCTGAATCCTGCGCTGAAACACCTGGCGATGCCGGAAACGCTGGTCTGCCGTTGCGAGGACGTGGGTTACGCGGACCTGGCGGAACATGGCAGCTGGACCGGGGCCAAACTCGCCACCCGCTGCGGGATGGGCGCGTGTCAGGGGCGGATCTGTGGGACGGCGGCGCAGACGTTGTTCGGCTGGGACCCTCCGTTGTTGCGTCCGCCGTTCAGCCCGGCGCGGATCTCGACGCTGGCGTGTCTGGACGAGGGGGCCCCTGTTTAAAGCGCCTGATTTATTAAATTGCGTGAGTGAACGGGGTGGCGCTCCACATTGCTCACAAAGACGGTGTTTAGAACGCGGAATATCCAGCGGATGTCTCGGCCCCTTCGCGAGCAAGCTCGCTCCCACAGTTTCTTCGTCTGCAGGGATCTCGGCACTCAGAGCGCTGTTCCAAGAGGACTGATTTATTGATACGGCGGCTCCAGTCGCCCCCCGACTAGCCGCCGCACCCAACATCCCGCATCATCGACCCATCTCCCGCCCGGCCGTCCTGCCCGTGAACACGATTGACCTCATCCCCGCAGCGCCCTTGCACGATCTCGAACAACTGCTCGCCAGCCTGGCGTTGGTCGCGCCGCTGTTCGATGCGATTCCGGGTGTGGTCTTCTTCGTCAAGGACGCCCAGGCGCGCTATGCGCTGGTCAACCAGACGCTCGTGCAGCGTTGTGGTTTCAAGGAGAAAAGCCAGATCGTCGGGCTGACCGCTGAAGAAGTGTTCCCTGCCCGCTTCGGCCCGCTGTACACCGCCCAGGACCGCCGCGTGCTGGCCGATGGCAGGCAACTGAGCGATCAACTGGAGCTGCACCTTTATTACGGCAATCAGCCGATTTGGTGTCTGACCCACAAGATCGCTTTGCGGGACCGTCAGGGCGCGATCATCGGGCTGGCGGGTATCTCCCGGGATCTGCAAATTCTGCAGACGACCCACCCGGCGTATCAGAAGCTGGTCGAGGTCGACGCGTACATTCGCGAGCACTTCGCGCGGCCCATCACCCTTGAGCAACTGACGGCCATTGCCGGGCTGTCCATTGCCCAGCTGGAGCGGCACTGCAAACGCATCTTCCAGCTGACGCCCCGGCAGATGATCCACAAGGCGCGGCTGGGTGAAGCGTCGCGGTTGTTGCAGGAAGACCTGTCGATCACCGAGATCGCCCTGCGCTGTGGGTATACGGATCACAGTGCGTTTAGTCGCCAGTTCAAGGCGATGACCGGGGCTTCGCCGAGTGAGTATCGGGATTCGCAACGGCGCATATGAATCCACCGCCATCCTCCCTGGATGATCGCGGTGCTTCTGTAGGACTGGCTTTAGCCAGGAAGAGGCCTGTGGGAACACCATAAATCTCGGGTGTGACGACCGACGCCTTCCCGGCTAAAGCCGGTCCCACTAGTTGATCGCGGTGCTTCTGTAGGACTGGCTTTAGCCGGGAAGAGGCCGGGGTGTGCACCGTTGATTTTGCAGTGTTCCGAATGACGCGTTCCCGGCTAAAGCCGGTCCTACGGTGATTGCAGTGCGGCGTAATCTGCATCTTTGCCGCACGGCAACGTGCATCAATGAAGCACGCCGCGCATTCCTGCTCCTTTATGTAACACCGCCCCGCGCGTTTAAAACACTCATCAAAACCCCGGCCCGCTTATCCAGAGCCCTGTACGCCGTACTGGCAAAACAGGCACGCTGCGTGCATATCAAATATCGTATACGAAATTACTTATCCGACCGTTCCCCTCCTTTGCACGCACCGAGGCTTCTATGAAAAACCAAGCTGTCGCCGTCGTCCTCCTCGCCGTCATGAGCTCTTCATTTATCAACACCGCGCTGGCCGATAAGCTCGATGACATCATCGACTCCGGCAAACTGCGCTGCGCCGTGACTCTGGACTTCCCACCGATGGGGTCCCGTGATGACAAGAACAACCCGGTCGGGTTTGACGTCGATTACTGCAACGACCTGGCGAAGGTGCTGGGGGTGACTGCCGAGGTGGTGGAAACGCCGTTTCCGGACCGCATTCCTGCACTGGTTTCAGGGCGCGCTGACGTGATCGTGGCGTCGACTTCGGACACCCTGGAGCGGGCAAAAACGGTGGCGATGACCATCCCGTATTTCGCCTTCCAGATGGTGGTGCTGACCCGCGAAGACGCTGGTATCAACAGCTACGACGACCTCAAGGGCAAGGATGTCGGCAACACCAGCGGCACGTTCGAAGCGATCGCGCTGGAGAAGGATCAGAAGAAATGGGGCAGCGGCAGCTTCCGCGCGTACCAGACCCAGAACGACACCATCCTCGCCGTCGCCCAGGGCCACATCAAGGCGTCGGTCGTCACCAACACCGTCGCCGCCGCCTCGATCAAATCCGGCAAATACAAAGGCCTGAAGATTGTCGGTAACGCGCCCTACACCATCGACTACGTTTCCCTTGCAGCCAAGCGTAACGAGTACGGGCTGATCCATTACCTGAACCTGTTTGTGAACCAGCAAGTGCGCTCGGGACGCTATGCCGAGCTGTATGAAAAGTGGGTGGGCGGCAAGCCGGTCGACCTGACCGTGCCGGGCGTCTATTACTGAGATTGCTTGATCGTTAATACGCCTCACGATGATCGTTCCCTCGCTCCGCGTGGGAATGCAGCCCAGACGCTGATCGTTCCCACGCTCTGCGTGGGAATGCAGCCCCAGACGCTCCGCGTCAAAAAGCCAAAACGCGGAGCGTCGCAAGCGGCGTTACCACGCGGAGCATGGGAACGATCACCGGAAACGATCGAATCCCGGAACCGGGTCATTCATTCAGGAGCCCACGATGTCTGAAGTCTCGTTGAACGGGCGCTGTCTCGTTTCCGGCAGCGCTCAGGGCGAATTGCTGTACGCCGACGTGGGCCTGAGTTTCTGGGGCGGGGTCGAGCCGTTTACCGGTGAAGTGATCGACCGCCATCACCCCCTCAGCGGCCGGTTCATCAACGGTCGCGTGCTGGCCATTCCCAGCGGGCGCGGTTCGTGTACCGGCAGCAGCGTGTTGCTGGAACTGATCCTCAACGGCCACGCCCCCGCCGCGCTGGTCTTCGAGCGCGTCGAAGACATCCTCACCCTCGGCGTGTTGATCGCCGAGCAGATGTTTGGCCATTCGATTCCGGTGATCAGCCTCGGCGAAGCGGGTTTTGCGGCACTGCGGGACGTCGCTTTCGTGCGGGTCGAAGATGACCGCGTGAGCGGCTTTTCCAGCCCTCCGCCTCCACTTTTTCGCGATCACCCACTTCAGGCGGACCGCCGCGCCATCAGCACCATCGCCCTGACCGAAACCGACCAGGGCTTTCTCGATGGCGCTTACGGCAAAGCCGCGCAGGTGGCGATGGGCATCATCCTGCGCATGGCCGAACTGCAAGGCGCGACCGAACTGCTGGACATCACCCAGGCGCACATCGACGGCTGCATCTACACCGGCCCGGCCAGCCTGCGTTTCGCCCGGCAACTGGTGGCCTGGGGCGGCAAAGTCCGCGTGCCCACCACCCTCAATTCCATCTCCGTGGACAAGCGCCGCTGGCGGGAACTGGGCGTCGATCCGGCCCTCGGCGAGCCGGCCAGTCAGCTGGGCGATGCCTATCTGGAGATGGGCGCGCGGGTGAGTTTTACCTGCGCGCCGTACCTGCTGGACAGCGCCCCGGAGCTCGGCGAGCAAATCGTCTGGGCCGAATCCAACGCCGTGGTCTACGCCAACAGCGTAATCGGCGCGCGTACCCTGAAGTACCCCGATTACCTCGACATCTGCATCGCCCTCACCGGCCGCGCGCCGAAGATCGGCTGCCACCTGACCCAACAACGGCTGGCCACCCTGCGCATCGACGTCCCCGCACTGGACGGCCTCGACGACAGTTTCTACCCGCTGCTCGGCTATCACGTCGGGCTGCAGTGCGGCGCCACGATCCCGGTAATCTGCGGCCTCGAACACAAGGCGCCCACGCTGGATGACCTCAAGGCCTTCGGCGCGGCGTTCGCCACCACGTCCGCTGCGCCGATGTTTCATATCGCCGGCGTGACCCCCGAAGCCACCACCGCCGAGCTGGCGCTGGACGGGCATGCGCCGGAGAAAACCCTGAGGGTCAGCCCGGCGGACCTGCTGCACAGCTGGCGCGAGCTGAACAGCGCGCAAACACCGGAAGTGGACGCCGTGACGCTGGGCAACCCGCATTTTTCCCTGAGCGAATGCGCGACGCTGGCGCACCTGTGTGGCAGCCGGCGCAAGCATGAAAACGTGGCGATCGTGATCACCTGCGGCCGCGCCACCCTGGAACGCGCGCAGCAGGCCGGCTATGTCGAGACGCTCGAAAACTTCGGCGTGCAGTTCGTCACCGACACCTGCTGGTGCATGCTCGGCGAGCCGGTGATTCCGCCGACCGCGCGCAACCTGATGACCAACTCCGGCAAATACGCGCACTACGCACCGGGCCTTGTGGGGCGTCGCGTACATTTCGCCAGCCTGGCCGAGTGCGTCGACAGCGCGATCACCGGTGTCGCCAGTGGGCGCCTGCCGGTCTGGTTGATGGCGGCGCACCAGGCGGAGGTCAGCGCAGATGTTTGATTACAACTTCCACTGGCGCGCGGCGTTCAAGGCCCTGCCCGACATGCTCAGCGGCGCGTGGGTCACCTTCGAAACCGCCGCGCTGTCGATGATCCTCGGCGTGACCATCGCGCTGTTTCTGGTGTTTATGCGCCAGGGCAAGAACCCTCTGTTCCGCGGTTTCGCCGCGACCTGGATTTCCATTGCTCGCAACACGCCGTCGCTGTTTCAGGTGTACATCCTGTATTTCGGACTGGGCTCGTTCGGCCTGCACATCAGTTCGTGGGCCGCGTTGCTCGCCGGCATCACGATCAACAACGCGGGCTATCTGGCGGAGAACTTCCGCGGTGGTCTGAAGGCCGTGCCCGACACGCAATTGCGCGCCGCCCGTTCGCTGGGCATGAGCGCGCCACAGGCGTACCGGTTGATCGTCATTCCGCAGTTGCTGCGCATCGTTTTCTATCCGCTGACCAACCAGATGGTGTGGGCCGTGCTGATGACCTCGATGGGGGTGATCGTCGGCCTCAACAACGACCTCACCGGCGTGACCCAGGACTACAACGTCAAGACCTTCCGCACCTTCGAATTCTTCGCCATTGCGGCAGTGCTCTATTACCTGATCGCCAAGCTGATCGTGGCCGTTGCCCGGCTGCTGTCCTGGCGGCTGTTCCGGTACTGAGGAGATGGGCATGTTCGAGAGCACGTTCACCTGGAACGACCTGCAATTCATGCTTCAGGGCGCCTGGGTCACGATTTTGCTGACCGTGGTGTCGATGATCATCGGCACGCTGGCCGGGGTGGTCTGCGGCATGGCCCGCGCCCTCCTGCCGCGCAGCACGATTCCGCTGGCATGGGTGCTGGACGTGTTCCGCAGCGTGCCGTTGCTGATTCAGTTCGTGCTGTTCAACGCGCTGAAAAGCATCGTCGGCCTGAACTGGAGCGCCTTCGCCGTGGCCTGCGTGGTGTTGGGGCTGTATGTCACCGCTTATTGCACGGAGATCGTGCGCAGCGGCGTGCTGTCGGTACCGCTCACGTTGCGCCGCGCCAGCCGTTCCCTGGGCCTGACGTACTGGCAGGACCTGCGCCAGATCGTCATGCCGATGGCCACCCGCGTGGCGTTTCCCGGCTGGATCAACCTGCTGCTGGGGGTGATGAAAGACACCGCGCTGGTGATGTGGATCGGCATCGTCGAACTGCTGCGCGCCTCGCAAACCATCGTCACGCGCATTCAGGAGCCGCTGTTGGTGCTGTGCATCGCCGGCCTGATTTATTACGTCATGAGTCTGGTGGTCGCCCGGTTGGGCGCCCGGCTGGAAACGAGGTGGCAGGAAAATGATTGAGATCGACAACGTGCACAAGTCATTCGGCGAGCTTGAGGTCATCAAGGGCGTGAGCCTGCAGGTGAACAAGGGTGAAGTGGTGTCGATCATCGGCGGTTCGGGCTCGGGCAAGTCGACGCTGCTGATGTGCATCAACGGGCTGGAATCGATCAAGAGCGGCAGCATTCGCGTCGATGGCACCGAGGTGCATGCCCGGGGCACGGACATCAACAAGCTGCGGCAGAAAATCGGCATCGTCTTTCAGCAGTGGAACGCGTTTCCCCATCTGACGGTGCTGGAAAACGTCATGCTCGCCCCGCGCACGGTGCTGGGCAAAAGCAAGGCCGAAGCC
Source organism: Pseudomonas sp. Ps21-P2 (assembly GCF_039672565.1). NCBI lineage: Bacteria > Pseudomonadati > Pseudomonadota > Gammaproteobacteria > Pseudomonadales > Pseudomonadaceae > Pseudomonas > Pseudomonas sp. Ps21-P2. The sequence goes on from NZ_JBDFPL010000006.1 coordinate 322,830, forward strand.
GAGGCGCTGGCGGTCAAGCAACTGACCCATGTGGGCCTGGGTGACAAGTTGAAGGTGTTCCCCGGCAAGCTGTCGGGCGGTCAGCAACAGCGCATGGCGATAGCCCGGGCGCTGGCGATGTCGCCGGATTACATGCTGTTCGACGAAGCGACGTCGGCACTCGATCCGCAACTGGTGGGCGAGGTGCTGGACACCATGCGCATGCTGGCCGAGGACGGCATGACGATGATTCTGGTGACCCACGAAATCCGCTTCGCCCGGGACGTGTCCGACCGCGTGGCGTTTTTCCGCAACGGGCTGGTGCACGAGATCGGCACGCCGGATCAGGTGATCGGCAACCCGCAACGGCCGGAGACGGCGGATTTTTTGCGATCAATCAACTAGAGCCATTTCAGGAGGGCCTTAGGTCATGCGCTCAACGAAAGTGATTCATGTGGTCAGTTGTCACGCTGAAGGTGAGGTGGGCGATGTGATTGTCGGCGGGGTTGCGCCGCCGCCGGGCGACACGATCTGGGAGCAGTCGCGCTGGATCGAGAAGGACAACGTGCTGCGCAATTTCATGCTCAACGAGCCACGCGGCGGGGTGTTCCGTCACGTCAATCTGCTGGTGCCGCCCAAGCACCCGAAAGCGCAGATGGGCTGGATCATCATGGAACCGGCCGACGTGCCGCCGATGTCTGGCTCCAACTCCCTGTGCGTGGCGACGGTGCTGCTGGACAGCGGGATTCTGCCGATGACCGAGCCGGAAACCCGCCTGATCCTGGAGGCGCCCGGTGGGTTGATTGAGGCGATTGCCCAGTGCCGCGACGGCAAGGTGACGAGCGTCGAGGTGCACAACCACCCGTCGTTCGCCGATCAGCTGGACGTGTGGATCGAGGTGCCAGGATTGGGTTCGATTCAGGTGGATACCGCCTATGGCGGCGACAGTTTTGCCATCGTCGATTCGGTGAAGCTGGGCTTTTCGTTGACCGCTGATGAGGCGAAGGACCTAGTGGACACCGGCCTGAAAATCACCAAGGCCGCCAATGAGCAGCTGGGTTTCAGCCATCCGTTGAACAAGGACTGGAATCACATTTCCTTCTGCCAGATCGCCGCGCCGGTCAGTTTCGACGGCGGCGTGGCCCATGCGGCCAACGCGGTGGTGATTCGTCCCGGCAAAATCGACCGCTCGCCGTGCGGCACCGGCTGTTCGGCACGGCTGGCGGTGTTGCATGCGAAGGGCCAGCTGAAGGTGGGCGACCGGTTTATCGGGCGCTCGATCATTGGCTCGGAGTTTCACTGCAGGATTCAGAGCGAGACCGAGGTGGCCGGGCGCAAGGCGATCATCCCGAGCCTGTCCGGGCGGGCGTGGATCACCGGCACGCACCAGCACATGCTCGACCCGAGCGATCCGTGGCCAGAGGGGTACAAGTTGAGTGATACCTGGCCGGTGGGGTTGAAGCTGTAGATGCTGCGTCGGTTTGCGAATGATTGCACAGCCGATTTGGCTGGACGCATGCAAATCCTGTGGGAGCGAGCTTGCTCGCGAATGCGGTACGTCTGCGATGGATGTGGTGACAAATACACCGCATTCGCGAGCAAGCTCACTCCTACAGGGGACCGAGGCAGTCTGAGATGCCGTTGAAACACCCAATACCCGGGCGTTCTCCGCGGAAACAATAACGTATACGAAATACCTTTATCCAATCAGGAGTCAATCATGAGCCAGTCCGTGTCCTGGAGCGGGGTCTTCCCTGCCGTTACTACGCAATTCAACGACGATTTCTCCCTCAATCTGGAGGCCACCCATAAGGTCATTTCCAATTTGGTGCGCGATGGCGTGTCGGGGCTGGTGATCTGCGGGACCGTGGGGGAAAACACCTCGTTGAGCGTCGCCGAAAAGATCAGCCTGGTGGAAGCCGCCAAAGACGCCTCGGCCGGGCGCGTGCCGGTGATTTCCGGCATTGCCGAGTTCACCAGCGCCAATGCCAGTGCTGTCGCCAAAGAAGTGCAGAAAGCCGGTGCCGACGGGATCATGCTGATGCCGGCGCTGGTGTACTCGGCCAAGCCCTTCGAAACTGCCACCCACTTCCGCACCGTGGCCGCCGCCACCGACCTGCCGATGATGGTTTACAACAACCCGCCGATCTACAAGAACGACGTCACGCCGGACATCCTCATCTCCCTGGCGGACTGCGACACCATCGTGTGTTTCAAGGATTCGTCGGGCAACACCAACCGCTTCATCGACGTGCGCAATGAAGTGGGGGATCGCTTCGTGCTGTTTGCGGGCCTGGATGACGTGTTGGTGGAGAGCGTCGCGGTGGGCGCGGTGGGCTGGGTGTCGGGGATGTCCAACGCCTTCCCGAAAGAGGGCGAAACGTTGTTCCGTCTGGCCAAGGCCGGGCGTTTTGCCGAGGCGATGGCGCTGTATGAGTGGTTCATGCCCCTGCTGCACCTGGATGCGCGTCCGGACCTGGTGCAGTGCATCAAGCTGTGCGAAGCAATCATGGAACGCGGCAGCGCCCTCACCCGCCCACCGCGCCTGGCGCTGCCGGACAGTGATCGGGAATATGTCGAGCAGTTGATGAAGACTGCGCTGGCGAACAAGCCGGTGTTGCCGGATGTGGGGCTTTGATGCGCTTGGTTTTTGGGTGAACCGATCCGCGTGTTTTGGCGTAGATCTGTGGTGTTCAAACCGGCCTCTTCCCGGCTGAAGCCGGTCCTACTGACGGAACTCGCGACCATAGTAGGACCGGCTTTAGCCGGGAACCGGGATGTCGGCGTTACACATTCACCACATTCACAAACCGCGAGGCGGCGGTTTCGTCGATGCGCAGGTTGGTGAAGTCGAACAGGTTGCGGTCCGCCAATTGTGAGGGCTGGACGTTCTGCAGGCTGCGGAAAATCATGTCGGAGCGGCCCGGGGTCTTGCGGTCCCATTCCTGCAGCATCTCCTTGACCACCTGACGCTGCAGGTTTTCCTGGGAGCCGCACAGGTTGCACGGGATGATCGGGAATTGCTTGAAGTCCGAATAGGCCTGAATGTCCTTCTCGGCGCAATACGCCAGCGGACGAATCACCACGTTGCGGCCATCGTCGGCGCGCAGCTTGGGCGGCATGGCCTTGATGCTGCCCTGGAAAAACATGTTCAGGAAAAACGTCTCGACGATGTCGTCTCGGTGGTGACCCAGCGCCATCTTGGTCGCGCCGATTTCATCCGCAAACGTATACAGCGTGCCGCGACGCAGGCGCGAACACAGCGAGCACGTGGTCCGGCCCTCTGGCACCAGCTCCTTGACCACCGAATAGGTGTCTTTCTCGACGATGTGGTACTCGACGCCCAGTTGCTCCAGGTACGCCGGCAGGACGTGCTCGGGAAAGCCCGGCTGTTTCTGGTCCATGTTCACCGCGACGATGTCGAACTTGATCGGCGCGACTTTCTGCAAATGCAGCAGCACATCCAGCAGCGTGTAACTGTCTTTGCCGCCGGACAGGCAGACCATCACCTTGTCGCCCTCTTCAATCATGTTGTAGTCGGCCACCGCTTCGCCCGCGAGCCGACGCAGACGCTTCTGCAGTTTGTTCTGATTGACTGAAAGGGTGCCCATGGCGCTGGTATCCGCTCGCTGTGGTGGGAAGAGACGTGGGGAAAGGGTCGGCATTTTACGCAAAAAGACCGGCTCGGGTAATGGCTGTCGCGGGTGGAACCACCGTCGATATGGAGGGCCCTTGATCGCCAACCGCTATTAACAGCGCCTTTGAACGCCTCAATCGCTCTAACGCCTCCGGTTTACGGGTGCTCAGCTTTCTATACTGACCTGAGAGGTCCCAGCCATTTCCCTTGCTCGACTGTGACCTTGTCCTGACGGCATCTGCAGTCGGGCTTCGTGGGAAGCGGCGGCACACATCACGGGAGTAACGGACATGATCCATCACGTCTTGGGGCTGTTCACCCACCCCGATCAGGAATGGCAACAGATACGCGGCGAAGGTGAAGAAAGCATCGGCCATATGTACTTCACCCACACGCTGATCCTGGCGGCGATCCCGGCGGTGTCGGCGTACATCGGAACGACCCAGGTGGGCTGGCAGATCGGCGACCGCGCGCCGGTCATGCTGACCAGCGATAGCGCGGTGTGGATGGCGCTGATGTCGTACATCGCCATGCTCGCCGGCGTCGGCATTATGGGCGGCTTCATCCACTGGATGGCGCGCACCTATGACGCGACACCCAGCCTGGCGCGCTGCGTGGCCTTCGCGACCTACACGGCGACGCCGCTGTTCCTCGGCGGGCTGGCCGCGCTGTACCCGCACATGTGGCTGGGGATGATGGTCGGGCTGGCGGCGGTCTGCTACACGGTGTACCTGCTGTACGTCGGTCTGCCGGTGTTCATGGGCGTGCACCCGGACGAAGGCTTCATGTTCTCAAGCTCGGTGCTGGCGGTCGGGCTGGTGGTGTTGGTGGCGATCGTGGCGTTTACGGTGGTGCTGTGGGGCGTGGGGATCGGTACTGAATTCACCAGTTAGTACCCGGTGACCATTCGGCGCTTTGGGTTTTGGCGGCACAGAAGCTTTGCGGCATACTCGCCTCCTCTGGAGACCGATGAAGCATGCTCGAACCACTCAACACCCGCGTCGAATCCTGCTACCAGCAAGCCGAAGACTTCTTCAAACGCCCTTTCAAACGTCCGGTCGTGAGCGTCAAACTGCGCGGCCAGAAGGCCGGCGTGGCACATCTGCACGAGAACATGCTGCGCTTCAATCCGCAGCTTTACCTGGAAAACAGTGAAGACTTTTTGCGCCAGACCGTTCCCCACGAGGTCGCGCACCTGGTCGCTCATCAACTGTTCGGCGACACCATTCAGCCCCACGGCGAGGAATGGCAGCTGATCATGCGCGGCGTCTACGAACTCCCGCCCAACCGCTGCCACACCTACGAAATCCAGCGCCGCAGCGTGACCCGCTACATCTACCGATGCCCGTGCCCGGAGAGCGATTTCCCGTTCACCGCCCAGCGCCACAAGCTGGTGCGCAAAGGCCGGCGCTACCTGTGCAAACGCTGCCGGGAGATTCTGGTGTTCAGCGGCGAGACGCGGGTGGAGTGACTCCCCGCTTTCTCAAGTGGCTGCAAGCAAGTCTTCGCGAGCAAGCTCGCTCCCACAGGGTTGGAGTGAACTCGGGACCTTGTTAAAGCCACTGAGGTTGCGCACGAGTGACCGGGGTGGACTGGGACCTTGGTAACGCCGCTGGACTTGTGGGAGTGAGCTTGCTCACGAAGAGGCCAGGGCAGTCAGCAATTTTCTCAAGTGGCTGCAAGTAAGTCTTCGCGAGCAAGCTCGCTCCCACAGGATTGGAGTGGACTCGGGACCTTGTTAAAGCCACTGAGGTTGCGCACGAGAGGCCGGGGCATTCGATTGACCCGGCCTTCAGATTTCACCCAAACACCCCCGCCTCACCCATCGACTCAATCTCCTGCGCGCTGAACCCCGCTTCGGCCAGCACCTGCGCAGAGTGCGCGCCGACGGCCACGCCGATGTGCCGGGGCGCGGGCAGTCCTTCTGAGAACTTCACCGGGCAGGCCATCTGCACCTGAGCGCTGCCGTCACCGCGGGGCACCTGCGCCAGCATCTGGCGCGCCTGAATGTGCGGGTGCTGCGTGGCTTCGGAGAAACTCAGCACGGGCTCGACACAGGCATCGATCCCGGCGAACAGCGCTTCCAGCTGATCAGAACTGCGGCGCTCGAACTCGATTTCCAGCTCACGCCTGAGCGAGGCCTGTTGTTCGGCGGCAAACGAGAGCCCAAGCCTCGCCAGTTCCGGTCGTCCCAGCGCGGCACACATCCTGTGGAGAAACGCCGGCTCCAGCCCTCCCACCGAAAACCACCTGCCGTCGCGGCTGCGGTAGTAATCGTAGAAGCTGCCGCCGTTGAGCATCTGCGTCTCCCGATCGGGCTCAACGCCGGCCGCCAGATACCCCGCGCCCGCCAGGGCATTCAGGCTGAACGCGCAATCGGTCATGCTGACGTCGACGTACTGGCCCTGCCCGGTTTGATGGCGCGCCACCACCGCCGCGAGCAAACCGATGACCCCGTGCAGCGAACCGCCAGCCACATCCGCGACCTGCACGCCCAGGGGCAACGGCCCGCTGTCCTGGCGCCCGGTGTGGCTGGCCAGCCCGGCCACGGCCATGTAATTGATGTCGTGGCCGGCGCGATCGCGGTAGGGCCCGGTCTGCCCGTAACCGGTGATGGCGACGTAGATCAGCCGCGGATTGATCGCCTTCAACGCCTCATACCCAATCCCCAGCCGGTCCATTACGCCCGGCCGAAACTGCTCCAGCACGATGTCGTAATCCGCCACCAGTCGCTTGATCACCTCGATGGCCTGAGGCCGTTTGAGGTCCAGCGCCAGGCTGCGTTTGTTGCGGTTGAGGTAAGCGTGGCTGGCCGAGATGCCATGGTCATGGGGCGGCAATTCCCGCAGCAGATCCGTGCGGGTGGGCGACTCGATGCGCAACACCTCGGCGCCCATGTCCGCCAGCAGCAGCGAAGCGAATGGCCCGGGCAGCAATGTCGAAAAATCGAGGGCTTTGAGCGATGACAGCGGACCGTGCATGGGGCGTTCTCAGATGGCCGGCAAGGGGCTCAGAGTAGGTGCGATTCGCCCATAAAAAAAGCCTGTCCGAAGACAGGCTTTTTCAACAACCCTTACCGCTGACGCGTGTTACGAACGCAGCTTACGAACGTACAACAGGGGTAGGCGCAGTTTCGGCCACACCCAGGTCGTCGGTAGGAGCGGTGTTGTCGATGGCACGACCGCCGGAGGCCAGCTCGGACTGCATCTGCGGAACGTCCAGCTCACCGACCCACTTGGCGACAACCAGGGTTGCCACAGCGTTACCGCACAGGTTGGTCAGGGCGCGGGCTTCGGACATGAAGCGGTCGATGCCCAGGATCAGCGCCAGACCGGCGACCGGCAGCGTGCCGACGGCAGACAGGGTGGCGGCCAGTACGATGAAGCCGGAACCGGTCACGCCTGCCGCACCTTTGGACGACAGCAGCAGCACCAGCAACAGGGTGATCTGATGGGTGATGTCCATGTGGGTGTTGGTGGCCTGAGCGATGAACACCGCAGCCATGGTCAGGTAGATCGAGGTACCGTCGAGGTTGAACGAGTAACCGGTCGGGATCACCAGACCCACAACGGATTTCTTCGCGCCCAGACGCTCCATCTTGATCAGCATGCGTGGCAGTGCCGACTCGGACGACGAGGTACCCAGCACGATCAGCAGTTCTTCGCGGATGTACTTGATCAGCTTGAGGATGCTGAAGCCGTGAGCGCGAGCGATGGCACCCAGCACCACCAGCACGAACAGCAGGCAGGTGATGTAGAAGCACAGCATCAGTTGGCCGAGCTGCACCAGCGAGCTGACGCCGTAGGCACCGATGGTGAACGCCATGGCACCCAGCGCGCCCAGCGGGGCGAGCTTCATGATCATGTTGATGATGTTGAACATGATGTGGGCGAAGCGATCGATGAAGTCCAGGATCGGCTTGCCGTAGGCGCCCAGGCGGTGCAGGGCGAAACCGAAGATCACCGAGAACATCAGCACTTGCAGGATGTCGCCGTTGGCGAACGCGCCGACGATGGTGTTCGGGATGACGTTGAGGATGAAGCCGACGATGCTCTGGTCTTTACCAGCGGTCACATAGGCCGCGACCTTGGAAGCGTCGAGGGTGGACACGTCGATGTTCATGCCGGCGCCCGGCTGGACGACGTTGACCACGATCAGGCCGATGATCAGCGAGATGGTCGAAACGATTTCGAAGTAGAGCAGCGCGTAGCCGCCGGTCTTGCCCACGGATTTCATGCTCTGCATGCCAGCGATGCCGCTGACGACGGTGCAGAAGATGATCGGTGCAATGACCATTTTGATCAGTTTGATGAACCCGTCACCCAGCGGTTTGAGCGTTACGGCAGTTTCGGGGTACCAGTGACCGAGGGCGATACCGACGATGATCGCGACGATCACCTGAGCGTACAGGGATTTATAGATGGGCTGACGAGTCGTCATTGCAGTTTCCTCAAGAGCATCGGTCTGCAACATTCCGGTTGCAGAGACGCCTAAAGTGCGAACCCTCCTGCTCGGAGGGATTTGTTTTTGTCGAGCTGCGCGCGGCAGACCTCTGCCCAGTGCATCGCAAGCACCGTGCCAGAGTTGTTAAATCGTGTGACAGGCCCGGATTCCGTGAACCGGCTGGTTAACGATAGACCCGTTGGCCGAAAGAGGGTGGCGGTTTTCCGCCGTTTGATGGCAAATCGTCCGCCACACTGGCGGGTATCCGCCTCGAGAGCCGTGCAAACCGCTTGAGCGGTTAGATGGCGAACTGGATGCGGAACGCCGCGCCGCCCAGTTCCGAATCGCCCAGGGTGAGCCGCGCGCCGTAGCTTTCGATGATGTCCTTGACCACCGCAAGCCCAATGCCCTGCCCCGGGTTTTGCGTGTCCAGCCGCTCGCCGCGTTCGAGAATCCGTGCGCGCTGGCTTTCCGGAACGCCCGGACCGTCGTCTTCGATGCACAGCTCGTCGCCCATCATCGATGACCGCCAGCTCACGCGCACTTCGCCGAGACACAGGCGGTAGGCGTTTTCCAGCAGGTTGCCGAGCATCTCCAGCAAGGCGCCCTCTTCCATCTGCACCTGGCAATTGTCCGGCAGGTCGAGCACCACGTTGACGCGCTTGTCGCGGTAGACCTTTTCCAGCGTGTTGCACAGGCTCTGCACCACGGGTTTGAGGGCCACGTGATAGCGCACCAGCCCGCTTTTTCGCAGGCTGGCGCGTTGCAACTGATAGCTGATCTGCTGGCTCATGCGTTCGATCTGCGATTGCAGAATCCGCGCCTGCTCCAGGTCTTCCGGCCGTTTGGCGATCTGCTCGCTGACGCCTTGCAGCACCGCGAGCGGGGTTTTCAGGCTGTGGGCGAGATCGTCGAGGGAGTCGCGGTAACGAATGCGTTGTTCACGTTCGCTGCGCAGCAGGCGGTTGAGGGAGTCGGTCAGGCGCAGCAGTTCGCTGGGGTGTTCTTCGCTCAGACTTTCCCGCGAGCCCGCCTCGACCTGATCCAGTTCCTGACTCATGCCCCGCAGCGCACGCAGACCCCAGGTCAACCCGCCCCACAGCAGGATCAACAGGACCAGCAGCGCGCCGCCAAAACCCAAATAGAGTTTTTCGCGCAGGCCGGAGATGGTTTCCTGGTATTCGCGCACCGGTTGAAGGGCGACGATGCTGTAGGCGGCATTGCGCCCGCCGAGCAGCTTGATTTCGACGTCGTAGACGAAGAACTCTTCGCCGTTGGGTTGGCGGATCTTGGCGAATTCGTTGCCGCGGCCGTCGTAGCGCGGCTGGTAGTCAATCGCTTCGTCTTCGGTGGCCCGGGAGCGCCACACCAGTTTGCCGGCGCGGTTATAGATGTAGCCGAGCAAGCGGCTGTCGGGCAGGGCGAACTGCTCGCCGGGCAGTAACGACGGCATCAGCAGGTGGTCGTCTTCGACACGGGCGGCGGAGATCAGCGTGGTGACGTCCGACGCCAGACGTTTTTCGATGGAGCTTTCCAGTGCCAGGCTGAAAGCGCTTTGCAGCGCCGGCAGCATGAGGAGCATGAAGATGACGGCCAAGGTCGCGGCGCCCAGCATCAGACGCAGGCGCAGCGAACGGATCATGTACAGCGCTCGGTAAACAGGTAGCCCAGGCCGCGCACGGTGTCGATCGGTTTAAAGCCGGCAGGCCCTTCGAGCTTGCGCCGCAGCCGGCCGACCAGCACTTCGATCACGTTCGGATCGCGCTCGTCATCGTCGGGGTACAGCTGTTCCATCAGGCGTTCCTTGGGCACCACTTGCTGGTGGTGACGCATGAGGTATTCGAGAATCCGGTATTCGTAGGCGGTCAGCGCCAGCGGCTGTTCGTCGAGCGACGCCTGCTTGCGGTTGAGGTCCAGGCTCAGCGGGCCGGCAACGATGGTCGAGTGGGTGAAACCGCTGGAACGGCGCAGCAGGGCGTTGAGGCGCGCTTCGAGTTCTTCGAACTGGAACGGCTTGACCACGTAGTCGTCGGCGCCGGCGGCCAGGCCTTCGACTTTGTCCTGCCAGTTGCCGCGTGCGGTCAGGATGAGGATCGGGAACGCCTTGTTCTGCACGCGCAGTTGACGGATCAGGTCGAGACCGCCGACACCCGGCAGGCCCAGGTCGATGACCGCCAGATCGTGGTTGAACTGGCCCGCCTGATACAACGCTTCCTCGGCGTTGCCCACCGCCTCGACGACGTGACCGCTTTCGGTCAAACGGGTCTGCAGGTGGTGACGCAGCAGGGCTTCATCTTCGACAACCAGCAATTTCATGACGCTCTCCCAGGCAAAGGCAACCCTCTATTTTCAAGAGTTTCAACGACGCTGCCGAGCGCGTGCAGTGTGACGAGCCCGGCAGCGATTGTGCAATCCAGACACCGCGAAAAACAGGCTGGCGGCTTATAAAATTGGCTTATAAAACGTGGTGGACGGGTAAATAGGTGTGCTGACTCTCGCTCAGACTCAGCGAAGGCGGTTGCTGCACGGTGCGGATCGGTAAGCGGGTGTCGAACAGTCTAGTCGTGCCTGGCAAGGACGCCTGTGGATCGTAAGCGGTCGGAAGATTGGCCGTTTGAACGCTTACACCGTTGACGCGGGCGGTGAGATTTCCGTAGCCGGTGGCGTAGGGATCATCCACAGGCTGCTGGCTGAAGGTCTGGCTCCAGCCGCCGACTTGAGTGCCGGTGGCAAGGCTGCGGCGCAGGCCGTTGATGCGGTCGGCGCGTTCGGTGTTTTTGCCGAAATCGGTGCGGGACACGTCCGCATTGCCATCAGCCGCTTGCGCCGCCGCGCTGCTGCCAAGAAACGCCAGCGCCAGAAAGAGCTTGTTGAACGTCAGCATGAGCAGGTCCTCCGGCGCCAGGCGCCTTGTTGGGTACGGTTTGGAGCATACGCAGCCAGCGCTGAACCCCTCCTGAACATGTACTGGACCAGAACATTCGTCAGCAAGCTGACTCCCACAGGTTCTGTGCATGACGCTGAAGTCTCGGGGCAACACACACCTCCTGTAGGTGTGAGCTTGCTCGCGAAAGCGGTCTGCCTGCGCCATCCACTCCGCCAGACCCACCGCATTCGTCAGCAAGCTGACTCCCACAGGTTCTGCGCATGACGCTGAAGTCTCGGGGCAACACACATCCCCTGTAGGAGTGAGCTTGCTCGCGAATGCTTTCTGCCTGTGCCATCCACTTCGCCTGACCCACCGCATTCGCCAGCAAGCTGACTCCCACAGGTTTTGTGCATGACGCTGAAATCCGGGGCAACACACATCTCCTGTAGGAGTGAGCTTGCTCGCGAATGCCTCCTGCCTGTGCCATCACCTCGCCTGACCCACCGCATTCGTCAGCAAGCTGACTCCCACAGGTTCTGTGCATGACGCTGAAGTCTCTGGGCAACACACATCCACTGTAGGAGTGAGCTTGCTCGCGAATGCGGTCTGCCTGTGCCATCAACTCTGCCTGACCCACCGCATTCGTCAGCAAGCTGACTCCCACAGGTTTTGTGCTCGCCTTGGATCTTGCATTCACTGGAATGCAGTTCTGCGCATGACGCTGAAATCCCGGGCAACGCAGGCCATTGTGGGAGCGAGCTTGCTCGCGAAGACGGTTTGCCTGCCCGCAAACCGGTTTTGCGCCCAACACCGCGGTTCCGGCAGAATGCCGGGCATGACTCAATCCCCGACACTGCCCGACTGTTGCCCTGCCCTCACCGCTCACTGGCCCTTGCCCCATGGGCTGGCGGAGGTGGTGTTGGTGAGCAGCCGGTTCGATCCGCAAAAGCTCATCGACGGCGATTTTCAGCGCTGTCTCATCGAACCGCCCGCCTCCATTCAGCGGTCGGTGGCCAAGCGAAAGACGGAATTCCTCGCCGGTCGTCTGTGCGCGCGGGAGGCGATGCGCCAGTTGGACGGCCGCACCCACGTCCCCCTGATTGGCGAAGACCGCGCGCCGATCTGGCCGCAGGACATCACCGGTTCGATCACCCACAGCACCGGCTGGGCCGCCGCGATCGTCGCGCGCAAAACGGACTGGCGCGGATTGGGCCTGGACGTCGAACAGCTGATGAGCAACGAGCGTGCCGTGCGTCTGGCCGGAGAGATTCTGACGCCTGCGGAAATGCAGCGCCTGAACGCCGGGCCCGAGCATGAAACAGCCAAGGTCGTCACCCTGACCTTTTCCCTGAAAGAAAGCCTGTTCAAGGCGCTCTACCCCATCGTGCTCAAGCGCTTCTATTTCGAGGACGCCGAGTTGCTGGATTGGTCAGACGACGGTAACGCGCGGCTGCGGCTGAAAATTGATCTGTCGGCGGAATGGCATAACGGCAAGGAGCTGGACGCGCAGTTCAGCGTGCAGGACGGGCAGCTGTTGAGTCTGGTGGCGATTCGGGGCTGACGGCCGCGCCCAATGGACAATGCTCACACCGCCCCACCCATTCCACCCGATAACTTAGGCAGCATGTGCGCCGCTGCCGAACCGTCTGCCCATCCCTTTCTATATAGCTAACGGATTGGAACAGCGGATTGCGCCGCCCATCCGGCCTCAGCCGTTCACGCAACAAGCCATACCCTGCACCGAGAGAAACGTCGCTCGCCGCAGACAACTGCCGCAAGCAGGTTTCCAGATAATCCCCGGCGTTGCCCCACAGCACGGCCGCCGGCACATCGCCGTAGGCGCTCAAGCGGTCGATCACCTCTTGAAGACTCACCAACAGCGGCGCAAAACGCTCGAACGGGTTATCCGAAGACGGCACCTGCGTCACGGCCCCGTCAAACCTCACCCCATCCAGAAACCCCCGTTCGTGCAGGGCGAAACTCAGCCGGTCCAGCCCCAGCGGCCACCCCAGGCCATGGGCCAGACTCGCCACCACCACCGGCGGAATCAGCTGCATCGCGTAATACTTCATCCACTGCGACACCAGCACCGGCAACTGCTCCCTCACCAACTCCGGCCCATACACCTTCAGCAGCAAGCGATCCAGAGCCTCAGCCCGCAACAACTCGGTCAACGGCACAACAGGCCGCGTTTCATCGACCACCACCGTGCGGGCAAACCCGGCCAGCGCCCCGTCGAACATCACGCCTCCCCCTGCTGGCGAGGCCAGGTCAGGCTGAAACACGCGCCGCCGAGGGTCTGGCTGCGCCCGATCAGCGCGCGCCCGCCGTGCCAATGAATGATGCGGCGCACAATCGACAACCCCAAACCGTGCCCGCCCGACGCCCGGGTGCGGCTGTCGTCCAGGCGCATGAACGGCGTGAAGATCCGCTCCCAGGCACTTTCCGGCACGCCGGGGCCGTCGTCTTCGACGTCGATGCGACAGCGCTCCTCACCCAGTTCATAACCAATCCGCACCTCCGACTCGGCATGGCGCATGGCGTTGCTCAGCAGATTCTGCAGCGCGCGATGCAAATAACGCGGCTCGGCCTCCACCCAATGCTCGCCGTCCGATCCGACACGATGCAGCGCATCAACGCACTCCCCACGCCTGACACTGATATGCGGCCGCAGCGGCGCCAGTTCGGCAATCACCTGTTCGATCAGGGCGTCAAGGTCGATGCGCTGGAAATTCAGGGTCGGCGCGCCCTGCTCCAGGCGCGCGTAGGTGAGCATCTCGTCAACCAGCTTGTCGAGGTCCTGGATATCGCTGTCCATGCCGACCATGTATTTATGCCGCGCTTCGGGGGTCGTGGCGTCGTTGATCATTTCCAGCCCGAAACGCAACCGCGCCACCGGCGTGCGCAGCTCATGGGACACCGCGCGGACCAGTTCGCGCTGGATCATCAGCGAACGCTGCAGGTGTTCGGCCATGCCGTTAAACGCCAACGCCAGCCGCCCGACCGAATCCGCGCCTGCTGCAGGCACGCGGGTTTCCAGGCTGCCCTGGGCAATCTGCGTGGCCGCCGCTTCCAGCCCGCGCAGCCGATGCTCGAGCCGGCGCACCAGCAAATAAACCACCAGACCGATCAGGCACAAACCGAGAAAGGCGATAAGGATCAGCAGCTCCGGCGGATAGGGGTTCATCTGAAACAGCGGGCCGATCTCCAGCACCCACGGGGTCTCTCCGACGCCGGATAGCACGCGGATCGAATCGCCGCCTTTGCCCAGTGCCATCACCGTGTCGCCTTCGTCGATGCGTCGACGCTGGTCGTCGTCGACATCCAGCTTCTCCAGCCGGATCAGCTGCATGTCGAAGCCGAAACCTTTGCTCTGGCGCAACGCTTCCAGCCGCGCCGGCTGCTCATCGACCGGCAGACGCACCAGCTCGTCCAGCAACAGAAAGATCGTGGCGCGGGCCAGTTGCTCGCTGATCTGCCGCACCTCGCCGGTCAGCAGCAAGCCGCTGGACGGATTGCCCGACAACGCCGGCTCGACCTCCCGAAACACCTGCGCGGCATGGGGTCCGGTCTGTTCGACCACCACCTGCCCCCGACTCAGACGACTGCGCGCGCTGCCGTCCAGATGCGCGTGCTCGGCGGTTTCCAGTGTCAGCGGAATGCCCAGCAAGCGCTCCCACACCGCGAGGGCGCGAGTGCGTTCAATGTCATTCATGCCGCGCAGGTTGTCGGCCATCAACGTGAAGGTGCCGTGGGCCAACTGCTCGCGGTACTGCTCGGCGCGCACGGCGTTGACCAGGTGCAGGGTCAGCACCCCAAGCAGCGCCACCAGCACCAGAACGCCGAGCATGCCGCCATAAATGCGCAGGAAGATGGAGTTCATCGGTCAGCCGTCGCGCTTGGGGGATGGCATCTGCGCGGCCGCGTGGGGCACGAACAAGTAACCCTTGTTGCGCACGGTCTTGATCAGGCGCGGGTGATCGGGGTCGTCGCCGATGCGCGGGCGGATTTTCGAGATGCGCACGTCGATGGAGCGGTCCTGGCCGTCGTAGCCGACGCCGCGCAGGGCCGTGAAAATTTCCTCGCGAGAGAGAATGCGCCCGGCGTTGGCGACCAACAGCCACAACAGGTCGAATTCGGCGCTGGTCAGCTCGACGCTCTGGTCGTTGAGCCAGGCCTCGCGCAGGGCGTTGTCCACCACCAGCGCGCCGAATTCCAGCCGGTGCGGTTCCTCGGCGGGGCTTTCGGGCGCCTCGCTGCGCCGCAACAACGCATGGATGCGCGCGAGCAGCACCCGGGGATGCACCGGCTTACCCACGTAATCGTCGGCGCCCATGTCCAGGCCCTGGATCTGATCACTGTCGTCGGTGCGCGCGGTGAGCATCAGGATCGGGCCGTCATAGTGGCTGCGGACGGTGCGACAGATGCTCAGGCCGTCTTCGCCGGGCAGCATGAGGTCGAGGATTACCAGATCCGGCTGCTCATCGATGATGCGCCGGGCCGCCCGCGCGCCGTCCCCTTCCAGGCTCACGCGCAGGCCGTTGTTTTCGAGGTAGTCGCGGGTGAGCTCGGCCAGCCGCTGGTCATCCTCGACGATCAGCACCTGCCAGGGTTGTGGCTGCACGGTGAGGCTCCTTGTTTTTTCTTATTGATAGTGCTTGCGCATCGGGCTTTTGCGACAGCGTTAACGCCCGCTGAAATCTGCAAAAAATGATTTTGGCCGCCGACAAACCGCTCATGCCAGACGCCATGCGGCCTACACGGGATTTCCCTGTTTCACACACAAATTACACACAGCTTTATCCACAGGTCATGCGTTGCAGTAAGTGTCCGAAACGCATATCTTGTAGCCCTTCGACGGCGGAGACCCTACATGTGGGGTTTTTGCCTAAATCTCAAACACAAGTCAGGGCGCGATTTCAAGGTTTTTTTCTCGCGCGTTACCTGTGTACGAAGGGCTGAATAACCCCCGAATCTACCGCTCTGCCCCGCCAGCGCGAATGGCAGACCACCCAGCCTTGGGATCTGCGCGCAGCGGTACACGAGTTGCAACATCACATGCGCATTCTGCAACAGTTTTTCGGGTGACGGGCTCAAGTCCGGCACCCTTTTCGACTTCAACGCCAGGGAGGGTAAATCCACCTTCCCATTCGTCCTGAAGTCATGGCCTGACGTTTGTCAGTTCACTGCCGCAAGACGAAACGGTGGGCGTGCACTTGGCGCCCAAACAAACTTAGAGAACGTGGAGACACCCATGCAAACCGACACAACTCGCGAGAATCCGCAGGCCACCGCGCCGCAGACAGGTGCGACCCAGCAGGACCTGTCCGCCACCGCGCCGGGTCAGCTGCGTGTGATCAAGCGTAACGGCACTGTCGTTGCGTACACCGATGACAAGATCACCGTCGCCATCACCAAGGCCTTTCTCGCAGTTGAAGGCGGCACCGCTGCCGCTTCGTCGCGTATCCACGACACCGTTGCGCGCCTGACCGAACAGGTCTCCGCGACCTTCAAGCGCCGCATGCCGTCGGGCGGCACCATCCACATCGAAGAAATCCAGGATCAGGTCGAACTGGCGCTGATGCGTGCCGGCGAGCAGAAAGTTGCCCGCGACTACGTGATCTACCGCAACGAGCGCTCCAAGGAGCGTGCCGGTCGCACCGCTGGCGAAACTCCCGTGCAGGCGCACCCGTCGATTCGCATCACCGCCAAAGACGGCAGCCTCGCGCCGCTGGACATGGGCCGCCTGAACACCATCGTCACCGAAGCGTGCGAAGGCCTGGCCGAGGTCGATGCCGACCTGATCCAGAGCGAAACCCTGAAGAACCTGTACGACGGCGTTGCGCTGACCGACGTCAACACCGCACTGGTGATGACCGCGCGTACCCTGGTCGAGCGTGAGCCGAACTACTCGTTCGTCACCGCGCGCCTGCTGATGGACACCCTGCGTGCCGAAGGCCTGGGTTTCCTCGGTGTCGCCGAAAGCGCCACCCACCACGAAATGGTCGACCTGTACGCCAAGGCGCTGCCGGCTTACGTCGAGAAAGGCATCCAGTTCGAACTGCTGAACCCTGTGCTGGCCGAATTCGACCTGGAAAAACTGGGCAAGGCGATCAACCACGAGCGCGACCAGCAGTTCACCTACCTGGGCCTGCAAACCCTGTACGACCGTTACTTCATCCACAAGGACGGTATCCGTTTCGAACTGCCGCAGATCTTCTTCATGCGTGTGGCCATGGGCCTGGCGATCGAAGAGAAAGCCCGCGAAGACCGCGCCATCGAGTTCTACAACCTGTTGTCGTCCTTCGACTACATGGCCTCGACCCCGACACTGTTCAACGCCGGCACCCTGCGTCCACAGCTGTCGAGCTGCTACCTGACCACCGTTCCGGATGACCTGTCGGGCATTTACCACGCCATCCACGACAACGCCATGCTGTCCAAATTCGCAGGCGGTCTGGGCAACGACTGGACCCCGGTTCGCGCGCTGGGCTCTTACATCAAGGGCACCAACGGCAAATCCCAGGGCGTCGTGCCGTTCCTGAAAGTCGTGAACGACACGGCCGTTGCAGTCAACCAGGGCGGCAAGCGCAAAGGCGCTGTCTGTGCGTACCTGGAAACCTGGCACATGGACATCGAAGAGTTCATCGAGCTGCGCAAGAACACCGGTGATGATCGTCGTCGTACCCACGACATGAACACCGCCAACTGGATCCCTGACCTGTTCATGAAGCGTGTCTTCGACGACGGCAAATGGACCCTGTTCTCGCCGTCCGAAGTCCCTGATCTGCACGACCTCACCGGTAAAGCCTTCGAAGAGCGCTACGAGTACTACGAAGCGCTGACCGAGTACCCGGGCAAGGTCAAGCTGTTCAAGACCATCCAGGCCAAAGACCTGTGGCGCAAAATGCTGTCCATGCTGTTCGAAACCGGCCACCCATGGCTGACGTTCAAGGACCCGTGCAACCTGCGCAGCCCGCAGCAGCACGTCGGCGTGGTTCACAGCTCAAACCTGTGCACCGAGATCACCCTGAACACCAACAAGGACGAGATCGCGGTCTGCAACCTGGGCTCGATCAACCTGCCGAACCACATCGTCGACGGCAAGCTGGACACCGACAAGCTCAAGCGCACCATCGACGTTGCCGTGCGCATGCTCGATAACGTGATCGACATCAACTACTACTCGGTGCCGCAAGCGAAGAACTCCAACTTCCGTCACCGTCCGGTCGGTCTGGGCATCATGGGCTTCCAGGACGCGCTGTACCTGCAGCACATTCCTTACGGTTCCGATGCGGCTGTTGAATTTGCCGACCGCTCGATGGAAGCCGTCAGCTACTACGCGATCCAGGCGTCCTGCGATCTGGCGGACGAGCGCGGTGCCTACGAGACGTTCCAGGGTTCGCTGTGGTCCAAGGGCATCCTGCCGCTGGATTCGCAACAGATCCTGATCGAGCAACGTGGCCAGAAGTACATCGACGTCGACCTGAACGAAAGCCTGGACTGGGCGCCTGTGCGTGCTCGCGTTCAGAAAGGCATTCGTAACTCGAACATCATGGCCATCGCGCCGACCGCGACCATCGCCAACATCACCGGCGTGTCGCAGTCGATCGAACCGACCTACCAGAACCTGTACGTGAAATCGAACCTCTCGGGCGAATTCACCGTGATCAACCCCTACCTGGTTCGCGACCTGAAAGCCCGCGACCTGTGGGACTCGGTCATGATCAACGACCTGAAGTACTACGACGGTTCGGTGCAGCAGATCGAGCGCATCCCGCAGGAGTTGAAAGACCTCTACGCGACCGCCTTCGAAGTGGACACCAAGTGGATCGTTGACGCGGCCAGCCGTCGTCAGAAGTGGATCGACCAGGCGCAGTCGCTGAACCTGTACATCGCTGGCGCCTCGGGCAAGAAGCTGGACGTGACCTACCGCATGGCCTGGTACCGTGGTCTGAAAACCACTTACTACCTCCGTGCCCTGGCCGCGACCAGCACCGAGAAGTCGACCATCAACACCGGCAAGCTGAACGCCGTTTCCAGCGGTGGCCACGGCCCGGACGACTCGGCGATCACTGCCCCGCGTCCAGCCGAAGCCGCACCGGCCGGTCCAGCGCCAGTGCCAAAAGCCTGCGCGATCGACGAGCCGGACTGCGAAGCCTGCCAGTAAGCAACGCGTCAAGCGTCACCTTCGGGTGACGCCCTGATTGAAGGCTCCGCGTCCCCTAGGGCGCGGGGGCTTCTTGCGTTACACTCCCCTCATCCCCAGCCAGGAGAATGCCCATGCCAGCTGCCTCGCTAGAATCCAAAAAAGCCTACTGCGCCAAAACGCGCCGCTCCAACTACGCCGCCAGCCTGCGTCTGGAAGGTTTCGAGAGCTCGCCCGCCGACTCCGAACGCCGCCTGCCCTCCCGGGAAGAGCTGCTCAACAGCTACCGCAAAAAACAGGCCTGATGGTCGACAAATACGGCGTCGGACAAGACCCTTACTGTCCGCCCGGCAGCACCGTGCTGCGCAACCGTCTCGACCTCACCGACGCAAAAACCCTGGCCCAAGCCGAGCGCGACCTGTCCGAAGTCGCCGCCGAATTCATCGACTTCTCCCCTCCTCCCTACGACCTGCCCTACCTGCAAGCCATCCACCGCCAGCTGTTCGCCGATCTTTACGATTGGGCGGGCGAACTGCGCACCGTCGATATCTCCAAAGATCAAACCCACTTCTGCGTGACCCACCGCATCGAGCCTGAGGCCAACAAGCTGTTCAAAGTGTTGGCCGACGCGAACTGGTTTCAGGAGCTGGATCGGGGGAGTTTGATTACGGCGAGTGCTGAACTGTTTGGGGATCTGAACGTGATTCATCCGTTTCGTGAAGGGAATGGGCGGGCTCAGCGGATTCTGTTCGAGCACATCATTGTGAATGCAGGGTTCGAGATCAGTTGGTGGCCGGTGGAGGCGGAGGAATGGATACGGGCGAATGTGGATGCGGTGGGGTGTGATTACGAGGGGATGGTGCGGGTGTTTGAGCGGTGTGTTGGGGGGGCGATAGAGCGCGAAGCGCCGACGCCAGCCGAAGCCTGATCACCGTCCGTTCGTCGATTATGCCTCTCGACACAGCTGCCCGCCGCTACAGCGAAATACGCATATTTTCCAAAGCAGGCAGTGGCTGCGGACAGCAGGGAAATTGACTTACGTCACGATGCCCAGATTTTGAACAGTCTGTGCGATTGCCGGCAAACCGAAGACACTATATGCTGCGTTTCGAAATGTAAAAAACACTACATAAGCGATTTGCGATAGGTTTTGCATCGTTTCCGGCGAACCAAAAAGACCAGGCAAAACCCTAAAAAGTAAAGCGATTTCACACATGCTTAATCCACTCACGGATGAACAAGTGTTGGGCGATATCTGTATAATCCCGCGCTCGTTCCAGGGTAAGACAATGGCGATTTGCATCAGCAAACACGGCTCACCTGGACACAACCTCAGATACACCTGCCGCGCGCTGACCCGTCGCGACTACAGCGGCAATACCAACGAGCGACCGGCGGCCTGACCGACTGGTAGCCACAAGACCCCAAGCGTAACCAAGACATTCGTTGCCAGTGTTCTCAACGCGACGTTGGCATCTCATACTTTAAAATTCCACCGATCGTTTCGGCGATCACCAAGCAGGAGCCTCATCACAATGCTGAGCTGGGACGAATTCGACAAAGAAGACGCCGCTGAACCCGCCAAAGGCGCCAACGCCGGCCACGCTTCCGAAGCCGCGATGGACAAACTCGACAGCGCCGGTGGTGCTGCTGCGCTTGAAGCCCGCGCCGTCAGCGCAAACGACTCCGACGCCATTGCCCGCGCCAAAGCGGCGCTGGACAAGCTGGACGTTGCTGAAGGTCTTGCCGAACTCGAAGGCTCCGCCGCCCGCGTCGCGGTCGACGAAAAACGCATGATCAACTGCCGCGCCGACCTCAACCAGCTTGTGCCTTTCAAGTACGACTGGGCCTGGCAGAAGTATCTGGACGGCTGCGCCAACCACTGGATGCCGCAAGAAGTCAACATGACCACGGACATCGCCCTCTGGAAAGACCCGGAAGGCCTGACCGACGACGAGCGCCGCATCGTCCTGCGCAACCTGGGCTTCTTCTCCACCGCCGACTCCCTGGTTGCCAACAACCTCGTGCTGGCCGTGTATCGCCTCATCACCAACCCTGAATGCCGCCAGTACATCCTGCGCCAGGCCTTCGAGGAAGCGATCCACACCCACGCCTACCAGTACTGCATCGAATCGCTGGGCATGGACGAAGGCGAGATCTTCAACATGTACCACGAGATCCCGTCGGTCGCCAAAAAGGCAGCCTGGGGCCTGAAGTACACCCGTTCGATCTCCGATCCGAAGTTCGAAACCGGCACCGTCGAAACCGACAAAGAACTGCTGCGCAACCTGATCGCCTACTACTGCGTCCTGGAAGGTATCTTCTTCTACTGCGGCTTCACCCAGATCCTCTCCATGGGTCGCCGCAACAAAATGACCGGCGTCGCAGAACAGTTCCAGTACATCCTGCGTGACGAGTCCATGCACCTGAACTTCGGCATCGACGTGATCAACCAGATCAAAATCGAAAACCCACACCTGTGGGATGCCGAAATGAAGGAAGAAGCAACCCAGATGATCCTGCAAGGGACCCAACTGGAAATCGAATACGCCCGCGACACCATGCCCCGCGGCGTACTCGGCATGAACGCAGCGATGATGGAGGACTACCTCAAGTTCATCGCGAACCGTCGTTTGAGCCAGATTGGGTTGAAGGAAGAGTATCCAGGGACGACCAACCCGTTCCCATGGATGAGCGAGATCATGGACTTGAAGAAAGAGAAGAACTTCTTTGAGACGCGGGTTATTGAGTATCAGACGGGTGGGGCTTTGAGCTGGGATTGATTTGATCTCGACTCAGTGAGCTGCACACGAAAGGGCTGCCAGAAATGGTGGCCCTTTTTATTGCGCTGCTGACTGCCTGATCGTTCCCACGCTCCGCGTGGGAATGCAGCCCTCGACGCTCCGCGTCCATCGCGCCGGAGCTAACTAACCAATCTGAAGCACCCAGCAACACCAACCCGGTTCTACCAACCGCTCGCCTCCACTAGCCTCCAACGCTCCGCCCCCATTTCAGGTTAAAGGATGAATCCATGGGCCGAAGCCGCTACACGATTACTGAAATCGACAAACCTCACTTCCTGACCTGCACAATCGTTGAATGGCTACCGCTCTTCACCCGCCCGGCCTTGGTCGATATCGTGCTCAACACGTGGCGCTTTCAACAAGCGAATCAAGGTCTACAGCTCTATGGGTATGTCGTTTTAGAAAATCACCTTCACTATCTCGCTCAGTCTCCAGACCTCGCAAAATCCGTGGCTGGCTTCAAGTCCTACACGGCGCGAAACATCATCGACTACCTCCAACTCGCGCATGCTGAAAGCACTCTTCAGCGACTTCGATTCGCTAAGCGCGCGCATAAGGTCGACCGTGTTTATCAGGTCTGGCAGGAAGGCGTTCATGCGGAAATGGTCTACAGCGAGAGTGTCATGCAGCAAAAGCTCGACTACATACATCAGAACCCGGTGAAGCGAGGGTATGTGGACTTGGGGGAGCAATGGCGATATTCGAGTGCGCGGGATTACCAAGGGGAGAAAGGGCTGATCGACGTGCAGCGTTGGTACTGATGGACGCGGAGCGTCCCGGGCTGCATTACCACGCGGAGCGTGGGAACGATCATGTTCACACTCGCTGGTAATTCCAGATGGTGTAAACCAGTTGTAACAAGACCCTTCATTGCCGCAACATTCCTTTCCTACAAAGGGCATGGAAAAGGACTACGTTGTGGCAAGAAAAAAACCGGCTGCGGTCTCCACCGGCGTCTATGCCTCGGAGCTTCTCCAAGAGGGGCACGTCTACACGCGAAATGACTTGCGAGACCTCTTCTCCATAACTGCCTCTAGTATCAACAACGGGATCTTTAAGCCTTCAGCGTTCGATTCAGTTTGGCTTTTCGTCACCGAGCAAAAAACGGCAGACCGTACTCAATATGATGATCTTCTTACTGGCGACATACTGCACATGGAAGGGCAGACGCAGGGAGGCACCGACCATCTTTTGGAAGAGCACGTCGAACGAGGGCTAGAACTACTCCTTTTTTATCGCAAGAATAAATTCGAGCACCCGGGTGCCGGCTTCACTTATAAAGGCAAATTTCTTTACCAAAGCCGGTCAGGGTCACTCCCTACGAGCTTCACCCTCATTCAAGCGAGCAGCCCAACGCTGACCAGCTCGTTTATCGAAGCGAAGTTACAAACGGCAGGCGAATTCAACCCTAAAAACATCGTCGATGCCCGTACGAAAGTGCTTGCATCCATAGTTCGTCGCAAAGGACAGAGTAAATTTCGATCAACTTTGCTCAGAGCTTACAACTACAGATGCGCAGTGACGGGGTGCGAAATAGAGGCCCTGCTGGAAGCTGCTCATATCGTCCCTTATCAGGGAGCTGACACGAACGTCGTCAGCAATGGCCTGCTACTCCGCGCTGACATTCACACCCTATTTGATCTTGGCTTGTGTTGGGTAGATCCGACCAAGCTGGTCGTCAAGCTAGCCGAAGGTTTAGAGGGCAGCGAGTACGAGGCATTGCGAGATCAGCCGATCAGTCTTCCTGAAGACGTATTCGACCGGCCCAATGCGGATGCGCTAAGGTGGCATTTCAACGCTCTAAAATCATATTGAGCGGGGTTTCAGGAAGTGACAAACAGCATTGAGAACATCCAGCTCAAGCTGCATTAACTAGCAATTCAACCCTTCATCCGCTGCCGATACTCCTGAACCATGCCCTTTGTTACATCTTCTTTGAAGCACAAAGGCGCATACCCTCCTGCACGGTTATAGGCGCTGCGTTTGCCGCAGCGGCTGCCGTTGCTAGCCGAGTTATAAGGGCATGGACAATTTTTGGGATAGGAAGAGATTGAGTCCTCAATGAGGATCTGCGCTATCGCGTCATCGGTGAGTCGGATTTCTTTGGCGGAGACGGTAAAAGCGGAGAGGAGCGCGAGCGCTGCAATGAAGCTGAGTCCTACATTTCTCATGGCCATTCCTTAGCTGTACGGACGAAGATTCCGTGCAGCCTTGTACCATGACATCATTGAGCCATCACAATGAGTTTTCTCTATGGATTTTCTGACTTTTCCGTAAACCGTTTACGGTAAGTTTCATAGACGACTTGCTTCATTCCGGTAGCCTCCTCCTGGGTGCATTTGCGAAACGCGAAGGGTGTGTGTGGAGCGCTCCAGATGTGAGGGATAGGCAAAAGGACCTAAGCCCTATTGCAACGAATCAACTCGCCGATACGCTGACATCTGCCACGCCGCATCGCGAGCAAGCTCACTCCTACAGGTTCAGCAGCGCTCACCAAACTTCCACCACAACGGACTCAAGAAAAGACCACGGATATGGCCAAGAAAACCTCCAATCTAGAAGCCCTCATTTTTCTCGCCAGCAAGCTCCCTTGGTGGATCAGTGCTGTTCTCGCCGTGGCGTCGGCAATGTGGCTGCACTCGGTGGCCATTGCTCCGCTCCCTACAAACCTAGATCCGCGCCATTTCGACAAGATGGTTTCCGCGTCGGCCTTTCGGGGCATGGCCACTTTCGGGCAATTCTTTGTTCCCCTGATACTCACCGCCGGCGCCATCGCCTCAATCATCGGCCGCCGCAAACGCCGCGACCTCCTCGAATCCGCCGCCACCACCAAAGGCAACCCTCTGCTGAGCATCACCTGGCACGAGTTCGAATTGCTGGTGGGCGAAGCCCTACGCCGACGTGGCTACTCAGTACGAGAAACAGGCAAAAATGGCCCTGACGGCGGCATTGATCTGATCGCACGCAAGGATGGCGAGACGTACGTGGTGCAGTGCAAGCAATGGCGATCAGTGCAGGTCGGTGTGCCGGTGGTGCGGGAGTTGTATGGCGCGATGGCGGCTGAAGGCGCTGTCGGCGGTTTCGTGGTCACCAGCGGGACGTTCACCAAACCGGCGAGGGATTTTGCGGCGGGGCGCAATGTGCAACTGGTCGATGGATCGGTGTTGAAGCAGTGGATCGCCGAGGCGAAGAAGCCTGGTCCAGGGCCAACCGTCGAGGTGGTGGCTGAGCGTGTCGAGCCAGCAATCGTTGAGCCGGAGGTGGTGGTTACTCCAAGTCCCGCTCCAGCTCCGGTTCAAGCGCCAACTCCAACAGCGACGCAACCCGCCACACGAGAAGCCGAGCCTGAACCTGCTGCGCCCCTCTGCCCGCACTGCCGCAAAACCATGGTGATACGTGTCGCGAGAACCGGCGCCAACGCCGGCGGGAATTTCTGGGGCTGTGTGGCTTATCCAAAATGCCGTGGCATCCGGCCGATTTTCGCGCCGATGACGGTGAAGTAAAAACCGCAGAATAGGACGTCAGCCCAAGCCTGACGTCTTGCCCACAAAGTTTACGCCCACAGCCAACTCATCAACAACCAGCGCACCGCAGTACCGCCGCACCAACAAGAGACCAACGAATAACCCCGCCTGGCATACCCAAAAAGTTCCCGCCCCGCCCCCTCCCCGCACATAACAATTTCGCTAACAAATAGTTACCCGGGTTTCATTTGCCCCCGCCGCCCATCGTTCCTAAAGTGGCTTCACCCCATCGAACCCGCCCAGCGCGGGAACGATGGAAACCCACACCCAAGCCGGAGAACGTCAAACGCCTGATCAGCTTTTAGCATTTTGTTTCTGTCGTTTCGCTACGTCGTTGCTCCCGACGTGGTGCCTCCAAGCTCCAAACTTCAGCCGCTCCCCAGCGGCTTTTTTTTTGCTCAGCATTTGCTGAATCCGACCTGCCATCTGCGCCGTATCAGCGACCGGGCGCGCATCAAGCCGACCGCAAGCGCCAACGTGCAAAACATCACTCAGCAATCGCGCCACATCCACCATATCCAGCGCGTTCATCCCCTGCCGCGTGATGAACTGCGTCCCCAACCGCAGCGCCTGATGCCCGGCGCGGGAAGGATCGACGCACGTCCCGATAAGAATCCCCTGCGCCTCCAACGCGTGCATCACAGCGCGCGGATCAGCATCAAGTGACAGCGGCAGTAAGAGTTGATGGGTATGCACCTCGCCGTCATTCGCCCCTATGACAGGCAACCCGGTATCGACCAGCGCGCGATGCAGCGCCGCGCTGTTGCCGACAATACTGGCGGCATATTCGCGGCCACCGGCCTGGGCGTCGATGAGGGTGACCGCAAGAGAGGGCAGCCGGCCGGCGTCGTAGTTGGCGAGCATCCGGGTGTCGAGCAACTCGCGAAGGGCCATCGCGTCTTCGGGGTCGCGGCCCAGCACCAATCCTTGCGGTCGACCGGGCAGGGTTTTGTAGGTGGAGCTGCTGATGAGGTCGACGCCGGCGTCAAACGGATTGGGGTACGTGCCGCCAGCGATCAGGCCCAGCACGTGGGAGGCGTCGAACAGTGTTTTGGCGCCGACCGCGCGGGCGGCGCTGACCACCGGGGCGATGTCGTCGGCCTTGATCATGACGCTGCGTCCGAGCACCACGAGACTGGGCCGAGTTTGGATGATCATTTCCGCCGCGCGCTCGGCGTCGAGCTGGCAGTTGCTGCGGTCGAACGGCAGGTCTTCAACCACCAGATCTGCCAATTCTGCAGTGCCGCCACGGCGTTGGCTCAGATGCCCGCCGTGCTCGGCAGCGGGTGCCAGCACTTTGTCGCCCGGTCGGCAGTAGGCGTGGAAGATGGCCAGGTTGGCCAGGGTGCAGCTGGCCAGGCGGACTTCGGCCCATGCCGCGCCGAACAGGGTCATGGCGGCCTGACGGGTGAAGGTTTCAAGCTCGCTGACCAGCTCGGTGTCGGGCTGTTCTTTGTGACCGGTCGGGCCCATCGCCGGGTAGGCGCTGAGCGCGGGGGTGTAGGCGGCCATGGCGCGGGCGCTGGGGAGGTTGGCGCCGGCGTAGAGCATCAGGCGCTGGGTTTCCAGTTGCGGCAACCGGTCGGCACAAGCGGCCAGCAAGGCATCGAGATCACGGGGCATGGTCGGCAGCTCCCTTAATGGCTAATCAACAATCAGTCAACGGCGAATGGAGTCCGGGTGCTCGGATTCATCCCTGACCAGCAGCATCAGGGCGTCGCGTTTTTCCAGCAGGTGATGGCGCAGGATGCTGCTCAAGCGCTTGCCGTCCCGGGCTTGCAGGGCCTCGATCATTTCTTCGTGATCGTGCAACGCGCGGTCCCATTTCGGGGCCTGGTGGTTGGAGAGAAAGCGTAAGGCGTGGATGCGCCGGTTCAGCGACAGGTAGACCTGACGCAGCGCGGAGTTGCGCGCGGCCAGGTTGATCAGGTCGTGGATGGCGCGGTTGCGCTGGTAGTAACCCGGCAGGTCGTTCTGGTTTTTGCTGACCACCATGGCGTAGTGCAGCGCCTTGATGTCTTCGATTTCCTGGGCGGTGATGCGCTCACAGGCCAGCTCCCCGGCGAAGGCTTCGATGCCACTCATCAGTTCGAAGGTTTCGCGAATCTCCAGCTCCGACATGCGGGCGACGCTGGCGCCCCGGTTCGGGTTGATTTCGATCAGCCCTTCCACGGCCAGCACTTTCAGCGCTTCGCGCAACGGCGTGCGGGAGATGCCGAGGGTTTCACACAGCTCGCGCTCGTTGAGCTTGGTGCCTGGGGCAAGCACGCCTTCGGTGATAAAGCCGCGCAGGTGATC
Source organism: Pseudomonas sp. Ps21-P2 (assembly GCF_039672565.1). Classification (NCBI taxonomy): domain Bacteria; kingdom Pseudomonadati; phylum Pseudomonadota; class Gammaproteobacteria; order Pseudomonadales; family Pseudomonadaceae; genus Pseudomonas; species Pseudomonas sp. Ps21-P2. The sequence continues at coordinate 350,533 of NZ_JBDFPL010000006.1, forward strand.
GATGACGATGTCGTGCAGGCGCTGGCGTTCGACTTTAGGCATTGGCCGGGCGTCGGGCTGTGCGCTCATTTTTTCAGTATTTTGCATTCAATACATCCTTCCTGGACCCGCTCTGGCACCGAGTCCTTATTCGAAAATGCTCCAGTTCGCTGGAAAGATTAGCGCAGTTAGGCCGTTTGACACAGCATCGCCCTGTGCTAGGTTAATTTTGAATTCAAAATACAAAATTATAAAAAGACAAGGAGACACCGATGCTGAAGCTCGATTTCCACCCCGCCGGTCGCCACTTCCTTCAGATTCCGGGGCCTAGCCCGGTGCCGGATCGCATCCTTCGCGCGATGAGTTACCCAACCATTGACCACCGCGGCCCGGAGTTCGGCGCGCTGGGGCTCAAGGTGCTGGAAGGCATCAAGAAGATTTTCAAGACCGTGCATCCGGTGGTGATTTATCCCGCGTCGGGCACCGGTGCCTGGGAAGCGGCGCTGTGCAACACCCTGAGCTCGGGCGACGAAGTGTTGATGTTCGAGACCGGCCACTTCGCGACGCTGTGGCAGAAGATGGCGCTGAGCCTCGGCCTCAAACCGCAGTTCATCGGTCGGCCCGGCATTGAGGGCTGGCGCGGTGGCGTCGATGCGCAAATGATCCAAGACCACCTGCGCGCTGACGGCGGGCATCGCATCAAGGCGGTCTGCGTCGTGCACAACGAGACCAGCACCGGCGTGACTTCGGATATCGCTTCCGTGCGCAAGGCCATTGATGCCGCGGGCCACCCTGCCCTGCTGCTGGTCGACACCATCTCCGGCCTGGCGTCCGCCGACTATCGTCATGACGAGTGGGGCGTGGACGTGACGATTTCCGGCTCGCAGAAGGGGCTGATGTTGCCACCCGGCATCAGCTTCAACGCCCTCTCGCCCAAAGCCATCGAGGCCAGCAAGCGCGCCGGTCTGCCGCGCAGTTTCTGGGCGTGGGACGAGATCATCGAGATGAACAAGACTGGTTACTGGCCGTACACGCCGAACACCAACTTGTTGTACGGATTATCGGAAGCGCTGGACATGATCCTCGGCGAAGGCCTGGACAACGTGTTCATCCGTCACAACCGTCTGGCAAAAGCCTGCCGCACCGCCGTAACCGCCTGGGGCCTGGAAATCCAGTGCGCCGACCCGAGCGTTTACAGCCCCGTGCTCACCGGCGTGATGACGCCTGAAGGCATCGACGCCGACCAGGTGCGCAAGACCATCTATGAGCGTTTCGACATGTCCCTGGGCACCGGCCTGGGCAAGATGAAAGGCCGCATGTTCCGCATTGGCCACTTGGGCGACTGCAACGACCTGATGCTGATGGCAACCCTCACCGGCTGCGAAATGGGCCTGCAGATGGCCGGCGTAAAACTTCAGTCCAGTGGCGTTCTGGCGGCCATGGATTACCTGGGAGCGCAATCGGTGCCGCTGCGACGCGACTAACGCGCCGCTCCGTCTCCACCCCGCTCCGCCCGGCTGCGGCACCCCCGCAGCTTTTTCCGACACACCTCACTATCCCAAATCATCGCGTTGTCAGCGAACACAATAAGAAACTGGAGATAGCACATGAAGTTTTTACGTCTGCGCCCCACCACGGTGGTGCTGTTCATGCTGTGCGCCATGTATTTCATTACGTACCTGGACCGCGTCAATGTCAGCACCGCCGCGGTCGGTTTCGGTAAAGAATTCAATCTGAGCAAAACCGAGATCGGCATCGTCTTCTCGGCCTTCGCGTACCCCTACCTGATCTTCCAAATCATCGGCGGCTGGGTCAGCGACCGCTTCGGCGCCAAGCGAACGCTGGTGGTGTGCGGACTGATCTGGGCCAGCGCTACGGTGCTGACCGGGCTGGCCGGCGGCTTCGTCTCGCTGATCGTCGCGCGGATACTCCTCGGCCTCGGTGAAGGCGCCACCTTCCCGGCTGCAACAGCCGCAATGTCCCGCTGGATCCCCAAGGAAAAACGCGGCTTTGCCCAAGGCATCACCCACGCCTTCGCCCGTCTCGGTAATGCATTGGCGCCGGCAGCGATGATCGCGGTGATGGCCACGTATGGCTGGCGCGAATCGTTTTACGTCTGCGCGGCCACCAGCTTCGTCTGGGTCATCTTGTGGATGGCGGTGTTCACCGAGCATCCGAAAGACCACCCGCGCATCTCCAAGCAGGAACTGGACACCCTGCCGCCGCCGAAAGTGAAATCCAGCGTCGTGCTGCCATGGGGTCGCCTGTTCAAGCGTATGGCCCCAGTCACCATCGTTTACTTCTGCTACGGCTGGACGCTGTGGCTGCTGCTCAGCTGGGTGCCGATGTACTTCATGAACATGGGCCTGGATTTGAAAGGCACCGCGATTTTCGCGTCAACGGTGTTCTTCGGCGGCGTGGTTGGCGACACCTTGGGCGGCATCGTCAGCGACCGCATTTATACGCGGACCAAGGACCTGAACAAGGCGCGCAGCCTGATGGTCGCCGTGTGCCTTGGCCTGACGCTGCTGTCGCTGGTGCCATTGATGTTCACCAAGGACATGCACATTTCCCTGGCCTGTCTGGCGATCGGTTTTTTCTTCTCCGAAATGACGATCGGCCCGATGTGGGCGATTCCGATGGACATCGCGCCGGACCACTGCGGTACCGCGAGCGGCATGATGAACACCGGATCGGCCATGGCCGCCATCGTCAGCCCGGTGGCCGCCGGTCTGTTGATCGACAAGTTTGGCAACTGGCAGCTGCCGTTTCTGGTCAGCATTGTTCTACTGGCGATTGGCGTCGTGCTGTCGTTCCGCATGAAGCCGCAGAACCGGTTTGAATATGGGCAGCCGGCCGCGCCTCTGACACCGAGTGCGGAACCGGCGCCGGTGGTCAGTAAATAAAGCCACAACGGAAGCCGCCTTCGGGCGGCGATCTGATCCATGAAGCTTCAGCCCGGCACGCTGCAATCGAACCCCTTCACCGGAGAACCCTTTTGGACACTGACACCCAACCTTCGCGCCTGGCGCAGCTGATCGTCGATGCGCAGAACAAGCGCAGCCTGTTAGGCGAGCTGGAATTCGACCTGAACCCGACAGACCGCAACGCGGCGTACCTCACGCAACAGAAAATCCTGCGCTTGCGTGGCGTTGAAGCGGGCGGCTGGAAGATTGGTTCGAAGTCCACGGACGGGCCGATTCAGGGCTCGCCCCTGCCCCGCGACTGCCTGTTCCCGTCGACCGGCACACTGGACCGCAGCGTCTATCCGCCAGTGGGTCTGGAGCTGGAGATCGCCTTCCGCTTCAACCGCACCTTCAGCCCTCGGGATGAGGCGTACAGCGACGAGGAGGTCATGGCCGGCATTGGCGAGATGGCAGCGTCCATCGAGGTGGTCTCCAGCCGGTTCGCGGCGTGGCCGAAGATCGAGCCACTGACGCAACTCGCCGATCTGCTTAACCACGGCGCCTTGGTGGTGGGTGATTTCGTACCCTACGACGCGTCCTTTCCCTTCGTTGAACCGACGCTTTCATTCACGCTGAATGGCGAGAGCGTTGTGCCGTCGAAGGTCGCCAATCCTGCGGGCGACCCGCGCCGGTTGTTGCCGTGGCTGGTCAACCATCACACCCTGAACGGTCTGCCGTTGCCCGAGGATTTCGTCGTCACCACGGGTTCTTATACCGGCATGCATTTCGCCCAGGGCATGGCTGAGGTGCTGGGACAGATCGACGGGTTGCCACCGGTTTCATTGACGCTGGCCTGACGCTTTACCTCGCTGCCATAAAAAACCCGCCGAGCTGGCGGGTTCTTTTTGCTGTGAAGCTTTTAGTCAGGGCGGCGGGCATACGACCGGTAAACCGGCTGCCAGAAGTCCTTCTCGATGGCCGCTGACAATTCATCTTCCGATTGCGGCGGCGCCACACTGTCGCGCTGGGCCGCCATGCCGACGGCGAACGCGATGCGTTTGCTGACCGCTTGAACATCCCGCAACGGCGGCAGCATCTGCCCTGTCGCTGCGCATTCAGCCAGTGCCTGGGCCGACGCCATCAGCATGCCGTCGGTGACGCGGGTCGCCTTGCTCGCGATGGCGCCGAGGCCAATGCCGGGGAAGATGTAGGAGTTGTTGCACTGCGCGATAGGAAAGGTTTTGCCCAGCACCTCAATAGGCAGAAACGGGCTGCCCGTCGCCACCAGCGCCTGCCCGTCGGTCCATTGCAGAATGTCCTTGGGGTGCGCTTCGATCTGCGAGGTGGGGTTGGACAGCGGCATGATGATCGGCTGCGGGCAGTGGCTGTGCATCGTCTCGATGATCTGCTGGGTGAACAGTCCGGCCTTGCCCGACACGCCAATCAGCACCGTGGGTTTGGCGTTGCTGACCACCTCAAGCAGCGAGGGCCAGTCGGCGCTGAAATCCCAGTCGCTGAGTGAATCACTGGAGTGGGCCAGTCGCTGTTGGAAGTCGTAGAGGTCCGGCTGGCGATCGGTCAGCAGGCCTTTGCTGTTGAGCAGAAAGACCTGACTGCGGGCCTGGGCTTCGGACAAGCCTTCGAGCTGCATGGCGGCGATGATCTGCTCGGCGATCCCACAACCCGCTGACCCGGCGCCGACGAAGGCGACAGTCTGATCAGACAAGCGCTGGCCCTTCATCTTGCAGGCGGCCAGCAAGGTGCCGACGGTGACGGCGGCGGTGCCCTGAATGTCATCGTTGAAGCAGCAGAGTTGATCGCGAAAGCGCGCGAGCAACGGCATGGCATTGGTCAGCGCGAAGTCTTCGAACTGCAGAATGGCTTCCGGCCAACGACGCTGGACGCCTTCGACGAATGCCTGCACGAACGCGTCATATTCGGCGCCGCGAACACGCTCCTGGCCACGGCCGAAATACAGGGGATCCGCCAGCAGCGCCGGGTTGTTGGTGCCGACGTCGAGCACCACCGGCAGCGTGTAGGCCGGGCTGATGCCGCCGCACGCCGTGTACAGCGACAACTTGCCGATAGGGATGCCCATGCCGCCGACGCCCTGATCGCCGAGGCCGAGAATGCGCTCGCAATCACTGACGACGATGACTTTGACGTTGTCTTTGGTGACGTTGTTGAGGATCTCGTCGATGCGGTCCTTGTCGGCGATGCTGATGAACAAGCCGCGATGGCTGCGGTAGATGCGGGAAAATTCCTGGCAGACCTTGCCGACGGTGGGGGTGTAGATGATCGGCAGCATCTCGTCGAGGTGGTCGTCGACGACGCGGTAGAAGAGTGTTTCGTTGGAATCCTGGATCGAGCGCAGGAGGATGTGTTTGTCCAGATCGGTCGCGCAGGCCTGGTATTGGTGGTAGGCGCGGCTCGCCTGTTGCTCGATGGTTTCGACGCGTTCGGGGAGCAAACCCTGCAGGGCCAGCGCTTCACGCTCGTCGAGGCTGAACGCGGTGCCTTTGTTGAGAAGTGGGGTGCCCAACAACGTGGGACCGGCGAAAGGGACTTGCAAGGTGCGATCAGCGGCATGGGTCATGTCTGTCTCCTGTGCTTATTGTATTTTGAATTCAATGTACACCTTTGGCCTGGAAAGCCAATGCACGAATGGAAATCTGCGGTGCTTGAACTGGCGTCTTCCCGGCTGAAGCCGGTCCCACTAAACACCGCGTACACCCATTGAATTGGCTCATGCCGCACACCCTGTGGGACCGGCTTTAGCCGGGAAGGCGTCAGGCGTCACGCTGCACATCTTGTGTTGTACATCCCGGCCTCGTCCCGGCTGAAGCCGGTCCTACGTAGATACCCGTTCGCCCCATCGGACCGGCATTAACGATTGCCGCTGACACCCTTACCCTCACGACTATCAACCTGCCATCACCCTCAGGCAAAATGCCGGACCTATGTAGGAATCATCCCCAGGAGTGGTCGGAATGCGCTTGTTCAGTTTAAGAATCCTGCTGGTCTGCACCGCGTTGGCTTCATGCCTGGGCATGGTCGGCGCGCAGGCCGCGACCAAAGCCAAACCCGCGCCGAAACCTTCTGGGCAAAAAGTCGCGATGCTCGGCGGCAAATTTGCCTTCACCCTGCCGAAGGACTACGTCAAAGGCCCCATGGAAGAAATCGATGCCAAGGCCAGGGCTGCAGGCGTCACCGGCTCGCTCTACATGAACAAGCCAGCCAAGCGCGTGGTCATCATCACCGAAGCGCCGCTGCCCAATGACCAGAAGGTCGGCGCCAACGACAAGCCAACCCTCGACGGCATCATCGCCGACACGCTGCAACAGCAGCAGTCCAGCTACAAGGACTTCAAGAAGCTGGGCGAGAAGAAAATCGTACGAAAAGGCCTCGGCATGCGTCAGCTGGATATCTCAGGGAGCGTAGACGGCGGTCGGGTGCTGAGCACGACGATTACCGCGGCCTACGGCAAACGCACGGCGATGGTGAACGTGATCTCCCTGGCGAAGGATGCCAAGGCCCACGCCGAGGTGGTCAAGGGTGTGACCGGCGGGAAGTGAGAGTTGCTGCTTTTGCGGCAGCGGTTGCAGCCGAAAAAGCAGCGATGTCAGATCATCAATCTGATCACGTGGGCCTGATCATTCCGGCAACGTCAGTTTGGTCCCGCCCGGATGCGCCTTGATCACGCTGTAAGGCACGGTCGACCATTCGGGACTTTCACACGCGCGCATGACGCGAGCGAAAGAGGGGCCGAACACGATGCCTTTTTCAGTGAAATACCACGACGGAAACTCCCAGACCGACGGGTCTGTGTAGTCGCAGTCGTCTTCGGTAGCAGGCTTCACCATGTCTGCAGGGTGCGCCGCTTTTAACTGCTCAACGAGCCAGGGGGCGAAGGCTTTGCCGCGGTAGTCCGAATACGTGTCGAAACTGACACCACCTTCTTCATCACGTTCGTAATGAAACGGCGCGCCTTTGCCGACCCACACCACGTCTTCCAGCGTCAACTCTTTCCCCGTGCTGGCATCCAGATTCAGCGGCGAGTCGCCGAAGTCCGGGTGCGCGCCGCCGCAATCATAATCGGTGAAGACGCTTAGGCTCACGATGCCAGGCGTCAGCAAGCGCGGCGTGACCGTCTGCGCAAAATCACCACCGTTGCGACTGGCATTGAGCATGCACTGGTTGTAGCTGACAACCTCCTGCCACAAGCGCGAGCGCAGCTGCTGATTGATACGTGCGGCCCGCTCCGGCGCGTAACCCGACGTGATTTCAAACATCGAGACGCCCGACTCCGGCTCCACCCACCATTGCAGCCCGTGGCCCATGAACGTGGCTTTTTTGTCTGCCTTGAGCGGCAGGTGTGTGAGCCGCAGGTAGTCATAGGTCGACTGTTTGTAAATGTCCTGCCAACCCGGTTCGGCGGAAGCATCCGGTGCGGTGACGGCGCGCTCGGCCAGTTGCACCTTGTAGGACTTGCCCTTGCTGCTCCAATCCCCGGTCCAGGTCGCGTCCGGATTTTTATGAAGGACCAGCTTCGGCAACTTGGCTTCGTCGTCGTAGCTCAGGCCCTCGGTCAGCATCAGGTCATTGCCCTTCGAGGTGCCGGAAAGCGGCAGGTCCTTGTGGTACTTCTCGTAGAAATAGCGGCCCGTCACGTCTTCAGCGCTGGTGAGATCCAGCTCGACGACGATGGGCGATTTACCCAAGGTGCCTGTCAGCACATGGACCGCATTCTCGGCGTGCAGGGTAAATGGCGCGATCAGCGCGGCGAGGCAGGTGATACGCAAAACGGAGAGAGAAACAGGCATCAGACGTCCCTTGTGATGATGCTAACGAGTCGGGCCAGTAATCTCCTGAATCGCGGAGCGTCTGGCAAGGGCCAGCCGTGATTTCCTCGAAGCGTGACAGCGCGGTTACCGCCTGCCCTCCGCCGCCATCCGCACCGCAAACCCGAACAACACCGTGCCCATCAGCCAACGCTGCACGGTCGCCCAACCGGGCTTCTGGGTCAGAAAAACGGCGATGGAGCCCGCCGCCATGGCGACCGTCGCATTCACACTCAGGCTCACCAGAATCTGCGCGCTGCCCAAGATCAGCGACTGGCTGAGCACGCTGGTGCCGTTGTCGACGGTGATGAACTGCGGCAGCAGCGACAGGTAAAGCACGCCACTTTGGGGTTGAACAGGTTGGTCATCAGGCCCATCAGGAACAGCTGTCGGTTACTGTCCTGAGGCAAATCCCTCACTTGAAACGGCGAGCGACCGCCCGGTTTCACAGCCTGCCAGGCGAGGTAAAGCAAATACACGACACCCGCCATGCGCAGTGTGTCGTAGGCATACGGGACCGCCATGACCAGGCCGGTGATGCCAAAGGCCGCGCAGAGCATGTAGAAGATAAAGCCGACTGCCACGCCGCCGAGGGAGATCAGCCCCGCCTTGCGCCCTTGTGAGATGGATCGCGAAATGACGTAAATCATGTTCGGCCCTGGCGTCAGCACCATACCGAGGGCTATCAGGGAAAAAGCGATGAGGTTCGAGAGTTCGGGCATCGTGGGCTCCTGCCGGCGTGACGGAATATGCATCCGGACCGCGCCGAATTGCCGCCCCATTTCAGCCAACCTTTGTAGAACGGTCTATACACAGATGCCCGGAAAACACGCCATGACAGACGACACCCAACGCTGAGCCAAACGACACATGCATCACAGCACCCTGTGGCGACAGCCGGCGTGAATTATTTGCTCAATAGTGGCAAAGGGCTCTTCCCAGCGTCCCGTTGGCGAGGGACACTCGGAGTCGTTGGTCGTGACCGATGTGGCAGTCGGGATGCAGCGTCACAACCCGGTGAAGCGCTATGAACACTTCGGTCCCAAAAGGTCTCTCCTTCGCCAGACGCATGTACCTGCCGCGCAGTATCGGTCTGGGTATTGGGTTCTTCGCTGTGGCTGCAGCGCTGTACCCTTCCCATCCGCCGGCCTGGGTGTGGATCGCCATGATCGCCCACGGTTACGGCTGGCCGCACCTGGCTTACCTGCTCGCCAAGCGTTCACGTCACCCGTACGCCGCCGAACGCCGCAACATGATTTATGACTCGCTGGGCGGCGGCTTCTGGGCGGGGGCGATGGGGATCAGTCCGCTGCCCACCGTGACGGTGCTGTCAATGATGGCGATGAACAACATCGCGTCCGGTGGTTTGCGTCTGTTTGTATTGGGTTCGCTGGCGCAGGTAGCAGGCGCACTGGTGGCGTACAAGATATTCCTGCCGGCGTTGTTTCCGCATGTTACTCAGCTGCAAGTCTTCGCCTGCCTGCCCATGCTGGTGATCTACCCGATGGCCATCGGGCTGGTCTGTTATCGCGTGGCCGTGCAGCTGTCCAGAAGCAAGAAAGCGCTGGAAAAGCTCAGCACCACCGACAGCCTCACAGGCCTCATGAACCACGGCGCGTGGAAGGATCGACTGGCGCTGGAGTTCGATAAATGCCAGACGCTCAATCGCCAGCACAGCGTGGCACTGATCGACATCGACCACTTCAAGACCATCAACGACACCTACGGCCATATCACCGGCGACAACGTGCTCAAGCAACTGAGCAACGCGCTGTCCGCCAGCCTGCGGCAGACCGATCTGGCCGGCCGTTACGGCGGCGACGAGTTCTGCGTCATCCTGCCCGACACCACCCTGACCCAGGCGATCGAGATACTCGAACGCCTGCGCCGCACGGTCCATGAGCACGCCCACTCGGCCCTGCCCGATCTCAAGCTGAGCCTGAGTATCGGCGTCGCGGCGTACGGCGCGCACCAGACCGACGCCGGCATGTGGCTCCACGAAGCCGACATGGCGCTGTACGACGCAAAAAGCGCCGGGCGCAATCGGGTCACGCCAGCGCAGCCGTCCAGCAAAGCGGCTGCGCGCGAGGGTGCTGCGCTGGGTGAGTCAGCGACGTAATTGAGGTCCGAAAGATTCGCTATTCACTGCAGGCCATGGCATCGGTAGGTGCCTTAACCTGCTTGAGCAGCTCAAGCGGTGTCATGAGTGACAGCAAATTGTGCAGGCTGTCGCCCAATATCAGCGGCCCATACAGCCCTTCTTCCCGATCCAGATGCGTTTGCTGCACGTCGCGGTAGGCCTCGGGGTAGATGCTTTTTTCGATCGGCAGCAAGCGGTCGTAATGTTCGAGCAAGCCGCGAAAGACGATGCGCCGCTCGGTGACGCCGCGGGTGGTGGCGATGAGTTTGATGAAGAAATCCGAGTCGCTCTGACGCATGGCTTCGTACGCGGCGTATCGCTCCGCCAAGGTGTATGCGTCGGTCTCGTTGAACACCACGCAGCACAGGTCCTGACGCGAGCGTGAGCCGAACGGGTTGTTCACCGCGCGCCGGCGATTGCTCTGCGCCAGCGCGAAGGCCACCGCCCGTTCGGCCTCGTTCATACGCTCTGCGCTGCCAAGGCTGGAGAGATCATCCAGCGCAGGAGCCTGACGCCCCAGTCGCTCGACCTCTGCGCTGAAGGTGGCAAACACGCCGTGGGGCCCGAGCCATTGCTTGTGCAGCTCACTCAACTGGTCTCTGGACAGCCGGCTTTGCTCATCGACCAATTGTTGAAACGCGGTTGAGGCGTCGACATTAAAGTCTGCATCGATGCACGGTTGCTTCAAGGGCTCAGAGGTTGCGATTTGAAGGGTCATCGATTCCATCCTTATTATTGGTTGTTATTTTGGGTGCGCCATGCCGAGCACTTTTATTTAAAAAATCAAAGCACTGGCAGCGAAGTAGTTACGCAGAAAACCGCGCTTCGCGAAATAAACTTCACCGTAGCAAATCACGCCGCCGACAGTTTGGAAGTTTGGTTATCAAATTGGGTTAATTATGCACTTACCGTTCAACGGAACAATCCGTCAGATGTAGGGGTGGGAGCAGTTTTTTCTTTCGAGACGCCGTGATGTGCAGCGCAATGAGCTGTGCGCGGTTCTTCACCTCGTTCTTTCGCAGCAACGCTGAAACGTGGTCGCGGGCCGTGTAATCACTGATCCCCAGCCGCTGCGCGATGTCCTTGTTGGTATGCCCCTGCAGCAATAGAAGCAGGACTTCCTGCTCTCGGGGAGTGGCTTTATTCAACCGTTTGCGCTTGCGTTCTTCTTCCAACATTGGCCCTCAACCGTCTCCGCGACTTGCCGGCCATGGCATTACATCTGCCAGGGCCGTGACATTGTTTTTATTGATATTCAGGTTTTTAACGCTTTAATCATTTACACGGTCAAGCCCGGTTAATAACCGAACAATAACAAGTAAATTTTCCTACAGATATTTGCGAAGCATCCCTACTTAAACACGCAGACAAGGTATTCGAACACGCCCCAAGTGCAGGCCGTGTGGATATATAAAAGCGGGTCAGTTGTATAGACGGGGACAATAAACGCTGCAAATGATAATTACAATCATCTGTTACAAATCAGCGGGTCAATCTGAGTTGTAATGGCACGGATTTGAAATCCGCACCATCGAGTCTACACGGGCGCCATTGCGACGCCCTCGCCCTTTCAGTTTCCAGCCTGCGCCACCCGCGGATCATCGACCTGCATGCCCTTGCGCAGGCCGAAGAACATGGCCGTCACCAGACCGACCGCGCCCATGATCACGCAATAGCCCACGCACACCCACGGACTCCACGGCATCAAGGCGATCAGCGCCAGCGGCGTGGTGCTTGCCCACAGCGCGTAGCTGATGTTGTAGGTCAGCGAGATGCCGGAGACGCGAATGTTCGCCGGGAACAGTCCGACCATGACCGAAGGCACGACGCCGACAATGCCGCAGGCCAGACCGGCCACTGCGTAGGCGAGACTCAACGGCAGCCAGTGACTGACCAGACTGGCATAGAGCACGCCAACACCAACTGGCAGCAACAGGCTGTACAGCACCACGCCGCGCCAGGCGCCGATGCGATCAACCAGCATGCCGGCCAGCACGCAGCCGATGTTGAGGAAGACGATGCCGACGCTGCTCAGGGCGAAGGTATCGCTCGGGCTCATGCCGAAGCGCTGCTGCATCACCGTAGGCGTGATGACCACCAAGGTGACAACAGCGGACGTCAGCACGCAGGTCAGCAACGCTGCCGGCAGCAGAGATTGCCGGTGCTGGCGTAGGACGGCGCGCAGCGGCAATTCAGTCATGCCTTCACGCTGAGCGTGCATCGCCATGAACACCGGCGTTTCGCTGAGCCAGCGTCGCAGCCACACGCCGATCACGCCGAAGACGCCGCCCAGCAGAAACGGAATGCGCCAGGCGTAATCGAGGATTTCCGCGTGGCTGAACACTTTCGCCAGCCAGGTCGCCGTCAGCGCCCCGATCAGGTAACCGAAAGTCAGACCAGCTTGCAGAACACCCAGCGCATAACCGCGATGGCCCTTCGGTGCGTGCTCGGCGACGAACACCCAGGCACTTGGCACTTCGCCGCCGACGGCCGCACCCTGAAGGATGCGCAGCGCCAACAGAATCAACGGTGCCCAGTAGCCGATTTCAGCGTAGGTCGGCATCACGCCGATCAGCAGACAGGGCAGCGCCATCATCAGAATGCTGAGGCTGAACACGCGCTTGCGACCCAGTTTGTCGGCGAAGTGCGCCATCAGAATGCCGCCCAGCGGGCGCGCCAGGTAGCCGGTGACGAAGATGCCAAAGCTTTGCAGCAGGCGCAGCCACTCGGGCATTTCCGGCGGGAAGAACAGCTGACTGAGCGTCAGGGCAAAAAACACGAAGATGATGAAATCGTAGATTTCCAGCGCCCCGCCCAGTGCCGCCAGGCCAAGGGTTTTGTAGTCTCCCCGGCTGATGGGTTGTGGGCGCGGTCGAAGAATGGCTGTCATGAAAGACCCCAAATCACAGGTTGAAACGCACTTGGGTGCGACAAAGGCGCGCAGGATAACAAAGCTGACGGCTTGCGGGCGGATCGCTGACGGCTGACGCGTTTCAGCGGCTGATTTAAAAATTCACCGTCGCCGAAACCCGCGCCGTACGCGGTGCGCCGAGGAACAGGTAATCGTCCCCCAGGTATTCGCCCGCGTCGCGCCAGTAGCGCTTGTCGAACAGGTTGTCGACGGTCAGGCGCAAGACCGTGTCGTAGCCCTCGATTTTTGTGGTGTAGCGGCTGCCCGCGTTGAACACCGCGTAGTCATCGACTTTCACCGAGCCTTCGCGGTTGGCGAACTTGCTGGAGCTGTATTGCACGCCGCCCAACAGCGCCAAGCCTTGAATCGGCAGTGCGTAATCCGCTGACAAACTGCCGCGGAATTTCGGCACGTTGATCGCCTGATGATCTTCGTAAGCCGCTGTTCCGCTGTCTTCAACCCGCGCGCGAATGGCCGCGACGCTGGCCGACATCTGCAGCTGGGAGGTCACGTAGCCGTTGGCGCTCAGCTCGACGCCGGTGTTCTTCTGCTGGCCCTGCTGGACGAAAGTCAGGCTGCCGTCGTCCTGGGGTTTCGAATACTGATAGGCCTGACGGGTTTGAAACACCGCTGCGGTGAAGCTCATGCGGCGCCAGTCGTATTTGACCCCGGCTTCCAGCTGGCGAGAGATCGTCGGCGCGAGGATTTCCCCGATGTTGCTGTCGAACACCGACGCCGTGCCGCCCAAGGACAAGCCTTTGCTGTAGCGGGTGTACAGCGAAACGTTGTCGATCGGTTTGTAGATCAGCGCAGCCTGGGGCAGGAAGATCGAGCGCTCGGTGTGACGGTTCTCGCTGCCGTCCTCGTTGTAGGCTTTTTCGTCGAGCTTCACTTCACGCCCGCCGATCACCGTTTGCCAATGCTCGTTGAAGCTGATGCGATCGGTGGCGAAAAGGCCGTACTGGCGGCTGTCCAGGCGCCGTTCGGTGTGGCCCACGGAAAGGTCCGACGGCACGAAGGTGTCCGGCGTCCCGTGGATGTTGCCGGAGCCGACGTATTCGCTGAAATACGGACGGGTGTCGACCGTGCGCCGGAACGCGCTGCTGCCGAAGGTCAGCTCATGCTTCAGCCAGCCAGTGTCGAACAGGCCGGTCATCGACGCTTCGACTTCATCGTTGCGCCGCGTGTCGTCCGGGCTGCGGAAATCATAGATGTCGTAGCCGCCGCTCGGCGTAAAGTGCCCGGTCAGCGGCTCGGCAGGGCAGTCGCTCTGGTAATAGCAGCCGTAGGCGAAAGCGCTGTAGTCGTCGATGACCACGCGGCTGCGAGATGCGCTGAGGCTGGCTTTCCAGTCGTCGCTGAGGCGGTATTCGTAGCGGCCGGTCATGTTCAGCGAGTCGATGCCCACCGGATTCGAGCCGCTTTGATAGCCCAACAGTTTGCGCGGTGAGGCGTCGTGGGGCAGCTCGGTGCCGCCCAGCAGCTGATAGCCCGGCACCGAGCGCTGTTCTTTGGTCTGGTATTCGACGTCGAGCTGCAGGGTGGACTGGTCGTTGATGTTCCAGTCGAAGGCCAGCGAGGCGAAATCCCGTTGGCCATTGGCGTGCTCGACGTAAGAGCGAATGTCCTCGTGGGCGACGTTGGCGCGCAGGCCGAATTGTTTCTCGCTGCCGAACCAGCCGCCGACGTCCGTGGCGATGTAGCGCTCGCCGTGCTCGTTGGTCGAGACCGTCACCGAGCGCACGTCTTCCGGCCGCTTGGTCTTGTAATTGATCACACCCCCAGGCTCCGACACGCCACTCTGCAGGCCCGACAGCCCCTTGAGCAGCTCGACCTGTTCCTTGTTTTCCAGTGCCACGTTCTGCTCACCGGTGATGCTGCGCCCGTTGATGCGGTAGCTGTTGGCCGCATTGAGCGAGAAACCGCGCACGACGAAATTCTCGTAGTAACCCACCGGCGCATAGCTGTCGCCCACCGACGCGTCGTTGCGCAGGACATCGCTGAGCAGCTTGGCCTGCTGGTCCTTCAGCCGCTCGGCGGTGAACACCGATATCGAGGCCGGCGTATCGCGCAGCGGCGCTTCGCTGAACCCGCCAACCGACGCGCTGCTCGCCTGATAGATCGACTCCTGCTCCCCCGTCACCCGCAGCGCATCCAGCGTCACCGGCTCGGCTTCCTGAGCCGCCAGCCACGGCGAAGCGAAAGCGATACTCAGCGGCAACAGCCGACGGGTGAAACCGGCAGCGGGACGGGACGAGGTGATCATCGGCGGGTGAGTTCCTGGTGATGGACAGTCGGGCAGGGAGAAACGCAAGCCAGTTCGGCGGCGCCTCTTTTACGTTCTGCGCGGCGTTTTTACAACCGGGATTGACTTGGAATTCGGTGTGCAGGTGATTTTTGCAGGACCCGCTTCAGCCTGGAGGGCTGCGGTACTGATGAGAGAGATATGTCGAATGTACTGGCCCCTTCCCGGCTAAAGCCGGTCCCACAGTCCATTACTGGCTGGAATAGAGATGGTGAGCAGGACGAGCTTTTGTAGGACCGGCTTCAGCCGGGAAGACTGCGGCATTGGCGAAACAAATGCGTTGAATGTACCGGCCCCTTCCCGGCTAAAGCCGGTCCCACAGTCCACTTGTGGCCGACATCGCGATGTTGAAGAACGAGCTTTTGTAGGACCTGGTTCAGCCGGGAAGACTGCGGCATTGGCGGAAAAAATGCGTCGAATGTACTGGCCCCTTCCCGGCTTAAGGGGGTCCTACTAGATGCAGTTAATCAGGCGTTTGGGCGATAATTTCAAGGTAGGGCTATTGCTCTACCTTCAACCCCACCTTCAACAACTTCCCGTTGTCCTCGTCCGTCAGCACATACACATACCCGTCCGGCCCCTGCCGCACGTCGCGGATGCGGGACTTGAGCTCACCGAGCAAACGCTCTTCGTGCACCACCTTGTCGTCCTTGAGCTCCAGACGAATCAGCTCCTC
Organism: Pseudomonas sp. Ps21-P2; assembly: GCF_039672565.1. Lineage (NCBI taxonomy): Bacteria > Pseudomonadati > Pseudomonadota > Gammaproteobacteria > Pseudomonadales > Pseudomonadaceae > Pseudomonas > Pseudomonas sp. Ps21-P2. The sequence continues at coordinate 366,291 of NZ_JBDFPL010000006.1, forward strand.
GGACGCCAGCGCGCCAATGAAGACGTTGTGGTCCCACGCCTTGAACGTGCTTGAGTCGTAAAACGCCATGCCACTCACGCCCGGGGATTTCTCCCACACGTGGAAGGGATTTTTCACGCCCTCGACGATCTTGCCTTTGGATTCGGAAATCGGCTCACCGCTGTAGTCGATGCCGAAGGTCGAGATCGGCCAGCCGTAATTGGCGGCTCGCTCGATGATGTTGATCTCGTCGCCGCCACGGGGGCCGTGCTCGTTGGTCCACAGCGTGCCGGTCCAGGGGTTGAGCGCGGCCCCCTGCTGGTTGCGATGGCCGTAGCTCCAGATTTCCGGACGCACGTTTTTCTGGCCGACAAAGGGGTTGTCCTTGGGCACGGTGCCGTCGGGGTACAGACGCACGACCTTGCCCTGAAGCTTGTCGAGATCCTGAGCCGTGGCTTTGTCGTTGTTTTCGCCCAGGGCGATGAACATGTAACCGTCGCGATCAAAGACGATGCGCGAACCGAAGTGGTTGCCCACGGACAGCTTTGGTTGCTGCTGGAAGATACGCGTGAAGCCTTCCAGTTGAGTCATGTCTTCCGAGAGTCTTGCGCGCCCCGCCGCCGTGCCGCCGGTTTTGCCATCGCTCGCGGCCTCGGAGTAGGTCAGGTACACCATGCGGTCCTTGGCGAAATCCGGCGATAGCTCGACGTCCAGCAGACCGCCCTGCCCCTGCACCCAGACCTTCGGCACGCCGGAGATCGGCGCCGACAGTTTGCCGTCAGGCGTTACGCGACGCAGGTTGCCCGTACGCTCGGTGACCAACATGCCCTGGGCGTTCGGCAAAAACGCCACGGCCCACGGATGCTGCAACCCGCCGACGACCTCATCGACGGTCAGCGTGCCAGTCTCGCTCTGGTAGGTCGCGGCAGTGGCCTGCACGGAGAGGCCCAACAATGCGGAGGCGCATAAGGTCGCTAGCAAGGTTTTGCGGAGAGTTGTGGTACGCAACATAGGCGATTCCTTCGAAATGGAAGAGATGCTGGCGGTGGTTTCAGTTGCTGCGGCGTTCGGTATCGCTGGAAGGTCGAGCAGGTTGTTGCCGGGTCGGATAACCGTTGCCGATGCCACCGTTTTCAAGGGTGGGCGGACGGGTTTGAGTGGGCCCTATATTAGGCCCACCGACACGTGGTGCGATGGATTCGGTGCCCTGACGGCTGTTGGGGTTGGCGCGGCGGACGGCGCCGTTGTCGGGAACATTGATCGAGCGGCTCGGATACCCTGCGGCCGCCAGAAGCGGCGGCGAGTGCGCGGTGTGATCATCAGCCTGCGCCAGGCCAGCGGATAACAGCCCGCCGAGCAAGACGACGGCGAGGCGTCGCGGAAAAGGGTTCATCATTTACCTTCTGTGGGATGGGTAACGATTCCGGTCTTTGATGGCGCTCGAGCGCGTAGGTTCGCGCTGTCACAGTGGATGAGCAACGTGTAGGACGATTCGCTTTGTAACAAGAATAGTCGCCGCCCTGCCGGAACCGTCCCATGCGCCGACACTTCGTCGCCCGCTGCACAATTCTTCCAGACCTGCCGTAAGCGGCGCGGTAACGTGTCCAAGAATGATTGAATGCCCTGACCAGCCACCCCTCCCGAGGCCCCGCAATGTCCGACCGCAACTGGATCGAGCTCAAGCAGGACGCCGCGTCCGGCATCGAGACAGTGCGCGCGCATTTCGAGGGCCATGCCTACGATCCGCACTGGCACGACAGTTATCTGGTGGGCATCACCGAACAGGGTCTGCAGCAATTCAATTGCCGTCGACAGCAGCACAACAGCACGCCGGGCAAGGTGTTCCTGCTCGAGCCGGGCGACATCCACGACGGCACAGCACCGGAAGCGGGCGGCTTCACTTACCGCACGTTGTACCTGGACCCGCGCTGGCTGGACCGGGAGTTGCGCGCGCAGTTTGAAGAAGCGCCGGACAACGCCCAACTGAGCTTCGCAGCGACGCTGGCAGAAGACCCGCGCCTCGCCATCGCCACCGCCGACGCCTTCGAAGCGATGCACCATGATGAACTGCGCATCGTTCGCCAGACCGCGCTGGATCACCTGCTCGCCAACCTGACCAGTCACTTGCGTTGGCGCACCCTGGTCGATCCCGATCCGCGTCTGCCACTAGTGGCCCAGCGAGCGCGTGATTATCTGCACAGCCACTTGCATCAGGACATCGGCCTGGACGATCTGGCGCAGGTGACAGGCGTTGACCGCTTCCGCCTGAGTCGCGCGTTCAAGGCCGCGTTCGGCCTGGCGCCCCACGCCTACCTGATCCAGCTGCGCCTGACCCGCGCCCGCCATCTGCTGGCGCGGGGCGAGGCGCCTGTCAGCGTCGCGGCTGCGTTGGGTTTCGCGGATCAAAGCCATCTGGGCCGCTGGTTCCAGCGCGCCTATCGCATGACCCCGGCCGACTACCGCCGACGCTGCTCAAACGTTCCAGACTGACCGCCGACTGCGCGCCGATCATTGCTCCACGATCAATGACCGCCGAGTGGCCTTATGCAAACCCTCCTGCCCTTTCTGCTGTTCGCCTTCGTCGCTTCCATCACGCCCGGCCCGACGAACATCCTCGTACTGACCAACAGCTCGCGCTACGGCCTGCTCCGCACGTTGCCGATTGTCCTCGGGGCCTGCGCCGGTGCGGCATTGCTGGTGCTGATGGTCGGCACTGGGCTGGGGGATGTGCTGGTCCGTCATCGACAGGTGCAAACGCTGATGTCATGGGTCGGCATTGGCTGGCTGACCTGGCTGGCGTGGCAGATTTTCACCGCGCCCGCCGAAGCAGTCGACACGACGCAAACCCGCAGCGGTCCGACTCTGGGCTTGTGGGGCGCGGCGAGCCTGCAACTGGTCAACCCGAAAACCTGGATGATGGCGCTGGCCGTGGTCAGCGTCTTTGCGGGCACCGACGCCGACCGCATGCTGCGGGTGATGTGGCTGTCGCTGGCGTTCTTCCTGGTGTCGATCCTGTGCATGAGCGCCTGGGCCTACCTGGGCGTCAGCGCCGCTAAATTCTGCCGCTCGGCGCAGAGCATGAAGCGCTTCAATCAAGTAATGGCGGTGTTGTTGCTGGTATCGGCGTGGTTGACGTTGGTGGTGTGAAGGGCGGGCAGCAACGCGCGGGTCGGCGTGATTTAATGCGCGCTGACTCCCTGATCCGGACTGACCATGGCTCGTTTCTACGACGCTCGCGGCAATATCTACGCGGTGATTGCTCCCGATGCCCTGCGCACCCTCGGAGTTCTCCTTCCTCACTCACCGACGGAAGCCGCCACTCGCCGCCACGCCTGGACGGCTCAAGCCGTCGCAGTGATCTGTGACTGGCCTGCTGGCCAGCGCCCACCCGGCAGCAAATCTCATCGCTCGGACGGTCTTCTGGTCGGCCCGTTTCAGGACGCGGCGCCGTTCGACCTGTTGATCGTCAACACCGACGGCACCCTCGCCGAACGCAGCGGCAACGGCCTGACCATCTTCGCCCAGTCACTGACCGACGCAGGCCTTATCACCGGCAGCGCGCCGTTCACCCTGCGCGTTCATCACGACAATGCTGACTCGCCCAGCCCCGTTGCAACCCAAGCTGTCCCGGCAACGGTCGAAGGCGTGAATGGCTTCTGGCTGGACATCGGCGCGCCCGGTTTCGGCCCGCAGGCAGTGGGCGCGACAGGAACCGGTGTCGGCAGAGCGATGCTCAATGAGCGGGAGGTCAACCGGGTCGAGCGCGTGGCGGAATTGCACCCGGCATGGCAGACCAGCGTGTTCGTCAGGGTGGGCAACCCGCATTGCGTCACGCTGGTGGCGGATGTGGATGATCTGCCCAGCTTCGAAAACCTTCACCAAACCGAGTTGAACGCTGCCCTGACCCGCATCGCTTTCGTCGCTGGGGAATCAGGAAGCGGCGATCCCTGCGCTGGCGGGGTCAATCTGCAATGGGCCGCGCGCCTGGGAGCGAATCGAATCGCAGCGCGCGTGTTCGAACGGGGCGAAGGCCCGACGGCGTCATCCGGCACCAGCGCCAGCGCGGTTGCATCGGCGGCGTGGCTCTGCGGTTGGGTTGAAGCAGGCCTGGTAGAAGTGGTGATGCCCGGCGGCACTGCGCCGTTGCGCCTGATCGAGCGCGACGGGCAGTTGCAGCAGGTGCAGTTGTTCGGGACGGCGCGAGTCAAAGCCTGACGCTGACTACTCGCCAATGTCCTCATTCCATAGTTCAGGCTTGTCGGCAATGAACTGCTTCATCAGTCCGACGCAGGTCTCGTCGTGCAGCACATTCACCTCCACGCCACGGGACTTGAGCAGCTCTTCTTCACCCATGAACGTCTCATGTTCGCCGACGATGATTTTGCGGATGCCGTACAGCAGGATCGCGCCGCTGCACATCGCGCAGGGCGACAGGGTGGTGTAGAGCGTGGCTTCGCGGTAGACGCGGGCGGGCTGGCGGCCGGCGTTTTCGAAGGCGTCCATTTCGCCGTGCTTGATAGCGCTGCCTTCCTGGACGCGACGATTGTGGCCACGGCCGATGATCTTGCCGTCGTGGACGATGACCGAGCCGATCGGAATACCGCCCTCGTCCAGGCCCTTCTGCGCTTCATCAATGGCCGCTTGCATGAACGGGTCCATGGTCTCTCCTTTCCTTCGTGACGGGGGATGATCGAAAAAACGCTTTAGAACAAGCGCGCGCTCAAGGCTTGGCTTTTTTCAGCGCGTTGTCCAGCGCGGTGGACACGTAAACCTTGAGCAGCTCGCTGGAACGGTCCTTCATGTCAGCGCCAACGTCGCGCTGCTTGTTGCGGAATTTGTTGGCGACGTCTGGCGCGGGGTCTGCGGCGTCCAGTGCTTGCAGCTCTTCGGGGCTGAACGATGCGGCGTAGGCGGCCGCAAGGTTGCGGTCCCATTCCTGCTGATACTGCGGCTGCAGGCTTTGCAGTTCGTCCTGCACGATTTCCTGCGCCTTGGTGCGGCCGACGGTTTCGACGATCGTGGCGAAGGTCACCGTGTGGGAAGCGACTTGGTAACCCAGCCAGCCCAGGCTTTCGCCCAGATGCTTATCCTGCACGAAGCTCAGCGCGGAATCTGCGGCCACGGGGGCAGGTGCGGTTTCGCCGGCCAGCGTCACGTTCTGCAGGGCCATCAGGCCCATCAACGTCAGTCCGAGTGACGCCTTCATCATCGTCAACGCTGTCGATCTGCAATATCCCATGTCCTCTCCCGGCGACTTTTTATCGGTGATCAACGCTTTGATTGTCAGCTGGACGCTAACAGTTGAGGGGCGAGATATCCATCCCGGCTGCGCAGGGAAACGTGTAGGACTGGCTTTAGCCGGGAAGGCGCCGGATGTCACGCCACACAATCAAGAGTGCCTGCGCTGGCCTCTTCCCGGCTAAAGTCGGTCCTGCGGGGTCTTGAAAAAGCCGGCCCTACGGGGATCGCGTACTTTGTGGGACCGGCTTTAGCCGGGAAGGCTCAAGCCAATTCTGCTGAGCCACCCAGCGCCCACTGCTGTGCGGTCATGCGGTAAATCCTCACGCCCTGGCGATGATACTGGCTGTGGACGAACCCACCGAACCCGAGTTTTTTGATCACATTGACCGATGCAAAATTAGTCGGCTGGACGATGGCGATCAGCGATGACAAGCCCAGCTGTTCAAAGCCATAAGCCAGAGCACCGCGCGCCGCTTCGGTGCCAAAACCCCTCCCCCAGAACCCGGTTGCGTGCCGGTAGCCAATCTCGATCTCGTGCTGCTCATCCACCAGCTCGGCGTTGAGACCGCAGAAACCAGCCAAGGTTGAGGTGGATTTTTCCACCACCGCCCAGGGACCAAAGCCACGTTCACGGTAGGAAAACCGACACCAGTCGATGAACTCGCCGGTGGCCTTTTCCGACAACGCGCCCGCCACCGAATGCCGCATCACCTCGGCATCGCCCAGGATTTGCGCCAGCGCCGGGGTGTCGTCAGGGGTGAGTTCGCGCAGGATCAGGCGGTCGGTGTGCAGAGGAATGAATGAGGGGTTCAAGAAGTGTCACTCGTGCATGGACGGGATTGCCTGTGGGACAAGCGGCGGCCCGCTTGTCCCACAGTTTGAAGAGAAAGCGCTTACAGGCCCGCCTTCACCTTGCTGGCAACCTCAGCCGGCACCCAGGCGGTCCAGACGTCCGGGTGATCCTTCAGGAAGCTTTTCGCCACAACGCTTGGCTCCAAGCGCTTCTCACTCATCTCGCCCAGGGTTTTGTTCAGCTGGTCGATGGGCAGATCCACCTTCTCGAAGAAGCTCACCAGATCCGGGTACTGCTGACGGAACGGTTCAGACACGCCAATCGCCAGGTGTGCAGCGAGGGAGCTGGAGCCGATCGGGTTGGGATTGCTGGCGTCGGCGAGGGTTTTCCAGGCGGCTTCGTTGAACGGTGGCTCTTCCAGCTTGATCAGCTTGAAGCGACCCAGCAGCGGCGTCGGCGACCAGTAATAGAACAACACCGGCTTGCCGCGACGGATGGACGATGCGACTTCAGCATCCAGTGCCGCGCCCGAACCGGTGCGGAAGTTCACGTAGCTGTCGTTGAGCTTGTAGGCCTTGAGCTTCTGGGTGTTGACGATTTCCGAGGTCCAGCCGGTCGGGCTGTTGAGGAAGCGGCCCTTGTCCGGGGATTCGGGGTCCTTGAACACGTCCTTGTATTTGGGCAGATCGGATACCGATTTCAGGTCCGGCGCCAGCGGTTTGATGCCGCGTTCCGGGTCGCCCTTGATGACAAATTCCGGCACCCACCAACCTTCGGTCGCGCCTTTGACGATGTTGCCGAGGCCGTGGACCTTGCCTTCAGCCTCCGCCTTGACCCACGCAGGGCTGCGACCCGCCCACTCTTCGCCGATCACCTGAATGTCGTTCTTCGCCAGCGCCGCTTCCAGACTCACCGTGCTGCCGGGCAGTTTGTCGGTGGGATAGCCGTAGCCTTTTTCCACAATGGTGCGCAGGATTTCGGTGATCAGGCTGCCGCTCTCCCAGGTGATGTCACCGAAATGAATCGGCGCGGTTTTTTCTGCGCCGTACGCCGAGCCCGTCAGGGCAGCCAGTGCCAGCAGCGAGCCGCCCAGCAGTTTTTTGATTGGTGTCATGGATGTCTCTCGTCGCTCGGGGATGAAAGGAGCTCAATCGGTTTGGCACAGTTGGCCGGGCACAGCACACGCTTTATTCCAGACAAGCGCGGCGGCAACAGGTTTCAGCCTTATCCATGTAGTCGCTCACCGAACGCTGCGAAATGCCCAGCCGCGCGGCGATTTCAGGATAGGTCAGACCGCCGCGGCGGGAGAGCACAAAGGTTGATTTGATTTTTGCAGGCAGGCGGTCAAGGCGGCGATCCAGACGGTCAAGGATTTGCAGCGTAGCGGCGTGGCTTTCGGCGGACGCAAAAGGAACAGCGTCTTCCAGGGCCAATCCCTCCAGATAATCGCGCTCCTGATCGCGCCGCCGCCAGCGCTCATACACCAGTCGCTGGGCGATGGTAGTCAGCAACGCCCGCGGGTCGCGAATCGGCACAACGTTGGGCGAGGCCAGCAATTGCAGGAAGGTTTCGGACGCGACGTCTTCGGCGCTCTGCTCGGAGTCGAGCAGTCGACGCAAGCGCAGGCACAGCCACGCGTGGTGCTGCACAAAGAGTTCGCTGAGGTAGTGGCGATGCATAACGTCGGCGCCAGCCATAAGACATCCCCTGCCCTGAAATTTTTATCATCGGGACTTTCCGAGAGGCCATGCTAGCAAGCGCGGTTATGCAGTAAAAATACTTAAAAGTGATTCTTATAGATCATCACGGAATAACTAGAGTAACGGAAACCCCAGGGATATAGCCTGCTGCTGGTAGTCGAGCAGCACTTGGTAATCCGCCTCGCTTGCCGGTAACACGTCGCTGATCGCCAACGCGTGGGCGACATCGGGAAGTTCGTTCAGCGCCTGATTCATGGCCGCGCGGATGGCATCAGCATCGGCGCCGAGCCGCGTGATGTAGGGCAGGCACGGCCCCTCCGCCGTGCGCGCAATCACCTTTACCCCGGCGACCTCCTCGCTGGCGTCGCGGGCCAGGTAGTCGAAGGTCACGCTGTCGATGGCCGCCAGATCACCATTGCCCGCTTTGATCGCAGCAAGGCTGGCGCGATGACCGCCGGTGAGCGTGGTGTCGGCGAAGAACTTGCCATCCTGTTGAAGTGGGGCTAATGCGTGGCGGAACAGGTTCATGCCGGAATTGGAATCCCGCGAATTCAGCAGGCCATGACTGCCCTTGAACTCGACGAGAGCCTGACGCGGATCATCATCGCGGGCAATCAACAGGCTGCAGTGATTGCCGTTGGCGCTGTGGGGCAATTGATACACAGGACGGCCGACCACCTGAACCTTGCCCCGCAATTCAGTCATCAACGGATAGCCGCAGGTTTGCGTCAGCAGCAAGTGCGGCGACAGCCACAGCGCTTTCAGATCCAGATCCGCAGCATCGAGACGCTGCACGCCAAGGATTTCCATTGTTCGTTTCAGCCACTGCCCCTGCGCCTGCTGAACGCGCGGCGGCGCGACGTACATCAACAGTTCGGCGAAGCCTTGGGGCATATTCGATATTCCTGATCAGACGTAGGGATGTTGCGGGCTGTCGATAGGATTGAAGCTGTGGCGACGAAAGAGTTCCGCGTAACCGGCCACCAGAAATCCGCCGCTGCGTGCCAGCCACGCCTCACGCCGCGCCCGATAGACGACGGGCATGTGATACCACGACAAGCCGGGCAAGTCGTGGTGCACAAGGTGCAGATTCAGATTCAGGAACAGCCAGGCCCACGGCCATGAGGCTTCGTTGATCACCGTGCGCTCCTGGGGTTGCTCGCCCGGACGGTGCTCGTAGTAGGAGCGAACCATCGACACCGCCAGCGCCGGGACGCTGCAGAAGAGCACGTAATGCAAGGCCGAGATCGCGCTGTAATGCTCGATGAACCAAAACATCAGCACCAGCAATCCACCGTGGGTTGACCACATCGCCCAGGCCTGACGCTCGCCACGCAGCAATCGGCGGGTTTCGCCAATGATCAGACAGCTCAGCGCCAACGGCACGCCAAACACCAGACGCCCCGGCGGGGTCTTGTCGAGCCAGCGCAAGAAACGCATCACTTTGCCAGTCTGCTTCCAGTGCGACCGGCTCAGGTAGCGGCTTTCAGGGTCGAGACCGGGAACGGTCAGGTCTTCGTCGCAGTGGTGCTGCATATGGGTGTCGCGATACAGGGTGTACGGGTACCACACCGCAAAGGGCGCGTAACCGAGCACCTTGTTCAGTCGCAACGAACGCGTCGGGTGTCCGTGCAGCACCTCGTGTTGCACGGACATCCACAGCACCAGCAGCGGGATCATCAACAGCGTCGTCGGCCACACGCCCAAGTACGGACTGGCAACCAGCAACGTCGGCCAGCCTGTGTACAGACCGATCAGCAGCAACCAGGTCGGCCATTCCGTGCGGCCCGTAAAGCTTGCGCGCAAACGCTTGATCTCTTCGCGCTGCGCGTCGTCCAGGTAGTGGGGCATTGCCGGTTCCTGCATTCGGGCTGATAACCGGTTGTGCAACGACGCAGGAAAAACTTGTAGATCGATTGGTTATGACGGTAGAACGATGCGCCCAATCGACCCTTTATCCGACGCCCGCAGCCCATGCCCGACATCCAGTTTTCGCCCCTTCCCGACGTGCAGCGCCCGTTGCTGGAGAAGTTCTACCGCGCCCATCGCTCACCCATGCGCGCCAAGGGCGAGGCACAGATGTGGGTGGCGCGCAGGTCGGAGATTGTGGGCGGTATGTGCTTGACGCCTGTTGAGGGTGGGCACTGGTTGACCGGGCTGTTCGTTGCGCCCACCGAACGCGGGCGGGGTGTCGCGGCGGGGCTGATCGCCGCAGCGCTGACGTCGGTTGAACGAAACATCTGGTTGTTCTGTGAACCTGAGCTGAGCGGCTTTTATCAGCGACTCGGTTTCTCGGAAACATTGCAGCTGCCCCAGGCACTGGCCTCACGCCTGGAGCGTTATCGCCAGACCAAGCGATTGGTGGCACTGGCTCATTTGACTGGCCCGTAACCCAACAGCGGCTTAGAACCTTTCCTGCGGTGGACCAAACCAAACGTGCCATCGGAGGCCCCGCTTCGCGTGCTAGCCTCGCCGATCATTTCTTGGTCAGGCAGGACGCACATGAAGCCGGCGCTTATGGTTTTCTCCCTCGCGGCACTTTCGGCGACGGGCTTGGCAGTGGCGGCGAGTGCTGCGCCTGAATCGACTGTCACTCACGAGGAATTCGCGAGCGTCCTCAGCGGCGATTGGCGAGTCCCGCAAAATGCGGCCCGCGATCAATACCGTCACCCTGAGCAGACGCTAACGTTTTTTGGCCTGCGCCCTGATCAGACGGTCATTGAAATCACACCGGGCAATGGCTGGTACAGCGAACTGTTGGCGCCGCTGCTCAAAGATAAAGGCCATTACGTTGCCGCCATCGTCGACCCCGCCATCAGCGATTACGCGAAGAAATCCGCCGACAGCCTGAAGCAGAAATACGCCGCTGACCCTGCCCATTACGGCAAGGTCGAGGTCGTGGCCTATGTGCCTCAGGCGCCGATGTTCGGCACGCCAGGCTCGGCCGATACCGTGCTGACCTTCCGCAACGTGCACAACTGGGTCGACGCCGGCAACGAAGCGGCAACATTCAAGGCGTTTTACGAGGTATTGAAACCGGGCGGGACGCTGGGCGTGGTCGATCACCGGGCCAAACCCGGCACCACCGCCAAGGACAACGAAAAGAACGGCTACCTGCCGACGGACTACGTCGTGAAACTGGCGCAGCAGGCGGGTTTCAAGCTGGCTGGCGAGAGCGAAATCAACGCCAACCTCAAAGACACCAAGGACTACCCCGACGGCGTCTGGACACTGCCGCCGGCGCTGGTCAAGGGTGGGCAGGACAAGGCGAAGTATCTGGCAATCGGCGAGTCCGACCGCATGACCCTGCGGTTCATCAAGCCAGATAAATAATATGAGCTGCAGATAGTCCCGGCGGAATGTGTTCGCCCTTGATAACGCTGAAAAGCCTGTGGGAGCGAAGTTGTTTACGATGCCGCTGCGAAACTTGTGGGAGTGAGCTTGCTCACGAAAGCGGTGGCTCAGCCGCCGAATGTTTAGCGGATGTACCTGCCTCTTCGCGAGCAAGCTCACTCCCACAGGGTTACTCATATGCCGACAAGTTTCGTTGCACAACGAAGCCGTTATTCGTCCGCGTTCGGGTCCATCCCCGGGAACAGCACTTCGATGAAGCCGAAGCGGCTGAAGTCGGTAATGCGTGACGGGTACAACCGGCCGATCAGGTGATCGCATTCATGCTGGACGACCCGCGCATGAAAACCGCGGGCTTCACGCTGGATAAGCTTGCCGTCCGGGTCGAAACCCTCGTAGCGGATGTGCTCGTAGCGATCAACCACACCGCGCAGGCCCGGCACGGACAGACAGCCTTCCCAGCCCTCTTCCAGGGTTTGCTCAAGCGGCGTAATCAACGGATTGAGCAGAATGGTCTGGGGAACGGCCTCCGCATCCGGATAACGATCGCTGCTCTCGAAACCGAAGATCACCAGTTGCAGATCAATGCCAATCTGCGGCGCTGCCAGGCCGACACCGCCGACGCTTTCCATGGTCTCGAACATGTCCTGGATGAGAGTCTTCAGCTCTTGCGAACCGAACATCGACTCGGGCACAGGTGGCGCGATGCGCAGCAGACGCTCGTCGCCCATTTTCAGAATTTCGCGAATCATTGCGGACCCTCTGCAACGGGCAGGGGCGCCACAAGCGGGCGCCGTCTACCTAGAGCGTGATCAGAATTTGTCGGTCTTCAGCACCGGCGGCGTTGGGGTGTAATCGTGGTCATGGCTGTGATCGCGGCCAAGACCCGAAACGTGCTGCTTGAGGTGCACCGTATTGAAATCGGCCGTGCCATCGCGCTCACCTTCTTCCTTCTCGCCTTTCTCTTTGCCCTCGGCTGACATGTGCTCGATCACCGCGTTCATCTCGGCGCCCAGCAACAACACCGCTGCCGAGATGTAGAAATACAGCAACAGCACGATGATCGCGCCGATGCTGCCGTACATCGCATTGTAGTCAGCGAAGGTTTTCACGTAGTAGGCAAAGCCCAGCGAAGCGACGATCCACACCACGACCGCAAGCACTGAGCCTGGGGTAATGAAGCGGAAGCTCTGTTTAACGTCGGGCATGACGTAGTACATGATCGCCACCGCCACCATGAGCAGGATGATGATCAACGGCCAGCGCAGAACCGTCCATAAGGTGACGATGAAATCTTCCATGCCAATCTGCGCGGCGAGCCAGTTCATGACCACCGGGCCGGTGACCATCAGCGCGGCAACCGTTAACAGCATGCCGGCGATACCGATGGTATAGAACACCGACAGCGGAATACGTTTCCAGGCCGGGCGCGCTTCGACTACGTCGTACGCGGCGTTCATGGCGCTCATCATCAGGCGCACGCCAGCCGAGGCGGTCCAGAGTGCGATGACGATACCGATCGACAGCAAGCCGCCTTTGGATTGTTGCAACTGGTCAATGACCGGATTGACCTGGTCGAGGGCCTGGGGCGGCAGGACCAGTTCGGATTGCAGCCGCAACCAGCTGAAAAAGTCCGGCAGGTGCAGGAAGCCGATGAGGGCAATCAGGAAGAGCAGGAACGGGAACAGCGAAAACAGCATCTGGTAGGCCAGTGCCGAGGCGTAGGTCGACATCTCGTCATCGAGAAACTCTTTGACCGTTCTGACCAACACTGTCTTGATGCTGAGCTGGCGCAAGTCCGGGAATATCATGGCGTCTCCTTCGCGACACAGATGTAGCCGAAGCACGGTTATTGATTCAGGCGTTTCTACAAGCGGTATGCATACGAGCGGGCAATTGCGTTGAAATTCCGTCAGTTGCCCGAACGGGCTGGCTTTTTACAGGGTGCCCGGGGTATTGGCTACATTTGATGTGTTTCAGGCGGTCGGCGACGCAAACGATAACGGCCATCGAAGGATGGCCGTTACGGTGATGCAAATCAGGTCGCCGGGAGCATGACAGCCCCGGGCGCAAGGGATTTAGACCTTGTCGACGCCTTTTTTCACAGCGTCTTTTGCGTCGCCAACGGTTTGTTGCGCTTCGCCTTTGATTTCCTGCGCTTTGCCTTCGGCACGCAGTTTGTCGTTGTCGGTCACTTTGCCGACGCCCTGCTTGACGTTGCCTACCGCTTCGTTGGCCAAGCCTTTGACTTTATCGCCGGTGCTGCTCATAGGGTTAACTCCAGGGTGAGAATAGGTTGTCATTACCTCGACACTAGAACTGACCGGAGCGGTGAATCAGAGGTTCAATTATTTCGCGAATGGATTGAATCGGCGTTGTGAGCCTGGGTTTTCCATGCGCCTGGAGGGATCGGAATCCATCCTAATAACCAGCGGCAGGCACATCAAAAGCTTCCCGGCTGAAGCCGGTCCTACGCGAGGCGCCGCCGGTTGCACTGACGGCACGCGCTGCGTTTAGTGGGACCGGCTTTAGCCGGGAAGAGGCCAGTCCAGGCGCTGATGTTCGATCGTTCCCACGCTCTGCGTGGTAATGCATTTCGGGACGCTCCGCGTCCCCATGAGAGCCCGCGAATCGCGCCGGCCAATTTTGCCTTTATGTTTCCCCGAGAACCCCGGAGAATGCGCGACCGAACCGGCGGCGCTCAGGGCGTCGGGCCAGGTTGACGAGACCGTGATCCAGGAATGTTATGAAACTCGATAAGCAGCAGGCCATTGCGCGCCGTAATGAACAGCTCGGCGGCGCCGTGCTCGGCACCAATAACACGCACTTCGCCGTGCTCGACCCCAAGCGCAATATCTGGTGGTTTGATTTGCCCATGAGCCGTCTGGCGGTGGGTCAGTACGAGTGGCTGCATCTGCTGTTGCACACGCCGAGCACGGATGAGTTGATTCACCTGAAGGTGACCACCAAGTTCCTGCGCGATCAGAAAGACGCAGTGGTGGTTCGCAATGAAGGCAAGCGCAAGTCCACCGTGAGCCTGGAGCTCTCGGCTGACAAGGATTCGTACTTGAAGGACACGCGCCCGAACGGCGCGAACCTGAGCTTCGCCAGTTTCGTACAGAAGTGATCTTGCAAGACTGATCAGACGACCGCAGCGCAGGCCATCCCGCGCTGCAGCCGAGTGTCACGTCAGACCAGTTCGATACGGTCGGCGTGAATGACGATCTGGCCCTGTTTGTACAGTGCGCCGATCGCTTTCTTGAAGTTGCCTTTGCTGACGCCAAACAGGTTGCTGATGACCTGCGGATCGCTCTTGTCGCTGACGGGCAATACGCCGTTGTTGTCACGCAACTTGCCGAGGATCTGCGCGTTGAGGCTGCTGGCAAGCTGCTCGCCCACCGGTTGCAAACTCAGGCTGATGTTGCCGTCGCTGCGCACGTCCTTGATGAAGCCTTTTTCCTGTTTGCCCGAACGCAGGAACTTGAACACCTCGTTCTTGTGAATCAGGCCCCAGTGCTTGTTGTTGATGATCGCCTTGAAACCCATCGCGGTTTCTTCCGCCACCAGCAAGTCCACTTCCTGCCCCACGGTGTAGTTGGCCGGCACCTTGTCCAGATAACGATCCAGACGCGTGGTCGCGGTGATACGGCGCGTGTGTTTGTCGAGGTAGACATGCACAACGCAGTAATCACCGGCCTTCAGCGGCTGCTTCTCTTCCGAGTACGGCAGCAGCAAATCCTTGGGCAGACCCCAATCCAGAAAGATGCCAATGCTGTTGACTTCAACCACTTTGAGGCTGGCAAATTCACCCACTTGAACCTTGGGTTTCTCGGTGGTGGCGATTAACTTGTCATCGCTGTCCAGATAAATAAAGACGTTGAGCCAGTCTTCATCTTCGCTGGGAATATCTTTGGGAATATATCGGTTGGGCAGCAAAATTTCGCCGTCTTGTGCCCCGTCCAGATATAAACCGAAGTTAGTGTGTTTAACCACTTGCAAACTGTTGTAGCGCCCGACTAAAGCCATGTGCAGATACCCTCGTTACGTGGGCGGCATTCTACCCGAATTCGGGCGGGCATTCCGGTGGCCATTTCGGATCGACATCTGCCGCCGGCATCGCCGCCCTGGAAATCAACGCCTTGATGAACCACGCAACGCAAGCGGTGCCGAGCTAAAGCCATTCGTCAGGTTGTCGAGCCGTTCGGCCGCCTTGAACGCCGGGCATAATCGACGGAACGCCAGATTAAACATCGCAATTAAAACAGTCATTTAGCCGCTGCTTTCGGAAAATAATTGCGCTCATCCTTGCGACCGTGACGCCTCCCCCCGTCCGATAATACCCAAGCAATTTCCGGTCAATTCCGATAGGATGGCCGGCCGTATTAAATTTATATAGGTCAATAGCAGCCATGCGTGTAAAAGCATCCAATTCGAAAGCCAAGCCAGCTCCTGCCGTTGAGACCAGCGATTCGATCAACGCACAAATTGCAGCTTTCCTGAAATCCGGTGGCGAGATCCAACAGATCGCCAAAGGTGTCAGCGGCCAGACCTTCGGCCCATCCAAACAGATCTCCCTCGGCAAAAAGTAAATTTTCTCCCGCCTCCGCGGTCGACATCCAGGCGCTTTGATCACAAAGCGCCAGGTCTATCGCTCCCTCGCTGTACAAAGCTCTGCTTTACTCTCGTCACATGACTGCTCCTCGATGCTGTTACCCATGGGTCATGGAAAAGAGCGGACGATGCCCTGATCTGCTGACGTCTCTGCGGAAACCGATATGAACAAACGGATGATCATTGGCGCCCTGCTCAGCCTCGGGCTCACCGGCTGTGCGACCCACGGATGTGACACCTCGATACCAGGCAGCGCCTGTCGTGCCGACTATCTGCTGTATCAGAACGACATGCTCCAGGCCAAGCTGCTGATCAACGAACGCCGCGCCGAAAACGACGAACTCGCCAGCGCGCTTCTTGAACGGGCAGCACGCGAAGACACAACCGGCGAAGCCGAGTTTTACCAGGCCATTCTGCTACTGCGTCAGAACGCCGAGCCGAAGCTGATCGATGCCAGGCTCAATGATTCTGCAGATCGCAACTACCCCCTGGCCATCGCCCTGCTTGCGCAAAGGGCCGGAATGGACGATCAGGAAAAGGCACAGAAGTACCGCACCCAGTACGAAAAACTGGACGTAGCCACCAGCGGTTATCCGTCTTTTCCTCAAGCCTTGATCGTCGTCAATCAGCTGATTTCCCCCGCGAACTGATCTGAAAGCGCTGCGCATCTGCCTCGAATCGACCAATGGTCGTGAGATGGCGCCAATCGGCGGTATCCTTGCACCGCTCTAGCTCGCGGTTCTTGCCAGGCCATTCGGCTTTCGGATGGAAACCTTCGACCCACTCCTCTGAAACCTGAAAGGAGTGAAGCATGCCTTATGCTCGCTGTTTCAACCGTTGGACCGGTGCGGTGTTTACCTGCGCCGCCCTTATGCATCACGCCGCCAGCGCTCAGGTCATCGAGCGGGAGCTAGGCGACTTCAGCCTGAAGCTCGGCACGACGCCCAGCCGCACCATGGCCCAAGGTCTGGTGACGCCGAGCGGTGCCGATACCAAGTTTCACGGCGGGCTCGACCTGACCCACGACAGCGGTTTCTACTTCGGGCAATGGTCCCCCAGCGCAGGGCTGACGCCCGACACCGCGCTGGAAGTCGACTCCTATATGGGGTTCAAGAAGCCCTTCGACAAAACCCTCGGTTACGAGCTTGGCGTCATTCGTTACAGCTATCCAAACACCGACCAGCTCGACAGCCACGAGCTTTATGCCGGTTTCCGCATTTTCGACAGCCGCATCGGCACCGCCTTCAGCACCGACGCCGGTCGCCAGGACAGCACCGTGTTTCTCGACCTGGGCAGCATGATTCCCTTGGGCCTGGACCTGCGCATGCAGTACGGCAACCACCAGCTCGATTCGCCCACGATCATCGACGGCGGCGGCGTGGTCAACGCCTACAGCGACTGGTCGTTCAACGTGTCGCGCCCTGTTCTGGGCATGGACATGAACCTGATGTACAGCGGCTCGAGCCTGACCGGCGCCGATTGCAGCGCCTACAGCGGCCACAACACCCAGTGCGAAAGCACCGTTACCCTTAAGGTCGTGCGCTCGTTTTTCTGATGGGTTGAACCGCCATGACCTGACTTGCTCTATAACGGTGAGACGAACCGGCAAGGAGCTGTCATGGGCATTGTGTTGAAGACCTTTATTTCGCTGTGGCTGAGCCTGACGCTGTTGGCGGGGTGCAGTCAGATTGGTCTGACGTATCGGCATCTGGACTTCATCATTCCCTGGTCGCTCAACGACTACCTGGACATGAACGCTTCGCAGAAAGACTGGCTCGATGAGCGCTTGAAAGAGCACTTGAGCTGGCACTGCACCACTCAGATTCCCGGTTACCTCGACTGGCTGGACCGTCTGCAAGGGATGGTCGAAAACAACCAGGTCAATCAAGAGCAACTCAAGGCACGCACCGCCGAAGCGCGGCAAGCCATCGCCACCCTCTCGAAAGAAATCACGCCCTCGGCGGTCGAGCTGTTGCGTCAGCTGGACGATCAGCAGGTGGCCGAGATGGAAGCCGCATTCGCCAAGGACCTGCGCAAGCATGAGGACGAATACGTCGACCAGCCGCTGGACAAGCAGATCAGTGAACGCGCTCAACGGATGGAGAAACGTCTGACGCCGTGGATGGGCAAATTGAATGCAGCCCAACAGGCTCGCGTGATGCAGTGGTCGACCTCGCTGGGCGAGCAGAACCGGCTGTGGATCGACAACCGCGCGCACTGGCAGTCGCTGTTGCTGGCGGCGGTGAAACAGCGCAATGCCGGTGATTTTGATCAGAAGATTGCCAGTCTGTTGCAGGATCGCCAGACCTTCTGGACGCCCGAGTATCGCGCCACCTACGACCATACCGAGCAGGCAGCGATTTCTTTGATTGCGGACCTGATGGCGCAGAGCACCCCTGATCAACGGCAGAAGTTGCTGGCGAAAATCGCCGATGTGCGCAAGGACTTCACAGATTTGAGTTGCTACAAGAGCATAAAAAAAGCGTCCTGATCAGGACGCTTTCAGCATCAGGCGATTTGCGCCTTTGAAGCCACCTCATCAAAGGTCGCCTGGTCCAGCGCATCGGCCTGTTCATCCAGCACCTGACGCGGATGGTCGTTGCCTGGAATGCTGCTGTCGATCATCGCCAGCAAGCTCGCGCCTCGAGGCGTAAGGGTCGCGCCTTCGCCATTCCCGCCATCACCGCTCGTGTGGGCGGCAATGAACCCACGTTCGAGCAACAACGCTCTCAATTCTGCGGCAGACGCTTCTGATGCATCGGCAATTGCGACGCTGTTTTGTACGTGGTGCAACAGACGCTCGATCAGGTCCCAGTCGTATCGTTTAGACATGTTTCATCCTCCAGTGGGCCAACAGGGCAATACCCGTGACGTCCGGTCATCGGGCTTGATGCTCAGTGGTTGTGACCCAGTGGAGGGCCAGCCGTTCAGCGGGCTGGCCGGGAGGCAGAATGGGGTTATTCAGCGACTGGCGGACGCGTGACGCGCTTTTTCAGCGGCGCCATCCCGTCCTGGCTGACCAAAGGCTCGGCCTTCGGACGATTTACCGATTTGCGCTTGGTCGGGCCCTTGGCGACGGCTTTCTTTTTGTCGCCCTTCTTGTCACCTTTGCCATCGGTTTTTTTCTTCTTCACGCCGACCGCCTTGCCCGACGCCTTGACCTTCTTCGGCCCGGTGTAGGTGCCTTTGACTTCCTTGATCGTGCGGCGCTCGAACTTCTGCTTCAGGTAGCGCTCGATGCTGGACATCAGGTTCCAGTCGCCGTGGGTGATCAGCGAGATCGCCAGACCTTCGCCACCCGCACGGCCGGTGCGGCCAATGCGGTGAACGTAGTCGTCGCCGGTGCGGGGCATGTCGAAGTTGATGACCATGTCCAGGCCGTCGACATCCAAACCACGGGCCGCGACATCGGTCGCCACCAGGATCTTCACGCCGCCCTGCTTCAGACGATCGATCGCCAGCTTGCGATCCTTCTGGTCTTTATCGCCGTGCAGCACGAACGCCTTGTACTCGAGCGCCACAAGGCGACCGTAGATGCGGTCGGCCATGGCACGCGTGTTGGTGAAGATGATTGCTTTCTGGTAGGTCTCGTTGGCCAGCAGCCAGTTCAGGACCTGCTCTTTGTGCACGTTGTGGTCGGCAGTGATGATCTGCTGACGGGTGCCCGGAGCCAGTTCGCTGACACTGTTGACCTGCAGGTGCTGCGGGTCTTTCAGGACTTTGCCGATCATTTCGCGCAGGCCCGAACCACCGGTGGTGGCCGAGAACAGCATGGTCTGCTGACGGTTGGCGCATTCGCCGGCCAGACGCTCGACGTCTTCGGCAAAGCCCATGTCGAGCATGCGGTCGGCTTCGTCGAGGACCAGCAGTTCAACCTGCTTGAGGTCGAGGTTGCCCGCGTTGAGTTGCTCCAACAGACGGCCCGGCGTACCGATCAGGATGTCCGGGACCTTGCGCAGCATCGCGGCCTGGACCTTGAAGTCTTCGCCGCCGGTGATCAGCCCGGCCTTGATGAACGTGAACTGGGAGAAACGCTCCACTTCCTTGAGCGTCTGCTGGGCCAGCTCGCGGGTCGGCAGCAGGATCACCGCGCGGATGTCGACGCGAACCTTGGCCGGGCCCATCAGGCGATTGAGCATCGGTAACACGAACGCGGCAGTCTTGCCGCTGCCGGTCTGCGCCGTCACCCGTAGATCGTGTCCTTCCAGCGCCAGCGGAATGGCCGCTGTTTGCACAGGCGTAGGCTCGACGAAATTGAGTTCGGCCACGGCTTTTAGCAGGCGTTCGTGCAGGGCGAATTGGGAGAACACGGGTGTTACCTCGGCGTAATACAAAAAAACAGTCGCATAGGGTACCGGTTTAAGCCGGATTCGCCGAGCCTCTTTAGCTCAAAGGGCCTATTTTGTTACCGGATTTGGCCTACCCTGCCCTCGCTTCCCTATCAATGCTCTAATCGCGCCCCCCATTTTTGATCAGGAGATCCAGCGCCCATGGACACCCATTCGCTTTGGCTACGCGCCCAGGAAATCTGGACGCTGCTGGAAAACCAGCCAATGCTGCGCACGATCACCGGCTTGCTGTTACTGCTCATCGCCGCCTTCGTGCTCGGGCGGCTGGCGCGATGGATGATCCTCTACGCCATGAAAGCCCTGAGCCGCCAGCCGTCGCTGTTCTGGCTCAATGACTTTCTCCATAACAAAGTCTTCCATCGACTGGCCCAGGTCACGCCATCGGTGGTCATTCAATTCGGGCTCAATCTGGTCCCGAACCTCAGCAATTCCGCCAATCATGTGCTCGGCAATATCGCGCTGGCGTTCACCATCCTCTTCCTCATGCTCACCGTCGGCGCGCTGCTCAACGCGTTGCTGGACATCTACGCTCGCACCGAACACGCCCGCACCCGCTCGATCAAGGGCTACGTGCAGCTGACGAAAATGATCCTGTACGTGTTCGCCGGGATCATCATCGTCGCCACGTTGATTGATCGATCGCCGTTGCTGCTGCTCTCCGGGCTCGGCGCGATGTCGGCGGTGATTCTGCTCGTCTACAAAGACACCCTGCTGTCCTTCGTCGCCAGCGTGCAACTGACCAGCAACGACATGCTGCGCGTCGGCGACTGGATCGAAATGCCACAAGTCGGCGCCGACGGCGACGTGGTGGACATCACCCTGCACACCGTCAAGGTGCAGAACTTCGACAAGACCATCGTGTCGATCCCGACCTGGCGCCTGATGTCCGAGTCGTTCAAGAACTGGCGCGGGATGCAGCAGTCCGGCGGGCGCAGGATCAAGCGCAGCCTGTTCATCGATGCCAGCGGCGTGCGGTTCGTCTCCGATGAAGAAGAACAGAAGCTGACCCAGGTCCGCCTGCTGACCGACTACATGGGCCGCAAGAAAGCCGAGCTCAAGGCATGGAATCAGGCCCAGGGCAACGTCGCCGAAATGTCGGCCAACCGCCGGCGCATCACCAACATCGGCACGTTCCGCGCCTACGCGTTGGCGTACCTGAAGAGCCACGCCGACATTCACCCGGACATGACCTGCATGGTGCGTCAGATGGAAGCCACGGCCCAGGGCGTTCCGCTGGAAATCTACTGCTTCACCCGCACCACAAGCTGGGGTGACTACGAGCGGATTCAGGGGGATATTTTCGATTACCTGCTGGCGGTGCTGCCGGAGTTCGGGCTGGGGGTTTATCAACAGCCGAGTGGGGCGGATTTACGGATTGGGTTGGAGAAGATGTCGTCGAATCAAAGTCTGCACCAACCGGGCGGCGTTTAACGACCAAGTGCAGCTATGGCGCATTGTTTTCAGTGCTGACCCCGAATCGAATGGAGAACTCTTTCGTTCCCTTGGGCGTCAACGCCAGCGCCCTACTGTCGAGGTCCTGAATAACCCATTTGCGGCTGGTCGCTATGTGCAGGAAGGCAGCACCCAGTGCTCCGGCGAGATGCGGGCGGCGCATGCTCCAATCCAGGCATGAGCAGGCGAAGCGACGTCGCTGCGCCCTGACTGTCCCCACATCGAGCCCCAAGTCGGCCATCGCTTTTTCGCCGCTGACAGTGAGTTGATAATTACCGTCGTCAGGGGCTGACATGGTCAGCCAGCCTGACTCGAGGAAATGATCGTGCAGTTTTACGGCCAATGAACCCGCCATGTGGTCGTAACAGGTGCGTGCGAATTGAAGTCGACCCGGGGTTGTAGGCACGAACCGGGTGTCCGGCTTCTGGCTAATCACCATGAGGGCCTCAATTGCCCTGGCCACGTCTGCGTCGGCCAGACTGTAATACCGATGCCTGCCCTGAGTGTGCAGCTTCAGCAGCCCGTCCTCTTTGAGCCTCGCCAAATGCGCGCTTGCAGTAGAGGCGCTTACGTCGCCGATGACAGCCATTTCTGTGCTGGTACGTGCATGCCCATCCATCAACGAACAGAGCATCTTCGTCCTGGCTGGTTCGGCGATTGCGCCGGCGACCCTTGAAATGGCGATGTCATTGCCTGGGGAGTCCATATTTCGTTCCTGAACGAATCGTTAACGTGCGCAGTGCCGGATATTAGCCGTTCCTTGTGAACAGGACTTCAGAAATGACGCCGTTTGAAGCAGCCAGCCATGCCGACCCCTATATTTATTACGCTGGTTTAAGGCAACGAAAGGGGCTGTTGTTCGATGCAGATCTACGCATGTGGATCGCCAGTGATGCCAGTGCCGTAGAGGCCATTCTGGAACATCCGGACTGTCGAGTCCGTCCTCTTGATGAGCCGGTTCCTCTCGCCATTGCACAGGGCGCCGCGGGGCGTATTTTCGGTCGTCTTATGCGCATGAACGAAGGAGCTGAACACCAGTGTCCAAGAATGGCCATCGCGCCCGCTTTGGCTTCTGTGCATGACCAAAACATCGCAGAAATAGTGTCGCAGTTGTTCGAGTCCCTCCATGCCCCGGTTGACGACCTCAACGAATTGATGTGGACGTTGCCCGTATCCGTCACGGCAACCTTGATGGGCGTTCCTTTCACCCAGTTACGTGAAGTTGTGACCCTGACCCAGAATTTTGTGGGCTGCCTTTCCCCCATAAGCGACAAGACCAAGCTGGATGAGGCCGATGCCGGAGCGACTCGGTTGAGTCAACTGTTCGCAGAGTTGCTGCTTGGCGAGGATGAAAGAAGTCGCTTCATGAGCCACGTGTTGAGGGAATGTGACGTGACGGGCTGGAAAGATCGAGACGCATTGATCGCTAATCTGATCGGCCTGTTGTCACAGACCTGCGAAGCCACCGCAGGCTTGATCGGCAACACCCTCATAGCAATTCATCGTAACCCCGACCTGTTTGAACCCCCTCAACAACCGGCGCGTGTTGCAGAGTGGGTAGCCGAGGCGGCGCGCCACGACTCCCCCATACAAAACACCCGGCGGTTCGTTGCCGGGCAGTGTGTTATCGAAGGCAGCGTCCTGAAGCCCGGGGATACGGTTCTTTTGTTACTGGCTTCAGCGAACAGGGATCCTTGCGCAAACCCGGATCCCGACAACTTTTTGCTCACACGGCCACACCGTCGAATATTCAGCTTTGGCTCAGGCAGACACGAATGCCCAGGCCAGCAACTCGCTTTGCGTATTGCCTCTGAAGCGGTTTCAGAACTGTTGCGTAGACGGCCCAACGCCGCTGTCCGCGCTCATCAATGGCGCTACTTGCCCTCGCTTAATGCTCGGATTCCTTATTTCCATCGCAGCCGGGAGACTCAACAATGATCGCTGTTATTTTTGAAGCGTGGCCACATGAGGAGCAATACCAGCGGTATCTTGATCTTGCGGCTGAACTGAAGCCATTGCTGGAAGGTTTGGATGGGTTCATTTCAGTGGAGCGTTATCAGAGCCTCAGCGAGCCAGAAAAAGTTCTGTCGCTGTCATTTTGGCGTGATGAGGAAGCCATTAAACGATGGCGCGGCCTTGAGTTGCATCGTGCCGCGCAACTTACGGGGCGTAGGCAAGTATTCGGTGATTACCACTTGCGCATTGCTGACGTGGTGCGAGATTACAGTCTGGAGAATCGTGCTCAAGCCCCGCGCGATAGCCGACGCGCTCATGAATAAAAAGAAATTAAAACAACAAAAAGCCCGGCATCTGCCGGGCTTTTATTGTGGGTCTTGTTACACCTAGAGACTTACTGATAACGCTGGTAGCTAGAACCAAACTCTTTGCGGTTTTCAGCAACGGTCACGGTGCCGGAAGTCTGAGTGGCGAAAGGCTTGACCGCCTCTTTGCTGGCGACTTTGCTGTCCAGAACGGTAGCGCTGGAAGCGTCGACGATGGCGCGTTGGTTAATGTGCTCAGGGCTGGCGAAGGCAGAACCGGCAGCCAGGATGGACAATGCGAAACCGAATGCAATGGACTTTTTCATGATGTAGATCTCCGCGTAGTTGCTGGTAAGTGGGTTAGTTCGTTTCGTTGGGGCCAATCTATTCGCTTGATCCCAACATGAAAAACCACGCATGAAGATATCTAACATCACCCTCGCTGATGTCGGTGACGCGGGCGTCTAACCCGGCTGTTTCAGAGAATGGCCCGGCGTTGAACAAGACCGCGCCGACTGATCCACACCGAAGAAACAATCACCAGCCCGCCTAAAAACAGCTTGCCCAGGTCCTCGTTCTGCCCCCAGATCAACAGATTGATCAGCAGCCCCACCGGCACGTGCAGGTTATTCATCACCGCCAGTGTGGCGCCGTTGACCAGGCACGCGCCCTTGTTCCACCAATACATGCCGAGCGCGGTTGAACACAGGCCGAGGAACAGCAGCACCACCCACTGTTGAGGCGCGTCCGGCAGATGCTGCGGATTGCCGAACAGCAGAAACGCTGGCAACGCCACGGCCAGGGCGCCGAGGTAGAAATAGCCGAAGCGACGGTAATGCGGGAGATCGATGGGGTAACGGGCCACCAGGTGTTTGTAGAGCACCTGCCCTGCGGCGTAGGTGAAATTCGCCACCTGCAGCAGCAGGAAGCCGCCGAGGAAATTCGGATCAACCCGGTCGTAACGAATGATCACGGCGCCGAGCACCGCGACCATGGCCGCCAATAGGCCCCACGGATTGAAGCGCCGATTGAGGGCGTCTTCGATCAGCGTGACGTGGAGCGGCGTGAGGATGGTAAACAGCAGCACTTCGGGGACCGTCAGCACGCGAAAGCTCAGGTACAGGCAGACGTAGGTGACGCCGAACTGAAGCGCGCCAATCAACAGCATGCCACGCATGAATTGAGGCTCGACGCGACGCCAGCGCGTCAGCGGGATGAACACCAACCCAGCCAGCACGACGCGAAGCAGCACGGCAAAGTAGCTGTCGACGTGCCCGGCCAGATAGACGCCGATCAGGCTGAAGGAAAACGCCTGAATCAGCGTCACGAAAAGTAGATAGCCCATGGTTGCCCCTTTTTTGAAGGCGGCGACCTTAGCCGGTTGGCCATGGCCTGTCTATTGAGCAGGTCGGCTCGCCACCGTTGGCGGCGACTCGGGACCCGGAAAGAAAAAACCCGATCGACCCGGCGCAATCCTGCGGGTCGATCGGGCAATGCACTCAGGAGCGAACGAGTGCCAATGGGGTGTCGATGAACGCGAGCATCTTCAAGGGGCGCGATTAACGGGCGATTAAGGCGTCCAGGCGGATGCCGCGCCAGCGTTCGGAGGGCAATCCCCTCGCCGTACCGACGGCAGGCATATCGATCAAAGAAGCCAGCTTTCGACCCGAACCCATCCAAGAATTTGTTTTATCGACGAAGCCGACGTACGCTCCGTCGACGCTGATGCGTGGGTTACAGAGGCTCGCAACTCAGGGAGATGCGCAGTTTGACGATGTCGCGAGTGAATTTCGCGGTGACTTCGGTGCTGCTTTTCGGCGCGACCTGAACCCGGCGCGTGCGCGGGGCTTCCGGCCCGTTGCGAAAGACCACGCTGCACTTGGCAGGGACATCGCCGAAGTTGTTCAGGGTGATGTTGCCGATGTCGTAGGCGACGTCATGACTGTTGTAGTCGACCTGCACGCCCTTGATGTCTTTCTCGACGTCAATCGGGTAGGCAAACGCGCTCAGCGGCAGCATCGCCAGCAGCACACAACAGATTCTTTTCATGGGGCAGTCTCCATTCAGGGACCGCCAGCTTAGGACAACAGGAGCGAGAGATGAAAGCGCCCCGCGTGACCCTTGATCAATGGCGCACGCTGCAAGCCGTTGTCGACCATGGCGGCTTTGCTCAGGCCGCCGAAGCGCTGCACCGTTCGCAGTCCTCGGTCAGCTACACCGTCGCCAGGATGCAGGACCAGCTCGGCGTTCCGCTGTTGCGCATCGACGGCCGTAAAGCCGTGCTCACCGAGGCGGGTGAAGTCTTGTTGCGGCGCTCGCGGCAACTGGTGAAGAACGCCAGCCAACTGGAGGACCTCGCCCATCATATGGAACAGGGTTGGGAGGCCGAGGTGCGTCTGGTGGTCGACGCCGCTTACCCGAACGCCCGGCTGGTGCGAGCGCTGACAGCTTTTATGCCGCAAAGCCGCGGATGTCGGGTGCGACTGCGTGAGGAAGTGCTGTCGGGGGTGGAGGAAGTGTTGCTGGAAGGTGTAGCCGATCTCGCCATCAGCGGCTTCAGCATTCCGGGGTATCTCGGGAATGAGATGAGCAAGGTGGAGTTCGTCGCCGTGGCCCATCCCGGCCATGCCTTGCATCAACTGCAACGTGAGTTGAATTTCCAGGACCTGGAAAGCCAGTTGCAGGTGGTGATTCGTGACTCCGGGCGCAATCAACCGCGCGACGTCGGCTGGCTCGGCGCCGAACAGCGCTGGACGGTGGGCAGCCTTGCGACGGCCGCTGCGTTTGTGAGCAGCGGGTTGGGCTTTGCCTGGTTGCCGCGCCACATCATCGAGCGGGAGATCCAGGAGGGCGTGCTGAAAATTCTGCCTCTTGATAAGGGCGGCAGTCGGCATCCCACGTTCTATCTGTATTCCAGCAAGGACAAACCGCTCGGGCCCGCGACGCAGATCCTGATTGAGCTGATTCAGAGTTTCGACACCGCGCCGCTGGATGCGCCCTTTCCGGCGCCGCAGCAGATGCTGTAAACAACGCGTGCAGTCAGTGGGACCGGCTTTAGCCCGGAATGCGTCAGGGGTCACACCGCAACACTGAGGGTGATAAAGCAGGCCTCTTCCCGGCTGAAGCCGGTCCTACGATAACGACGCGTGCGGTCCCACTGAAATCGGCGCGCGCCACACCCCCCACTGTCCAAACCCGCGCAAACGTGCTTCCCTTACGCCTGTTTTTTCGCAGTCGACATCAATTTCAGGACTCTGCCCATGCTGAAGAAAATCGCCCTCTCCGCCGCTGCCGTGTTGTTCGCCGGCAATCTGATGGCCGCTCCGGCGCCTCACGTTGTGCTGACCACCAGCTTCGGCGATGTGGAAATCGAGCTGAACCAGGACAAGGCGCCCGTCAGCACCCAGAACTTCCTCAAGTACGTCGACAGCAACTTCTACAACAACACCATTTTCCACCGCGTCATCCCGGGCTTCATGGTGCAGGGCGGCGGCTTCACCGCGCAGATGCAACAGAAATCCACCAACGACCCGATCAAGAACGAAGCCGATAACGGCCTGCACAACGTGCGCGGCACCGTCGCCATGGCGCGGACCTCGGATGTGAATTCGGCCACCAGCCAGTTCTTCATCAACGTCGTTGACAACGCAATGCTCGACCACGGCGCCCGTGACTACGGTTACGCCGTGTTCGGCAAGGTCGTGAAAGGCATGGACGTCGTTGACCAGATCGTCAACGTGCAGACCGGCAACAAAGGCGGGATGCAGAACGTGCCGGTTGACCCGATCCTGATCAAGACGGCCAAGCGCGTGAACTAAGCCTGCCGCAAGCGCAAAAGCCGGGCGCCTGCCCGGCTTTTGCATTTTCAGGCCCCGGCCCCTTGAATCAGCGTGAGCAATCGCGTTTTCATGCGGTCTGAACCGAAGACTGTCATTGAGCTGCTCTCAAGCCGCTGTGTTCAATCCCCACCAAAAGGAGAGCCCGCTCAAGCGTGGGCGTCATTGCCAATGCTCTATCGCCGTTTTGAACAGCTGATCGATATCTTCCGCGAAGCCCCCACCGCCGCCCCGCCCAACACTGTCACGTCGTTCTACGTGTATTACCTGCGTCAGGTGTGGCCCAGCTTTGCCGCGTTGCTGGTAGTTGGATTGATCGGCGCGCTGATCGAGGTGTCGCTGTTCAGCTACCTGAGCCGCATCATCGATCTGGCCCAGGGCACGCCCAACCTGAATTTCTTCCGCGAACATGCGTTCGAGCTGACGTGGATGGTCGTCGTCGCGCTGGTGCTGCGGCCGATCTTCGTTGCGCTGCACGACCTGCTGGTGCATCAGACCATCAGCCCGGGCATGACCAGCATGATCAACTGGCAGAACCACAGTTACGTGCTCAAGCAGAGCCTGAATTTCTTCCAGAACGACTTCGCCGGGCGCATCGCTCAACGCATCGTCCAGACCGGCAACGCGCTGCGTGATTCGGCGGTGCAGTCGGTGGACGCGTTGTGGCACGTGCTGATCTATTCGATCAGCGCGCTGGTGCTGTTCGCCGAAGCCGACTGGCGCCTGATGATTCCGCTGCTGAGCTGGATCATCGCGTTCATCCTTGCCCTTCGGTACTTCGTGCCGCGAGTGAAAGCGCGCTCCGTTATCTCTTCCGATGCGCGCTCCAAACTGATGGGCCGCATCGTCGATGGCTACACCAACATCGCCACGCTCAAGTTGTTTGCACACACCAATTCCGAGCAGCAGTACGCCCGTGAGGCCATCAGCGAACAAACCGAGAAGACTCAACTGGCCGGCCGCGTGATCACCGAAATGGACTCCGTGATCACCACCCTCAACGGCATTCTGATTGTCACCACCACGGGCCTGGCGTTGTGGCTGTGGACCCAGTCGTTGATTTCGGTGGGCGCGATTGCGCTGGCGACCGGTCTGGCGATTCGCATCGTCAACATGTCCGGCTGGATCATGTGGGTGGTCAACGGCATTTTCGAAAACATCGGCATGGTCCAGGACGGTCTGCAGAGCATCGCTCAGCCGGTGGGCATCACCGATCGGGATGCTGCGCCGAAGCTGACCGTCAGCCGTGGCGAAGTGAAATTCGAAGACCTCAACTTCCAGTACGGCAAGGGCAAGGGCGTGATTCACGGCCTGAACCTGGACATCAAGCCGGGCGAGAAAATTGGTTTGATCGGGCCGTCGGGTGCCGGTAAATCCACGCTGGTCAATCTGCTGCTGCGTTTGTATGACGTCCAGGGCGGGCGGATCCTGATCGACGATCAGGACATTTCCCACGTCGCCCAGGAAAGCCTGCGTTCGCACATCGGCATGATCACCCAGGACACGTCGCTGTTACACCGCTCGATCCGCGACAACCTGCTTTACGGCAAACCGGACGCGACCGACGCTGAATTGTGGGAAGCCATGCGCAAGGCCCGCGCCGACGAGTTCATTCCGCTGCTGACCGATTCCGAAGGTCGTACCGGGCTGGACGCCCATGTGGGCGAGCGCGGCGTGAAGCTGTCCGGTGGCCAGCGTCAGCGCATCGCCATCACCCGCGTGCTGCTCAAGGACGCGCCGATCCTGATCATGGACGAAGCGACGTCAGCGCTGGATTCGGAGGTGGAAGCGGCGATTCAGGAGAGTCTGGAAACGCTGATGCAGGGCAAGACGGTGATTGCGATTGCTCACCGGCTGTCGACCATCGCACGCATGGACCGCCTGATCGTGCTGGAAAACGGCGTGATCGCTGAGAGCGGGACCCATGGCGAGCTGCTGGCGCACAAAGGGTTGTATGCCCGGCTGTGGGCGCATCAGACCGGTGGGTTTGTCGGGGTGGATTGACCCTTGAAGAAATAGGCCCGCGGCGGATGTCCTGGGAGGTTCCGATGCCGCCTTCGTGAGCACGCTCACTCCCACAAGGATTGAGCTTGCCACGAGACAGCGGTGTCAGGGCGAAGCCAACAAAGCTGTTCACGCTTGATCGGACCCAGACAGATCGAGCTACACCTGCCGATACGGCAAGGCCCCGCGCGCTTCTTCGGCGTACGCCAGAATCCCCGCCCGTTCCTGGGTCAGAAAATCCGCCACCGCTTCTCGCAGTCCCGGGTGCGCCAGGTAGTGCCATGAGTGGGTGATGACCGGCTCGAAACCGCGAATCAACTTGTGCTCCCCTTGGGCGCCAGCGTCGAAGCGCTTGAAGCCATTAGCGATCGCGTAATCCATGCCCTGATAGAAACACGTCTCGAAGTGCAGCCGGTCGAACTCGGCCAGGCAGCCCCAGTAGCGGCCGTAAAAGCTGTCGCCGCCGATCAGGCTGAACGCCATCGCCACCGGCCGCGAACCCTGTCGCGCCAGCACCACACGAATCGCGTCGGGCATGCGCTCGGCCACAAGGCTGAAGAATTCCCGCGTGAGGTACGGCGTTTGCCCACGCACTTCGTAGGTATTGGAATAGCAGGCGTAGACGAAATCCCAGTGCGCCTCGCTCAGCTCGTGCCCTTCCAGCCAGTCGAAATCAAAGCCCTGCCCCGCCACTTGCTCGCGCTCTTTGCGCATCTGCTTGCGCTTGCGTGAGCTCAAGGCATCGAGGAAATCCTGAAAATCCCGGTAGCCGCGGTTCTGCCAGTGGTACTGGCAGCCGATGCGCTGCAGCCAGCCGGGCTGTTCGCCAAGCAATGCGTCGGCGACCGGGTCGGTGAAGTTGACGTGCACGCTGGACAGCTCCTCGCCTTGGGCATAGCCCGGCAGGCAGGCGAGCAGTTCGCGGCCATCTTCGGGGGTCTTTGCCAGCAGGCGCGGCCCGCTTACCGGACTGAACGGCACCGCCACCAGCAGCTTGGGGTAATAGGCCAGACCGGCGCGCCGGCAAGCGTCCGCCCAGGCGTGATCGAAGACGTACTCGCCGTAAGAGTGCCACTTGCGGTAGGCCGGCAGCGCAGCAATGAGTTGCTCGCCCTCGTAGTGCAGCAAGTGCTCGGCGCGCCAGCCGGAACGCGACCCGAGGCTGCCGCTGTCTTCCAGCGAACTGAGAAAGGCATGGCGCAGAAAGGGTGAGTCGCCAGGTATCAGGGCGTCCCACTGTTCAGGGGCAAGGTCCGACAATTTATCCAAACGGTGTAACGACATTTCGCCACTCCTGGTGCAGTCGTGTGGTCGCGCTAACGTCTGCGCAGTATCACTTATTCACAGGGTCTGCACGTGAATTTACTCGACAGAACGCTCTAGCCTGCGGCTTCAACAAAATTTTCACATGTCATCCACATGCCACCACCTTGCCACTCTTTCGTCATAAACGGCCGCAATACTGGCGCCTGTTTTTAGAGCATCAGGTTCTAAGCGCTCTGACCTTTCCCCGCCCGCCAATGGTCGGTTGATCCTTGGATGATTCGGTCATCCCTTCTCAGTTACGGAGATTGATATGCGTCTTGCTTCCACGAAAACTGCGGCAGCCCTGTGTGGTGGTGTGCTGCTGGCCATGAGCGTTCCGGCCAGCGCCGCAGTCGACGCGAAACTGCTCGACATGCTCAAGGCCAACGGCTCGATCTCACCTGCCCAGTACGCCGAACTGCAAACCGAGCTGACCAAAGACCAACTGGCCCAGCAACAGGCCCAGAAAGCGACCTCCGACCAGATCGCCGCTGCCACCGCTGCCAAGTCCTCCGAACTGTCTGCCTTCGAGCAGAAAGTGGCATGGGCAGCGAAGACTCAATTCAAGGGCGACGTTCGCGTTCGGCAAGAGACGGTCAAGATCGACGACCAGAACAACAGCCAGGACAAAAACCGTCAGCGCATCCGTGTGCGTCTCGGCGCCTACAGCGAGATCAACCCGCAAGTCAGCACCGGTATCCGTATCGCCACCGGCGGCGACAACAAGGCCAACTCCACCAACGTTGACCAGAACGACTACTTCACCAAGAAAGACCTGTGGCTGGATCAGGGCTTCATCGACTACCACCCGACCGCAATCCAGAACCTGCACGTCATCGGCGGCAAGATGGCTCAGCCATGGGTCAGCGAAGGCGACGTGATCTGGGACAACGACATCAACCCTGAAGGTCTGGCCGCGACTTACAGCCTGCCGATCAACAAGGGCTTCGAGCTGTTCGGCAGCGCCGGTACCTACACCCTCAAGGACAACATCAGCGGCGAAGGGACGCAGTTCAAGAACGACCTGCGCCTGAACGCCGCTCAGTTGGGTACGCGGATCGCCATCACCGACAACGTGAAGATGACGGTCGGTGGTTCGGTCTACAACTACGAGAACTCCAACGACTGTAATCCGGCCGCTGCCAGCACCAGCTCGACGTTCTGTGGCTTGAGCATCAATGGCAACAACACCACTGACTTCCGTCTGTATGAAGGCTTCGGGCAACTGGACCTGACCGGCTTTGTCGTGCCGGTCGGCCTGTACGGTCAGTACGTGGTCAACAGCGCGACCAACAGCGACGAAGACACAGCCTGGCTGGCCGGTGTGAAAACCAAGGTGTTCGGTTTCGGTCTGGACTACAACTACCGCGATACACAGCGTAACGCTGTAGTGGGTGCTTTCACCGATTCCGATTTCGCCAACGGCACTACCGGTTCGCGCGGTCACAAGCTGGCTATTTCCTACGACATCGACAAGAACTTCGCGGTCGGCGCGACGTACTTCCTGACCAAAGCGGACTTCGCGACTTCTGCGCTGCCGCGTGATCAGGATGCCAACACGCTGCAACTGGACGTGCTGGCGAAGTTCTAAGAAAGGCAGCTACGAGCTATAAGCTGCAAGTGACAAGCTGAAAGCTTCAAGCGGCGTGTTCTTGCCGTTTGAAGCCGCTATAGACCTCAAGCCCGCCGTTGCGCTGTCGGATCCCCATCATCCGTTCCGACAGAGCAGCGCCGGGCTTTTTTTGTGGACTCTAGGATCTTCTGCGGATCCCACAACTGTACGAGAGATTCCCTCTCGCGCAGCTGGCACAGTCCCACATGTTTAGCCGGCAGTCATGCCGCACGCATCACTTCTTGCGCAGAATCACGCTACCAATCGAATACCCCGCGCCGAACGAGCTGAGCACGCCCAGCGCGCCGCTTGGCAGGTCGTCCTGGTGTTCGTGAAACGCGATCACCGAACCGGCGGAGCTGGTGTTGGCGTAGCGATCGAGGATCACCGGGGCTTCCTCGACCGTGGCGTCGCGGCCGAGCAGTTTCTTCACGATCAGGTGGTTCATGCTCAGGTTGGCCTGATGCAGCCAGAACCGTTGCACGTCGCCGACGTTCAGCTGGTTCTCGTCCAGGTGCGCAGCCACCAGTTCGGCGACCATCGGGCAGACGTCGCGGAACACCTTGCGGCCCTCCTGCACGAACAGTTTGTCCGCCTTGCCCTCGCCCTCTTCCGCCGTGCGGTTGAGGAAACCAAAGTTGTTGCGGATGTTATTGGAAAACGTGGTCAGCAGCTTGGTGCCGACGATGTCGAACTGGTGCTCGGAGGTCGCCAGGTCAGCGCGCTCGACCACCACCGCCGTGGCTGCATCGCCAAAGATGAAGTGGCTGTCGCGGTCGCGGAAGTTGAGGTGCGCGGTGCAGATTTCCGGGCTGATGACCAACAGCGCCCGGGCCTGGCCCAGCTTGACGCTGTTGCAGGCGGTCTGAATGCCGAACGTGGCCGAGGAGCACGCCACGTTCATGTCAAAGCCGAAGCCCTGGATGCCCAGCGCCGCCTGGATTTCGATGGAGATCGCCGGGTAAGCACGCTGCAGGTTTGAGCAAGCGACGATAACGCCGTCGATGTCAGCGGCGGTCTTGCCGGCACGCTGCAGGGCCTGTTTGGCCGCGGCAACGCCCATCTCGCAGAGAATCGACCATTCATCATTGGAGCGCTCGGGCAGGCGCGGCTTCATGCGCTGGGGGTCGAGAATGCCGTCCTTGTCCATCACGTAACGGCTTTTGATGCCGCTGGCTTTTTCGATGAACGCCGCGTTGGATTCCGTCAGTGCCTGAACCTCTCCCGCTTCGATCGCGGCGGCATTTTCGGCGTTGAACTGGGCAACGTAGGTGTTGAAAGACTGCACCAGCTCATCGTTGGAAATACTGTTGGCGGGGGTGAAAAGCCCGGTGCCACTGATCACGACTTCGTACACGGTCGTTCCTCTCGAGATAAAAGCAGCTCATTGACGGCAGCAGCTGAACAGCCAGCACAAGCGGGGCGTCGGTGGTTCTGGGACGAAAGTCCCAATGCAACGAGGCAGCAACCCGCTTGGCGGACGACGGATGTTTGTGACGCTATGAAGTTTAGCCGCGAAGTTTGCCATAACGGCCGCCATTTCGCGCTATCGGGTAATATAATCGGGACTGCGGGCCGAGGGGATCAACCCTCGACCTGGGTCCATTGCTTGTTCAGGCGCTTGTCCGAGATCGGCACTTTCGTACCCAGTTGCTGGGCAAACAGCGACACGCGGTATTCCTCCAGCCACCAGCGATACACCACCAGTTCCGGGTCGCGCTTGCCTTCCTGAGCGTGTTTGTCGGCGCGGGTCTGGTACTGCGCCCAGAGATTGCCCAGTTCGATGCTCCAGACCCGGTCCTTCTGCGCCTGGCTGCCGAGTTTCTCAAGACGGATTTCGATGGCCTTGAGGTAACGCGGCAGTTCCTTGAGCCACACCGCCGGCGTCTCGCGGACGAAACCGGGATACACCAGCTTGCTCAACTGACCCTTGATGTCATTCAGCGCCACGGCCTGGGCCAGATCGATCTTGCCCTTGAAGCGCTTTTGCAGGCCGTGCCAGAGCTTGAGGATTTCCAGCGTCAGCCTCGCCAGCCGCTCGGCATGCTCGGTCAGACCGCCACGCTTGCGCTCGGCCAGGGACAGCAGGCCGGCGCCGTCTCGGGGCAACGTCGTTTCGCCTTCAAGAATGCAGCTGTCGAGGCTCGCCAGCAGAATGTCTTCGATCAATGCATCGACCCGACCCAGATCGCGGTACAGCAAGGCCAGCTCGGTCTGTCCCGGCAACTTGCTGCGCAGGAACTTGGTCGGCTCTGCCAGTTGCTGCAACAACAGCCGTTGCAGGGCTCGACGGTGCTGGTATTCGGCTTCGGCCTGGGTCGAGAAACGCCCTTCCTTGACCGCGCCGCCCTCTTCCACCAGCGCCGGATACACCGTCATCGACAGGCCGGCGATCTGCTGTTGAGTCTTTTCGGCCACTGCCGCAAAGCCCTTGGCCTCGACCGGCTGCTGACCTTTCGCCGATTGAGGCACCGCCAACGCGGCTTGTCCGGCCTCGGCGAAACGGGCGGTCAGCTCATCCAGCTCACGGCCTTCACCGAGGAACTTGCCGTTGGCGTCGACCACTTCAAGGTTCATTTTCAGGTGGCTTTCCACCTGTTGTGCCGCTTCGGCCCAAGCTTCGTCGGTCACTCGCACGCCGGTCATGCGCAACAGCTCACGGCCCAACGCCTGGGGCAACGAGCCTTCGGCGAAGACCATCCGTTGCAACGCGGCTTTGACGAAGTCAGGCACCGGCACGAAATTCTTGCGCAGCGCCTTGGGCAGATTGCGCACCAGCGCCACGCATTTGGTTTCCAGCAGCCCCGGCACCAGCCATTCCAGGCGCTCGGCCGGCAACGACAGCAGCAGCGGCGCCGGCACCCGCAGGGTCACGCCATCGCGCGGGTGGTTGGGCTCGAAATGGTAAGTCAGCGGCAAGGTCAGTTCGCCGAGACGCAAGGTGTCCGGGTACTGATTGGCCGTGACCTCGCTGGCTTCACGGGCGAGCACATCTTCCTCGCGCATGATCAGCAGCTGCGGGTTCTTCTGGCTTTCCATCCGGTACCAGGCGTCGAACGTCGCGGTCTGGTGAATATCCGCTGGCAAGCGTTCGTCGTAGTAGCGGTACAGGGTTTCTTCGTCAGCCAGGATGTCGCGGCGCCGCGCCTTGGCTTCCAGTTCGTCGAGCTGCTCCAGCAGCTTGGTGTTGGCCGTGAGGCATTTGGCCCGGGACTGGATCTCGCCGCGCACCAGCCCTTCGCGAATGAAGAACTCGCGGGACACCACCGGGTCGATCGGCCCGAAATGCACCGGCCGACGCCCCACGACGATGAGGCCGAACAGGGTGATCTGCTCGAAGGCGACGACCTGGCCGCGCTTCTTTTCCCAATGGGGTTCGAAGTGGTTTTTCTTGATCAGGTGCCCGGCGAGGGGTTCGATCCAGTCAGGCTCGATCTTCGCCACCATGCGCGCATACAGCTTGGTGGTTTCCACCAGCTCGGCAGCCATGATCCATTGCGGGCGCTTGCGGCCCAGCCCCGACGACGGATGCACCCAGAACCGCCGCTGGCGGGCGCCCATGTAATCGCCGTCTTCGGTCTTCTGACCGATCTGGCTGAGCAGGCCCGAGAGCACCGCCTTGTGGAATTTCGGAAAATCGGCTGGCTCTTTGTTGACCGTTAATTGCAGGTCGCGGCAGATCAGGCTCAATTGACGATGGGAGTCACGCCATTCCCGCAGGCGCAGGTAATTGAGGAAGTTGCGGCGACACCAGTTTCGCAGCGGGCTGGCGGTCAAGGCCTGGCGCTGTTCTTCGAAGCCACGCCACAGATTGACCAGCCCGGCGAAGTCGGAGTCCTGATCTTTCCATTGGGCGTGGGCTTGGTCGGCAGCCTGCTGACGCTCCGGCGGACGCTCGCGCGGGTCCTGAATCGACATCGCGCTGGCGACAAT
This sequence comes from Pseudomonas sp. Ps21-P2, assembly GCF_039672565.1. Lineage (NCBI taxonomy): Bacteria > Pseudomonadati > Pseudomonadota > Gammaproteobacteria > Pseudomonadales > Pseudomonadaceae > Pseudomonas > Pseudomonas sp. Ps21-P2. The sequence goes on from NZ_JBDFPL010000006.1 coordinate 402,718, forward strand.
TAACACTTCCTGCAAGCTGCCTTGTTTCGCCGCTTCCAGCAACATGCGCCCCATGCGCGGGTCCACCGGCAGGCGCGCCAACTGACGACCCATCGGCGTCAGGTTGTTCTCGCGGTCGACCGCCGACAGCTCCTGCAACAGGTTGAAACCGTCACTGATTGCCTTGCCGTCCGGCGGCTCGATGAACGGGAAATCGGTGATCTGGCCCAGTCGCAGGTGCAGCATCTGCAGGATGACCGCCGCGAGGTTGGTGCGCAGGATTTCCGGATCGGTGAATTCAGGCCGCGAGAGGAAATCTTCTTCGCTGTACAGGCGCACGCACAGGCCCGGCTCGACCCGACCGCAACGGCCCTTGCGCTGGTTGGCGCTGGCCTGGGAAATCGCTTCGATGGGCAGGCGCTGCACTTTGGCGCGGTAGCTGTAGCGGCTGATGCGCGCGGTGCCGGTGTCGATGACGTAGCGAATGCCCGGTACGGTCAGCGAGGTTTCGGCAACGTTGGTCGCCAGCACCACGCGACGGCCCGGGTGCGACTGGAAGATGCGCTGCTGTTCGGCCGGAGACAGGCGCGCGTACAGCGGCAGGATTTCGGTGTGCTTGAGTTGAGCCTTGCGCAGCATCTCGGCGGCGTCACGGATTTCCCGCTCGCCGGGCAGAAACACCAGCACATCGCCAGGGGACTTGCGCTCGCTGCGTTCGAAGGCGGCCAGTTCGTCCAGCGTGGCGAGAATCGCCTGATCGACGGTCAGGTCCTCCTCGATGCTGTTGCCCTCTTCGTCCTGCTGGGCCGTCATCGGCCGGTACCAGGTCTCCACCGGGAAGGTCCGGCCCGAGACTTCGATGACCGGCGCCTTGTCGAAATGCTCGGAGAAGCGTTCGAGGTCGATGGTCGCCGAGGTGATGATGACTTTCAGGTCCGGGCGACGGGGCAGCAGGGTTTTCAGGTAACCGAGGAGGAAGTCGATGTTCAGACTGCGTTCGTGGGCTTCGTCGACGATGATCGTGTCGTAGCGCTCAAGATAGCGGTCGTGCTGGGTTTCGGCGAGCAGGATGCCGTCGGTCATCAGCTTGATCAGGGTGTTTTCGTCGCTCTGGTCTTCGAAGCGCACCTGATAACCCACCAGCCCGCCCAGTGGCGTGCCGATTTCTTCGGCGACCCGGCTGCCAACGCTGCGAGCTGCGATTCGACGCGGCTGGGTGTGGCCGATCAGACCGTGCTGACCGCGCCCGATCTCCAGGCAGATTTTCGGCAGCTGGGTGGTTTTGCCCGAGCCGGTTTCGCCGGCAATGATCAAGACCTGATGTTCAAGAATCGCTTTCTTGATCTCGTCGCGCTTGGCGGCGATGGGCAGGTTTTCGTCGTAGCGCAGGGTCGGCACACTTTGCGCGCGACTGAGCACACGGGCGCACGATGCCTGCACGCGCTCGACCCATTGCGCCCGCTTCGTCTCGTCCGGTTTCTTGCGCAGCTCATGCAATTGCCGGCGCAAGCGATGACGATCGCTGATCATCGCGTGGTCGAGGTTTTTGAAGAGTTGGTCGATGGAAGTCGAATCGTCGGTCATCAGGGCGCGGAATCTTTCTATCTGAATGCAGGGCGCGGATTGTCGCAGATTTGGTGGGGTGGAGGCAGGTCTGCGGAGCAAAGGCGCTCGTCGGCCACAATTTGTATTCTGTGAAAGCGTCGGCCTAACGGCCTCGGGTTTCGCCTTCGGCGAGTTACTTGGAAAAGCACCCCAAGTAACCAAGGGTGCTTGCTCCTGGCTTGGCCCCTCGTACCTCGGGGTTCCTTCACTCCGGTCTCGCTCCGTGGGCCCGCGCCGAACGGACATCCATGTCCTGACGGCGCTCTCGCCGCATCCATGCGGCTCGGCCCACTGCGCGAGACCTGCGTTCAGCCTGCACCCAAGTCGCGATTTGTGGTGCCTGGGCTTTTTGCATTCGAAGATCAAGATCAACTGCTTCCCGGCTAAAGCCGGTCCTACAGACCTAACGCGGACCCACTGTAGGACTGGCTTTAGCCGGGAAGAGGCCGGTGTGATCACCAAGCATTCACTGAATGCACGCGCTGCTCTCAGTGGGACCGGCTTCAGCCGGGAAGAGGCCCGCATGACCGCCATCAAATTTTTTGGCAAACACCCTCCATGTGGGAGCCGACGCGCCGCGCTGTAGCTAGCAGAACACGCCAATAGATTCGCCAAAACAACAAACCCCGCACGCTGGCGGGGTCTGTGGGTGTAACGGCTGACTTACGCCGGCTTCTTCAGCGCCAGTTTTTTCAGCTCTTCGTCACGCAGTTCGCGGCGCAGGATCTTGCCGACGTTGGTGGTCGGCAGGGCGTCGCGGAATTCCACGCTGCGCGGCACTTTATAAGCGGTGACGTTGGCGCGCATGTGCTCCATGACCTGATCCTTGCTCAGGGTCGTGCCCGGTTTGCATACCACGAACAGCTTGATCGCCTCGCCGGATTTCTCGTCCGGAATACCGATGGCCGCGCACTGCAGAACACCCGGCAGGGTCGCCAGTACGTCTTCCAGTTCATTCGGGTACACGTTGAAGCCGGAGACCAGAATCATGTCTTTCTTGCGATCAACGATGCGCATGTAGCCATCCGGCTGGATGATCGCGATGTCGCCGGTCTTCAACCAACCGTCGGCATCGAGCATCTCGTCGGTGGCGTCCTGACGCTGCCAGTAACCCTTCATCACCTGCGGGCCCTTGATGCACAGCTCGCCCACTTCACCCAACGGCAGCTCTTCGCCAGCGTCATTGATGGTCTTGCACAGGGTCGAGGGCACGGGAATGCCGATGGTGCCCATCTGGATTTTCTGGAACGGGTTGACCGACGCCACCGGGCTGGTTTCGGTCATGCCGTAACCTTCGCAGATCGAGCAGCCGGTCACTTCTTTCCAGCGCTCGGCCGCGGCGGTTTGCAGGGCCATGCCGCCCGAGAGGGTGAGCTTCAGCGAGGAGAAATCCAGGTGGCGGAAGTCGGCGTTATTGCACAGCGCAACGAACAGCGTGTTGAGCCCGACGAAGCCGGAAAACTTCCACTTCGACAGCTCTTTCACCATCGCCGACAGATCACGCGGATTGCTGATCAGCACGTTGTGGTTGCCGCTCAGCATCATCGCCATGCAGTGAAAGGTGAACGCATAGATGTGGTACAGCGGCAACGGCGTGATCAGAATCTCCGTGCCTTCGTTGAGATTGGCCGCCATCAGCGCCCGGCATTGCAGCATGTTGGCGATCAGGTTGCGGTGGGTGAGCATCGCGCCCTTGGCCACGCCGGTGGTGCCGCCTGTGTATTGCAGCACCGCGACGTCGTTGCCGTTCGGCGAAACATCCTGCACCGGCTGGCCGTGACCCTTGGCCAGCACGTCGTTGAACTTGACCGCCTTGGGCAAGTGGAACGGCGGGACCATCTTCTTCACGTACTTGATGACGCTGTTGACCAGCAGGCGCTTGAGCGGCGGCAGCAGGTCGGCAACTTCGGTGACGATGATGTGCTTGACGCCGGTCTTGGGCACGACCTTCTCGGCCAGATGCGCCATGTTCGCCAGGCAGATCAGCGCCTTGGCACCGGAGTCATTGAATTGGTGTTCCATTTCCCGCGCGGTGTACAGCGGGTTGGTGTTGACCACGATGAGCCCGGCACGAATGGCGCCGAACACCGCTACCGGGTACTGCAGCACATTGGGCAACTGCACGGCGATGCGGTCGCCGGGTTGCAGGTCGGTGTGCTGTTGCAGATACGCAGCGAAGGCACCGGACAGCGTGTACATTTCGCCGTAGGTGAGGGTCTTGCCCAGATTGCTGAACGCAGGTTTGTTGGCGAAACGCTCGCAGGACTGTTTCAATACGGCCTGTACGTTCGGATACTGATCCGGATCGATATCGGCGGCGATACCTGTCGGATATTTATCCTTCCAGAAGTTTTCGAGCATAAAAGCCGACTCCTCAGCGACAGCGTTTCTACACATCACTTAATGCGATGATTTCTTGTGTTTGGAATTTTGTAGTCACCGCTTTTTGTTGACCGATGGCACAAAAAGCGGGGCGAGCGTATCAGCTTTGCCAGAGGCCGCCTAGAGCCAAAAGCGGGCTCTCCAGTCACATATCTGACTCTTGAATATGCGACGGTCACGTTTAGAGCAATGAACCTAAATGTCGGAAATGTCCTACGTCGATGTTCATTTAACGCGGTCCGATTAAACTCAGCAGCAAAATACCAGGCAAAAAAAACGGCGTGATCAACACGCCGTTTTTCCTGAATTAGAAGCTGATGAGCAATCGCCGCAGCCTCAGGCGATATCCCGCAACTCCCGCCGCAGAATTTTCCCCACCGGCGTCATCGGCAACGACTCACGCAGCACGATCTGCTTGGGGATCTTGTAGCCGGTGAAGTTCTCCTTGCAGTATGCCTTCAACTCCTCGCTGGTCAGCGTTGCATCCCTCGGCACCACGAACAGCTTCACAGCTTCGCCCGAACGGTCGTCGGGAACGCCGATCACCGCACAGTTCGCCACTTTCGGGTGCCGCGAAACCACGTCCTCGATCTCGTTCGGGTAGACATTGAAGCCCGAAACGATGATCAGGTCCTTCTTGCGATCGACGATGCGGATGAACCCGTCCGGGTCGATCACCGCGACATCGCCGGTTTTCAGCCAGCCTTCGCTGTCCAGCACCTCGGCGGTGGCCTCTGGTTTGTTCCAGTAACCGCGCATGATCTGCGGCCCCTTGAGGCAAAGCTCGCCGCGCTCACCGACGGGCATTTCGATCCCGTCGTCGCTGATGACCTTCGCCGTGGTGCCCGGAACCGGCATGCCCACCGTGCCCAGCCTGGACAGATTGCCATAAGGATTGGCGGTGGCGACGGGAGAGGTTTCAGTCAGGCCGTAGCCTTCGACGATCGGGCAGCCGGTCAGTTGCAGCCAGCGCTCGGCGGTGGCTTTAACCAACGCGGTGCCACCGGAGTTGGTCAGGCGCAGCGTAGAGAAATCGAGGTTTTTGAATTCGGGATGGTCCATCAGCGCCACGAACAGCGTATTGAGGCCGAGCATCGCCGAGAACTTCCACTTCTTCAGTTCCTTGATGAAGCCGCCGATGTCCCGCGGGTTGGTGATCAGCAGGTTGTGATTGCCGCTGACCATCATGCACATGCAATTACAGGTGAACGCATAGATGTGATAAAGCGGCAGCGGCGCCACCATGATCTCGCTGCCCTGCTTGAAGATCGGCTGCCCGTCCGGCCCATGCTGCTGCATGCAGGCATAGACCTGCTGCATGTTGGCGACCAGATTGCCGTGGGTCAGCATCGCGCCTTTCGGCGAACCGGTGGTGCCGCCGGTGTACTGCAATACAGCAACGTCTTTCAGCGCCAGCGGCACCTGCTGCAGACGATCGCCCTTGCCGAGCTTGAGCACACGTTTGAACGGGATCGCCTGGGGCAAGTGGTACGCCGGCACCAGCTTCTTGATCTTCTCGACCACCGTGTTGATCAGCCAGCCTTTGGCCGCCGACTGCATGTCGCCCATTTTCACTTCGATGAGGTACTGAATATCGGTGTCCGGCAGCACTTCCTGCACGTTCTTGCCGAAGACATTGAGGTAGACCAGTGCGCGCGCACCGGAATCCTTGAACTGGTGGCGCATCTCCCGGGCGGTGTACAGCGGGTTGGTGTTGACGACGATCATCCCGGCGCGCATGGCACCGAACACGGCAATGGGGTACTGGATCAGGTTGGGCATCTGCACGGCGATGCGGTCGCCGGGTTTGAGGTCGGTCTGCTGTTGCAGGTAACCGGCGAACGCCGCCGATTGGCGTTCAAGCTCTGCGTAGCTCAGGGTGACACCCATGTTGCTGTAGGCTGGGCGATCGGCGTATTTGCGGCAACTGCGCTCGAAGACCTCGACCACCGAGCTATACGCCTGAAGGTCCACCTCAGAAAGAACGCCAGCGGGGCGCTTGTCGTTCCAGAAGTCAGGTTGCATGTTGTTTTTATCCTCTTACCTGAGTGTGCTGGCCCCGTGGAATTTAAACGGGCGTTTGCCGGACGTTAGCAGCTATGGCATAGAAGGCAAATAGTCGTCGCCGCGTCATCACCGGTGTGAATCTTGCGGGTAACCAGCCTGCCATCCGGCTACCGCTATACACTCAAGCGAAGCGCTCGCCACCGCGTTTTTTGAGACAACTTTTTACAGGGGCCAGGGAACCGCGATGGAACACGAAGCTTTTTGGCTGGACGCTCAAGATCACAGTCGCCTCTATGTGCATGCCTGGAGGCCGATGGGCAATGCCCGGGCGGTGGTTCTGTTTTCCCACGGCATGGCTGAGCACGCCGGGCGCTATGACAGATTGGGCAAGGCATTGATGCGGGCAGGTTTCGCCCTGTATGGCGCCGATCAGCGTGGCCACGGCCATTCGGCGACCTATGGCACCCTGGGCCATTACGCCGATCAGGACGGCTGGAGCAAAGTGGTCGGCGACCTCGCCACGCTGAAAGCGTCGATTGCGGTGCGTCATCCGGGCGTGCCGGTGTTCCTGCTGGGTCACAGCATGGGCAGTTACATCGCCCAGGGTTATTTGCTGCACCACAGCGCCAGTTTGCAGGGCGTGATTCTCAGCGGTTCGAATTACCATCCCGTCACCTTCTATCGCTCGGCGGCGCTGGTCGCCCGTATTGAGCGCTGGCGGAAAGGCCCGACCGGGCGCAGTGCGCTGATCGAACACTTGTCGTTCGGCTCCTTCAACAAACGCTTCAAGCCCGCACGCACCTGCTATGACTGGCTCAATCGCGACCCGGCCGAGGTTGACGCCTACAGCAACGACCCGCTGTGCGGCTTCCGCTGCACCAATCAACTGTGGATGGACCTTCTCGGGGGCCTGCAGCAGATCAGCAAGCGTTCGAACCTGGCGCAGATCGATCCCGGACTGCCGATCCTGATTATCGGTGGCGAATGTGATCCGGTGAGCGATGGCAAGCGTCTCACGCATCTGGCCGACGCTCTGATCGGCACCGACCACCCGTTTGTTACGCTGAAGGTCTATCCGCAGGCGCGTCACGAGATCCTCATCGAGACCAATCGCGAAGAAGTCACCCGGGATCTGCTCGCCTGGCTTGAACAGGCGCTGCAGCAGCCAAGGCCGCGCCGCAGCGAATGACGTCAGTGGTTCATCTTTCTTATTTGTCACAGGACACCCCATGACCCAAGTCACCAACACGCCGTACGAAGCCCTTGAAGTCGGCCAGACCGCCAGCTACAGCAAAACCGTTGAAGAGCGTCATATCCAGCTGTTTGCCGAGATGTCCGGCGACCGCAACCCGGTGCACCTGGACGCTGAATTTGCGGCCAAAAGCATGTTCAAGGATCGCATCGCCCACGGCATGTTCAGCGGCGCATTGATCAGCGCGGCGGTGGCTTGCGAACTGCCTGGCCCGGGCACGATTTACCTGGGTCAGCAGATGACCTTCCAGAAGCCGGTGAAGATCGGCGACACCCTGACCGTGCGCCTGGAAATCCTCGAGAAACTGCCGAAATTCCGCGTGCGCATCGCCACTCGCGTGTTCAATCAGAACGATGAACTGGTGGTGGATGGCGAGGCCGAGATCCTCGCGCCACGCAAGCTGCAGACCGTGACCCTGGCCGACCTGCCGCCTATCACCGTGGGCTGAGCCGGCGCCAGCATCCTCCCGGCGCAGCAGTCAGCACGCATGGCCACCACGCAAAAAAAATGGGCAACCGAAGTTGCCCAAAATGCCTTGCGTGCTCTTTGTGTAGAAGACTCAGCGTCTTCCGCGCCGGGGTGAATCTCTCCAGATGAACAGTCCGACGCTTGAATAAATCACCATCGCCAGCCCCACCGTCATGACGCCGGCTATCACTGCGTGGTCAAGAAACATGCGCACTCCTTCTGCCCGAGGCTGTTTGATGGGCGCAGAGTAATCAGTGGGGTGACGAGAGGAATTGACTCAGGTCAATGCCGGCGTGAATCACAAACAGCAGCCGGCAGACGGGGGACGAACGGAAGGCGGGTCAGCGTTTTTTTGGTTTGCTCTTGGCTTTCTTCTTGCCCTTGCCCAGCGGCATAGCCTGCTCGAAAGCGCTGCGGACTTCGTTCAGGCGTTTGTCATTGAGGTCGTGAACACGCTTGGCGCGCTCGGCGCTCAGGTCTACCAGTTTTCCGTCATCGCTCATGGCGTATCGCTCGTGAATAGCTGTTGCCGCCAATAATGCGCAATCGAGGCGGCGCTGACCAGCGCCTCAGACCTTCAGGTCGACCCACAGGCCCTGGCGCGGCTCGTCGTCAATGATCGGCACCACCGGCACGGTGTCGTCGGCATTGAGGAAATCCCCGGGAATGGCCGGGCCTTCTTGAAGATCAGGGTGACGGTCGGCCACGCGCCGGTCGCTGCGGCGGCGTTGGTGGCGACGTTGTTCTTCGCGCAGCAGCAATTCGGCCTGCTCGCGGTCACGTTCGCCCAGGTCGATGTTGGTTTCGCTCGAACTCTTTTGAATCGGCGTTACCGGCGGGATGTCCGGGGTGGGTTTGACCGGGTCCAGCTGCGAAGTCACGGGGGCCGCGCTCAGTGGGATCAGCGGTGGCAGCATGGTAATGGTCTCCTGTTATCAAGCTGTCGGCTGCCGTTTCGTCGACTTGAGCCGATTCAAGCGCGAGTTTCGACTATGTTTTTCGCAGCAAGTGCCCGCCTCAGGCGCGCCACCCAATATATCCGGGCGTTTTTACAATGTGGCTTTGGCCTGGGCGCCTTGTTCCGTTAACATAGTCGGCTTTTTCAAGGCGGGAGTCAGGCAGCATGTCGCAGCAGTATCAACCGGGGCAACGCTGGATTAGCGACAGCGAAGCCGAGCTGGGTTTGGGCACCGTTCTGGCTCAGGACGGCCGCTTGCTGACCGTGCTCTATCCGGCCACTGGCGACACGCGCCAGTATGCTTTGCGCAATGCGCCGCTGACGCGGGTGCGCTTCTCGCCGGGTGACACCATCACCCACTTCGAAAACTGGAAGATGACCGTCCGCGAAGTCGACGACGTCGACGGCCTGCTGGTCTACCACGGCCTCAACGCGCAGAACCAGCCCGTGACCCTGCCGGAAACCCAGCTGTCGAACTTCATCCAGTTCCGCCTGGCCACCGACCGCCTGTTTGCCGGGCAGATCGACCCACTCCCGTGGTTCTCCCTGCGTTATCACACCCTCGAACACACCAGCCGCCAGCTGCAATCCTCGCTGTGGGGCCTGGGCGGCGTGCGCGCACAACCGATCGCTCACCAGTTGCACATCGCCCGTGAAGTCGCCGACCGTATCGCGCCGCGGGTTTTGCTGGCGGACGAAGTGGGGCTGGGTAAAACCATCGAAGCCGGTCTGGTCATCCACCGCCAGTTGCTGTCGGGCCGCGCCAACCGGGTGCTGATCCTGGTGCCGGAAAACCTGCAGCACCAGTGGCTGGTGGAAATGCGCCGCCGCTTCAACCTGCAGGTCGCGCTGTTCGATGCCGAACGCTTCATCGAAAGCGATGCCAGCAACCCGTTCGAAGACACGCAACTGGCGCTGGTGTCGCTGGAATGGCTGGTTGAGGACGAGAAGGCCCAGGATGCGCTGTTCGCGGCGGGCTGGGACCTGCTGGTCGTCGACGAGGCCCACCACCTGGTCTGGCACGAAGAAAAGGCCAGCCGTGAATACTCGCTGGTCGAGCAACTGGCCGAAGTCATTCCCGGCGTGCTGCTGCTGACGGCAACCCCCGAGCAGCTCGGCCAGGACAGCCACTTCGCTCGTCTGCGCCTGTTGGACCCGAACCGTTTCCATGACCTGCACGCCTTCCGCGCCGAGAGCGAAAACTATCGCCCGGTCGCCGAAGCCGTTCAGGAGCTGCTGGACAAAGGCACGCTGTCGCCAAAAGCCAACGAGACCATCCGTGGTTTCCTCGGCGCCGAAGCCGAAGGGCTGCTGACCGCTGTTGCCGCCGGCGACGCCGAAGCCAGCGCTCGCCTGATCCGCGAACTGCTTGACCGTCACGGCACCGGCCGCGTGCTGTTCCGCAACACCCGCGCCGCCGTGCAAGGGTTCCCGGAGCGCAAACTGCACCCGTATCCCCTGCCCTGCCCGGCTGAATACCTGGAGCTGCCGATTGGCGAACACGCCGACCTGTACCCGGAAGTCAGCTTCCAGGCCCAAAGCGAGCTCAGCGAAGAAGAGCGCTGGTGGCGTTTCGATCCGCGCGTTGACTGGCTGATCGACACCCTGAAAATGCTCAAGCGCGTGAAGGTGCTGGTCATCTGCGCCCACGCCGAAACCGCGATGGACCTGGAAGACGCCCTGCGCGTGCGTTCCGGCATCCCGGCGACGGTCTTCCACGAAGGCATGAACATCCTTGAGCGTGACCGCGCGGCGGCGTATTTCGCCGACGAAGAGTTCGGCGCCCAGGTGCTGATCTGTTCGGAAATCGGCAGTGAAGGCCGCAACTTCCAGTTTTCCCACCACCTGGTGCTGTTCGACCTGCCTGCGCACCCGGACCTGTTGGAGCAGCGGATCGGCCGTCTGGACCGGATTGGCCAGAAGCACATCATCGAACTGCACGTGCCGTATCTGGAAACCAGCCCGCAAGAGCGGCTGTTCCAGTGGTATCACGAGGCGCTCAACGCATTCCTCAATACTTGCCCGACCGGCAACGCGCTGCAACATACATTCGGCCCGCGCCTGTTGCCGCAGCTGGAAGGCGGCGACGAGGACGACTGGCAGGCCCTGGTGACCGAGGCGCGCAACGAGCGCGTGCGTCTGGAAAGCGAACTGCACACCGGCCGCGACCGTTTGCTGGAGCTGAATTCCGGCGGCGCGGGCGAAGGCGAAGCGCTGGTGGAAGCCATCCTTGAGCAGGACGATCAGTTCACCCTGCCGATCTACATGGAAACCCTGTTCGACGCGTTCGGCATCGACAGCGAGGATCACTCGGAGAACGCGCTGATCCTGCGGCCGAGCGAGAAGATGCTCGACGCCAGCTTCCCGCTGGGCGACGACGAGGGCGTGACCATCACCTACGACCGTAATCAGGCGCTGGCCCGCGAGGACATGCAGTTCATTACCTGGGAACACCCGATGGTGCAGGGCGGCATGGATCTGGTGCTGTCCGGCTCGATGGGCAACACCGCCGTGGCACTCATCAAGAACAAGGCGCTGAAACCCGGCACCGTGTTGCTGGAATTGCTCTACGTCAGTGAAGTGGTCGCGCCGCGCTCGCTGCAACTGGGCCGCTACCTGCCGCCGGCCGCGCTGCGTTGCCTGCTGGACGGCAACGGCAACGACCTGTCGGGCCGCGTGTCCTTCACCACCCTGAACGATCAGCTGGAGAGCGTGCCCCGGGCCAGCGCCAACAAGTTCATTCAGGCCCAGCGCGACGTGCTCAACCCGCAGATCAACGCCGCCGAAAGCAAGATCGCGCCGAAGCACGCTGAACGTGTGGCGGAAGCGCAGCGACGTCTGGCGGCAGACACCGAAGAAGAGCTGGCACGTTTGACCGCGTTGCAAGCGGTCAACCCGACCGTGCGCGACAGCGAACTGGCGGCATTGCGTGAACAACGTGAGCAAGGCCTGGCGATGCTGGAAAAAGCCGCGCTGCGCCTGGAAGCGATTCGGGTGCTGGTCGCTGGCTAATCAGGTTCGCCGCAGGAAATGTGGGAGTGAGCTTGCTCACGAAGGGGCCGGGACGTTCAGCCATTTTCTCTACTGACTGAACTTAAGCCTTCGCGAGCAAGCTCGCTCCCACGGGATAGCGCTCGGCTCGGGATCTTCTAGACCCCACAGAGCGCATGTGCACTTACTTTAAAGTAGGCCGCTGTGGTGTGGGAGTGATCGGGGGATCACGCCACCGACGGCTTCACCCCCTGCCCCACCGGCTCATCCGCCACCATCCCCTCGCGCATCCGCTGCGCGTCGGCGCTGAAGCACTTCGACGCGCGCACCAGAAACACCAGCACGAAAAACAACGCCACCGGTATCAAATACATCGCATCGTGCAGCCCCACCGCCTTGAACGGTTCGGTCATCTGCTCGACCTGCGCGGCGTACATGGCCGAGTGAGCGAAATGGTCCGACAACAGCCCCACCACCACCGGCCCCAACCCGCCGCCCAGCAGATACAGGCCGGCAAAGAACAGCGCCATGGCCGTGGCGCGCAGTCGGGGCTGCACCACGTCCTGAATCGCGGTGTAAACGCAGGTGTAGAAGTTGTAGGAAAACAGCCAGCCAAGACTGAACACCCCGACGAACACGCCGATCTCGATGCGCCCGGCGTGCAGCGCATAACCGGTGCACAGCGTCGCAACCACCATGCTCAACGCGGCAAACATCAGGCGGCCGTTGCTCCAGCGTTGATGCAGCTTGTCCGCCACCCAGCCGCCGACGGTCAGGCCAATGAGACCGGTCACGCCGACGATCATGCCGGTGGCCATCGCGGCTTCCTGCAAGGGCAGTAAGAAGTAGCGCTGCAGCATCGACACCATGAACGAGTTGCACGCGTAGGTGGCGAAGTTGAACGCCAGACCGGCGAGCACCAGCCAGCGGAACGTAGGAATCGACAGCACGCGACGGATCGGCCGGTCGATTTTCTCCTGGGAAATGGCCACGCTTTCAGCGGCGCCCCGGGCCGGCTCGCGAATGAAGAACATGAACACCGCCAGCACCAGCCCCGGCACCGCGGCGATGAAGAACGGCGCGCGCCAGCTGCCGAACGCCTGCACCATCGCGCCGATGGTAAAAAACGCCAGCAGCAGCCCCAGGGGCAATCCCAGCATAAAGATGCCCATGGCCCGGGCGCGGCGGTGGGCGGGGAACAGGTCGCCGATCAACGAGTTGGCCGCGGGCGCATAGCTGGCCTCACCAATGCCCACGCCCATGCGCACCAGCAGAAACGCCCAGAAGTTGCCGACCAGACCGTTTACCGCCGTCAGGCCGCTCCACACCGCCAGCCCCCAGCCCATCAACTTGCGCCGTGAGCCGTTGTCGGCCATGCGCCCCAACGGCAGCCCGGCCACTGCGTACACCAGGGTGAAGGCGGTGCCGATGATGCCGAGCTGAAAGTCGCTCAGCGACCATTCCTTGCGGATGGGCTCGATGATGATCGCGGGAATCGTGCGGTCGAAGAAATTGAACAGGTTGGCCAGAAACAGCAGAAACAGAACGCGCCAAGCGTTCCTTGCCTGAGTCGATTGATCCATGGGGCGCTCTCTTTCTTGTTATAGGAGGCTATCCCGGCTGACGCCTCCGGTTTGCCTGAAATCTAGTCACGCCTTGGCACTCTGTCTGTGAACATTCGCCCCGCTGATACCCATCCATTGAACGTCCGCCAGAAATCCCGGAGCGACCCTGATGGTTTTCCCAAAATGAAGCATGGAGTCGGTGAGACATTCCGCTACCGACGACACACCGGCAGTTACCGCATTACCCACTTCGCCATCATCCGACGCACCATTTTTGAGCAGTGACCAGCGTCACGCCCTCTCGTGGATCAATACCCACGGCGCGACAACCACTGCCCAGAGGGGCGGATTGCGCTCGAAAAGATCCAGAGCCTTTGATTCAGAGACCTTGCCGACGTCCCCACTCTTGAGCCACGCCGCCACTTGCGCCTCACTGTTCTCGGCAAATGCCTGGGCCACGGCGATCAAATCCAGGCTGGGCTCGACCCACAACAGGGCACCCTTCGCAAAAAATGGTTGCAATTCATTCCACGTAATCGAAGCCGTTTCGCCAAGCAGTTTGGCATAGAGGGTGCTAGGTTCTTGCGTCATGGGTTTTCACCGTATTGGAAAATCGGCGCAATGATAGCGCCGCCCTCCGTACCGACAAACCCGGATTCAAGTGATTGATTGCAGGGAAGTTCGCCCAAGCCGACCGGTTCGTTGCCCGACAGGGTTATAGAGCCGGCGTGATTGTGTATCTTTCTGTCGATTAAGCGACATCCACAGGTTTTGCCCCCCGCAGCCAGCTATTCAAGCGATCGACCGGCGCTCTAAACTGTTCCGGTACAGTTGCTGGGGGTGCGGCCTGGAAATTCAATCCGGTCCTGCAGCTTTGGCCGTCAGGATTATAAAAACGACAACGCAAGAGTGGAGCATCATGACTAAGGGTATTAATCAGATTTCCAAGCTGTTTGCCGCACTGGTTCTGGCGGGGGTTGCCAGTCACTCGTTCGCAGCTGACACAATCAAGATCGGCATTGCCGGCCCTAAAACCGGTGCTGTGGCCCAGTACGGCGACATGCAGTTCAGCGGCGCCAAGATGGCCATCGACCAGATCAACGCCAAAGGCGGCATCGACGGCAAGAAGCTTGAAGCGGTTGATTACGATGATGCCTGTGACCCGAAACAAGCGGTCGCCATCGCCAACAAAGTGGTCAACGACGGCGTCAAGTTCGTGGTCGGTCACCTCTGCTCCAGCTCCACTCAGCCTGCTTCGGACATCTACGAAGACGAAGGCATCATCATGGTGACCCCGGCGGCCACCAGCCCGGAAATCACTGCCCGTGGCTACAAAATGATCTTCCGTACCATCGGCCTGGACAGTGCACAGGGCCCGGCTGCCGGCGACTACATCGCCAAGCAGGTCAAGCCGAAGATCGTTGCGGTCATCCACGACAAACAGCAATACGGTGAAGGCATCGCCACTGCCGTCAAGCAAACCCTGGAAAAAGACGGCGTGCAGGTCGCCCTGTTCGAAGGCATCAATGCCGGCGACAAGGACTTCTCCTCGCTGATCGCCAAGATGAAGCAAGCCAACGTCGACTTCGTCTACTACGGCGGCTACCACCCTGAACTGGGTCTGATTCTGCGTCAGGCGCAGGAAAAAGGCCTGAAAGCCGGCTTCATGGGTCCGGAAGGCGTGGGCAACGCCTCCATCTCGCAGATCGCTCAGGACGCGTCCGAAGGTCTGCTGGTGACCCTGCCGAAATCCTTCGATCAGGACCCGGCCAACAATGAGCTGGTTGCTGCGTTCAAGGCGAAGAAAGAAGACCCGAGCGGTCCGTTCGTGTTCCCGGCCTACGCTGCCGTGGAAGTGATTGCTGAAGCGATCAAGACCGCCAAGTCCGAAGACACCGCGAAAGTGGCAGCCGCCATTCACGCCGGTACGTTCAAAACCCCTACCGGCGATCTGAGCTTCGACGCCAAGGGTGACTTGAAAGACTTCAAATTCGTCGTTTACACCTGGCACAAAGATGGCACCAAGACTGAAGCCCCTGTGAAATAACGCAGCCTTCATGCTTACCCGAAGCCCACTGCAACCGCAGTGGGCTTTGTTTTAGCTGGGCAGCGAATTTCACAAGAATTCCGACCCCTGAACATCTTGAAACCGCACCAGTGAACCACTGGGCTCGTGCCGGACGCGGACGTAGATCACGACGCGCGAGCGGGAAAAAGACACCACCAGTGAAACACCAGGCAGGTTTTTAGGAGCACTCAGCAATGCCGATAGATCTCTATCACTTTCTTCAACAGCTGGTTAATGGGATGACCATTGGCAGCACTTACGCCTTGATTGCCATTGGCTACACCATGGTTTACGGCATCATCGGCATGATCAACTTCGCCCACGGCGAGGTGTACATGATCGGCTCGTATGTGGCGTTTATCGCCCTGGCCGGTCTGACCATGCTTGGCCTGGACAGCCTGCCCCTGCTGATTACCGCAGCCTTCGTCGCCAGTATTGTGGTGACCAGCGCCTACGGTTATGCCATCGAGCGAGTTGCCTATCGCCCGTTGCGCGGCAGCAACCGTTTGATCCCTCTGATTTCTGCCATCGGCATGTCGATTTTCCTGCAGAACACCGTGCTGTTGTCGCAGGACTCGAAAGACAAATCGATCCCCAACCTCATTCCCGGCAACTTCGTGTTCGGCCCCGGCAGCACCCATGAAGTGGTGATCTCCTACATGCAGATCCTCATCTTCATCGTCACGCTGGTGGCCATGCTCGGTCTGACATGGTTCATCTCCCGCTCTCGCCTGGGTCGCGCCTGCCGTGCCTGCGCCGAAGACATCAAGATGGCCAACCTGCTGGGGATCAACACCAACAACATCATCGCCCTGACCTTCGTCATCGGTGCCGCCCTGGCGGCGGTCGCTGCGGTGCTGCTGAGCATGCAGTACGGCGTGATCAACCCCAACGCCGGTTTCCTCGTCGGCATCAAAGCCTTTACCGCCGCAGTACTGGGCGGTATCGGCAGTATCCCGGGCGCGATGCTCGGCGGTCTGGTGCTGGGCATCGCCGAAGCCTTTGGCGCCGACATCTTTGGCGACCAGTACAAGGATGTGGTGGCGTTCGGTCTTCTCGTATTGGTGTTGTTGTTCCGGCCAACCGGCCTGCTCGGCCGTCCGGAGGTTGAAAAAGTATGACCAGGAATCTCAAATCGGCCCTCTTCAGCGCAGTGCTGGTGCTGGCCGTCGCTTACCCGATCCTCGGGCTCAAACTGGACATCGTCGGGATCAATCTCGCGGTGGTCGGCGCCAGCACCACCACCGTGCTGCTGATTTTTGCCGCGGCGTTGCTGATGTTCCTGCGCGTGCTGTTCAACGAACAGATCAGCGCCATGTGGCGCTCGCGTCCGCAGAAACAGCTGATGTCCGACAAAACCAGCAACTTTCTGACCCTGCCTTCCACCCAACGCTGGTTCCTCGGCGCGCTGGTGATTGCTGCGCTGGTGTGGCCGTTCTTCGGTTCGCGCGGCGCGGTGGACATCGCGACCCTGATTCTGATCTACGTGATGCTCGGCCTGGGCCTGAACATCGTCGTCGGTCTGGCGGGTCTGCTTGACCTCGGTTACGTCGGCTTTTACGCCGTGGGCGCGTACACCTACGCCCTGCTGCAGCACTACTTCGGCTTCGGTTTCTGGATCTGCCTGCCGCTGGCCGGCCTGGCTTCGGCGACGTTCGGCTTCCTCCTGGGCTTCCCGGTCCTGCGTTTGCGTGGCGACTATCTGGCGATCGTGACGCTGGGTTTTGGTGAAATCATTCGCCTGTTCCTGCGTAACCTGACCGACATCACCGGCGGCCCGAACGGCATCAGCAACATCGAAAAACCGACGCTGTTCGGCCTGACGTTCGAGCGCAAGGCTGCAGAAGGCATGCAGACCTTCCACGAATACTTCGGTCTGGAATACAACTCCATCAACAAGGTGATCTTTCTCTACCTCATCGCCCTGCTGCTGGCGCTGTTGGCGCTGTTCGTGATCAACCGGCTGTTGCGCATGCCCATCGGCCGCGCATGGGAAGCCCTGCGTGAAGACGAAATCGCCTGCCGCGCGCTGGGCCTGAATCCGACCATCATCAAGCTGTCGGCCTTCACCCTCGGCGCTGCATTCGCCGGTTTCGCCGGCAGTTTCTTCGCCGCGCGTCAGGGTTTGATTACACCGGAGTCGTTCACCTTTCTGGAGTCGGCGATCATCCTCGCCATCGTGGTATTGGGCGGCATGGGCTCGCAGCTGGGCGTGATCCTCGCCGCGGTCGTGATGATCCTGTTGCCTGAACTGCTTCGCGAATTCAGCGAATACCGGATGCTCGGCTTCGGCGCCTTGATGGTGCTGATGATGATCTGGCGTCCTCAGGGCTTCCTGCCGATGCAGCGTCCCGTCATGAAACTCAAGGGGGAGCGCTGATGAGCCGTCCACTTCTGCAAGCGTCCGGCTTGTGCATGCGCTTTGGCGGTCTGCTGGCCGTCAACGGCGTCGGTCTGACCGTCAACGAGAAGCAGGTCGTGTCGATGATCGGCCCGAACGGCGCCGGCAAGACCACCGTTTTCAACTGCCTGACCGGCTTCTACAAACCCACCTCCGGCACGATTCTGCTGGATGGCGAGCCGATTCAGGGCCTGGCCGGCCATGAGATCGCCCGTAAAGGCGTGGTGCGAACGTTCCAGAACGTGCGCCTGTTCAAGGAAATGACGGCGGTGGAAAACCTGCTGGTGGCCCAGCATCGCCACCTCAACACGAATTTCCTGTCCGGCCTGTTCAAGACTCCGGCGTACCGCAAAAGCGAGCGCGAGGCGATGGAGTACGCCGAGCATTGGCTGGAAGCGGTTGATCTAAAAGAGTTCGCCAATCGTCCTGCCGGCACACTGGCCTACGGTCAGCAGCGGCGTCTGGAAATCGCCCGCTGCATGATGACGCGCCCGCGCATCCTGATGCTCGACGAACCGGCTGCCGGTCTGAACCCGAAAGAAACCGAAGACTTGAAAGCGCTGATCGGCGTGCTGCGTAACGAGCACAACGCGACGGTGTTGCTGATCGAGCACGACATGAAGCTGGTCATGAGCATTTCCGACCATATCGTGGTGATCAATCAGGGCACGCCGCTGGCCGATGGCACGCCCGAGCAGATCCGTGACAATCCTGAAGTGATCAAAGCCTATCTGGGGGAAGCGTAAATGCTGCAGTTCGATAACGTTTCCACGTTCTACGGCAAGATCCAGGCATTGCACGGTGTCAGCATCGATGTGCAGCAGGGTGAGATTGTCACGTTGATCGGCGCCAATGGCGCGGGCAAGTCGACGCTGTTGATGACGCTGTGCGGTTCGCCGCGCGCGCACAGTGGCAGCATCCGCTATATGGGGGAGGAGCTGGTCGGTCTGGAGTCGTCGGTGATCATGCGCAAGAGTATTGCGGTGGTGCCGGAGGGCCGTCGTGTGTTCGCGCGTCTGACGGTGGAGGAGAATCTGGCGATGGGCGGGTTCTTCACGGACAAGGCCGATTATCAGGTGCAGATGGATAAGGTGCTTGAGTTGTTTCCGCGTCTGAAGGAGCGCTTCAATCAGCGCGGCGGCACGATGTCCGGCGGTGAGCAGCAGATGCTGGCGATAGGGCGTGCGTTGATGAGCAAGCCGAAGCTGTTGTTGCTGGATGAGCCTTCGCTGGGTCTGGCGCCGATTATTATTCAGCAGATTTTCGAGATTGTTGAGCAGTTACGGCGGGATGGTGTGACGGTGTTTCTGGTGGAGCAGAATGCGAATCAGGCGTTGAAGATCGCTGATCGTGCGTATGTTCTGGAGAATGGCCGGGTGGTGATGCAGGGGTCGGGGGCGGAGTTGCTGGTCGATCCGAAAGTGCGGGATGCTTATCTGGGCGGGTAAATCTGGAGCAAAATCAAGAGCGTCTGCCTGAGGGCAGACGTTTCGCCTTCGGCGAGTTACTTGATAAAGCCCCAAGTAACCAAGGGCTTTGTGCTCCTGGTTGGGCCCTTCCTTCGTCAGGGTTCCTTCACTCCGGTCTCGCTCCGTGGGCCCGCGCCGAACGGACA